>CAZPGB010000024.1:0-84322 GCA_964585945.1 uncultured bacterium | reverse complement strand
ATGATACCCTGTTTCATCCGATGCGGGTCGCCCGAAGGGCGGTGGAGAACTAGCCCGAGAGAAGGGGTGAACCAAGGTGGATCCTGGGCGGATCCTCCCCGGCGCTTGGGGCGTGATGGCGCGGGGCTCTCCTGTCGCGGCTACCCGGTGCGGCCGGTCCGGTGAGCCGTCAGGACCCGTTGGGACGCGCGAGTCCGAGCGCCCGCATGCGCGATGACAGCGTCGACGGGTTCATTCCCAGAAGGTGCGCCGCCCCGCGCGGGCCCGATACGCGCCAACCCGAACTCTCCAGCGCCCGCTGCAGGTTGCTCTTCTCGAGATCCCGAAGCTCGCGGATCGTGAGAATGCGACCGGTCTCGGCACGGTCGTCCGTCGCGATGTCTGCGGCGGGCGCCTCGGTCCGACCGCAGGGAAGGGCGCGGCCCAGATCGATCCTCCCATTGCGGGCCGTGATGACCGCCCGCTCAACCACGTTCTCCAGCTCACGGACGTTGCCGGGCCAGGGGTAGCTCTGCAGCCTCGCGATGTCGTCCGGGGAAAGCGGGGCGATGCTGCGACCCATACCCGCGGGGAAACGCATCAGAAAAGACTCCGCCAGGAGCGGGATGTCCTCGGATCGCTCGCGCAGAGGTGGCAACGCGATGGGGAACACGTTGAGGCGGTAGAAGAGGTCGCTGCGGAATTCAGCCGCCTCGACGGCCCGAATCAGGTCGCGATTGGTCGCGGCCACGACGCGCACGTCGACCCGGCGGCTACGGGAGCTGCCCACCGGCTCGAACTCCCGCTCCTGAAGCACCCGCAGCAGCTTCGCCTGCAAGTCCAGCTGCAGCTCGCCGATCTCATCGAGGAAGATGGTTCCGCCGTCGGCCAGCTCGAAACGTCCAACCCGTTTCTGCGTAGCCCCCGTGAAGGCGCCCTTCTCGTGTCCGAACAGCTCGCTCTCGATGAGATTGGCCGGAATAGCCGCGCAGTTGACCTTCACGAAGGGCCGCTCCGCTCGACCGCTGGCCCTGTGGATCGCGCGGGCGAAGAGCTCCTTCCCGGTGCCGGTTTCCCCCTGAATCAGCACGGTGGCGTCGGTGGGCGCCACCTGGTCGACGTCACGCAGCACCCGCACCAGGGCTGGACTGCGGCCGATCACATCGCCGAAGACATGGCGATTCTCGATCTCCTGCTCCAGGTACTCCTTCTCGCGCGTGAGCGTTTCGATCGCCCGCATGGCCGCCAGCTTCTCGTCCACGTCCCTCAGAATGAGGCTGAAGCGGGCGTCGTCACGCAGATCGAAGCGGGTCAACGTTGCTTCCGCCTGGAAGGAGCGGCCGCGAATGTCGATCGCCTGCAGTCCGTGAGGGACCCAGATCGACGACCTTTCGAGGGCCCGCTGTTCGAGCCCCGCCACCAGTTCCTCCAGTCGCCGCCGGTCGTTTTGGGCCAGGTGCTGCCGCACGTCGCGCCCGACGAGGCGGTCGGCCGCCGCGCCCAAGACGCGCTCTCCCGCCGGGTTGATGCGCGTGATCCGCAGCGCCCGATCCAACTCGATGATCGCATCCATGGCGGCCTGCTCGAGGCCGGTGAGACGGGCCTCGCGCTCGCGAACCGCCTCTTCCACTCGCATGCGGCGCAGCTCAGCCGCCGCCCGCTCGGCGAAGATCCGGAACACCGCCAACACCGGCGGCTCGGCCGGCATCACCCGCGAATCCAAGGCCGCCAGGTGGCCGAGAATCCGTCCATCGACGTCCTGCAGGGGAACCCCGATGTAGCTCACCGCCCCCAGCGGACGCAGATCGGAGTCATTCGGATAGAGCTCCACCACTCTGTCGGGCACGTGCAGCATCTCGGCCCGGTCGATCACCGGTTCGCAGGGTGTTCCGTCGATCGCGTAGCGATAGCCCTCGACATAGTCACCGTCGAACCAGAAGGCGAGCGCGCGCAGCTCGCGCCTTGCGGGCAGATACTCGGTGACCCACGCCCCCCGCGTATCCAGCGCGGCCGCGACGTTCCGAACCAGGGCGGCGAAGAAATCCTCACCGATCTCCGTGGCGGTGCCCTCGAGGATTGTCTGCAGCAACTCCTGGTCGAGACGCAGTTGGGACGCGTCTGTGGGTGCGGTCCTAGGTTTCACGGTCTCGAGTCCCCACTGCGCGAACGCGTCGCCTGCGACCACCGCTCTCCTCCGGCGCGTGACGGACCCCGTGAGTGCGACCGCGCCGCGGTCTACTGCACACCACTGCCTCAGCGGTCGCCGGCGATACGGTCGGTGCCAAGGTTGCCAAGGTTGCCAAGGTTGAAGCGTGGTTGAAGCCGTCTCACGATTTCACCCACGGCAGGTTCGACGGGTTCCTTCACACGCAGCCTTTCTCTTTGGTTGAGAGACTGTTGCAAAGGCACTCCGACTGCAGCAGCGCTCATCCTCTGAGGGTCCGCGACATCCGGCCAATCTGACGAGATATCGCGACCGAGATGCGAACTCTCGCAACCTTTGCGGGGCAGACCCGCGAAACGATCAACGACTCCACGAGGCGCGAACCCCCAATGCACTGCGCGGCAAGCAACAACCCGTTTCGTCTCTCTCTGGCATGGCACTTGCTCTAAGCGTCACCAAGGGCGGGCAGGGGCGCGCAACGAAACAGACCAACGAAACAGACCAACGAGAGCCGACCGGCTCGGATCAAGGAGGTAGACCATGAAGACCATGCAGATGCAGAAGCTCAACAGTCTCGATCTCGAGCAGATGACCCAGACCATCGCGGCCCTGAAGGCCGATCCCGCCCTGGCGCAGTTCCAGTTCCGGGCGCGGAACAAGTGGATCCAGGGCGGCGAGAACCGCTCGACCATCAAGGAGTTCTACGGCGCCGGCCGCGAGGACGACTCCCGCACCGCTCCCTTCGTCTTCACGAACGGGGAGCCCCCGGTGCCGCTGGGAGCGAACGAGGGCGCCAATCCGGTCGAGTTCCTGCTCCACGCGCTCGCCGGCTGCGTCACCACGACCTTCATCCTTCACGCTACGGCACGCGGCATCACCATCCGGGAGATGTCGACCGAGCTCGACGGGGACATGGACCTGCAGGGGTTGCTGGCATTGGACGAGACGGTGCCGGCCAGCTACAAGAACATCCGCATCAAGATGAACGTGCAGGCCGACTGCTCGGACGAGGAAGTGGACGACCTGATGGCTTTCACGCAGGCCCACTCCCCGGTCTGCAACACGGTGTGCACGCCCGTTCCGGTTACGGTGGAGCGCGCGAAGTAGCACTGGACACCGGGCACCGCAACGGCCGACGGTGACTCTCCCCAGACGTGCAGCAAGATCCCCGGCTCAGCGCAAACGCCGACCGGGGATCTTGCACACCGGGAACATGCGAAGGTGCCGGAGGCCGCTCGCGGCCCCCGGCACGGTCATCATCCCTGATGTCTCGCTTCGCTACCGGAAAAGCGTCTTGATCTGGCCCCAGCTCGTCGGAATGACCGGAACCGGCGGAAGGTTGACGATCTCGATGTTGTCGAAGGCCAGCACGTTGCCGGCCACGCTGCCGCCGGCGAAGAAGCGGAAGCTCTCCGGCATGGCGGATGCGCCGCCCGCGCCGCCGGCCAGATACCAATCCGTCGGGTAGAACACCTCTTCTACGCCCGTATCCAGGTCGATGATCCCGACTTCCAGGAACATGTTGAGATCGAGATCGATCTTGGCCCACGCCCGGTACCAGTGGTTGAGGTCCAGGTTCTCCCAGGCGGGCCCCGGGCTCACGCCGGGTTGGGCGTGTTGATTGCCGGCCGCATCATAGCCCATGAAGAAGGCAGTGAAATTGGTCGGCGTGGCCGGGTCGACCCACGCCATCAGATGGATGTAGTGGGTCACGGCAGCCCCCTCGTTGCGCAGCGAGAAGCTGCCGATGTTGTTGGCGGAGGGGGGCGAGCCCAGATAGGCCGCCGCGAAGTCGTACGCCAGGTTCCAGACCGGATCGCCGGCAAAGGACATGTCCCGCTGGGCACGGGCGTAGACGTTGCCGGCCGGCCCGGTGCCGCCGATGAACTGCAGTCCGCCGGTGGGGTTCTCGGGCAGCATGAGCTGGTTGTCCAGGTAGGTGTAGACCAGGAAGTCCACACTTTCGGTGCCCGGCGGCAGGTAGTAGCCATCCTGTCCCGTCAGGGGCTCCCCGCTCCAGGAGCCGACGAGCCCTTCGAAGCCGGAGACGTAATCCGCGCGCACCACGGGGCCGGTCAGGAGCAGGAGGGCGACGGTCAAGCATGCCGTCACCGCCCCCTTGGGTCCGCGATTCCCATTCGTTCTTGACTGCATGACGATGCCTCCTCTGATCGTATCGCATCCTGCGATGCACACCGCGCAGTGGGGACGCCGCCGAACGATGCCGTGTCGGGTTGCTGGCTCTGTGCTCCGGGGCGACCCGGATCGGTACCTGGAGGAATCGGCGAGGATCGAACGGGCGGAGCCCATGGACCAATCGTCGGTCGCGCTGTCACCGCCTGTCCGCCGGGGGGTGCGACACGCGATGGTTTGGTTCGAGGCCCTGGGAACAATACGACCCGCGGGCCCGCGTGCAAATGCGCGTTGTGTTGACCAGAGCTGGGGCCGCGCACGGTCGGGTGCCACCTCCTGCACCCCCATTTCACATCGCAATTGTGCTCCTCGACGGCCGCGTGGTCAAGCCCCGGCCTTCGAGGCGAAGAGGTCGCCTCCGCGGAGCCCGGCGACGGTCGCGACCGGGCGTCGGCGTGGACATCAACCGCGCAATGCTATCTATTGGTACATGTTGCGGTGAGCTTACGACAGTTAACCCGTCCTGACGTGCCACGCCTCGACATCCGGAAGCGTGTCAGCTCCTCCGGTCGTGCTACAATGCCGGGTCGAGGCGCGACCGCATGAGGGGCAGAGCAGACTCCCACTTCGGTCCATCGCCGCGGGTGCGGGGAGGCGTTGCGATGAAGCGAGGCTGGTGGCGGGCCTGGGGCGCGAGCTTCTTGGCGGCGTGCATTCCCGCCGCCATCGCAGCCCTGGCGGAGACCTGGGGTTTCGGCCGCAAACCCGCGCCCACCGTGCTCGATCTTCTCTACGGAGCCAACGTCCATCTGCTCTGCGGGCTGATCCTCTCGGTGCTGGTGCGCATTGCGGCCTGGCGCGCCGGCGCGCGCATGCTGCTCTGGTTGACCGTGGGCGCCGTGCTGCTCTTCGAGCTTGCGATTGTCGTGCCCTACTGGCTGAACCAGTGGCAACGCTTTCCGCCGCTCAGGAGCGCGGGTGGCAAGGGGGCCACGCTGGGAGTCATGGCGCTCGGCGCTCTGCTCGCGGCGGCCGTCACACTCCTCGGCCTGCGACGCGCGCGCGGCAGCGGCCAGAGCGTACCCTCGCAGAGCCCGACGCGAACGGGCATCGCCGGCCTTCTTCTCGCGGCGGTTCTGATCGCCGGCAATGCGATCACCGTCCTGAGCGCGGCCCCCCGCATGGCGCCCGTCGCAACGCGGGCCGACGCCCAGGCCCTGCGCCGCCCCCACGTGTTCATCCTCATGATCGACACGCTGCGACGCGACCACGTCTCCTTCTTTGGATACGAGCGCCCCACCTCCCCCAACCTCGACCGCCTGCTGTCGGAGTCGATCGTGTTCACCGACGCTCTCACCCCGAGCATCTGGACGATCCCGTCGGTGGCGTCGCTGTTCACCGGCCTGCATCCTTCCTCGCATGGGGTCGTGGGCGAGCAGCGCTGCGTGCTGCCGCAGTCGGCGTTCACGCTGGCCGAGTACTTCCGGGAGTGGGGCTACCGCACGGGGGCATTCGTCAGCAACCCGATCGTGGCCCGGCAGAACGGGTTCGCCCAGGGCTTCGAGACCTACTTTCCGGACTGGCCCCCCTGGTGGTTCCAGAACCGGCGCACGTTCGTCGAGCGGCTCTGGAATCGCCTGCGCGGCGGCGGGTCGCTGGATGCCTGGATCAACGATGCCGACGCGAGATTGGGACCCGCGCTGGCGGACTGGATCGACCGCGATCCCGATCGACCGCTCCTCGCCTACGTGCATTTCATCAGCCCGCACGACCCCTACCGGCCGCCACCCGCGCATCGCGAGGCCGTCGCGCCCGGCGCGCCCCCGGGTCCGCACATCGCCCCCGACTTCAAGGACTACAGCAGCGGCGAGCGGTGTGGGGATTGGGAGTGTCTGGTTGACGCGCCCGCGCTCGACGATGACGAGCTGCAGGGGATGGTGGCGAACTACGACGGTGAGATCCACTACATGGACGCCCAGCTCGGGTCCCTGCTGCGGGAGCTCTCCGATCGGGGATTGCTCGAGGACGCGCACCTGCTGCTCTTCTCCGACCACGGGGAGGAGTTCTGGGATCATCGGGGGTGGGCGCACGGCAACTCGATCTACCAGGAAGTGGCCGCCGGCGTCATGGCCTATCGGCCGCCTGGCGGGCTGCCGGCCCCGGTGCGGGTGGACCGGCCCGTCGAGCTCATCGATCTCGTTCGATCGCTGTTGGAGCTCCTGCGATTCGAGCCGCCCCCCGGGCATCAGGGCCGCATCGTTCCCGCGGTGGTGGCACAGAGCGGGTCCGAGCGCGATTTGCCGGCGCTGTGCGAGTGTCCTCCCCACTTGTACGCCTTGCGCCTGCGCAACTGGAAGCTGATCCGCCGCGGGCCGGTGGACGCTCCCCAGTGGCGGCTGTTCGATGTCGAGCGCGACCCGCGCGAAATGACCGACCTGGCCGAGGGGATGCCCGATACACTGGCCGCACTGCGCTCGCGCCTCGCCGATCTGGTGGCGGTATTGGAGCAGGCGGCGGCGGCCGACGCGGGCGAGGCGCCTAACCGGGAAACGTTGCGCCGACTGCGCGCGCTGGGCTACATCCAGTAGCGCGAGAGCCGGCCCAGATAGGAGAAGGAGGCACGCGATGTCTCACCACTGTGTCTGGACGTCTGTCCTGATCGTTCTGGGTGTCGTGGGCGCGCCGGCGGCCCAGTGGTCCAGTGATCCTCAGGTCAACCTGCCCATCGCCGACCGGATCTCGGAGCAGGTCATTCCCATCCCCGTGCCCACCGCCGACGGGGGTTGCTACGTCGGATGGTTCGACAAGGCCTCGGGCAACTACGATGTCTACCTGCAGCGGCTCGACGCGCAAGGGGTGGAGCAGTGGCCCCACAATGGTCTCCTGATCAGCAATCACCCGCAGGCGTCGGCCCTCTACGGTTGGGATCTGGCCGTCGACGGCGACGACAACGCCTTGCTCGTCTTTCCCGACGTCCGCGCCGGCGGCGACCTGGATCTTCAGGTGTACAAGATCAGCCCCGATGGGGACTTCCTGTGGGGCGCCGACGGCGTGACCCTCTCGTCCGCCGCGGGGGATGAGATCGCCCCGGCCGTCACCGTCGCCGCCGGCGGTGACGTCGTGGTCGCCTACACCTGGCTGCCCCTCTCCGGCGACGGCGCCATCTTCATGCAGCGCCTCAGCCCGGGCGGCCAGGAGCAATACGCCCACGGCGGTCTGCACGCCGCGGGAGATCCGGGCGAGTCTCCGGCCTTTCCCGACCTCGTGCCGTCGAGCGACGGGGATGTGATCCTCTCGTGGGTGCGGGACATCAGCTCCTACTTCAGCCCGCGGTACATCCGGGCGATGCGCTTCGACGCCGTCGGAGCCGCGGTGTGGCCGGCGACCGTGGCGATCTACGACCAGGGACCGGTCCCGCTGGGCTTCCGGCCGCAGATCCAATCCGACGGCGCGGGGGGCGTTCTGTCGACATGGAACGCGGACGAGGGCGGGCTCCACATGGCGCGCGTGCAGCGGGTGCTGGCGGATGGATCCGAGCAGTTTCCCCACAACGGCGTGCTGGTGTCGGCCAACACCAGCCAACACCACATCGCCCCCGCGCTGGCCTACCATCCAACCAGCGGCGAGTCGTTCGTCTTCTGGGACGAGCGCAACTACAACCAGACGCGCTGGGGCATCTTCGGGCAACGGCTCTCCGCCGCGGGCGACCGCCTGTGGGGCGACGGCGGCATCGCGTTTCTGCCGGTCACGACCGTCTACAAGACCATGCCGCGCAGCCTGCCGTGTGCCGGTGGCGCCATGGGCTTCTGGATCGAGGAGCCGGGCGGCCCCGGGACCGGTGACGTGATCCGCGCGATGCGCGTCGACGACCAGGGGGCGCAGGTCTGGTCCGAGCCGATCGTGACCCTCGCATCCTACCCGAGCGGCAAGGGTCGTCTGTCGGTCATCCGGGGCGCCGCGGAGATGGGCATCGTCACGTGGGAAGACGATCGACAGGACTTCGCGGACACCTACGGCCAGAACGTGAACGCCGACGGGACTCTGGGCGCGGATCCGACCGGCGTCGCGCCGACCGGCGGCCCCGCGAGTCAGCCCCGTCTCGCGAGTCACCCGAATCCGTTCCGCGGCACGACGCGGGTGAGCCTCAGCGGGCCGCAGCCGATGCGCGGCGCCGTGCTCGAGGTCCGCGACGTCACGGGGCGTCGCGTTCGCTCGCTGCCGCTGACTGCGGAGACCGGCGGCCCGTTCCGCGCCACGTGGGACGGGGCCGACGAGCGCGGACGTCCGCTGCCGTCGGGCGTGTACCACCTGAGCCTCGAGCACGGGCCCGCCGGGCGGACCACGGGTCGTGTGATTTTGGTGCGGTAGTATCTTCACAATCTGACCGTCTGAGTCTTCAGGGCGGCCGCCCGCGTGCGCGGCCGCGCCTGGACGATCGGCTGGACCCCGGCTATGATCCCGGGACGTGATCCGCTGACCCGAGGAGAAGACGTGGCCCGGCCGAAGAGAACGCCGCCGAAGCCCAGGTCCAAGGAGCGCGGTCCGGTTCGCCGGTCGCGTGCGTGGCCGGCGTCCCTCGTGCTCCTCGCGCTGGTCGTTCTCTTCTGTGCGGTGACCGACTGGGGTCGCACCTACCCGAAGTTCGCCTCGCGAACCTGGCAGGCCCTGGTGCGCACGCGCGGCGTCCCCCGCGCGGATCGCCTGGTGCGTCTCTACGACGACACCTACCCCGTGTTGCTCTACATGCGCTTCCTTCCCGAGGATGCGGTTGTGCTCGTCCCGCCGGTTGCGTTCGTGCGCCGGATGCGCAACAACGAGATCCCGCTGTTGGCCAGTCCGACGTCGACCTACAGCTTCATCTACCCGCGCGTGCCGGTGCACTTCGATCAGCCCTCCCCCTTCCGCGACCGGATCGACCACCTGCTGGTCTGGGAACACTGGGGCCTGGATTGGGTCGACCCGGAGGCGCCGCACACCGAGCAGAACCGCGTGGGGCTCTACCCCTGGCCTGCCGACCGGGAGGTGCCATGGTAACGCCCCCGGCAGAAGCGCAGACCGGCGGCGCCGGGTGGTTCGCGGGCATCGTCGTCCTGTTGCTGCTCGGTGACGGACTGCTCCGGCTCTGCGTGCGCGCCAGGCTGATGTCGGCGCGCGACGCGGTGGCGGCGGCCGCCTTGCGTCTGCTGCTGCCGATGGCGTCAATGCCGTGGATCTGCGTCGGATTCGACTTGATCGGCGTGCCGATCGAGCGGCTCACCTTGGCCTTGACGGCCGTCGTGATCGCCGCGGCCGGCGCGGTCGTCGATCGAAGCGGCTGGTCGCGCACGATCGAATGGACCAGGTCTTTGGGCACCTCACGCTTCTGGCGCGGGCAGCGCTCGGACTGGACCCGGTCCCCCGCGGCTCGGGTCCTGGCGCTCGGCGCCGCCGGCCTCGTGCTCTTCAGCCTGGTTCAGGTCGGATTGTTCGTGCCCCGCGCGTACGACGCGCTCGTCGGCTACGACGCGGTGGGCAAGGTCATGGCCTACGAGGGCGCGTTGCGCTCCACCCTCTTCACCCACATCAAGTTCGACCCACAGTGCGTCTACCCCCCCTTCACGTCGTGCAACCAGGGCTTCTGGTATCTCTTTCATCCGACGATCCCCCGGCTCTGGGTTCCTCTGCTGGCCGCCGGCTTCTTGCTGGGCTTCTGGTCGTGGGTGCGACGCTGGACCGGCTCTCCCACGGCCGCCGGGCTGGCGTCGTTCGTGGTCCTCCTGCCCTCCGAGCTGGCGTTTCACCTGACCGTGGGGCAGACCGATCTGCCCAGCATGGTCTACACCACGATGGCTCTTCTGACCCTGCTCGCCTGGCTCCACGGTCGCGGCGGCATTGCCGCGCCCTCGCTCTTCATCCTGGCCGCCACGACCGCGCGAACCGAGAACGTCCTGTTCGCGGCCGCGCTGGCCTGCGGCGGCCTGTTGCTGGGAGGGCGGCGCCGTTGGCGCGCCCTGTGGATCGCGGTTCCGTCGGCCCTGTTCTTCCTGTTCTGGAACGTCCTGTTCGTCAAGAACCTGCTCGGATACGATCCCGGGGCCCACTTCCGTCCGACCCTGGACATCGACGTTGCCCGTATGCTGGAGGTGCTGCGTCTGGCGGGCACGATCATCGCCACCCGCGGCGCGTTCGGGGAGTTCGTCTGGATCATCCCCATCACGGTTCTGCTGTGGGCGGCCGGGCGTTGGTGGAAAAGCCCCGCCGTGTTCGACAACGCGCAGCGGCCGGCTTCCGGAGCGAGGATCACGGGGCAGCTTCTGCTCTTGCTGCTCCTCGGCTTCGTCTTCTACATGCCCTTCTTCTACATGTGGGATCCGGTGCTCAATCCCCTCTGGACCATGGAGCACACCTTCAAGCGGGGCTTCTTCCGGTTCATCCCCGGCCTGGTGATCGCATTCGTGGCCGCGCCCCACCTGCTGGGCCTGCTGCGCCGATGCGATGGCACACCGGCGCAGGACCGCGGGGAAAGAGACGCGCTTCAGCCGCGGGCCACTCCCTAGAAGCGGGCGCCGAAGACGACGTCGGCCCTGGTTTCCCACTCCCGGTGCTCGGGAAACACCAGACGACCCTGGCTGACGATCAATTCCAAGGGTCCCGCCGGCGTGTCCACAACCGCCCCGATGCCCCACCCCCAGGCCTCGATGCTGCGATGCTCACGGCCGCCGAGATGGTAGCGGAATCGCGGCGCGGTGTTCGCGATCAGCTTGAAATGCAGGAATTCGCGGTGTTGATAGCGGTACTCGCATCGGAGAATCGCCAGCCGGTGGCCCTGCATCTGTCCGTACTTGAGCCCCACGAAGCGCAGCGGTCCGCTCTGGTCGAAGAACTTGTAGACCGGCACGTCGGTCCCGTGGCTCCAGAATGCGCGCACGCCCAAGACTTGACGGTCGGCAAGGCTCCAGAACCGGTCGCCGGAGACGCCGTAGAGCTCGTAGTCGACCGCCGATCCGTATCCGCGGTCGCTGCGCTCGTAGAGACCCCAGATATGCGTCCCCGTGCGCGGGAGGTAGACGTCATCGCGGGTATCGATGTCCAGGGAAGCGCGCAGTTGCCGTAGTTCCTCCTCGGTTTCCAGCGAAGGGATCTCGTCGTCGTACTTCAGCCGCGCGTCCATGTTCAAGAATTCGTGCTGCCAGGCCACTTCCAGATGGCACCAGCGCCACGGTGTGATGCCCAATCCGGCCGCCGCCCACGTCGAGCGGTTCTTGTAGGAGGCCACCCGGTCGCCGTAGGGGTCGAATAGATCGGTCGGGACGTTCTCATGGACCACATCGAGAAACGGGTAGACGGGGAAGTCCAGCGAGCGCGACGGGTACGAGGCGCGCCCCCCCAGGCGCGTCAGTCCGATGAACTGGAGCTCGCCTTCGAGGCGCAAGCCCGAGAAACCCCGGTTCATGACCTGGACCCCCACAGCCGCCACGAACTTGTGCATGGTGTCGTAGCGCAGACCCACGAGCAGCCGTTGACACGGCAGTTCTTCCACGCGAATGCGCACGTCGACTTCGTTTCCGCCTGCCGGCAAGAGCTCGTAGGTCACCTGGGCGAAGTACCCCAGTGCGTAGAGGCGCCGAATCCGGTCCGCCATCAGCTCGGGGGTCAGCTGCTCACCGGGCGTCAACGCGAGCCGGTGACGCACGAACACCGACGACAGGTGCTCCGTGCCCGCCACCACCACGTTTCGCAAACGCGGCGCCGGAAGAGGGGACGCCGCGGCTTGCGGTGCGACGTTCGTCTTCTCCCCCTCAATCTGCAGAGCGCGCAGCACGGTGAGTTGCGGAACCGCCTCGCGGGCCGCGCGCAGGCCTCGGTCCAGGATCGCGTCGACGCGGTGAGCGTCGAAGTCGCCCAGGGTGAAGCCCGCCAGATCAGGACTGATCAGGATGTCGGCGTCTTGACGGTTCCGCTCCCGCTGCTTCACGTCGGTCACCATGATGCACTGGCCCAGGACTTCGAGCGCCGAGGTCAACTCTTCACGCCGTCTGGCCGCGCTCACATCGACGGCGATGACGATGTCCGCGCCCAGCCCCCGCGCCACGTCCACCGGCAGATTGTTGACCACACCGCCATCCACAAGGAGGCGATCGCCCCACGCGACCGGCGTGAAGAGCATCGGCGCCGCCATCGTGGCCCGCATGGCCCGCGGGAGAGAGCCACCCGCCAGGGCCAGCTCCTCCCCGGTGACGATATCGAGCGCCACGCAACGGTAGGGAATGGGCAGGCAATCGAAATCGCGCACGGCCCCATAGGGAAACGTCAGCTCGGCGAAGAGCAGCGAGATGTTCTGACCATGGAGAATGCCGCTGGGGGTGACGAGATGCCGCTCGGCCAATCCCAGCTCGAGCGGGTAGCGCCCCGAATGGCGCCGACGCGGATAGGGCATCAGGCGGCGCGGCGGCGCGTCGGAGAGCAGCCCGGCCCACCGGGTCTCTCGAACCAAATCCTCCAGGTCGCGTCCGCTGCTGCCGGTGGCATAGAGTCCGCCCAGGATGCCGCCCATGCTCGTGCCGACGATGCAGTCGACCCGGATGCCGAGCGAGTCGATCATCTGAAGGGTGCCGATGTGCGCAAACCCCCGGGCGCCGCCGCCGCCCAGCACGAGCCCCACGCGCGGCGAGGCGAGAGCAGGCTCGGCCTGCGGGCCCGCCTCCGGAAGCGGGCTGTTCAGGGATGCGGTTTGCGCGGGAGCGATGAGGGCGGTCAGCACGATGAGAAGAGCTGCCGGCCCTCTGCACGCGACGGGAATACGGCTCGCCCGGTGGTCGCGGCTCGCGAGCGTCGCCGCCGATGACTCCCGGTCTGGCTCGCCGGGCGCGACCCTGAGCATCGCTGGTCTCCTCCACAATCCCGGTCATGTGCGCAGTCGTGGTGTAGCACCGTGGCCCGTGAACTACAACCGGGGAAAGGGGAAGCAGCGGTGGAGCTCCGGGGTTGGGGCGCCGTGCGCAGAACGCAATCGGGGCCCGGGAGGACGTTCCCGGGCCCCGAGGTGGATCGTTGGACGTTGGCGGTCGATTCCCTCGCTTCGGGAGACCGCCGGCCCGCTACTCGGCGCCGAACATCTTGCGCAACTGGCCCCAGGACGAGTCCCGCGTCGGGGTGGGATCCTCCATGTGGAGATCGCCGCGGATCTCGCCGCCTGGATAGAGCTCGGTATGGATGTTCACGTAGATCCGGCCCGCAAGGAGCTCCTCCACCATCTCGGAAGGAATCTCCCATACGCCGTTCTTGGGAGAGCCCGGTGGCAACGTGAAGACCGCCGGACCATTCTGGCCCGGGGCCGCATTGTGGAAGTGCGCGCCCGTCTCGGGCGCCTCCAGGCCGGTGTACTCGATGCTGAAGCTCAACTCCGTCTGTGCATCGTTGAGCACGAAGACCCCGTTGCCGCTGGCTTCTGAACTGTTCGGCGGCACCTCCTGCGAGCCGTTGAGCTCGGCGACGAAGACGGTCTCGGCCTGGGCGGGCGCGGCCATGAGCATCGCGATGGCCAGTAGGGGCAGGATGCCCCCAAGGATCCGGGTGCGCATATGTGCGTCAGTTCGCATATCTTCGGATCCGTACCAGTGAACATCCGTCTGGAGACGCCCGGGCCTGCGTCTACCTCACCCGGAAACAGGCGTACACAAATGCGACATGCGGTCACCTCCGGTCGGCTGCGCGGTGCGTCCGTGATGCAGGTGCTTCTTGGTGGCACCTTGACGCAGTGCCTTGCGGCTGCGATACTTCTTGCGTCCGAGGACGGTGCATTCGTTCCTATATGTGACCTTGGTTCTCGGTCGACCCGTAGGAGAGCAGGCGGCCAACATCTGGTACGCCGAGGTCTCCGACACGCGCGGCGGCTACACGCTGGGGACCGATCACTACACCCACCTGCGCAACGCCATGGCGGCGGCTGCATCCGGCGATCAGATCTCGATCGCCGACGGCACCTACATCGAGACGACCACGCTCTACATCAACCAGCCGCTCACCCTGACCGGCGAGAGCGAGTCGGGTGTGGTGATCGACTTCTCCACCTGTACCGGGTACGCCTTCAACGTCGGGGCCGACGATGTCACGATGGAGTACTTCTCCATCGCGCCGCCCGATCAGAACTATCCCATCCACGCCTCGGGCACGTCGAATCCGCCCGACGGGTTCGACAACCTCACGCTGCGTCACATGACGATCTCCGGAAACCACCGGCGCACCGGCTTCGACACCCACGGCTACAATCACGTCGTGCTGTCGCACCTGACGTCCCGCGACGCCTACGGCGGCAACGGCCTGCAGGTCACCGGCTGCGTCGACGTGGACATGGACTACATCACCACCAGCGACAACGCCTGGGGCAGCATCGCCATCTACTGCTCACAGTACCTGAATCGGGGCAGCGACGATGTCTACATCGACTGCAACACGCTCAGCGTCGGCGAAGGCAATGTCTTCTCCCAGGACGAGTTCGGCTATGTCAACACCAACATCACCGTCGACGGATACGAGTACATCGTGCGCAACGAGACCCACCGTCCCGAGGGTCCGGGCTTCTACTTCTTCCAGGACACCGCGGCCGACGCGATCGCCTTCGCGCTCGCGTTCACCGGCTACGAGCAGGACTCCTACATCATCGAGATCGCGACCGGCGACCTGCTGGTCGGGGCGGGCATGAGCATCCAGGCGGCGATCGATGCGGCCAGCCCTGGAGACGTGATCCAGGTGGCGGCGGGCCTCTACGAGGAGCGCCTGACGATCAACAAGACGCTCGATCTGCTCGGTCCCCAGGCCGGCGTGGATCCCACGCCGGCCGGCGCGCGAACCAATCCGGCCGCCGAGGCGATCGTCGACATTACCGGCTTGTCGCCCATCAACCCGAACGTTGCGATCGAGATCGGTTCCAGCGGCTCCGACGACACCGTCTCCGGTCTTACCGTGAAGGGCAGTCCAACGTCCTACTGGGCCGATGAGAGCGTCTTCAGAGTCTGGGCGAGCAATGTGTCGGTCGCGGACAACATCATCGATGGCTACGCTGGGGTGTTGCACAAGGGCAACGACCAGGCATCGATCACGAGCAACCGGATGATCGTGAACAAGAACGGCGTGATCGTGCAGCCCAACCCGGCCACCGACATCGATGCGACCGGCATCGACCGGGACATCTACTACTACCAGGCCTTCGTCTTCGACGCGGCCTACAACTACTGCCTGCCGGCGGTCAGTGCACGGGACCGGGCCACCAACTACTGGTTGGGCGACGTGGCCCCGCGCAGCCTGCCGAGCATCGGCGACGGCGAGGTTTCGACAATCGACATCAGCGCCCTGGGCGCCACCTACGGGATGGAGCCGGGCGATCCCACTTGGGACCCGCACTGCGAGGTGGGCCCCACCGACAACAGCGGCGGGTCGGGCATTCCTGAGCCGGACGGGTTCATCGACTTCGATGATCTGATGATCTTCGCGATGAACTACGGCGTGGTCACGCCCACCGACGTGACGTCTGCGCTCTTCGGCGTGCCGCTCAGCGGTCGAATCGCGACCGCGTCGCTCTCGCTCGTGGTCGAGCCAGCCGGTGCAGCCCATGAGGAGATCACGGTGCGCGTGCTGCTGAAGGACGAGACGCGCGCCGTGCAGGGGGCCCGTTTCCAGGTGGCCTTCGATCCCGGCGTCTTCGAGCTGCTGAGCGCGGGACCGATGCCCGCCGGTGAGCACACCTTGGCGTGGGATCGGACCACCGAAGGCGGCGCGCGGGCCGGGGCCGGAATCTACTTCTATCGGCTGGAGACGCCGGAGAAGAGGATCACGCGCCGGATGGTGGTGACGAACTAGCCCTGACGATCAAGGTCGTCCTTCACACGCGGCGGGAGGATCGTGGATGCTCCCGCCGTGTCGCACCCTCAGCGCCAGGAGGGACGCTCGAGTCCTCGCCGGTGCATCTCGCCGAAGAGCTCACCCAGGTGATGGTGGATGTGGCGCATCACATAGAGGGCGCGGTCGAGCGGACTGCTTTCGGGCCAGTAGTGGAAGCCGTCCGGTTTCGTCAAGACGTCGTCCTTCATCTCGCCGAGCCATGCGGTGATCGACGCCTCGACCTTCTTCAAGTAGGCCAGCATCTCCTCCTGAGCAGGCAGGCGGGAAGGGTCCATCTCCAGACAGTCGCCGCCACCCAGGGTTTGGCCCCACGAGAATGCCTTCGGATCGCGGCAGATGTAGAAGGCGACTGTCTCCGTCAAGTGATAGGCGAGGCGGGCCGGCACGAGAAACTCCACGTCCCCGCGCCGCCACTCCTCGGGCGGAATGCCGGCCACGGTTTCACGGACCATCGCCAAGGCGCAGGCGATCTGACGGCTGACGGACTCGGCTGTCTTCATGGCGACTCCCGGATTGCATCTCCACCTGTGCGAGACGAAGATCACGCATCGTCCGCATAGCGTACCGGATGCGCCCCCCGAATAAAACCGCCGGACAGCGGCGGGCGCCCCGCCGGAGGCGACGTCTCGCCTCGCGGGGCGCCCGCGCTGGCTGACAAGACGCCGCAGCTCTACTGCGACGACTTCTCCCGTGACTCGTCGCGACCGCGGTCCGGGCAGCATTCCTGATCGCCGTGCTCATCGGCGTCGGCTTTCTTCTGCGTCTGGACGCAGATCTGAATGCCTCCCGACGTCGGCCGGATGCGCACCGCATAGTCGCCGCAGCAACAGCAACGGGCCTTCTGATCGGTCATGGTTGGCCTCCTTTCGTTAGTGATAGAACTATGCATATATGTCTATGCGTCGACGCCAAGAAGAAGGGTTGTGACCCCTTTCGCGCGCTATTCCTCCGGTTGATGATCCAGAAGGATCTTCAGCAGCCTGAACTGCGCCCCGCAGCATTCCACGATGCGGTCGCCGGCAAAGCGGTAGTAGACTTCGCGGCCCCGCTTCTCGCTGGTGACGACGCCCGCCCGCTTGAGCACGTCGAGGTGATGCGAGACCGAGGGCTGAGACATCTCGAAGTGCGCACAGATGTCAGAAACGCACAATTCCCCGCCCTGAAGGAGCTTCAGGATCTTCAGCCGGTGCCGGTCCGCGATGGCCTGCAGGACCTGGCAGCATTGGTCGTCTCGATCGGAGCCGCACATGCCAGCGCACCTTTCATAGAAATATTCCTATACATCTATTATTCGGTGCTCGGGGGTGCCTTGTCAAGGACGAATCTCCAGTCCAACAGTCCAACCCGATTCCTGAGTGCGCCTGCGGCACGAGCATCGTAACGTACTCTCGCGGATCCGATTGCAGCGGAGGCTGGTCCAGGTCTCCCAGTCTTTGGGCCGCCGGAACCCAGGAGGCAGACGTGTCCTTCTATTCGGACTTCGCCGAGCACTACGAGGAGGTCTTCCCCTTCCGGGGGGAAACGTACGCCTTCCTGAAACGGCATCTGCCGATCGGGGCCCGGCGGGTGCTGGATGTGGGCTGCGGCACGGGGCATTATTGCGGCAAGCTCGCCGAGGAGGGGTTCGAGGCGACCGGCATCGACCTGGATCCGGAGATGATCGTTCAGGCCCGCCGGACATATCCAGCGGCGGTCTTCTTGACAATGGACATGACCGCCATCGGCGAGCTCGGCGGCTCGTTCGACGCCGCCTTCTGCATCGGCAACGTCTTCTCTCACCTAGGTCCGGGCCAGCGGTCCCGCTTCCTCTCCGTGCTGACCGTCGTGCTGAGACCGGGCGGCACCTGGATCGTTCAGACCGTCAATTGGGATCGCATTCTGGAAGCGGGTGAGACGAGCTTCCCTGAGCGGCGGCTTCCGTCCAGCGGACTGGTGTTTCGGCGTGAGTACCGCGACGTGACCACCGATCGCGTGCGTTTCCTGACGCGCCTGGCCTCGGAGCGCGGGATGGTCTTCGAGGGCGAGACCATCCTCTATCCCCTGGCCGCAACGACCCGCGACGCGTTGCACCATGAACACGGACTCCACCCGGAGGCCCGGTTCGGCGACTTCCGCGAAGCTCCTTTCGACGCCGACGCCTCGCCGGCCAGCATCGCCGTCTACCGCCGCGTCTGACCGTCCCCGGGCGGCCATCCGTATCCGACTCCCCGGGCAGAATGTGCATCCCCCACCGCCCGTCCTCCGTACATCCCGACGCCCCCCGAGTGAGACCGTGTTCATCATCACGACAGATTCCAGTGGGGAGGATCCCATGTCGTCTGCTCCGGCCCCGAGTACAGAGGCCTATCTGTTGGCGCGCCCTGAAGTTTCTGCATCTCACCCCACGGCGACCATCATGCGAACGCGGCGCTTCTCTCCGTGCGCCGCGCTGGCTCTGGGCTGCGCGCTCCTGTCCATGGCTCCCGGTGGCTTGGCCTCGACCTCCGAGAGCGACTCCTCGGTCGGAGAGCATGACCGGGTGATTCGCCGGATCGAGGCCGTTCGTCTTTCATCCGCCATCCGTCTGGACGGCGTTCTGGACGAGACGGTCTGGCAGCGGCCCTCGGCGGCGCCGCTGGTGCAGAACGAGCCCGACAACGGCGTCGCGCCCCGCAACCCGACCGACTGGTGGGTCGCCTACGATGAAGAGGCCATCTACGTGGCGGCCCGGATGCACGACGCGGCCCCCGATTCGATCATGCGCAACACGGGCCGGCGCGACAGCTATCCCAACTCCGATTGGCTCTTCCTCAACCTCGACACCTTCAACGATGACCGCAACGGGTTCACCTTCTCGCTCAGTCCGGCCGGCGTGCAGCGCGACGGGGTCCTCTACAACGATGGCTGGGACGACATGTCGTGGGACGGTGTCTGGGACTACGGCGTCCGCATCGACGACCAGGGGTGGGCGGCCGAGATCCGCATTCCGTTCTCGCAGCTCAATTTCCCGGACCGCGAGGAGCAGACGTGGGGCATCAACCTGAGTCGCCGGACACGCCGCTTTCGGGAGCGCGATGATGTGATCCACCTGCCCCGGGGGGAATCGGGCTACATCCGCCGTTTCCCCGACCTGGTGGGCATCTGCGGCATCAAGCCCGGGCGGCCCCTGGAGGTCCTGGCCTACGGCGCCGGCAAGGGCGAGTACGTGAAGGCCGATCCGGGCGATCCCTTCAACGACGGCTCCGAATTCGAGGGCAACGTCGGCGCCGATCTCAAGTGGTGCCTGTCGAGCAACCTGATGCTCAACGCGACGATCAACCCGGACTTCGGCCAGGTCGAGGTCGACCCGGCGGTGGTGAACCTGTCCGACTTCGAGACCTTCTTCCCCGAGCGGCGCCCCTTCTTCGTCAAGGACGCCAACACCTTCAGCTTCGGGAACGAGGGAACCAGCAGCAACTGGAACTTCAACTGGATGGATCCGCAGCTCTTCTACTCGCGCCGGGTCGGGCGGGGCCCCACGCTATCGTTGGGCAGCCACGACTACGCCGAGGTGCCCGCCACGACCACCATCCTCGGCGCGGGCAAGCTCAGCGGAAAGATCGGCGCCACAACGCTCGGAATCCTGAGCGCCGTGACCGCCGAAGAGCGGGCCGATCTGGACCTGACCGGCCGCCGCGAGCAGCAGGTGGTCGAACCGCTCGCCAACTACACCGCGGCGCGCCTGAAGCGGATGAGCGACAACGGCAACCGGGGCCTGGGCATCATGATGACCAGCGTCCTGCGAGATCTGCCCGATGCCCGGAGCAAAGACGAGCTGACGCGCACGGCTCTAAGCGGGGGCATCGACGGCTGGACCATGCTGGACGACGATGCGGTCTGGGCCCTGCGTGGCTACATCAGCGGGAGTCACGTGGCGGGCGACGCGCAGGCGATCGACGCCATCCAGCGCTCCTACCGCCACTACTTCCAGCGGCCGGAAGCCACCCACGTGGACTACGACCCCGAGCGCACGCACTTGAACGGCTGGATCGGGCGGGCCATGTTGAACAAGCAATCGGGGCGGTTCCGCTTGAACAGCTCCGTGGGCGTGGCCTCGCCGGGCTACGAGATCGGCGATCTGGGGTTTCAGTCCCGCAGCGACAAGCTCAACACGCACCTGGCCATGGGCTGGCACTGGCTCGATCCCGGCAAGGTCTTCCGCACGGCCGCGGTGGATGCGGCGGTGTACCGACTGTGGGACTATCAGGGCAACCCGGACGCCGTGGGGAGCGGCCTGTTCTACAGCGCCACGCTCAACAACTGGTGGGCCATCTGGGGGAGCGCCTTCTGGAATCCGGAATACGACGGTCTCTGGTTCACCCGCGGGGGGCCGGCCATGCGCGTGCCGGCCGGGTACGAGGCCGAGCTCTATGTCGACAGCGACGGGCGGCGCAGTCTGTACGGCATGATGGGTGGCGGCATGCGCAGGGCCGAGGATGGCTCGCGCAACGCCCACGGAGAGATCTTCCTGCGCGCCAACCCGCTCAGCTCCCTGGAGGTGAGCGTCAACCCGGAGCTCTCCTGGACCTTCGATACCTGGCAGTGGGTCAGCAACGTGGACGATCCCGCCATGACGGCCACGGACGGGACGCGTTACATCTTCGGCACGCTCGACTACCGCCGCTTCGCCCTGACCACGCGCATCGACTGGACATTGACGCCCAAGCTGACGCTCCAGACCTACATCCAGCCGCTCTTGGCGGCCGGTGAGTATACCGATCTGAAGGAGCTGGACGCCCCCGGCAGCGGCAGCTTCAACCATTACGGCCGCGACCTGCAGTCGACCATCGTGCTCGACGATGAAGCAGGCGAGTACGCGATCGATCCGGACGGCCCCGGCCAGGCCGAGAGCTTCTCGCTCTCCAATCCCGACTTCAACTTCAAGTCGCTGAAGATCAACATGATCTTGCGATGGGAGTATCGACCCGGCTCCACCTTCTACGCCGTCTGGAGTCAGGGGCGCACCAACTACGATCATCCGGGTGATTTCGAGGTGGGGCGCGACACGCGCGCACTGTTCGACGCGGAGTCCGAAAACGTGTTCATGATCAAGATGACACACTGGTTCGAGATCTGATCCGCCCGGCAAGCATTGCCTTGCAGGGGCGCATCGTGGCATCATCCTTGAGGCGCTCACGGCGCTGAAGATCCGCTGCGATAGGCCCTCGTCACGTGTCTTCCCGAGGAGGTGGCCATGCGCGCATCCTGCATTGCCCCCGGCCCGTTGCCGACCCTGCGGACGTGCCTGCTGGCGCTCCTGGGCCTGATGCCTGGCTCGGTCCCCCTTGCCCGGCCCCAAGACCCTCCGCCGGTGATCGAATGCGAGCTGATTCCTCCCGACCTGATGTCCTATCCACGTCTGGTCGGCTCGCCCTCGCACGTGGGCAGCGCATACGACCCCACGCCGTACGCGGACCTCTCAATCACCGTGCTCTACAACGGCCAGCCGCTCGCAGACGCGTATGTGGAGATCCTCTTCGGCAGCGCCTGCGACGCATTGTGTCTTTGCGGCGATGCCCAGCTTGCGGGCTACACCGACGGGCAGGGCCGTCTCGAGCTCAACATCGGCGTCGGCGGATGCTGTGAGAGTTACGACGCGGTCATCGTGCGCGCGGAGGGTATCCCGGTGCGCGCGTTGGACATGTTCGTCAGCCCCGACTACTGTGCCACGGGCGGCGACTGCCAGGTGACGCTCTGCGACTTCTCCTACTTCGGCGTGCGCTTCATGGCGGGCAGCAGTGGATGCACCGACCTGACCGGCAGCGGGGCGACCGCCGTGGACGACTTCGTGGTGTTTGCCTCCGGCGGGTGGGGCCGTGACTGTCCGCCCCGGTAGGATCGGGGGATCCTCTCGCTGAACCCGCACTCGCGCTGGTTCTTCGCGCCGATGTCAAAGGATCCTATAGGTCGAAAGAGATACAACACGGGCCGTGAGCGATGGAGCGCGCTGTGCCCGCGCGCGACCCTGCTTCTCAGATGAGCCGCCTCCCGTCGCCGATCCGAACCTATTCATCAGCAGAACTACAGGCACGGTCGCCTGAACTTGCGCATGCTTTCCGCAGCCCTGGCACGCCGGAGCATCCCGCGCCCCCCGAAACCCGCCACGCCGGGCGAGTCTGTCCGCGTGCGCCTGCACCGCTCGTCCACGCGGACAGAGCCCAGTGGCCGAAAAGGGGGACCTCATGCCAAGCACACCGAGAGCAGCGTGTGTCGTGGCGCTAGGAATCGGCGTCCTGGCGCTCGCGACCCCGGCGAGCGCGGGCGGTCACCTTCGTCACGATCGCACCGTGCCCGAGAAGGGCGGTCACCTTCGTCACGATCGCACCGTGCCCGAGAAGGGCAGCGACCCGCGTATCATCTGGCCCGACATACAGGGCTCCCACGATCCGATGCTATTGCCCGAGGGCACGATCTGGCTGCATCGCGTCGAGTCGACCTATGAAGGTGAGATCTACTTCCGCATTCGACAGACCGCGCAATCGCCGATCGAGGGCTTGTGCGTCTACGCCTTCCTCAACTACTGGGGCGCGCACCAATGCCCTCCCCAGCCCATTCAGCCGGAGCTGCGGCCCGAGATGCTCGGATATCTCGAGGAGATCGAACCGCCCGGCATGGGGCTGGGCAACGCGATCACGGTAAGCCTGCTCGCCAACGCGCCGCATCATCCCGCCTTTCGTTGCGACGTGACCATCAGCGGCTACGGGCTTCAGCACGGTTACGGATTCGAGTCGGTGTGGGGCTACACCGTCGGGGGTCAGCCGGAAACCCCTCCGCGGCTCGCCACCCCCTGCATGGCGGCACGGAACCCTGCCCAGCCGCAGGTCTTGCGGTCGGAAACCTGGGGCGCCATCAAGGCACTGTTCCACTAGATCATCGGGGCTCGATCGGACCACGAAACGATCGGCCGCGTTGCGGAAGCGCGGTCAGTCGGTTTCCTCGAGCAGGTCTTCGACGCTGCGGGCCTCCTCCTGCTCTCCGGTCAGCTTCTTGACGTCGCGATAGCCGGCCCACAGCTCTCCGGCGAACGTCTCGGCTTTCTCGTGGGTGGCCGCGCCGGAGGACATGTTCCGCGAACGCATCTGCCGTAGATAGGACCGGTACGGATCCTCGCACGTGTAGGCGCGCAGCGTGTAGCGTGCCACGAAGGCGCCGCATTCGGCACACTCGACAAAGACAGCGGTATCCTCGCCCGGCCTGACCAGGACGTAGTTGCTCATCCGGGTCGCGTCGCACTCGGGACAGTGCTCCCGCTTCGATCGCTGAATCTGCGACATCGGCATCCCTCCCTTCGGGCGTCATCCCAGGGACCGCAGGGCCGGCACCACGTTCAACAGTGTACCCACAAGCACCAGCGTAAGCACAACGCCGCAAAGCGTGACCAACGCGCCGACGCGCAGCATGTCGCGCGCCGCAATCAGCTCCGACCCATAGGCGATGGCGTTGGGGGGCGTGCTGATGGGCAGGGCCATGCCGAAGGAGGCGCACAATGCGATCGGCAGCGCCAGGCGCGCCGGACCCGCCGCGGCCACCGCCACCGCCAGCGGCAGCACGATGTTGCTCGCAGCGGTGTTGCTCATGAAGGTCGCCAGCGCAGCCACCAAGGTCGACAGAACCAGGATGACCGCCGTTTGACTGAGGCCGGACGGCAGCAGGGCGGCAACAATCGTGTCCGCCAGACCGGTCTGCTTGATGCCGACGCCGAGGGCGATTCCTCCGCCGATCAGCAGGAGAATGTCCCAGGCGATCTCCCGGAGCTGCCGCTTGGTGAGCTGTCCGCCGATGGCGAAAACCAACACCGGCACCATCGCGACCAGGGCGGCCGGAATGCCGTGGAGCTGATCGGTGATCCACAGCGCCACCGTCGCGAAGAACACCACGTAGACCAACGTTCGATTGGCGACCGTCGGGCGCTCGGGAACAGCGATCGTAAAGCTGTGGCGCTTGATCGGGAAGAAGAGACGCAGCAACAGGAAGGTCACCGCGAGCATCAGAATCATGATCGGGAAGCTGACCAGCATCCACGAAAGAAACGTGATGCGCACGCCGCTGTCGGCCAGCAAGCCGATGGCGATGGCGTTGGGGGTCGTGCCGATCGGCGTGGCGATGCCGCCCACATTGGCGGCGAAGGGGATGCCCAGCATGAGGGTGCGGACCATGTTCGAATCGCGCGGCAGTTTGCGGACGATTGGGAGCACGGCCGCCACCATGATGGCCGTGGTCGCGGTGTTGGACATCCACATCGACATCGCCGCCGTGATCGCCATCATGCCCGCCAGCACCACCGAAGGTCTGGAGCCCAAACGAACCAGGACCATGCGGGCAAACTCGATGTCGAGGTTGTTCTTGCCGAAGATCTGCGCCATCACGAATCCGCCGAACAGCAGGGCAACCACCGGGCTGGCGAACGCATTGAGGAAGAGGGAATAGTCGAGGGCTTCCGCGTGCAATCGAGGGGCCAGGGGCCCAAGGAGGGTGGCACAGCCGAAGGCGGCGACCAGCGCGGTGACGTAGGGCGGGATGGGCTCGGTCAGCCAGTAGAAGACGGTCAGCGCGAAGATGGCCGCCATGATGCGCTGCTGGGCCGGCAGCCCGGGCAGGATGAGGTGAACCGTCAGGGCGATCAACACCCCGGCGGGAAGAAGCATCCGTTTCTTGCCGAGAATGCCCCGCATGGGGCCGCGCCTACCTTTCCCGTGATTCTGTTCAAGTCTCCGTGAAATCCAAGCCAGCAAGTCTACACGTTCAGCGCTCGGTTGTGACGTGGCGCTTTCTAATGCTGTGGAGAAGTCGGATCAACGGGTCCGGCCCCTCATGGCGATGACGCCCCGACGGGCTGCCCGGGGCGCGCGGGGAGAAGCGCCCCAAAAGAGGCCGGCACCGTCCGGAGCGAGAAACGGTGCCGGTGGGTGTTCGATCCGCTTCGAATCTACCCCGTATTCTACCATCCGGACGCGGAGCACGTCAAGCGTAAAGGATAACGATATAATACGTTATGGCCGAATTCCACCAACTGTGGCCAAGTGCGCACAGAGGGGCAGTTTCACGGGAGTCACGGAAAGGCCGTCGCGGGCTACCCCCCGCGACGGCGCCCTTCCGTCAACCGGCAGCGGTCCTCGGCGGCTCTACCCCCCTCGTCTCACGCCCCGAGGCCGCTCCGGTAAGCTCCAGGTCACCTCAATGCAGCACCGCCATGCGCTCGCTCAGCACCACGTCGCCCGCCGACATCCGGCACAGGTAGATCCCTGTCGCCAATCCGCGCACCGCCAGTTGGTGCTCTCCCGCCGCCAGGGTGTGATCCGCCACGGTGACGAGCTGGCGACCGGCGACGTCGTAGATGCTCACGTTGACGTGACACGACTCGGGGATCGAGAGCTGGATGGCCGCTCCGTTCACCGATCGCACCGCCTTGAGGCCGTAGCCGTCGGCCCCGAACCGCTCTCCGTGCACCGCGGATGAGGGCTCCCAAGTGAGCTGGATCTCTCTCACGATGGGCGAGACGGCGGCATCGCTCGTGGAGAGATCCACCTCGTACTGGAAATAGCGGCCCATCTCGATGCCGAGCGTCCCGGGCGACGTAATCGTTCCCGACCAGGGGCCGAGATCACCGGCGTCATCCGAGCTACGCACGCGCAACCCGAAGAGCGTGCCAACCGGCTCCTGGATGGTCCAGTCGATCGAGGCCAGCTCGGGCGTGGCGCCCAGATCGAGGATCGAGCTGCGAAGTGTGCCGGCCGGCTTGAAGGAGGTCAGTTCCCAGTAGGCGAATTCACCCAGTTGCCGGGACGATCCCACCACCTCCAGGTCCCCGTCCCCGTCGAGATCCCCGGCGCGCAGATTCATGGGGTTGAGCCACGTGGTCGTGAGCGGGTGCTCTTCCCACGTGATGGGTTGCGTGCCCGAATTGCGCCACCAGGAGATCGAGTTGTCGTAGTAGGCGGTGGCCATGACGTCGATCCAGCCGTCGCCGTCGACGTCGCCGGTCCAGACGCAGTGGGCACCGTTGAAGGCATCATCGATATCGTAGCGTGCCCAGGTGATCGGGTTTCCGCCTTCGTTGCGCCACCAGGACACGTGGCTCTCGAACGCCACCGCCACGACGTCCAGCCGACCGTCGCGGTCGATGTCGGTCACATGCACGGCCCGCGCGCCCGTGAAGCTCGACTCGATCACGAACCGCTCCCAGTCGATGGGGTCGCCGCCGTTGTTGCGCCACCAGGCGACGCGGTGATGCGTGCCCGCCGCGCCGACAACGTCCAGGTCGCCGTCGTCGTCCAGGTCTACCGCGTAGGCGTCGTGCGCGCCGCCGAAGTAGCCGTCGATCGTCTGCTCGGTCCAGGTGACCGGATCGCCCCCGTCGTTGCGCCACCAGGTCACGTCGGCCAGGCTCCACGAGGTGGCGAGCACATCAGGGCGGCCGTCCTCGTTGATGTCGGCGGTCGTGATCGAGCAGGAGACGGGGAAGTAGTTGTCGAGAAGCTGCCGGCTCCACGCAATGGGCGCGCCGCCGTCGTTGCGCCACCAGGCCAGCTTGTTGCCGGGGTGCTCGGCCGCGGCGACGATGTCCAGATCGCCATCCCCGTCGATGTCGGCCGCGTGCACGCCCGACGCGCCCGGGAACGTGGCGTCGACGGTCTGCTGGGTCCAGCCCGGAGGCGAGCCGCCCTCGTTGTACCAGACCAGCACCTGCTGCGCCTCGCCGGCCCCGCCGATCACGTCCAGATCGCCGTCCTGATCGATATCGACCGGATGGACGCCGAAGGCGACGGGCAGACCCGTTCCAAGGGCATGGTGCACCGGAGCGGACAGGGGGGCGGAGGCCAGCGCGACCTGGCCCGGCACGCTGCACCAGGAGACCTCCTCGTCGGCATCGAAGACTCGTTCCCAGGACATCACCGGCCCGGACACGCCGTCGCCATCGCACCAATCGGTCTGAACCGCCTCCTCCGCCCGCGGCGCTACTCCATAGCCCAGCCAGATCCCGAAGGTGAACACCCCGACCCACCCCAGCTTCTTTGCCCTGTGCATGCACGCCTCCCGTTCTTGGTTGCGTGTCGCTCGGGCGGCCGCCCGACGCACCCCCAGCCTAGGCAAGGACGTTGCGGCCGGCCTCACGGCGGGCTAAGGTTTGCCTCAGGAATGGGTCAAGGTTGGGCAGGCGTACCCCCCCGCAACCGCGCCGGCCCCGGAACGGGTGCTGTCATGGAGCCGAAGCCAACGCGTATTCCCCTGCGTTTCAAGGAGTTTCGGCTCCTGGATCGCGTCATCCGCCCCGATCTCAACCGGATCGAGCACAACGGGGAGTCCGTGCAGGTCGAGCCGCGCGTCATGGACGTGCTGATCTACCTGTCGGAGCGGGCCGGCGAGGTCATCTCACGCGATGAGCTCCTCGATCGGGTCTGGGGCGAGACGATCGTCGTCGAGCACGTGCTGACCCGCGCGGTCTCCGAGCTGCGCCGCATCCTGGGCGATGACACCGAACAGCCCCGTTTCATCGAAACCATTCGCAAGCGGGGCTACCGGCTGGTGGCCCCGGTTGTCCTGCCGCTCGCGGAGGCGTCTTCGGATGCCGGAGCGCCCCGCAGATGGGGCCGGTGGCTCTGGCCGATCGCGGCCGTGGTAGTGGTCCTGCTCGCTCTGCTCTACTGGCGCGGCGAGCCCGCCCCTCGGCATCCGGTGGTGCTGGACGTCCTGCCTTTCACGACCTACGAGGGCGATGAGCGCGGCGCGGCGTTCTCGCCCGACGGCACGCGGGTCGCGTTCACCTGGGATGGTCCGCAAGGCGACAACGCCGATATCTACGTCAAGCAGCGCGACACCGAGACGCCGCTGCGCCTGACCACCCACCCCGGCTACGACGCGAAACCCGCCTGGTCGCCCGACGGCAGCACCATCGCCTTCGCGCGCCTGCACCAGCAGCGCGTTCACATCTACACGGTGCCGTCGATCGGCGGCGTGGAGCGGCAGCTCTACGAAGCCAGCTCGTGGATCCCGGGTCTGGACTGGGCGCCCGACGGCCGCCGGCTGGTCTTCTCCGAGCGCGCGAACCAGGAAGCGCCCTATCGTCTGCGGGTCCTCGACCTCGACGACCTGACGGCGCAGGACCTCACCGCGCCCCCGGGCCAGCTCAACGACACCGACCCCGCGATCTCACCCGATGGCCGCTCGGTCGCCTTCATGCGGCAGAGCCTGGTCTCCCAGCAGCATCTCTGCCTGGTGCCGATCGACGGCGGCGAAGCGCGCACCATCAGCGATCCGCTGCTGCTGGTGAGCGGTCTGGCCTGGCGCGGCGGCGGCCGCGAGCTGATCTTCACCTCGGCGCCGTCCGGACCGGCCAGCCTTTGGAGCTTGTCGTTGGAGAGCGGCGCGATCACGCCCTTGATCGTCCGCGATACCTGGGTCGGAAACCCGAGCTGTCCGCGGCAGGGACGGGGCTTGGTCTACGAGACGTGGCAGTGTCGGTCGAACATCTGGCGCGTGGAGCTGCGCGACCCGTCGACCCATGCCGGCAACGATGCGCCGCTGGGCAGCGAAGACGCCGCGCCGATCATCCAATCGACCCGTTGGGACGGGCACGCCCGCTTCTCACCGGACAGGTCGCACATCCTGTTCGCGTCGGCCCGCAGCGGCAACAGCGAGCTCTGGGTGTGCAACGCCGACGGGAGCCAGGCGCTGAGGCTGACCTCGTTGGGCGGTCAGAGCCTGGGCCCCGCCTCCTGGTCCCCCAATGGCGCGAGGATCTGTTACAGCGCCAGCCCCGAAGGGTACGCGCAGGTGCAGATCATGGATGTCGCCGGCGGCCGCCCGCGCGCCATCGTCCATGGACGCCACAACGATCAGGCCTGCGACTGGTCTCCCGACGGCCGCTGGATCTACTTCGCCTCCGATCGGACGGGCGAGTGGGAGATCTGGAAGATGACCCCCGACGGCGCGGACCCGATACAGGTCACTCAAGACGGAGGCCTGGAGGCCCACGCATCGCTTGATGGTCGGTGGATCTACTACATCAAGCCCACCCGCGGCGGTCTGTGGCGCCTGCGCGCTGACGGCGGTCTCGAGGAGTGCATCCACGAGGGCCTTTCCCGGAGGATTCGCACCAACTGGTGCGCGCACGGCGACTGGATCTACTTCTTCGACCGGGACGCGGAAGGGAGCTTCGTGGCCCGCTACGACACCGGGACGGGCGAAGAGGTCGCGGTCGTGCGCGCGCCGGGATTCCCGGGACCCGGCCTTCACGTGGCGGCCGATGGATCCGCCCTCATCTACGCTCGCACCGACGACACCGCCACCGACCTGATGCTGGTGGACGGATTCCGGTAGGTCCCCTCCAACCCGGTCAGGCTTCGGGACGCTCGATGATCCCGCCCCCCAGCACCAGATCACCCTGATAGAAAACCACCGCCTGTCCCGGCGCGATGGCCCTCTGGGGCCTCTCGAATCGCACCTGCACGCGTCCGCCCGCCAGCGGCGTGATCGTGGCCGGTGCCGGCGTGTGCCGGTAGCGGATGCGCGCCTCGCACCGCACAGGTCCTTCCAGGTCATCGATCGCGATCCAGTTCAGCTCGCCCGCAATCAACCCGCACCGGTGCAGGCGATCGCCCGTCCCCACGATGACGGCGTTGCGATCGGGGTCCAGGGCCAGAACGTAGAGGGGCTCGCGCCAAGCGACACCCAGCCCGCGCCGTTGACCGACCGTGTAGTGGCGGATTCCGCGGTGCTCGCCCAAGATCGTGCCGTCCTCGAAAAGAATCGGTCCCGGTTGACCCGGAGCCTCGAAGAGCGCGTCGTAGCCGCCGGCCACGAAGTCCTGACTCTCGCTCTTGCCGGCCACGGGCAGGCCCAGCTCGATCGCGCGGCGACGGATCTCGGCCTTGGTGCGCTCCCCCAAAGGCAACAGGGTCTGCGCGAGCGTCTCCTGGCGGAGCTGATAGAGGAAGTAGGACTGGTCCTTCTGCGGATCGCGACCGCGCTCGAGCAGGTAACGGTCGCGGGAGGCGTCGCGCGCGACCACCGCGTAGTGGCCGGTCGCGAACCGGTCGAACGCCACGCCCAGATCGCGCAGCCGCCGCGGAATGAGCTCGAACTTCATGCGCCGATTGCAGTGCACGCAGGGGTTGGGCGTCAGCCCCGCCTGATACTGGCGCGTGCAGAGGGCGAGGACCGCGGCGTTGTACTCCCGGGCGAGATCGAGCACGTGCAGCGGAATCCCCAGGTGGTCGGCGATCCGCTGTGCGTCGGCCACGTCCTCCTCCTCGCCGGGTCCGTAGCAGGCGTGACGCTCCGGCTCGACCGCCATGGGGCGGCCGTCCCAGATGCGCATGATGACGCCGATCACCTCGCAGCCCGCCTCCCGCAGCAGGGCGGCGGTGACGGCGGAATCGACGCCCCCGCTGAGCGCGACCGCGACGCGCATGGGATCCTCCACGATGCGTACCCCTTATCCTGGAGCGCCCCGACGGCACCCCCCGGGCCGGGTCGCCGGGCCCGTGGACCTGCCGATCCTAGTCCCCGGGACGGCTGGTGCGAAGACGGATCTCGCCGGCATCGACCGAGAGGAGGTTGACATGAAAACTGATTCGATGTTAGTCGAAACAGATAAGGAAATATGATTTGGGAATCGTGTGCACAGAGGAGGTCCCCATGACCATCCGCGGCCTGGGCTGCGAGGCGGAGCTGGACCGCATCTTCGCCTCGCAGGCTGAGGAGATACAGAAGGTGCTCGCGGCCTTCGACTGCGTGACCGATTTCATCATCGGCCAGACGGAGCGCGAGATCGAAGTGGCCCGCGCCATGCACGACGAGCCCGGACGCGTGAAGATGCAGGTCAAGATGGAGACGCTCAAGCACGCGCAGGCGATTCTGCAGATGTGTCACCAACGCCTGCGCAAGGAGGAAGATCGCCATGGCGCCCCGTAAACCGACGCCCGAGGAGAAGTTGCAGGCCGGCGCCGACCTCTTCAAGGCGCTGGGTCACCCCATCCGCCTGATGATGATGAACCTGATCCAGATGGGGCCGCGCCATGTCGAGGAGCTGGCGGCCATCCTTCAGCTCAGCCCGGCCACCGTCTCGCATCACCTCGCGAAGCTGGCCGACGTTGGCCTACTGCAGGCCCGCAAGGACCAGTACTACCAGGTCTATTCGCTGCGGGGCGAGCTGCTCTCCTCGTCGCTGCACGATCTGGTCTTCGTGCCGCATCCCGCTCTGGGCGCGCGCGTGCAGGAAGACGCCTACCGGCGCAAGGTCCTGCGCACGTTTCTGAAGCGCGGGCGTTTGGTCAAGATCCCCGCCCAGCGCAAGAAGCGGCATGTGATTCTGGAGGCGCTGGTGCAGGAGTTCGAGCCCGAGCGCCGGTATCCCGAGAAGGAGGTGAACCGGATCCTGGTCGAGTTCCACGACGACGTCGCCGCCCTGCGGCGAGGTATGATTGAGCACGGCCTGATGCGACGTGAGCGGGGCGTCTACCAGCGCGTCACCGCTCCCCCGCGCCAAGCGTGACTTCCAGCGAGGTTTGCGCGGTCCCCCCTCTGCCGCAATTGGGACGATCGCATCAGCCGCCCGCCCGGGGGGTGACCTTCCGACTTGTCGACGCGCGGTTTCATGTGACATACTGTGGCAGTGGCTCCATTCGCTGCGCCGACCCTGACGCAGATCGCACGTGAGCAAAGACCGAGATCGCCGCGCCCGACGATCGCAACGAGGAGGTCTCGCCATGCCTCGATCCTTCCTCCGCCGAACGGCTCGTCTCGCTCTGTCAGGACTCGCACTGGCGGTGCTGCTGGTCCCGGGATCCTGGGCCAACCCGCTGCCCGGGATGATGGGTCTGTTCATCCATGTGCAGCCGGTGAACGAGAACTACTGCGTGGAGAACCCCATCACGGCCTGCGAACAGATCCAGCAGTACACGACGGAGACCGGTCTCGTGGAGTTCGACATCTACGGCGTCGACTTCGCACTGGGTCCCGAGGGCATCGTCTACGAGATCTGCGCCACCTTGGACTGGTCCCCGGCATGGAGCTTCGTCGATTGGGAACCCTGCCAGGACGGCGTCGGCACGCTGGAGGTGAACGGCAGCGGCGGTCAGCTCTGCGTCACCTGGGAGCAGTGCCCCACCATCGGCACCGCCCCATTTCTGATCGCCCGGGTCCTCCTCAACGTTGACGGGTTCGGCGAGCTGATCATCCCTCCCGTGTACGACGACTACATCACCATCGACTGCCCCCCCTACGAGTGGGACGATCTGGTCTTCGGCCATCGCGCGCAGGCGGGCGTGGAGTGCGCCTACTGCTACACGAATTGCAACCTGACCACACCGCAATCGCCGCGGCTCTCCGAGCACGACCTTGCGCTGGAAGCCCAACAAGGCGAGACGGCGGTCGCCGTCATCCCGGGAGAGATGCTCGGCGTGTCGGGACCGATCCCATTCGACGTTGAGGGCACCGAGCCGTGGTTGACAGGCGAGCTGCAGTGGACCGTCAGTACGCTGTTCGAGATCACCGTCACCGCGGACGCGGGCGCCATGCTCCCCGGCACGTATGAGTGCTGGCTCCGCGCGGAAGCTCAGTGCGCGGACTGCGCCCGCATCAGCTTCACGGTGCTGCCCTTCCCGCAAGGCGTCGAGGAGGAGCCGCAGCCGCAACCCGATGAGCAGCCGGCCAGTTGGGGGCGCATCAAGGATCGGTACCGCTAGGAACCGAATCGTTTGGCTGGACCGGCCGAGCCGCCGATGGGCCGGCCTGGTTCCTAGCTGTAGACGAGGGCCACGACGCGTTCGAGGCCCTCGACGTCCACCGGCGTGAAGGCGTCGATCCGGTCCGAGTCGACGTCCAGCACCGCGACGATGCCGCCCTTCTCGTCGCGCACCGGCACCACGACCTCGCTTCTCGAGCGCGGATCGCAGGCCACGTGCCCCGGAAAGGCGTGCACGTCCTTTACCAGAAGTGACTCCCCGCGCCTCACCGCGGCCCAGCAGACCCCCTCGGGGCCAGGCAGTACCGCGCAGGCCAGCGGTCCTTGATAGGGCCCCACGACGAGGTCATCCCCCGCTCGCCGGTAGAAGCCGGTCCAGAAGTAGTGAGGCATCTTGTGGTGGAGCACGGCCACGATGGTGGCCATGCGGGCCGTGGGATCGGCGGTCTTCCCGAACAGCTCGGCGAGCTGCGCGACGATGCGATCGTAGCGGCCGGCAAGGATCTTCTCGGCGGGCGCAGCCATGGGCGGGCCTCCTTCTTGGGCGGAGCAGGGCTTCGCTGTGAAGAAGGATGATGGCAGCTTGGCCGGCCGATCGCAAGCCGGGGCGAGACACGAAGCTTGCCCAAGGTCCCGCGGGTGCGCCCGGCGCCGGCTCACAGCGACGGTGCGGCTCATGCCGCGTCCTGCGTCACCTCCAGCGCGGGACCTTCCCCGGCGACGCTCGGGCGCAAAAACTGCCAGCCCGTCGTCTCCCGCAGCAGGAATTGCACGCTCTCGCGCGCCCATTCGGCGTCGGGTGCACGCAGGGTCAGCACGATCGGCAATCCGCCGCGGCGGCAGTTCTGCACGAACGAGGCCATGTCACGCGACGGCTCCAGGTCGATCACGACCGCCTCGGGATGCCAGCGCTCCAGCGCCGCCTGGGCGGCGGAGCCTCCGCCGCCTGGAGCGCTCACGACGTGCGTGAGCCGCTGTCCGTCCCCCAGATCGTGGCTGGGGATGCCCGTCAGGTAGAGCACCCGGAATCCTTCGGCGGCCTGCGCGGTGGCGAGGATCGCGGCCAGCAGGCTCTTGCCCGCGCCGCTGGGCCCGTAGATGCCGACCGCCGTGGCGCCGCTCAGCATCCGACCCATGGCTTGATGATCGGCGAGGTGGTGCTCGGCGGAAGGTCTGCAGTGTGGGTAGACGATGCGGTATCCTTCGGCGCCCCAGGACAGGTAGACCCGCCGGTTCTCCACCTCCAGCCATCCCTCGTACGGCGGTCCCGTGACGGAGCAGCCCAGAACACGTCCCGGATCGAGCTTCCGCTCTTCATCCAGATTGTGCATCCGGCCGGTTTCGTCTGTGCCGGCCAGAGGATGACCCGGAACGTGCAGGAGCGCGCGGCCCCGAGCGGCAAACAGCCACCGACTCGGACTCTCGTCGCCCCCCGCGCTGGTGCGAACCGCGGACTGCGTGATGGCGGCGAAGGTGCGGCTCAGCTCGTCGGCGGCCTCGAGACTGGCGGCGATCTGCCGCTCGCCCTCGCCCGACTCGTCCATGAGCCGCGCGGTCTCGAGCATCAGGTTCTCGGTGCCCAGCTCAATCTCCTGCGACGCGGCCACCGGCTCGGGGACGAAGCGGAACTTCCCTTCCGTCCACTTCAGGAGCGCCATGGCCGTCTCCTGGCCGCCCTTCAGGTCAGGCCCCACGGCGGAGACGATTTGGCCTTGGAGGAAGTGGAGCTCGCCGCGCTGCTCGCCCTGCGTCAAATGGAGGACACCGGTCTTGCGCCCTAGCAGGAAGAACTGACCCAAATCGAAGGGCGAGGCGCAGGTGAGCGTTCCTGACATTCCTTCGCAGACAGACGACGACTCGCTAGGCTTCACGGCCACCCCCTGACACGCGTGCTAAGCTGCCCGGCTCGATGCATCCCCCGGATCGCGGAAACGGTCCCTTTGCAGCGCGTTGCGACGCGCCTCGGCCGCATCGATCACATCCTTCTTCAGCAACTCCGCGATCGAGTCGTCCATGAGCTGCATGCCCAACTTGCGACCGGTCTGCATGCTGGATGGAATCTGAAAGGTCTTCGACTCCCGGATCATCGATCGCACCGACGGCGTTCCGACCAGCACCTCCAACGCGGCTATGCGCCCCTTGCCGTCCTTGCGCCGCAGCAACCGCTGGGCCACGACGCCCTGCAGTGACTCCGAGAGCATGGTGCGGATCTGCGCCTGATTGCCGGCGTCGAAGACGTTGATCAGCCGATCCACCGTCTGCGCGGCCGACGCGGTGTGCAAGGTCCCGAAGACGAGCTGCCCGGTCTCGGCCGCGGTGATGGCCAGCGAGATCGTCTCCAGGTCACGCATCTCGCCGACAAGGATGATGTTCGGATCCTCGCGCAGGGCCGCCTTCAGAGCGGTATCGAAGCTCCTCGTGTGGCGCCGCACCTCGCGCTGGTTGATCAGCGAGAGCCGGTTCTCGTGCACATACTCGATGGGGTCCTCGATGGTGATGATGTGCTTGCGCTTGGTGCGGTTGACATGATCCAGGAGCGCGGCCTGCGTCGTGGATTTGCCGCTCCCGGGGGGGCCGGTCACGACCACCAGCCCCTTGGTCAGGTCGGCGAAGTTGCGCACCGCCTCGGGCAACGCGAGCTGGTCGGCGGTGAAGATCTTCGACGGCAGAATGCGAAACGCGCCGGCGATGCCGCGGCGTTGCCGGAAGACGTTGCTGCGCACGCGCAGCACGCCGGGCACCTCGTAGCCGAAGTCGGCCTCGCCGTTGGCCTCGAACCGCGTCCAATCGTCGGGCGTCATCATCTCGCGCAGCAGTTCGGTGAGGGTCTCGTCGGAAAGCGCGTCATACTCCACGGCCTGGATCTCGCCGTCCAGACGCAGAATGGGCGGTGAGCCCGACGTCAGATGCAGGTCGGACGCGCCCCGATCGCGGACGAGCTTGAAGATGGCGTCAATGCGCGCCACATGGCCTCCTATCCATGGTGCAGCAGCCCTACACTGTTGCTAGATCGTCGGATACGTTGACGAACTTGAGGCGAGTCGGTCAGCGAAGGGGATGGATCGCGGGGCTGGACAATCCCCTGCGCGCCCCGGGCTTGGCCGTGCGGTGCGGTGCGTAAACGTGGACGCTACCCCTCCCGAAGGGGGCGAATCCAACCGCCCATACCCACGCCGAACGCCAACCCGAACCCCTTGGACGCGAATGGATTCAACGTTCCCCACGTGCGCAGGGCCAGGTCGCAGGCCACCGGGCCGGCGGCCACGCCCACGCCACCGCCCAGGCGCGTGCCCTGCAACCCACCCAGCCCCGCGCGCGCCCGCACGACCAGCCAGCGATAGGCCCGCCACCCGGCGCCGATCGAGACGCCGACCGCATCTTTGCCCGTGGGCCCGGAGCGAAGCGGAGCTTCGAGCGTCGCCGATGTGGACAGCCACGAGCCCAACCTTCCCACGCTCAGGTTGAGCGTCGCCGGCAACGAGCGCGTGACGGGAGCGTGCGCCTTCACGCTCGAGGAAGTCTGCACCAGGTCCGCCTCGATATCGCCCAGGTCCATCTCCGGCACGGTGAAACTGTCGGTGCGTTGCTCGACCTGCCGATTCCACCGGATGCGACCCACCAGATCGCGGACCGCCAGCGACGCGATCCAGCGATGTGCGATGAATCCCGAGACGCCCAGGTCGAGACCGAATCCCCAGCCGCCGGCCGCCTGCAGCGTTTCGATCCGTCCATGTCCCGCTATCGTCTGGTCGGTCGTGGTCAGACCGCCGCTCGACTCGGTCAGCTCGGCGAATCCCCAGCCGTGGAGCGCCTTCAGCGAGACGCCCACCTGGGCGTGCTCCAGCGGCAAGGAAAGCAGGCGGCCCACCCCATCGAGCGGTCGGGCCGCCGAGAGGCGCAGCTCGGTGAAGGCCATCCCGCCGCCGGCCGCATCCCGCAGCGTGAAGGCCTCCCCCACGGTGTTGCCGTAGAGCATGAGCCGCAGCAGCTCCTTGGGCACCTCGAGGCGCGACAGTACCCGGGTCTCGGTGGAGACCGCCACGCTCCCCAGGCTCACGCCCATCAGTGTGGCGCCGCCGACCCCTTCCATCCGCACGTGCGAGGATTCGATCTTGCGGAGGATCTCCTCCTTCTCCTGTGCGCCCCAGTAGGCGCCGTTGAAGCGGTTGTAGTCGCTGAGCGAATAGGCGTTGTTTCCCAACCCCACCTCCAGCGCCACGAACTGCACGCCGCGCCGGGGCAGCAGGCCGAGGTTGGCGGGATTGAGGGAGACGGCGCGGGGTCCCACCGCCACCGCAGCGAAGGCGGGGTCCTGTCCCGCGAGCTGCAGATCGGTCTCCCCGGCGCCGGCGGGAAGCACGCCCCACGCGGCGATCACCCATCCCAAGAGGAGTGCTCGACAAGCGCGAAGGGTCATTCCACCTCCACGTCGAGAATGGCCAGCCCCGAGAAGCGCAGGTAGTCGTCGGCGCGAAACTCGACCGCATGCTCGCCGCCCTGCAGATGAATCACCACAACGCCGAAGAGCCGTTCCGTGGTAAACAGATCCAGCTCACCCTCCACCACCGACATCTCGACCGCCGTGGTGCTCGCCTCGGTGACCCGTCCCGTGGCCGGATCCAGCGCTCCCGCAGCCACCCGGCCGGTGCGCAAGATCAGGTCGTCTGCGGCCAGCAGCGCGCTCCGATCGCGCGCGAAGTGAATCTCGACGTCAGCCGTCACGGGGAAGTGGTTCTCCACGACAGCCTCGATGCGCAGCGATCGCAGGTTCTCCGCGATGCGTTCACGCACATCGGAGGTCAGTTCGAGGTCGAACGGATCGGCGGTGTAGGTGGTGGACGCGAAAATCACGCGCAGCGGCGCGGTGACCGTGTAGTCGCCGTCGACATAGTGTCCGGCGTCGATGCGCACCGGCGTGCGGCCGTCGCCGATCAACAGCCCACCGCGCACCTCGGCCCGGTCCGGCACGAGGTGGATGAGGTCCAGAATCGCGGAATTGTCCGGATTCAGGGTGATGCGGGTGTGCGCGGGCAGGTCCGGGGTGCCCGGGGCGATCACCGCCTGGGCCGCCAGGTCGACGTGCTCCTGTCCTGCCCGTCCGATCACCAGCACATCCGCCTGCGCCTCGGCCTGCGCGTGGTTGTACAGGTCGATCACCAGATCGGCCCACGTGAATTCGAAGTCACGGACCTCTGCGGGAATGTCGATCTCCACGCCGGTGGGCGCGATCTCGAGCGGCGTGGGATTGAGCACACCCTCGAATCGCTGCATCTGGATGGGGGCGGCCGCGAGCGCGACCGAGACGCCGTCGTGCGCCCGCAAGGGCACCGGATCGCCCGTCGCTTCGGTCGAGACCTCCACCTGCCACGTCAGCGCCGAGTCGCCCACCGCCGTGAGCCGCTTGCCGGCCAGGTCCATCTCAGCGCGGCCGGTGTGGCCGGCTTCCAGCTCGATCGTGATCCCCAACGGTTCACCGGCTTCTTCATCGAGCAGGTAGGGGAAACGGACCGCGACCTGAGCGCCGACGGGCAGGGAGCTGCGCAGCTCCCAGGAGAGACGACCTTCCTCGATGGCGGCCGCTGTCAGGGTGGGCACTTGGGGCAGGTCGAGCCGGCCGGTGGTGCGAAATCGGTACTCCGGAAGCTGGGCGTAGAGCAGGCTCAGCTCCACCTCGTGGAACGCGACGCCGATGTCCAGTCCGTGGTTGGGCAGCACCTCGATCATCTGGCCGCCGCTGCCGGGCGATCCGCTCCGGACATAGAGGCCGAATGCGTTGCCGATGGTCAGGTTCGCGAGTGGGACCGAAGCGACGACGGTCTCGCCCGGCGGCAGCACGTCGGGCACCGCAACGCGGGCGATCGTTCTCCAGGGCGAGCTACCGGTGTCGATGAGGTCGATGAGGAACGCCTCCCCCGGCCGCAGGGGATCGCCCAAGGGGATGGGCAGACGGTTCACGAGCGCAATGCGCACCTCGCCCGAACGGATCTGCAGCCGCTCGAAGCCCTCGACAGTCCCCAGGTCCAACGGCCCGAGGATGAAGCTGAAGGGTCCCACGATGAACGGATCCCCGGGAGGATCGCCGAGGCCGGGCAGCACCTCCGCGGCCCGCAGCCGAAACGTGTCGAGCGGTGGAATGTCGAAGGCGATCGCGCCCAGCGTGCCCTCGAGCTGAAGCGGTGGAACCTGCAGCCTCAGCACGTTGCGCAACGACACCCGCTCGATGGTCCCGCCGAACTGCACCGCCAGCGGACCGGCGGTCGTCGTGTCGCCCGCGACGATCGAGCCGAGCGAATCGGCCACGTCCCGGCCGGTCACTTCCTCGAGGCCCAAGGGGATGCGAAGCTGCGTGCCGAAGTGCGGCATCTGGGGCGTTTCGATCTGGCAGCTCGAGGTGCAGAGCGCCATGCCACTCGCTAGCAGTGCGCCGGTGATGCGACGTGAGGTCCTGCGCTCCACGTACACGGATCGCCCCTTCCTGCGGTCTCTTCCCAGGGCTTGGGGATGGTCTTTCGGCATTGCGATTGGGGCGTGCTGCCTCTCGTACCGCCGGTCGCCAGGCGGGTTCCCGGCCTCGACTACCGCCCCATCGCATCCAGGGCGGCCCGCAGGGCGCGGGTGTGGTCGGGCGTGGTGCCGCAGCAGCCGCCGACCACCGCCGCGCCGGCCGAGATCAGCTCATCCACCCGCTGGGCCATGAATTCGGGCGTCTCGAGGTAGACGGTGCGCAGCCCCTCGGTCTGCGGCATGCCCGCGTTGGGCTGGAAGATCAGCGGCCGCTCGGCACAGGCCGCGAACCCGCGCGCGATCTCGATCATCTGCTCGATGCCGCTGCCACAGTTCGAGCCGATCACGTCGGCTCCCGCCGCGGCCATGCCGGCGGCTGATGCGGGGATGTCGTTGCCCATGATGGTATAGAACCCGCGCGGCGTGCGATTGAACGTCAGGCCGGCCATGACGGGCAGTGAGCCGGAAACCGCGCGGGCCGCCTCGATCGCCAGGTGGCATTCCTCCAGGTCGATCATCGTCTCGATGACGAGCACGTCGATCCCCGCCTCGACGAGCGCCCGGATCTGGCGCACAAAGCCCGCGCGCACGTCGTCCGGGTCGGCATCCCCATAGGGACGCAGGGTCTGTCCGCAGGGTCCGCACGACCCGTAGATGTAGGCCCGGTCCCCTACGGCCGCGCGAACGGCGCGCACCGCCGCGGCGTTGATCGCCTCGGTCTGGTCCGCCAGGCCGTACATGCCCAGCTTGATGGGCGAGCCGCCCAGGGTGTTGGTCTGGATGATGTCGGCCCCGGCCTCCAGATAGAGCCGCGCGATCTCCTTCAGCAGCTCGGGGCGCTCCAGATTGACCGACTCGGGGCAGGCGCCGGCGGGCAGACCGCGCTCCATCAGGAGCGTGCCGATGGCCCCGTCGGCCAGGAGCACCTCACCGCCCTGAATTCGCTCCAGAATGGCATCCATGGGCGTCCCCCGCGCCGCGAGAACCTTAGGCCAGCAGCGTCTTCACACGATCGACGGCGTTGGCCGCATCGTAGGCGTACGCGTCCGCGCCGATTTGCGCGGCGAAGTCGGCCGAGACCGGTGCGCCGCCGATCATCGTGCGCACCTGAGGACGGAGACCCTCCGCTTCCAGCAGCTCGACCACCCGCTTCATGACGGGCATGGTGGTGGTCAGCAGCGCGGACATGCCGATCAGTTGCGCCCCGCGATCGCGCGCGGCCGCAACGAACCGCTCGGGGGGCACGTCCTTGCCCAGATCGATCACCTCGAAGCCCGCGCCCTTGAGCATGATGCCGACCAGGTTCTTGCCGATGTCGTGCAGGTCGCCCTGCACCGTGCCGATCACGACCGTCCCGGCATGGGGCATCGCCTCTCCTTCGAGAACGGGCTTGAGCACCTGCAGACCGGCGGTCATGGCCTTGGCGGCCAACAACACGTCGGGCAGGAAGATCTCGTGACAGCGGAACTGCTCGCCGATCACGTTCATGCCGGCGATCAGGCCCTCGTCGAGGATCTTCTTGGGCGCCACCTGTTGGTCGATCGCCTCCTGCACCAGCGCGGGCACCTGTTCGTCGTCACCTGCCTGCAACGTGGCGGCGATCCTGGTCAAGATCTCCATGCGTGTTCCCCTCCGGTCATCGGCGTGGCTCCGGGTCCGTCGCGTGCTCCGGGGGCAACTATACGCGTTGGAAGGGGGCGGGGTGAAGTGTGGACTGGGGCGGGTGGAGCGGGGACGTCCGGACGGAGCCGAGACAGCACCGGGCGGTCCCCGCTCCTGCGCGGAGACCGCCCGGCTTTCGGGGCGACGACAGGCATCGCCTATGAGGAGATTCCCCAATTAACGCACGAACGTAAGGCCGAAGGGATTGAGCCCCACCGTGACCTCATCGACGTAGACCGGTCCGGTCGGGCCGTTGGGCGTCTCGTAGATGGTGACCTTGTCCGCCGTGGGGCCCGAATGGGTCACGAACAGCTTCTTGTTGTTGGCGGTCAGGGCGATGTTGTGGGGAACCGCGTAGGGCGCGTCCGCCGGCTCGCCCACCACCATCAAGGCCTCGGTGTCGATCGCAAAGAGTGCGTCGTCGCCCCCGCCGGTCAGATTGGTGGTGTAGAAGAAGCGTCCGTTGCCGGCCATCCCGGCGCCGTGGGCACCGGGCACATCGATCGTGGTCTCAAGGGCCAGTGTCATGCGGTCGAGCACGACGACCTGATCGCTCTCCTGACACGGCACGAACAACCACGGGCTCTGGCGCGCCAGGGAAAGGTGCGGGTCCTTGCCGACCGCCGCGCGGGCCATCTCTTCAAAGGTGCGGGCGTCGAACTGGACCACGTAGTCCGAGTCGCCGGGCAGACCGAGGACCGAGACATAGGCATAATCGCCCGTGTGATCGAGAATGACGTCGTGGGGCTTGCCGCCCATGGCCACGAGGTCGGCCGGGGTCGGCACCGTTGCGATGACCTCCAGCGACTTCGGGTCGAACACCGTGGTGGTGTTGTCGATGTCGTTGTTGACCCAAAACTGCTTTCCGCGGCCGTCGGCCCACATGTGGAAGACGCCGGCGCCGGCAGGGACCGTGCCTTCCACATCGAAGCTGCGTGCGTCGAAGACCGCCACGCGGTTGTTGGCCCGATCGCCTACGAAGACGCGCTGATGCTGGGGCGTGTAGACGACGTACATGGGCTCGGGCGTGGGCTCGCCGCCTTCGACCGGTAGCATGTACGTGCCCACCACCGCATGGGTCTTGGCGTCGATCACCGAAATGGAGCCTGAACCCCGGTTGGCGATGACCGCGCGGCCGCGGGCCAGACTGCGATAGGCGGCCTGCTCCTGAGCGGCGGCAAGCTCATCGCCGCTCGTAAGCGGGGCCACGGTGTCATTCGAACACCCCGCGAAGGCCAGTGCGGCGACCGCGAGGAAGGGCACAGAAAACCGGATCAGATTGCGCATTGTAACCTCCTTGCATTCCCATTGCGTTGGATCTACGGGAGAACTTCGGATTCGACGTGATTCGCTGCAGATCCTCTCCCTGGACTGAAGCGCCGGCACGGTTCGGGATGCTGCTGCCCAGGCTACTCGGCCGGCGACTTACTCCCGAGTACGCGGGCGGCTCACGAGTGTGACCGGGTTTGGTCGTAGACAATCCGTTGCGGCGGACAGGATGCCGATGATGCACGTCCTCGCCCACGCGAAAGTTTGTCTGGCATGGGGAGTCCCATCTGGGCGAGATTCTACCATGTTGCGCCGGCGCATCCGTTCGGCGTGCGCATGACGAGGAGGGCGACTCGCCACCATGCACAACTCTGGGATCCCACGGCTGTTCGGTCTCGCGTTCGCACTGCTGATTCCCCTGGCGAGCGGATGGGTCCCTGCGGCGGGCTGCTCCGTGTTCGCCTTGACAGACAGCCAAGGAACACTGGTCGGGAAGAACCTCGACTGGCACCAGGACTTCCCGGGCCACCTGGTCGTCAACGTGCGCGGGACCACCAAGTCGGTGTTGCCCTGGCATGGGCACGGCCCCGAGCTCTCCGTGGAACGTCCCCTCGTGGTCTGGGTCTCCCGTTACGGGTCGGTGACCTTCACGGCCTATGGCCGCGACTTCATTGCGGGCGGGATGAACGAGAAGGGGCTGGTGGTGGAACAGGCCACGCTCACCTCCGAATACCCCACCGACGACGGTCGCCCCGGCATCTCCTGCGCGCAATGGATGCAGTACCAGCTCGACAATCACGCGTCCGTGACGGAAGTCCTGGAGCACCTCGACGACCTGCGCGTCGACGGCGAGGGTTGGCACTTCCTGATTGCGGACCAGGCCGGCGATTGCGCCATCATCGAGTACCTCGACGGAGAGCCGGTGGTCTTCTCGGGAGAAGACGCCCGCCCCTGCATCATGGCCAACGCCACGTATGCCCAGAGCCGGGCCCACATCCCCATGGACGTCGCCTTCGGCGGCGACCTGGACATCGCCCGAGCGAACGATTCCTACGGCCGCTTCGTGCGCATCGCCGCACTGCTGCGGGACGGTTGCCCTGATCGTTCCGGCAATCGCGCCGCATGCGCTCTTGGCATCCTGGATGGGGTCCGCGATGAAAGCACGATCCGGACGCTGGTCTACGACATCGATGGCGCCCGGATCCTGTGGCGCACGCGTGAGAATCCGCGTAGGCGCTGGATCGACCTCGGCCTTCTCGACTTCGCCCCCGGATCCCCGGTCCGCATCCTGGACGTCAACGCAGGCGAAGGCGGCAGCGTCCAGGGCCTGCTGCGGGAGTACACCGTCGCCGCCAACCGGTCCTTGAACGGCGGCGCGCTCGGCCCAGACGAAACCCTGACAGCGGCGGCAGACACTTTGCGGGAAGCGACTGCCCCGAGTCGAAACATCCACGAGGCGATCGACCGCGTGGTGGTTCATCCCACCCATGGATTCGGCGTGTCGGTGGTGGCCGAGTTGAACGAGCAGATCCACCCTCTGCCCGAGGGTTCACCGCTGCACTACGCGGACGATCTGTTCGCCCCCCTGGCGGACGACTTCGCCAGGGCCCGGGTGGTCGGCTTGGGCGAGGCCACCCATGGGACGGCCGAGTTCTTCGAGCTGAAGCACCGCCTGTTCCGGCACCTGGTGGAGCATCATGGCCACCGGGCGTTGGGCTATGAGTTCAGCTTCGCGGCCTCCCTGCCGCTCGACCGCTACGTAACCGGCGGCGTGGGCTCGCTCGACTCCCTGCTCGCGCCCTGTTCCTGGATTCAGGCCAACGAGGAAGTGCGGGCCCTGCTTCAGTGGATGCGGGAAGTCAACCGTAAGCGCGACGCCAACGAGAAGATCCACTTCCTGGGCATCGACAGCCAGCTCGACATGTGGGATGTCTCCCTGCAGGAGGCGCTCATTCGAGAGCGATGCCCCCAACTCTTCGAGCGGCTGCAACCGCACTTCATGGAGCTCGAAAGCCGAGGCAGGATCGACTACCGCCGAATCACGGCGGACGACCATGCAGAGATCGCTTCACTCCTGGATCGCATGGCCGAGATCGCGGCGGCGGAGCCGCAGCAAGAGGCCGGAGCGGACGCCCTGACCGCGCGCCATTTGATCACCTGCCTCCAGCGGTCCCACGCGTTCCTCTACTGCGCCTATCAGGGAACGAACGACATCCGCGACCTGCACATGACGGAGCATGCGCTGTGGATCGGGGAGTTTCTGGGTGAGGGGGGTCCCTACACCCTCTGGGCGCACGACGCGCACATCGGAAGCAATCCGCACTACTATGGAGAAGACGGCCCGGGCTCCATGGGTGAGCGGCTGGAGGAGGTGCTGGGACCGAGCTATCTACGCATCGGCACCGCCTTCTCGCAGGGATCCTTTGTGGCCGTGCAGGCCGACTCGCTGGGCAACGACACGCCTCCCATGATGTGCACGCTGCGGCAGAATCCTCCTTTGGGCAGCGTCAACGCGCTGCTGGCGTGGAGCGCGTTCCCGCGCTACCTGCTGCCGCTCCGGAGCCTTCCGACAGCATCATCGCTTCATGCGTATCTGAGCACGGAGCGTCCGCTCCTGGGTGTCGGTGATTGCTATGCCGGCGCTCCCGACCTGCACTACGAATCCCCCGATCGCAGGATTCGCCTGACGGACGTTTTCGATGCGCTCTTCCACCTGGACCACACACGCGGAATTCGGCTGCTGAACGATTCTCGATGAGCGGCCGACAATCAGTCCTCTTCGGTCCGGCGGGTCTCGATCCGTATCTCACCCGTGAGCGTTCGATGCACCGGGCAACGGTTGGCGATCTCGATCAGACGGTCCTTCTGCGCCTCGTCCAGATCGCCTTCGAGCGCGATCAGGCGCTCGATCTTGTCCAGCTTGCCCTCTCTGGTTTCGCAGTCCCGGCAGTCGTCGGCGTGGACCTTCTCGTGTGAGAGGTGCACCTCGATGGCCTCGAGCGGCCACTTCTTGCGATCGGCGTACATGCGCAGGGTCATCGACGTGCAGGCCCCGAGCCCGGCCAGCAGCAGGTCGTAGGGCGTGGGCCCCCGATCGCTGCCGCCGACCGAGGTGGGCTCGTCCGCGATCAGGCTGTGCTTCTCCGCACGGACCTCGGTCTGGAAGCCGGTGCGTCCCGTGCGCGTGACCACCCGGCCGCCGGTCGGCTTCGCGGTCTCTTTCGGCGGACCCGGCAGATACTTGCGCGCCCAGGCGGCGATCACCTCTCCCGCGTACACCGAATCATCGGACTTGGTCAGCAGGTGGTCGGCCTGGCCCAGGGAAATGAAGCTCTTGGGATGCTTGGCGGCCTGGAAGATCCGGGCGGCATTGTCGATGCCCACCGTCGAGTCCACCGGCGAGTGGAGCACGAGCAGCGCCCTCCTCAGGGTATCGAGGTCGTCGAGCACCCGTGCCGACCGTAAGTCGTCCAGAAGCTGCTTCGTGATCCGGAACGGGCGGCCCGCCAGCCGAATCTTGGCCTCGCCCTTCTGCTCGATCGTCTCGACCTCATCCTCGATGTGCCGCAAGAGATGATCGGCCTCCGCGGGAGCCGCCAGGACCACCACCGCTTCGACGTCGGGTAACTTCGCGGCCGCTCTCAACACGGCGGTACCCCCCAGGGAGTGGCCGATCAGGAGCGCCGGAGCGCGGTGACGCTCCTCCAGGAAGCGGGAGGCGTCCACCAGATCCTCCACATTGGACGTGAAGTTGGTGTCCGCGAAGTCGCCCTCGCTCTCCCCCAGGCCCGTGAAGTCGAAGCGCAGCACCGCGATGCCGCTGCGGTTGAGGGGCTTGGTGATGTTGCCGATCGCCTTGAGGTTCTTGGTGCACGTGAAGCAGTGGGCGAACAGAGCGAAAGCCGTCGGCCGGCCGTCGATCGGCCAGTCCAGCCGGGCGGCCAGCTTTTGGCCGCGGCGGTTCTCGAAGGTGAGCCGTTCGAAGTCCATGACGCGGTCCCCCCTTGAAGCAAGCCCGTTCAGAAGCAAGCCCATTCATCCGATCAGGACAGGCTTTTCAGCAGCGCGCGCGTGCTGTCGAGCGCCGGACTGCTCTGCTGATCCCGCATGATGCGCTCGAATGCTCTCGGCCCCAGGCGCTCCCTGAGCCGGGCGGTGCATGTCTCGATCGAGTCCCTCCGCGAAGGAGGCAGGGGCGCGCCGGCCTGCACGCGCAAGCGGGCGGCCAGACCCAGGGCAACGGCGCTGCTTTCGGGATCGCCGCGCTCCGGATCGAGACACGCCAGATGCTCCAGACATTCGGCGATGCCACGCAAATCTTCAAGGGCATGACGGATCTCGAGGCTGGCGACCAAATCCTCGCGGGCCCGCGCCAGCGCTCCCTCGGAAGCCGCAATCCGTCCCCGGGTCGCGAGCGCCATCGCCTCGCCCCAGAGGCAGCCGACCTCCCGCCACACACGCATCGCCTCCTCGATCGCCCGCCGCGCGCGATCGAGCTCCCCCAAGCCCACCGTCGCCGCCGCCAGAAGCGTCCGCGCCCAGGCCACGAGCGATTGATTGCCGGTTTCCTCGCCCAGGACGAGCGCCTCGGCGACGACCATCTCGGCATCTTCCGCCGCCCCCAAGTCCAACGCCACCATCGCCCGCCCGGCGAGCGCCCAAGCGACGAGCATGGGGCTGTCCACTCGCCGGAGCGCTGCGATGGCTTCCTCCAGCAACCGGATCGCCTTGGGATGATCCCCGTGATACTGCTCCGCCCACGCGAGGCTCGAGAGGGCGAAGGCCACTTGACGCTCATCGCCCAGCTCGCGGCGCAGGCGCAGATTCTCCGCGTGCAGCGCGACGGCATCTGTGTAGCGCCCTTGGTAGTTGGCGACCCATCCCAGGTTATTGAGCGCCACCGCCTGGCCGCGCTTGAGACCGCGTTCTCGGCAGATGGCCAGCGCCTGCCGCGAAAGGGAAACGGCCTGCTCGAACTCCGATAGCTCGCATGCGGCCCAGGCGAGATTGTTCATCACATCCGCCATGCCGTCCTGATCGCCCAGAACGCGATACACCTGTAGGGCTTCCTCGAGCACGCGACGCGCTTCGCGGTTGTGGCCCATGTTGTGGGCGAACGTGGCCAGCCCGTTGAGCGCCTCGGCTCTGTGCCGAGATACGCGCTCGCTTCCGGGCACGGCCAGCAGATCCTGCAGCCACTTGCGCCCCTCGCTCATGTGGCAGCGGACAAGCCAGTAACGCCATATGGCGGCTGCTGTTTCGAGTCCGGCCTCCGCTTCTCCCTCTTCGAGCATCCACTCCAGAGCCGCCCGCACGTTCTCGCGCTCCACATCGAGGCGATCGAGCCACTCCTTCTGGTGAGATCCCGTGAGATGCGGACCGGACCGGCGGGCCAGATCCCCGTACACGGTCGCGTGCCGCCGGCGCACCTGTGGGCTCTCTTCGGTTTCTCGCAATGCCTCGAGACCGAACTCGCGAATCGTCTCCAGCATCGCGAAACGCGACTCGCTCTCCGCCTGCTCCACGCTGCGCACGAGACTCTGATCCATTAGTTCGCTGATGCCGTCGATCACCGAGGAGGTTTCCGTGGATTCACCGGTCACGACCTTCTCGGCCACTTCCAGGGAAAAGCCGCCGGCGAAGACCGACAGGTTCCGGAAGAGCCGCTGCAGTTCAGGAGACAACAGGTCGTAGCTCCACGCGATGGCATGTCGCAGGGTCTGATGGCGAGCAGGCAGGTCTGCCGGTCCGGATTTCAGCAGGTCGAGACGGCGCCCGAGATGCTTCACCATGGCTTGTGGAGAGAACATCCGCGTGCGTGCGGCCGCCAACTCGATCGCCAGGGGCAGTCCATCGAGACGCTGGCAGATCTCGCCGATTGCGCGGGCTTGACGCTCGTCGAGCACCAGGTTGGGCTGCGCAGCGAGGGCTCGTTCGTGGAACAGGGCGGTTGCGGCGTACTCCTTGAGCTGAGCGGGGCGTTGCATTCCGTCAGGATTCGGCAGCTCGAGCGGGCGTGCCGGATACGCGTGCTCGCCGGAGACACGCAGCAATACACGGCTCGTGACCAGGACTCTCGAGCCGGGACACGCCTCGAGCAGCTCAGCGACATCCGAACCGGCCGCAGAGATCTGCTCGAAGTTGTCCAGAATCAAGAGCACGGCCTGATCCCGAATCTCCTGTTTGAGAGCCTCCAGCGGAGAACGGGCGGGCGGAGGGGTGAGCTGCATCACTCCCGCCACCGCCGACGGCAGGTAGGCGGGATCCTGCACTGTCGCAAGCGGGATGAAGAAGACGCCGCCGGGGAATTCCTCCCTCACGCTGCGGCCAACCTCGAGCGCCAGACGCGATTTCCCGGTTCCCGCCGGCCCGGTGAGCGTCAGCAATCGCGCTCGGCGCAGAAGCACCTGGAGTTGGGCCATCTCGCGCTCCCGACCGATGAAGCTGGTCAACGGTGTGGGCAGAGCGCTTCGTGGCTCCCGCGGCTGCCGCGGCAGCGGCGGCGCAACGCCGCCGCGCAGATGCGCAGCCAGCTCGGCGGCGGCTTCGTAGCGCTGGGCGGGGTCTTTGGCCAGAAGACGGGTGACGATCGCTTCGAGATCATTCGGGACATCGGGCCGGTGCAAGCGGAGTCGCGGAGGGTCGGAGTTCAGGATGGCGTTGAGCGTCGCCGCCGTGGTCTCGTGGTCGAAAGGTCGCTGGCCGGTGAGCATCTCGAACAGCACCGCCCCCAACGACCACAGGTCGCTGGCCGCACCGATCGGATCGCCGCGGACCTGTTCGGGCGACATGTAGGCCACCGTGCCGACCATGGTCCCCGAGCGCGTCAGGTTCGACGCGCCACTCTGCTTGGCGATGCCGAAGTCGAGGATCTTGACAACCCCCGATGATGTCACCATCACGTTCGCCGGCTTGATGTCTCGGTGCACGATCCCGGCGGCGTGTGCGCAGGCCAAGCCGTCGGCGATCTGCGCGGCCACGTCACGACACCGGTGGAACGGTAGCGCTCCATTGCTCAAGAGCCGGTCCAGGGTGCGGCCTTCGTAGTGGGCGAAAACGAGATACGGACGCCCGTCGGACACCTGGCCGACGTCGTGAAGGGTGCAGATGTTGGGATGATCCAGGGCGGATGCCGCCCGCGCCTCGGCCAGGAGGCGCTCCCGAGCCTCCACGTTTCCGCTGAGGACGCCGGGCAAGAGCTTCAAGGCCACCAGGCGGCCGAGCCGATCGTCGCGTGCCCGGTAGACGATCCCCATGCCCCCGCGGCCGATCTCCTTGAGAACCCGATAGGGCCCAATTCGCTGCCCAGACCGTTCGCCGTCGAGGTCGTCGCCCAGAGCTCGTTCGGCCCAGGCCCCGACGGAATGCTCCAGCACCCCTTCGGCGCGCTCGTGCGCCGCCAGCATGCGGGCCACCTCGGCACGCACCTCGGGCTCCACCGCGCATTGCCGCTCGAGCCAGGGCCCGCGTTCCGCGCGGGGCCGATCGAGCACATGATCAAAGAGAGCTTCAATCCGCTCCCAGAAGAGTTCGATGCCCATGGGATCGTGTTCCTGAATCTCACGATTCGTCGCCGTAGAGCTCCTTGTACAACCATGCGCGGGCCTTCAGCCATTCGCGACGCACGGTGCGATCCGACATTCCCAAGACCGCGCCGACTTCCTTCTCGGTCATGCCGCCGAAGAACCGGTACTCCACGATCTGTCGCAGTCGCTCGCTGAGCCGACCCAGCTCATCCAGCGCGGTGTCCAGAGCAAGAAGCTCATCGGCGGGGATCTCGATGCCCAGGTCCTTGTCGCCCAATGTCGTCTGGCGCCAGCCCCCGCCGCGCTTCTCAGCCGCCCGTCGGCGGGCGTGATCCACCAAGATCTGGCGCATCGCCCGGGCGCCGATGCTGAAGAAGTGTGCCCGACTTTGCCAATCTACCTCCGCATTGCCCACGAGTTTCATGTAGGCCTCGTGGACCAGTGCGGTCGGATTCAGTGTGTGCCCTTTCCGTTCCACTCCCATCTGCCGTCCGGCCACGGCCCGCAACCCGTCGTAGACCAATGGCAACAAACGGTCGAATGCTTCCCGCCGTCCATCCCGGGCGTCATGCAACAGCCGGGTGATGTCGCCTATCCCTTCATCCATCAACGTCTAGAACCTCACGCCCTCACGTGCAAAAAGTCTGTCCGCCCCACGATCCATCGTGCGCAACAGGTCAGTGAAAGGGAAAGGGCCCGCTCCAGAGAAGCCGGCGGACGCTTCCCTGAGGCCCAAGATAGCCGACCGAACGGCGTTTCCAAAGTTCCAGAAAGGAGTCCCAACATGACCACCACCACCCACAATGTTGCAGAAGCTGTTGTCGACATCCGCGACCAGCAGGCCGAGACCTTCGCGGCGCGACTGCTCCAGAGCGCCGCCGGGGCCTTCGAGGTCTTCAGCATTTACATTGGCGATCAGCTCGGGTTCTACGAGGTCTTGGCTCACAACGGCGCCATGAGCTCGGTCGCGATTGCGGCCGGGACCGGCACCTCCGAGCGTTACGTCCGCGAATGGCTGGAACAGCAGCCCGTCGCCGGACTGCTCGATGTCTTGAACCCGGAGGCCTCGGCAATGGAGCGCCTCTACGAGCTTCCAGAGGGTCATGCCCCGGTCTTGGCCGACCGCAACGACGCCCGCTATCTGGCGCCGCTGGCCCAAATCCTGGCGGGCGTCGTGCGCCCTCTGGAGGCGCTGCTGTCCGCGTTCCGCATGGGGCACGGTGTGCCGTACGAGTCCTACGGACTGGACCTGCGGGACGGACAGGCGCGGATGAATCGGCTCCTCTTCCTCGAACAGCTCGGTGAGGAGTACTTGCCCTCCATCCCCGACGTTCACGCGCGCTTGCAGAACGGCCGTCCCGCCCGCGTGGCGGATATCGGCTGCGGCGGAGGCTGGTCGTCCATCGGCATCGCCAAGAGCTATCCCGGTGTCGTCGTCGACGGCTACGACCTCGACGAAGCCTCGGTGCAGCTAGCCCGCGCCAACGCCCGCGAAGAGGGGGTGTCGGACCGCGTGCAGTTCCATGTGCGGGATGCCGCCGATCCCAGCCTGTCCGGACGCTACGACCTCGTGGCGGCCTTCGAGTGCATCCACGACATGAGCCGACCGGTGGAGGGCCTCGAGACCATGCGTCGGCTGGCCAAGGACGACGGGATCGTTATCGTGATGGATGAGCGCACGAGCGATCGCTTCCACCCGCCGGGCAACGACATCGAGTGGTTCTACTACGGGTTCAGCGTGCTGCATTGCCTGCCCGTTGGTATGGTGGGCGAGAACCCCGCTGGAACCGGAACGGTGATGAGGCCCGAGACGTTCACTCGCTACGCCCGCCAAGCAGGTTTCGCACGGGTCGAGATCCTCCCGATCGAGAACTTCTTCTTCCGCTTCTACAGGCTTCATGTCTAGACCAAATGCAGCCGATGCTCAGCATCGGTAGACGTCACAAGGAGAACCGAACCATGAAAGCGAGACAAGACAAGCACCTGAACCGAGCCTTGGGAACCTGGCACGTGCTGGTGGCGGGCGTGGCGTTGGTGGTGGCCAGCAGCACACTGGTCAGCGACTTCACCGGCTATTTCGCGCTGGGCGGCGCGTTCGCCGTGGCGCTGGTCCTCGGATTCATCGTCAACCTGCTGCTCGGGCTCTCGGCGGCGGAGCTGGCCGTGGCCCATCCGCGCGCCGGCGCACTCTACGACTACGCGCGGGCGGTCATCGGGGGAAGACGGGGGCGCTTTGCCGGTGTCTTCCTGGGCTTGGCCCTCTTCGGCATGTTCGCCTTCGCCGCCTCGGGTGAGACGGCCGCGGGCGCTTACGGACTGCAGGCGTTGCTCGGCTCGGAGCTGCCGGTCGAGGTCTTCATCGTCGCTCTGATCGCTCTGGCGGCGATCCCCAACATCCTGGGCATTCGCACCGCGGCAGGGGTCAGCGCCGGGCTGCTGGTGCTCATGCTGGGCATCCGCTGGGGCTTCGGCGTGGCGGGCTTTCTCGGGCTCGGCGCGACCGGCGCCTGGAAAGCACCCAATCTGGCGAACGGCGGGGAGACCCTAGCCTGGTTCGGCGATGGCGGCGTGGTCACCGCCGGCCTGACCCTCGCCTTCTGGAGCTTCGTGGGGATCGAGTTCGCCTGCTCGCTCGCCGAGGAGGTCCGGGAGCCGCGCCGCACCATCCCGCGCGGCATCGTCCTGGGACTGTTCGGCATCTTGGCGACCTCGCTCGTGATGGGCCTCGGGGTGACCGGCACCCAAACGCTCGATGCCTGGCAAGCGGCGACGGCCGGCAGCGCCGGCCGTGGCGGGGATGCTCCCCAGCTCGCCGTGGGCACCCTGATGTTCGGTCGGGCCGGCTTCATGCTCATGGCGTTGGCGTCGGTGACCGCGACGCTGGGAACGCTCACCGTGGCCTTCGCCTCCATGCCCCGCGTTCTCTACAGCATTGCGCGCGACGGCCAGTTCTTCGGTCCGCTGTCGCGCTCCTTCGGCCGTCTGCACTCCCGCTTCGGCACGCCGGTGGCGGCGACAGCCTTCACCGCTAGCGTGTACAGTATCCCGGCGCTGATCTCCCAGGCGGTCATCGATTGGCTCTACTCCGCGGCGTATGTCTGGGTGCTGCTCTACGTGGTCTTGCACGCCCTGGCGTTGGGCAACCGATTCGCTCGGCCAGGCGCCGTTCGAACGCTGCCGGCGGGAGCCCTGCTCGGTGTCACGGTGGGGGGCATCGCAAGTGCGCTCGTGACGCTCTGCTTCGCATTCGCCGGCCATCATCTTCACTACGGCCCGCGGGTGCTACTGGTGCTCCTGCTCGCGCTGGGCGCGGCCACGATCTCCCACGCCCTGAGCACGCACGGCCGGCGCTCACTCCGACGGCCCAAGCGGGAAACCGCGTTACCAGCGCCCAGCCATAGCCTGATCTCCACGTCCATGTCTCGCAAGACGCTGCTCGAAACTCGCTGAAGGGAGGCCATCCATGAACACGAATACCCTCGCCGCACGTCCGCTCCACGATCCCCGGCTCGAGCGCTGTGAGGTCGCTGCTTGGGGCGACCTGTATCGCGCAGCGCCTCCGACAGTCGTGGATGCTTGTGGCTTACAGATCTCGCCTATCCTTGGTGGCGTGCTCACGGCTGCCAGTGCGATCGACGTCTTAGCCCTCAATCGGGTCGTGGGCATCGGTCTGGATCACGCTGTAGATCGACGCGACATCCAACGCATGGTGGAGCTTTTTCGGAGCGCCGGGACGCGCCGCTTCTTCGTTCAGATCAGCCCGGATGCCGACGGCCGCGAGACACGCGAGGCGCTCGCCGCGCACGGGTTCCGCCTGCACAACCGCTGGGTGAAGCTCCACAGAAAGTCGGAGCCGCCGCCCAGGACCGAGACCCGCCTCCGTATCGAGTGCATCGGCCGCGCTCAAGCCGAGAGCTTCGCACGCGTTCTGACGGCAGGATTCGACTGGCCGAGCAGCGCCGGGCCATGGATCGACGCAACGATCGGCCGGCCGGGGTGGCGCCACTATCTGGCCTACGAAGATGACATACCGGTCGCGACCGGGGCGATCTTCGTAGACGACGCCTGGGCGTGGCTCGACATGGCGAGCACGCTGCCGGAGCACCGGGGCAAGGGTGCCCAGAGCGGCCTCCTGGCGCGGCGCATTCGCGATGCGGCGGCGCTTGGGTGCACCGACCTCGTTGTGGAAACCGCCGAGTCTCGGCCCGGGAAGCCTTCGGCCTCCTACCGAAACGTGCGTCGGTTTGGGTTCGAGGTGGCCTACTTGCGGGCGAACTACCTCTGGGAGGAACGACGATGAGCATGCGCCCGGAGCAGGCGCCGCGCAGCTACTCCACGGGCACGTGGGCGAAAGCCCGGTCCCGCAGTGCCTGGAGCCTCGCGCGTTCCGGCGCTCGGATCTCCTCGACGTGCGGGTCGATGTGATCGCGATAGAGAACTCTGCACATTGCGGCGGGCACGAGCTCGGGATCGCGGCTGTGCCGCCCCATCTTGACCTGGCCCGCGAGTACGCACACGCGCGTCGAGTCGGGCGAATCGATCACAGCGATCGTTGCCCCCAAGACTTCGATTCTCGCGATGCGGGTATTGATGTAATAGGACAGGGCCGCCAGATCGGGACCGGTGCTGAAACGCGTCGCGCCTTCCAGCACCCAGGCCTCGATCTCGCGTCCCCACCACTTGCCGGCCGTCTTGGGCAGGACGATCTCACCGCCCGGTGCGATCTGGATCCAGAGCTGGTCGCCGGCGCGCAGAAGGAGGGCCGTGGAATCGGGCCGCGCGAGGGTGGTGCCCGGCGCAAGGCGATCGCCGAGGTCCTCCCCCCCTCGCAGAACGACGGTATCGCGGTCGGCGATGAGATGCCCTGTCGCGCTCGGGTCGGCCAGCTTCCAGGAGGGTCCCTTGCTGAGCGATCCCAGCAGGACCACCACCAGGACGCCTGCGATCGCGATGCCCGCGATCAGCAGCTCCGCCAGGGTCTTGATCCAGTGACCCCGCTTGGTCGGCGCGGTACGGCCGTTCTTGGCCGCGCCGCCGGTCGCAGATTGGCGCCCGCCCTCAGTCTGCGTCATTGAGGATCTCCCGAATTCGGGCCCGGCACGACCAGCTCCGGCATCGCGCGCAGAAGGGATAAGCGTTCTCAAAGACGTGAATCTCGGCCGGTCCCGCAACGATCACGCCGCTGATGGACTTCAGCGGCATCATCAGACAGCGTTCGTTCAGTGCGATGCCGATCCGCTCGGGCTGGAGGTGCTGAAAGAGCGCCCGTTGCCCGGTCACGTTCCACCCGCAGTAGCCGGGGCTGTAGCGCAGCAGGCGCGTGTCGGCCGCCAGATCGCCGCGCTGCGCCAACATCTCCTCGAACCGCTCTTGCACGACCGCCGCGGCCAGCTCGGCCGCCTCGGAGGCGGTCGCATCGAGCGTCGCTCCCAGGATGTAGTCATCGTTCTGGAAGAGCGCCCCAATGCGCTCGCTCACCGCGTCCCCCACCGTGACCGCGAAGAGCGCCAGATGGTCGGCCCGTGGGTGAATGCGCGCCAGCGGCGTCTCGGGCTCGTTGTCTCCCGCTCCCTCATAGATCTCCGCGAACTGCCTCCGGGAGACCTCGGTCATCACCCCGAGCGGTCGCGCCAGATCGGCGAGGATTTCGGCCGCAGTGCGTAGGATCGTCTCCAGCCGCTCATCGGGCCCGGCGCCCGGGGGGCGTCCAAGCGCCGCCAGCACATCGATCGCCGCGGGGCGAATGCGGTCGATCGGAATGTCGATGGGCCCGTTCATGCTTCGCGCTCGGGCAGCGCGTCCATACCGTGACGGCGCGCCTCGGCCTCCATCAATTCGCAGAGGCCCCTCTTGATCGCATCGTCGAGCCGCGACGGCTCGTAGCCGGCGATCAGCCTCTCGACCTCGGCCTGAGCCCGGTCCCCGAGGGTGCTGCTGCCTTCCTCCTCCCACCGGGCCCGGTTGGCGCGCACGATCGTGGCGCCCGGGTAGTGATGCTCCTCTTTGAGGTAACGGCGCGTGTGCTTGGAGATGAGCAGGTGCCCCTCGGCCAGCATCTCCTCGAAGCGTGGCCGTGCGGGAAAGTCCTCGCGCGGGGTGATGCCCCGCGCAAGCCGCTGCGTCATGCCGACGATCTCGTTGTCGACGACCAGCTTTTCGAGGCTGATGCAGCTCTCGAAGTCGAGCATGCCGGGACCCGAAACGTTGTTGATGCCGGCCAGCACCGCCAGCGTGGCCCCCATCGACGACTCGAGTCCGGCCTGCGCATCGAGCTGCTTGGCGTCGCTCAGGGAGATGTAGGCCTGCGTCGGCAGCCCCAGGTGCTTGCCGATCTCGTTGTAGGCGCAATCGATCATCATGGTCTCGGTGGCGCCCATCGGCGTGGTCTCGAAGCGGATGTCGAACGCGGCCGGCGAGCCGCCGTACAGCACGGGGCAACCGGGCCGCGCGAGCTGGCTCATGACCAGGCCGCTGAGCGTCTCGGCGGTGTGCTGGATCAGCGTGCCCACCAGGGTCACGGGTCCGATGAATCCGGAGAGGGGCATCGAGATGTACTCGACCGGGATGTTGCTCCGGGCGCAATCGAGCAGGTTCTGCGACGTCACCTCGCTCCACTTCAGCGGGGCCGTGGGACAGACGGAGAAGACGGTCAGAGGCTTCTCCTCGAGCGCCCCTTCACTGCCGCGCACCGCCACCTGAAGCGCCTTCATCAGCGCGAAGGATTCGATCGTGAAGGCGCCGGTCACCACCGGCTTCTCTCCGTAGAGCAGGCTCAAGAACAGTCGATAGCTGTCCTGGATCGGCTCGGGAACGTCGAAGGCGATGAACGCGGTGCTCTGCGAGGCGATGAACTCCAAGCGCGAGACCAGCTTCGCGTAGCGCACGTAGTCGGCCGTGTGGGGCGTGCGGATCTTGCCGGTCCGGGGATCGAGCACCGTGATGCCGCAGGACCCCGGCGTGAAGTGCACTTCGTCGTCCCGCAGATCGTGGGTTTGCTGACCCAGAACGTCGTAGAGCTTGAACGAGGAGGGCGCGGCGTCCAGGGCCCGATCGATCAGGGCCGCGGGAAATCGGACGCGGCGGTCGTTGCGATCCACGCGCGCGCCGTGATCCGCGAGCAGGGCCAGGGCCCGCTCGTTCTGAACCTCGACGCCGAACTCTCCGAGAATCTCGCGCGCTTCGGTCACGATCTTCGTCTTCAGATCTTCGTCCAGGAAATGTACGGTGGGCCTCAACGGATCACCCCTTCCCCTTCTGCGCCGGCGGCAGGACCGCGGACGCGACTCATCCGATTCGTGATGCGCCAGGGTAGCATTCTCACCACCATCTTGCCATCTGCCGACATCGGGCTCGATCCGGTAACCTCCCTGGACGTCCAGCCGTCCACCGCGGCCCCACCCCCCGGGAAGCAGCCACGATCTACCCCCGAGTGCAAGAAGCCTCAAGGCTTGGAACGACCTCACCGACGATTCTTGGGGAACGGTCGTACCCTTTTTGCCACAAAACTGATGAGGATCCACCCATGAGCGATCGGCCATCGATGCCCGATGATGACAGACCTGCGGGCGCCCCCACCCCGTCCGACCAGAGCGCAGGTGATGCATATCCCCATGCGGACAGGGATTATCAGGCCGGGCCATCGGCGCCATCCATTCAGCAGATCGACGAGCTCCGTGTGGCGTGCTCGTTGCCCGGCCCCTTGTTCCGGGTCCTGGAGGCGATCCGCGACGAGCGCAGCACCAAGTTCACGGTAGCCCGCGCGGTCGAGCAGGACCCCGACTTGGCCGAAAGAGTGCTGAAAGCAGCCAACAGCCCCCTTTACCTCACCTACGAGGACAAGCTGGGGGAGGCAGGGGCCGGCATCACCAATCTGCCCACCGCCGTGCTGCGCATCGGTCTCTCGGCGATCCGCAACCTCGCCTACACCCAGGGCATCTGCCATCTGGCCGGCGATAGCGGCGAGCTGGGGATGCGACTGCTCGCGCACCTGCTGGTCGTGGGGGAGATCTCCTGGTCTCTGGGCAACCGGGTCAATCGGCCCTTCGCCGAGGACGCCTACCTCGCCGGTCTGCTGCATGACTTCGGAAAGGTGGTTCTCCTGAAGAATCTGCCCGAGGACTACCGCACCATCGCCGCGTGGTGCCGCCGGCAGCGGCGGCCTGCGCTCGAGGTGGAAGATGAGACCTTCCGCGAGACGCAGCCCTTCCTGCTGAACCATGTCAAGACCGCGCTCGAGCTCATGCGAGCCCACTACATGCCCCAGGGGGTGCTCTTCACCGTCGAGCATCATCACGACCCGCTGATCCTCAATCTGCACGGCAGCAATCCCCGCCACCTGACGGCAACCGTGATCACAGCCAACCAGCTCGCCTACGCGCTCGGCATGGGAGACGGCTTCGGCGCGCCCGCGGAGGGCTACCTCGCTCTGGAGAAGCTCGCCGAGCTCACCGGTCACAAGGCGCAGGAAATCGAGGCTCTGGGTCGGGATGCCTGGGAGCGCGCGCGCGGCGCGCTGGGCGAGATGCACTCGGAGGAGACTCCCTTCGAGATGGATGGGCAGCGCGTCGACGTCGGCGCCGGCGGGGATTTCGACTTCCCCCAGCCGGTGAGTGAAGACTACCGGGCCTACGAACGGCTGATCGCCTTCGCACGGGCCGTGAGCCGCTTCAGCGTGCAGGACATGCAGGCGCACACCGGTCTCGATACGGCGACGCTGGAAGACGTGATCACGCGGCTCACCGACAAAGGGTACCTGAAGCGCGATCGGCGCCATACCTACCATCACGTCTACCGGGCCACCCAGACGCTGCAGCGCACGCCGCCGCAGGATATCCTCTCCACGCTGGCATCGGAGGCCTGGCGGCGTCCCGACAATCGCTCGGCCGCCTGATTGCCGGCCTGCCAGCATGTGCTATCATGCCCCTCTGTCGCCGCGCCGGCGGCCGCTGGGCTCTGCCCGCCGCCGGCGAGCAGCCGCGGGATCATCTTCAAGCTGAGTTGCCATGCTGAGCAGACACGCTGGGCTCATCCTCCTGGTCCTGTTTGCGGGACTGCTGCTGCTCATGATCGCTCTGGGCACCTGTGTCCAGGAAGACGCCTACATCTCCTTCCGCTACGCCCGCAACCTGGTGCGCGGACACGGCCTGGTTTACAACGTGGGCGAGCGCGTGGAAGGCTACACCAACTTCCTGTGGACCCTCCTGATCGCCGGCGGCATGTCGGTGGGCATCGACCCGGTGCCGCTGGCCCGCTTCCTGGGCATGGGCGTCACGCTGCTGCTGGTGGCCTGGGTTTACCGCAGCGCGCGCCGGTGGGAGAACGTGCACGCGGATACCGGGGGCGTTCTGGCGGTGTGCATCGCCATCGCTCCGCCGGGACTCATCATCGAGGGCGTGCAAGGCCTGGAGACGCTGCTCTACACGTTCCTGGTGACCGCCGGGGTGCTGTTGGCCGCCGAGGCGCGCGCCAAGGAGGCCGAGGGCGAGGATTCCCATCTGCGGTCGCTGCTGGGGGGAACAATCGTGCTGGCCCTGGCGGCGCTCACCCGGCCCGACGGGCTGGGCATCTTCGGACTGGTGACGGTGGGCGCGTTGGCGTGGCGAAAGCGTCGCTCACTGCCGGTGATCACCCGGGGGGAGATCCTGGCGGTGGTCCTCTTCCTCGCGATCTACGCTCCTTACTGGCTCTGGCGCTTCAACTACTACGGGTACCCCTTCCCCAACACCTTCTACGCCAAGACCGGCGGCGGAATCTGGCACGTGTTGCGGGGCCTGGAGTACGTGGGACGCTTTCTGCTCGTCAATCCCGCGCTGGCGCTGATCGCGGCCGCGGCCGTGCTCGCGCCCATCTGGCGGTGGCGGGCCGCGGCCGCGCGATCATCGGTGGGTGCCGCCGCGAAGAGCGACACCGGTTCTCCGGCGGCCACGCATCGCGACACCGGCCGATCGGCTTCCGCGCTGTGGACCATGGGCGTCATCGTCGTGATCGGCTACCTGCTGTACGTGATCTGGGCCGGGGGCGACTTCAAGGAGACGTTTCGCTTCATGCTGCCGGTCCTCCCGCTGGGCGCCGTGATGATCGAAGCCTCCCTGTCGCGGTGGGCCTGGCCGGCCCTGAGAGAGCGCGCGGCGACGCGGGCGCGATCGGCCGCCGGCAAGCGGCGCAAGGGCCGGGGTCCTTCGCCTGATACCGGTGCGCGCGGCCCCGCAGGTTGGGCCCCGGCCATCCTGTGCGCTGTGCTCTTGGCCAACGGCATCGCCCAGATCTCGCATTCGCTCGAGTGGGTGCAGAAGCGCAAGTACGATCTGCGGCGCCGCAAGGCCTGCGCGATGCATCTGAAGTCCGTGGCCTCGCCCGGCGATGTCCTGGCGATTCACTCCGCCGGCATCATCCCCTACTACACCGAGCTTCCGACGATCGACATGTGGGGGATCACCAATCTGCACATTGCCCACAAGGAGATCCCGGACATGGGTCGCAGCGGGCGCTTGCCGGGACACGAGAAGGAGGACTACCCGTGGGTGTTCGCGCAGAACCCTACCTACTACATCGACAAGTGGTTCGTGATCACGCGGCGTCCGATGCCCGATCTGCTGGAGCGCATCTTCGCGACGCCGGCCAGCCGCAGCATCGCCGAGCGCTACCTGCCTCACAGTGTGCCGATGCACTTGGACCTGGGTGAGGGGCTGCAGCGCTACTGGTTCAACTACGTCGAGCTGCGAGACGCGTATCGGCGATGAAGGCACCAGCCTGACGCCCGCATGGAGGGCATCGCGACTTCGGGGGGCGAGCCCTCATTCCTGGATGATGCGCTCCAGGAGCTTGACCGCGCGCGGATCGTCCGACTGACCCAGCCAGAAGACGGCCATGCGCCGGATCTCGGGCGCCTCATCACTTCCGGCGACCTGCATGATGAACTTTAGCGACGCCTCCTCCTCGCGCTCTCCAATGGCCATCAGCGCTGCCCGCCGCAGCCCCACATCATCGATATCGCGGTAGATCCCGATGAGCTGCTCGGTCGATACCTCGTCATCCATCCCCACCCAGAAGAAGGCCCGCTCGCGCACGCGCCCCGGAACGTCGGGATTGCGCAGAATGCCGACCAGCCAGTCTCGCGCTCGCTCGTCCTTGTTCTGGCCCACGGCCATCACGACCGCCTGCTGCAGCGGCGGATCGTCGACCTGGTCGAAGAGTGCCATGAGCATGCGGAGGTTCTGGTCGGAGCGGTGCTCGCCCAGATAGTGGATGGCCCGCTCGCGAATCTCGGGGGGCTGGTCCGGATCGAGCGCCACGCGCTGCAAGATATCGAATGACCGGTCGTCCTCGCGGATGAGAAGGGCCACCACGGCGCTCTCCTTGACTTCCCGCGGCTGGTCCTCTTCGAACAACACCCGGGCGAGGACATCCCCCACACGATCATCCGAGAGGGAGCCCAGATAACGGACCGCGTGGCTCCGCACTTCGGGGTCGGGGTCCTCCGTGGCGGCCCGCAACACCAGATCGGTGGCCTCCTCGCTGCCGTGCATCGACAGGATGAGCATGGCGCGCTTTCTCAGACGGGCGCTCTCCTCGTCCCGCCGCTCGAGCAGCCGGGTGAGGATGGGCAGGGCTCGATCGGGATCGACCTCCGCCAGCGCCTGAAGCGCCGCCAGACGGATGTCGTCTTCCTCCGCTTGCTGGGCGTACTGCTCCTCGAGAAGCCGCAGCGACGACAGGTGTGGATCGGCGAGGGAAAGAGCTTTCCGGGCGGAGAGCTCCTCGGCGTGGAGTCTTGCTTGCAGTTCGTGCTGGGCTTCGAGGTAACTGCGCAGCGCACTGCGTTGATGCTTGGATGCCTCTTCTTGCGCTCTCTGCATCTCCTTCTGAACGATCTCCCGTTCGGCCAATCGACGCTCGAGCTCCCGCACCTGCGCGGCGATCAGGGCGGCCGACTCGGCATCGCCGCGTTGGGCGAGCTTGCCGCGCACACGCGTGGCCAGGCTCAGCGCTTGGCGGTAGTCGCTCATCAGGGCATACGTGCTCAAGTACTGATCGAGCGCCTGGGCCGACTCGGTGAGGCTCTCCGTGGTACCCTGCCTGTAGAGCGTAAAGGCCTTCCAGTACAAGGCGTCCGCGGCCAGGGAGCTGTCCACCTGCCGCGCGTTCCGGTAGGCCTCTGCGAATGCCTCCTGGGCGGCGCGCAGCTCATCGTCCGTCAAGGCCTCCTGGCCGCGCTCGAACAGGAGCCGTGCCTGCTCGCGTTGCGCATGCGGCTGGCTGTTCTCTCCGGCCGCCGACGCCTCGATGGGGCCCAGAGCGGTCGCGCCGAAGACCGCGCTCGCAATGAGCGCCATCAGGCAGGATACGGGCGTTGGATGGAGCTTCATGGTGATTCCCCTCAAGTTCGGGCTCCGTCGAAGTCCGACTCGATATGACGTTGCACACGCGGCAACAACACCTTGCGCTCGATGCTCCGGCGCACCCGGGTCGGATCGCCGTCGGCCGAACGCTCTGTCAGCTTAACGATTTGGGTCAAGATCAACTCCAGGTCCTCGAGCAGGGCGCGCAGCTTCTCATCCTCGGCGCCCGGCGCGTCGATCAACAGCCGGGTCTCGGCCAGAAGGTCTCCCGCCCAGGCCACAACACGGTCGCTCGGCTTCGATGCTTCCGGCATCCGATCCAGAGCGGTCAACAAGGTCTCGATCCGACCGAAGTAGGGCCCGGCCGCCGCGCGCAGCAACGCTTGACGCCGCGCATCTTCCGCGGCGCGCGAGGCATCCGAGCTCGGTCCCGCGGTGGCCGCGGCCGCATCCGAACGATGGTCAGCGATGCTCCCCACCACGGACTGGTCCCCGGAGCGCCCGATCCAGATGCCGATCACCAGGATGGCGGCCGCCGCCGCGGTCGCAACGGCCACCGACCGCATGCGCAGCGGAGCGACCGAGGCGGACCAGGCGCGCCGCAGCGTCGAAACCCACCGACCGCGCCGCGCCGCGCGGGCTCGCTCGGCCTGCCGGCGCTCCGCGATCCGCATCCAGATGCGCTCACGCGGCACTTCCGGCGGCCGGTGGTAGTGCTGCGCCTCTTCGCGCAGATCCCTGTCGAAGCGTTCATCGTCCACGCGGCGCACCCTCCGTCATGTTGAACGCGTCCATCCCGTCCGACTCGACAAACCTGCCGAGCGCCTGCCTGAGCGTCTGCCGGGCCCGGAAGAGACGCGCCTTCGATGTGTTCTCCGGTATCCGCAAGATCTCGCCGATCTCCCGGTGCCGGTACCCTTCGATCTCATACATCACGAAGACCCAGCGCAGGATCTCCGGCAGACGGTCGATGGCCTCCTTCAAGCGCCACTGCAGGTCCGGGCGTCCCGAGGATGCGGTTGAATCGGTCTCGGGGAGCGCCTCCACCGCCACCTCATGCAAGCGTCGCCGCTTCAGCTTGCGCAGACCGTTGATCGTCACCGATACGGCGATAGTGTGGAGCCAGGAGGAGAAGGCGGCCTCGCCGCGAAAGCCCTCCAGACGGTCGAAGGCGCGCAGGAAAGCGTCCTGCGTGTACTCCTCGGCCAGGTCGGACGAGCTCGTCATGCGGTAGATCAGCCGGTAGATGCGATCCACGTTCGCATCGTAGAGGCTTCGCTCCGCGTCGGGTTCCCCCGCCCGCGCGCGGTCGATGAGGTCCCGCTGCTCCAACCAGGCCTCCCGGGGTCCTCGGTCTATGGGGTTGGACAGTACTTCGGGCGCAAGCGTTGCATCAAACAGCATCGGAGGACGGCCTCGAGGAGAGGGAACGCCCTGCTCCCACGAAGTGGAGGGGCGACGGTCTCCGGGTCGCCTGTCGTGATGCCTGTAACGTTATCCTAATATGTAAGTTATGCGCCCGCGCATCAAGGGGCGCGCTTGCCCTGACGTACAAGAACCTACAACCACGGCCCTGGTTGGTTTGCCCCGACGATTGTACCCTGCAGTTGTCACAGGCGTGGGCCGCCATCGTCCAACTCAAAGACGCGAGGAGAGCCATGAACCCCTTCACCGAGGACTCGAACGTGAAGACCGACAGCCAGCTCGTTCTCCGGGCGCAAGGCGGCGACCGCCGCGCGCTGGAGGATCTCGTGCGACGACACCAGAGCTGGATCTACAACACAGCCCTGCGGATGGTCTTCACGCCCGACGTGGCCGAGGACATCACGCAGGACGTGCTGGTCAAGATGATCACGCGCCTGTCGAGCTTCCAGGGCCGGAGCGCGTTTCGCACGTGGCTCTACCGCATCCTGGCCAATCATGTCCTGGATATGAAGCGCACCGGCTCGGAGCGATTGGTGCAATCGCTCACCCACTACGATCGCATGATGGACGAGCTGGTCGACCAGGATCCGCCAGACACGGGCGCCATGCCGGTGGATGCGAACCTGCTGCGCGAGGAGACGCGCATCTGCTGTCTGATGGGCATGTTGGTCTGTCTCGCGCGGGACCAGCGCTTCGCCTTCGTGATCGGGGCCATCTGGGGGGCCAACGACCAGGTGGGCAGCGAGATCATGGACATCTCGCGAGAGAGTTTCCGCCAGAAGCTCTCTCGCGCGCGCGCAAAACTCCGCAACTTCCTGTCGGATCGATGCGGCCTGGTGGACGAGAGCAATCGCTGCCACTGCCGCCGCAAGATCAAAGCGCTGATCGATGCCGGTTACCTCGATCCAGAGGATCTGACGTTTGCAGGAGGGGCCCTGCGCAAGGTGCGCGACGTCGCTCGGCAACGCGCCGAGGGAATCCGCACGCTGCTCGAAACTCGCTGTGATGAGCTCTTCGCGGACACGCCGCTGATGGTTCCCCCCGACTATGCCGCGGCCCTGAAGAAGCTGCTCAAGACCTCGCAGCTCAGAGAGCTGTACGACCTCAACTAGGACGGGCCGCCGGCAGGCTCCGACGACCCGTCCGTGAAGGAGTCTGCCATGTCGCAATCGGTCCGAATCACCCGCTGGATCCCGATCCTCTGCTGCCTCGCGCTCTTCGCCTGTCCCACCATGGGTCAGACCTGGAGTGAGCGCGCGCCCATCCCCACCATGCGCTGGTCGGCGGCCGGCGTCGTGCAGGATGGGTTGCTGTATGTCATCGGGGGGCAGGAATCGGCCTATCCCTACTCTGCCCTCCCGACCTGCGAGGCGTATGATCCGTCCACGGACACGTGGCAGGTTCTCGCCCCGATGGCCACGCCCCGCTGGGGTCTCATGGCGGCTGCGCTTCCCGACGGACGCATCATGGTGGCCGGTGGCGTGACCGGCACCTTCTCGAGTCAGAGCACGACCGGCGCCGCCGAGATCTACGATCCGGCGACCGACACTTGGACCCCCGTCGATCCACTCCCCACCCATCGCGCCTGGGGAGGCTGCGCGGTGTTGCTGGGGAGCCTCTACGTCTTCGGCGGATGTCAGTCGCCGCACTGGGCGGCCCTGAGCGCGGTTGAGATCTACGACCCCGCGACCGGCTCGTGGTCCGCCGATCCACCGATGCCGATGTCGCGTGACTCGTTCATCTGCGCCGGCGTCGGCGATCGCGCCTATCTGATCACCGGCTTCACCAATCCCGAGCCCCTGACGAATCTCGTGCAGGAGTACGAACCGGTCTCGCAGACCTGGACCGACAAGACGCCCATCCCCACGGCCCGCTACTTCGCCGGCATCGCCGTCCGGGACGGAAAGATCTACATCGCCGGCGGCCGCGGCGAGGTGGGGGACGAGCTCGAGTCCTACGATCCCGCGACCGACCTATGGAGTTTCTGCGAGCCCTTGCTCTTCCCGCGCGAGGGTGTGGCCGGCGGCGGCATCGGCGAATGCGTCTACGTCGTCGCCGGTTCGGCGCCCTCCCCGCCCGGACTGCCGTTCTATGATGCGAACCACGAAGCGCGTTTCGGGGGCGCGGAGGTATTGGATCCGGTCGGTGGCGACGGCGCCGCCGTTCGCCTCCTCCGGAACCATCCCAACCCGTTCGTCGGCCAGACCGCCGTTCGCTTCGTGCTGCCCGACGCCGCGCCTGTGGAGCTGGCGATCTTCGATGTGGACGGCACGCGCGTGCGCACGCTGCTGACCGGTTCGCAAGACGCCGGGCTTCATCAGGCCCGGTGGGACGGGCGCGACCAACAAGGTGTGCGCGTTCCGGCGGGCTGCTATCTGGGCCGCTTGCGCGCAGGCGATCAAACCTTGGCCCGTAAGATCCAGCTCTGCCGCTAGGGAATCGGCGGAGATGCGGACGGTGGGGTCGTCGTTTCGGAGGTCGGCGCCCGCGCCCGGAGACCCTGAGCCTGGCGGCGCAGACGGCAACCTCCCCGAGGCGCTGATCTGCAACTTTCCGAGCTCTCGATCGTCCTGGTGAACGTGGACCCCAAGGGTGTGTTGCGGCCGAGCCATCCGCCCCCGCGAGTCGGGGCGCCTGGCTCGGCCGGGTCTTTCCACCGGGAGCTAGGATGAAATACTTCGAACGGTGGGCGCGGCAGGACGGGCACTGGGTCTTGCTCGCGGCCGGCCTCATGTGCCTGGCGGCGTTCAGCGCGGCGGCCCAGGACCTCCCGCAGAGTCTTCGCGTCGCCTCCTACGAGCTGGAGGTGACCTTCGATCCCGCGCAGGCGGCCCTCGAGGGCGATGCGCTGATTCGATTCGCCGAGCCCTTGAGGCCCGCCGGAGAAGAGGTCGTCTTCTACCTGCACGGCGAGTTGATGATGACTTCGGCCGCATGCGCCGGCGTGGAGCTGGATGGCCGCCAGGATCTGGTCTTCTACGACCGAGACTATTCCTCGGTGGCGCGTCGCGTCGCCCTCGCCACGCGAGGCGTTGATCTGAGCCGTGGGATTCGGCTGCGCTGGGAGGGACGGATGAACCCTTCCACCAGTCGGGCGATCTCCAACTACATGCGCATCGACGAGGGCGGCGTCTTCCTGCGCTCGTACGGCTACTCGATCTGGTTCCCCGTCCTGCTCGGGCCGGGCGACCGCTCCCATGCGGTCAACTTCCGGCGGGTGGTGCTGAAGGTCCCGGAGGAGTTCACGCCGGTGTTCACCGGCACGCGGATCGCCGAGTCCATTCAAGACGGCGTGCGCATCTCGGAGTGGCGGGCCATGGACACCGAGATCTTCGACGCGCAGTGCTCGGCCCGCCCCTACGATGTGCGGGAGCAGAACGGCCTCTACCTCTACCATCTGCAGGACGAGGCCAGCCGTGGCAATGCCGACCGCATCCTGGAATTTGCACAGCGGCTGCGCAGCTTCTATGCCCGCCACTACCGCAAGGGGGCCCTGAACGGTCAGCTTCACGTCATGCAGCTCCCCGCCTACGGCAATATCGGGAGCGGCAACGCCATCGGCATCAGCGACGACGTGTGGCGGGACTTCGACGAAGGCTCCTACGCCGGGCGCACGCTCGCCCACGAGCTGGTCCACGCCCACGTGTGGGTGCCTTGCGACCCGGAGGGCGATCTCTACGCCCTCGTGCGCGAGGGCTTTCCCGGCTACTTCCACCTGCCGGCGCTGGCCGAGATGCTGGGCGAAGACTGGTACGCCGAATTCATCCAAGGCATATCAGCGGACTACATGCGGAAGAAGGAAACGGGTCTGAGCCTGCGGGGCCGCCCCCTGCCCGAGGAGAAGCCGATCCTGGACTTGCGCGCCGAGGACATCGGCACCTACAAGGACCTCTTCATCCTGTCCGACCGCGTGAAGCTGTTCTTCGACGACATGAGGCGCCGGCTGGGTCCCGACGGCTTCCTGCGCCTCGCGCGAGACGTGATGAGCCAAGAGCGCTTGGATGCGGGCGCCCTGCGGGCGGTGATCCGGCGGCATCTGCCGGGTGCAGAAGCGGACGTGCGGATCTGGTTGGAAACCAATGAGTACCCGCAGCGTTTGCCTCCGACATCCGCTCCTAGGGATCGATGATCAAGATGCCGACGGCGTTGACCGGAGGCCGTCCGGCCTGCCACACGATCACCGCCGGGCTGTAAACGCCTGCGACGGCCGCCGTGCCCTGCACGATGTCTCCGCCCGCATCGCTCCCGGTCCCCTTGCGCCCGTCCGGCGCACTGGAACCCGGCCCGTCGCTGGCCTGCTCGTTGAACACCACCGCGTTTTCGTCCTCGATCGGAAGCACGACCTTCAGGCTTCCCTGGTCGAGTTCCCAGCGCACGAGGTCCCCCACCCGAACGCGCAGAACGTACGGAACGAGGACTGCGGTGCCGACGCCGGTCACCACCTGAACGGCATACGTTTCCTGATCCAGTTCCATCCTACCCTCCTCAATGAACGGTCGCTCTCAGGGATCGATGATCAGCACGCCTGCGGCTTCGAGCTCGACACGCTCCGGGGTGGTCACCTTCGCGATGTAGGTGTGTCGGCCCACCTGCTGGGCGCGAGCCTGCACGATGTGATTCGAGACGCCCGCGCCCCCGCCTGCGAAGGACGGATCGATGGTCACCGCACCCTGGGCGAAGGCGAACGCCAACTCCAAGCTGCCTCCGGTTTCCGCCTCCCATCGCAGGCGGTCCCCCACGCGAACCCGCATCTCCTCCGGCCGGGGGCGCGCGGTCGACCCCTCCTTGCTGATGAGAATCCTGGGGCTGGATGTGAAGGTGCTCATAGCGACTCTCCTTGTCTGCTGCTCCGACCTGGGCATCGCGCGGACAGATCGGTTGGGACGGCTCCCTCGGTCACATCATTGCTGCGCGTTGCCAACCACATGCTCGAAGCGGGGGTCGGCTACCAGCCGTTTCAAGAAGGGCTCCTTGTGCCACACCTCCACCGGGTAGCCGGCCCGCACCGCCTGTTCCACCGCGTTCAAAGCGGCCTCACGATCACCGAGGGTCTCGAAGACCGACGAAACGTAGTACAGCACATCCCCGCGGTCCGGCGCCAGTGCCAAGGCCCGCGAGACCTCGCGGCGCGACTCCTGGTCGCGATCCAGGGCCGCCAGATACTGCGCGCGCCACGCGTGCAGCAAGGCGTCGTTCGGATTGACCGAGGTCATGTCGTCGGCGAGCTCGAGGGCGCGAGCGAATGCGCTGTCGGCTTCGGCGGTATGTCCTTCCAGCAGCACGTGGATGGAACCCAAGTTGCCCCACACGCGATGGTCACGCGGGTCGAGCGCTAACGCCTGTTGGTAGCTGTGCACTGCATCCTGGAGACGACCTTCGTAGCGATACGCCATCGCCAGGTTCGTATAGGCGCGGTAATTGGGGCGCAGGTCGATCGACCGCTCCAACGCGTCGATGGCCTCCTCGTTGCGCCCGGCCAGAATCAACACGGCCCCAAGATTGGAGTAACCGCGGGCGTTGTCGGGGGTGAGCTCGACCACCCGTCGAAAAGCCTCGGCTGCCTCTTCGAACCGATTCTGTCCGGCGTAGAACCCGCCGAGCTGACTGTGACTCCACCAATCTCCTGGGCGCACGCGGATTGCCTCGCGAAAGGTCTCCTCCGCGGCCGCCAGCTCGCCCAGCTCCATCTGCGCGCGCGCCAGGCCGACATAGGCCGGCGCGCTGCGCGGATCCAGTTCCAGGGCCCGCTGAAAGGCGTCCGACGCGGCCTGATAGCGTCCGGTGCCGTGATAGATCGTGCCCAGGGTGATCTGCACCTCAACCCGAGACGGATCCTCTTCCAGGGCCGCCTGAGAAACCTCCTCGGCTTCGCGGGCCCACTCGGGATCCTTGGTTTCCTCGAAGAGCTTCCAATACGTCTCCCCGAGACCGGCCAAGGCCTGGGTGAACCCCTCGTCCAGCTCGCGCGCGCGCCGGAAGAGATCCGCGGCGATGTGCAGCTCATTCTGATCCGCCGGCCGCTGTAGATAACCGCGCGCCTGAAGGTAGTAGTCGTAGGCCGAAACGTCCGAAGTGGGTTGCTGCCGTTCAGGAGGCATCGTGCCGAAGCCGAATTCATCGGCCAAGGCTTGTGCTGCCTCGTGGGTCACGCGATCCTGCAGCGCGAAGAGCCGCTCGATCTCACCCTCGACCATCGACGCCGCCAAGACCACCCCGCTGCCGCGATCGATCAGCCGGTAGTTGATGCGCAGCTCGTCGCCCGCGCGCTGCACCGAGCCTTCCAGGGCCAGCTTGACACCCAAGTCGTCCTTGGGCTCCACCACCTGGATGCCTTCCAGTGACGCCAGGTGGGTGCGCACCGCCTCCGCCAGCCCGAGCGCCAGGTACTCGTCGGATGGGTGCTCGCTGAGATTCTGGAAATCATCGACGACCAGGTAGGGCACCGCCGCCCCCGCAGTGCCCGGCCCCGTATCCAGTTGCTGGTCCACCGCCCACCAACCGGCCGCCGCGGCAACGGCCACAGCCACGGCGATCCAGGCCGTGCGCCGTCGCGACACCCGGGCCACCGCGCGCTTGCCGGGCCGTTGCTCTTCGAGCTCATGTAGCTCCGACAGCAGCTCGCGGGCCGAGGGGCACCGCTGCTCGGGGTCTTTGGCGAGCATGCGCAGCACGAGCCGGTCGAGACGAGGGGGAACGTGTGCATTCCACCGGCTGGGCGCGGCCGGCTCGTCGCGATCCAAGGCCACCAAGGTCGCCGCGACGGTCGATCGGCGAAAAGGGTGCCGGCCGGTCAGGAGCTCGTAGAAGATCAGCCCCAGGCAGAAGAGGTCGGCCCGCGCGTCGGGCGGTCGACCGGCGATCAACTCGGGCGCCATGTAGGCCGGGGTCCCACGTAGCCCGGCCGCCTCCATCGTGCGGGTGACCTCGTCATCGGAGGCCGCCTCCTCGGCCACACGCATTGCGGCCGGTTTCGGCTCGGCATCTTCTGGGCAGACAACCTGGCGCGCGATGCCGAAATCGAGGATGCGCGCCCGTCCATCCTCGTTCACCACGATGTTCTCGGGCTTCAGATCGCAGTGGACGACCCCCTCGGCGGTCGCGGCCGACAAGGCTCCGGCGCAGTCGATCGCCAGCGCGTAGAAGCGCTCCAGCGACCAGGGCTCCCCCAGCAACTCGCGCAACGACCGGCCCGCAACCAACTCCTGCACCAGGTAGGCCTCGCCGTCCTCACCTTCCACCACATCGTGAACCTGGACGATCGCGGGATGATTGAGAGCCGAGGCGGCGCGCGCTTCGCGGAGCAGACGCGCCCCGGCGCGCCGGTCGTCGGGCGTCCTGGGCCGCAACCGCTTGATGGCCACCCAGCGTTGCAGGTGCTCGTCCCACGCGCGATAGACGGCGCCCATGCCGCCGCGGCCGATCTCCTCGTCGAGACGATAGCGGCCGGCTGCGACGCGCGGGTGGGAGCTGTCGCCGCCACCGATATTCGGCGGAGATTCCCCTGAGTGCATCACCGCTCCGTCGTCAGCATCGTGGATCGCATCGCCACTAGCTCTCCGGTAGCCGCCGCCTGTCCTCGGCGGCCCAAACGGGTCGTCGGGTGATCGGCCGATCACGGGCCGCCGGCGATGGTAGCACCCGCGCCGAAGCGGGGACAGGACGAAGGGGGGAGGTCAGCGGGGGCCACTGCACACCGAGGACAGGACTACGGAAGACGTCAGAAGGCACGGCCAACGGCCGGGGCAACAGACGCGCGCGCCTTGTCCCGGCCGTGGTTGACGAGCGTATGGATCAGCTCCACTTCTGAATGACGCGCCGCAGGCGCTTCTTCTTTGCGTGCAGCTTCACGCGCACGCGGCGCAGGGCTTCGGCGTCCTTGTTGGCGATCGCCTCGTCGCGCACCTTCTTCAGCTCGCGGATCTCGGCTTTCAGTTTGCGCCGACCGATGCCCCTTTTGACCTCACGGTGCGGCTTCTCGATACCCATGTGCTCGCACAGCACATCCACCAGCTCTTCCTTGTGCATGCCGGTGGCATTCTTGATGTCCTCATACTCTCCGGCCATCTCACGCAGCTTTACGACAGTAAGCTTGGATAGCTCGTGATAGTCCATCCAGTGAGCCTCCTCTTCGCGCGCCTTGATGAGCAGCCCGGAACGACCCCCGGACCGCCATGCCCTCTTGTCTAGCTGTGGCCATAATAATCGACCGACCGGCGCCTGGTCCAGGGTCGCTGACAGGGGGCACACACTCTACTAACCACTCCAATGCTATCCACACTATGTCGCGGAGTTGCATGGGCCCTAGGATCAAGCCCGTGAGGCCGGTCCTTCGGCGAGGCGGCACGGGATCTCCGGGGCGCACTCTAGGGGGGCAGACGGATCTCACAGGGAATTGGGTGAGGCGGAAGTAGGCCGGCCGGATCTCGTTTGGGGCTCGATCCGGCCGGGTTGCCGAGATGAGATTGCCACGACTTGCGGCCACGGCACCACATACCCGGCGCGTTAAGCCTGCGCCCGCGGGGATGGGTCTGTCAAGGCCCATGCCCGCAACTTCTCTTCTGGCAAGAAGTTCTTCCGCCAACACATCAGAGTTGGATCATCCAAGAAAGGGAGGGAACTCCATGAGTACGCGCTCGAAGAAGCTTCTTGCCTGCTGCGGCGCCGTGATGGCGGCGGCGCTGGTCATGGCGGCGATGCCAGGGACAGCGGCCGCCGATCCGCCGAAGAACGTGATCGTAATGATCAGCGACGGTTGTGGTTACAACCACATCGCGGCTACCAACTACTACCAGTACGGCACGCACCCGGCCCAAGGCTACGAGTCCTGGCCCTACCAGGCGGGCATGAGCACCTACGCTGGCGACGGCAACGGATATTTCCCGCAGACCGCCTGGAGCGACTTCAACTACGTCAATCTGCACTACACCGACTCGGCCGCGGCGGCGACCGCGATGAGCTGCGGCGTCAAGACCTACGGCGGCGCGATCGGCATGGACATGGACCAGCAGCCGCTCGAGCACATCGCCGACCGGCTCAAGGACCTGGGCAAGGCCACCGGCGTGGTCAGCAGCGTCGAGTTCAGCCACGCCACCCCCGCTGGATACGTGGCGCACAACGTGAGCCGGAACAACTACTCCGAGATCGCCCAGGAGATGCTCTGCGACAGCCGTACCGACGTGATCATGGGCTGCGGCAATCCCTGGTTCGATGCCGACGGCAATCTGCTCACGCAGCCGAACACCTTCAACTACGTCGGTGGGCAGTATGTCTGGGAAAGCCTCGAGGCCGGTCTGGTAAACATCGTCATCGACGAGTACGGCAACACCAACCCGGTCGAGGACTGCAACGGCGACGGCAACCCGGACGCCTGGACGCTCATCCAGACGCGCGAGGAGTTCCAGAACATGATGACGGGCGACACGCCCGTGCGCGTTTGCGGCGTTCCGCAGTGCTACAAGACGCTGCAGCACGATCGCAGCGGCGACTACTACGCCGATCCCTACGTGGCACCGCTGACCGAGACGGTCCCCACGCTGGAGGAGATGACCAGGGCGGCCCTCAACGTGCTCGACAACGACGCGGACGGTCTCTTCCTGATGGTCGAGGGCGGCGCGGTCGACTGGGCCTCCCACGGCAACGCCTCCGAGCGCGTGATCGAGGAGGAGATCGATTTCAACAACTCGGTCCAGGCGGTCGTCGACTGGGTCAACACGTACAGCAACTGGGACGAGACGCTGGTCATCGTCACCGGTGACCACGAATGTGGTTACTTGTGCGGTCCCGGGTCCGATCCCGACTGGATGCCGATCGTCAACAACGGCGCCGGCAACCTGCCCGGGATGGAATGGCACAGCGGCAGCCACACCAATCCGCTCATTCCCATCTTCGCCAACGGCGTGGCGGCCGAGGGCTTGGTGCCCTACACCGATGAATACGACCCTGAGCGGGGCCTATTCGTCAACAACACCGAGCTCGCCCAGTTCCTGTTTGAGCTCTACCCGGCCGAGAGCATCGACGAGCCCGAGGTCATCATCGTGATGATCAGCGATGGCTGCGGCTACAACCACATCGAGGGGACCGACTACTATCAGTACGGCGCCGCCGGCACGCAGGTCTACGAGAGCTGGCCTGTGCAGTGTGCCCTGAGCACTTGGTCGGGCTCGGGCAACGGCTACGGCACGATCTCCTGCTGGAACGACTTCAGCTATGTCATGGACTACTACACCGACTCGGCCGCGGCGGCCACAGCGATGAGCTGCGGCATCAAGACCTATGACGCCGCGATCGGTGTGGACATGGACGAGCAGCCGCTGCTGCACATCGCGGACCGGGCCGAGGACATCGGCAAGTCCAGCGGCGTGGTCAGCAGCGTCGAATTCAGCCATGCCACGCCGGCCGGCTTTGCGGCCCACAACGTCAGCCGCAACAACTACGCCGAGATCGCCCAGGAGATGCTGCTCGATACGCGCCTGGACGTGATCGCGGGTTGCGGTAATCCCTGGTACGACGGCGACGGAAACCTCCTCACGACCCCTGGTGATACGCGCTACATCGGCGGCGACACTATGTACGAGGAGTTCCTCGAGGGCAACTGCGGCTACGACACCGACGGCGACGACATCGACGACAACTGGTGCGAGGACTCGGGACACCCCGGCGTCGCCGACGGGATCCGCGACCCGTGGACGTTCGTCACCGCCCGTGAGGACGTCCAGGCTCTGGCCACGGGTCCGGCGCCCAAGCGTCTCTTCATCCTGCCCGAGGTCTACAAGACGTTGCAGCACGACCGCGGCGGCGACTACTACGCTGACCCCTACGTCGTACCGCTGACCGAGACCGTCTGCACACTCGAGGAGATGACGAAGGCAGCGCTCAACGTGCTGGATGACAACCCCAACGGATTCTTCCTGATGGTCGAGGGCGGCGCCATCGACTGGGCCGCGCACGGCAACGCATCGGGCCGCATGATCGAGGAAGAGATCGACTTCAATCGCTCGGTCGAGGCGGTGGTCGACTGGATCGAGACCAACGGCACCTTCACCTGGGATGATGTCCTGGTGGTGGTCACCGGTGATCACGAGTGCGGCTACCTGTGCGGTCCGGGCTCGGACCCCGACTGGATGCCGATCGTGAACAACGGCGCCGGCAATTTGCCCGGCATGGAGTGGCACAGCGGCAGCCACACCAACGCCCTGATCCCCTTCTTCGCCGAGGGCGCGGGCGCCGAGGTCTTCCTCGGCTACACCGAGGAGTGGGATTCGGAGCGCAACCTCGTCTTGAACAACACCGAGCTCGCGCAGGCCTGCTTCCGCCTGTGGCCCGATGCCGCCTTTGGCCCCGGCAACATGTCGAGTGTCGAGGGTGGAGAATCGGTCGTGAGCCGCCTGCCGCGGCCGATCTTCCAGAATCCCTACCGCGTGCGCAACGCCATCAGCTACGCGGTCCCACAGACCGCTCCGGTGAGCCTGGCCATCTACGGCATCGACGGCCGCAAGGTCGCCACGCTGTTCGAGGGCGTCCAGAATGCCGGCACACACATGGCCCGTTGGGATGCCGAGGGTGTGGCCGCGGGCGTCTACTTCGCCCGCCTCGAGGTCGCGGGCGAGAGCTCCACGCGCAAGCTGGTGCTCTCGCGCTAGCCCTGCAGAAGCTCACCCTCAGAGCTACATCTAGGGTGTGCATCACACCGGCCGGCGGGGCCCCACCGCCGGCCGGTCGGTTCTCGGCTTGGGAGAACGCCTCTTCAGCGGAGCGCCACGACACGCGTCTGCAGGCGCTTGCCGCCGGTCTCGGCGACGGCCTGATAAACGCCCGCCGGAAGCGGCCGGCCGCATGCGTCCCGCTCCGGCCAGGTGAACCGCAGGGTCCCGTTGGCGAAGCCGGCCTCGCGCATCCACCAGACGCGGCATCCCGTGGCGTCGAAAAGAGCGATCCTCGCATCCCTCGCCGTCGGCAGGACCAGGTGCAGCGCGAGCGGCTCGCCGCTCCGCACGATGGAAGGATGAGCCTGCAGACTCACCGGCATGGCGATTGACAACCCTCCAACCGCCGCAGGATAGAGCGGGCCGGTAAGGTAGAAGACGTCCTCGGTGGTGCGATCCCAGGCCAGCGCGTGCAGGATCTCGTCGCACACCTGCAGGACGGGTCCATCTCCGCCGGCCTGGTGGTCGCGCAGCTCGTAGTGCTCGAATCCGCCGCCCGTCTCCATGGCCAGCAGGAGTCGATCCGCGCTGCTGTCGTTGTACACCAGGATCGCGTTCCCCGCCGCGTCACACTTGACATCGGATTGCCCGAAGCTTCCCGGATCCGTCACGGCGGTGTGGGTCCAGGCGCCCCCCTCTCCACGCGCGAGCCAGATGCGGCCGTTGATGTTGTAACTGATCAGCAGCTCTCCCTGCGGCGTGCGCGTGATGTACGACTTGGGTTGAACACCGGCATCGGTTGCGACGACGAACCACGCCCAGCTTCCCGAGCTGTTGGTTGCGTACCGGATCTGGCTGTCCACGTAGTAGTAGTACGCGATGTGACCGTGGTCCATGTCGTCCACCACCAGATCGGGGTAGCGGCCGGCATAGGTGGTCACGCCGCCCGAGTTGTCCACGTTCGCGTGGGACCAGGTCCCGCCAGGCTGCATCGCGGCATAGTTCAGACCACTGTAGTTGTCGTAATACGCGGCGCGCGGCAGCTCCTCCGGTTCCGGGCCCAGATCGAGCGCGTACCAGCGCATGTCCGAGATCACCTGCTGCACCTGCCAGCTCCCGCTCCGGTTGGTGGCGTGGAAGAAGCTGTCGATGGCCCGGCCGCCGTCGAAGGCGATGTGAGAGCGACCTTGGGAGTCCACCGCGCCCGAAACGTTGATCGAGCCCCAATCGCTGGTCGGGTTGATGTAGACCGGCGCACCCCAGGCACCACCTGCGTTGGTGCTGTAGTAGAGGCGGTCGATCGACGTTTCATCCAGGTACGCGTGGGCCCATCCGGCCGGATCGACGCCCAGGTCGTGGTAGTAATAGAACCCGTTGGCAATCGGGATCGCCTCGACCGGATAGGGCTCGGCGACGGGGCGTTCGACCGCCGGGCCGACCACCAGCACGAAGGTGAGGACGATGACTGCGAACCTACCGTAGCGGTACATGAGGACCTCCTTCGCCGGCCCGGGCCGAGCTTGGATGGAACTGCCGCGACGGCAGCGGCAACGGTGCATCGAGCGCGCAGGTCGCTTGCGCCCTCGATGATACCATCGCGGGACCTCTCCCCGCTACGCAGCTCGACCGTTCGTCGTGCCGCCTGTGCCCGCGTGCCCTCTCGTGCCCTTCCACGCGGCCGTAGCGTAGCCTGCCCTCTCATGCCCTTCCACGCGGCCGTAGAATGGCGTTGAATCCGGCCCCCGGCGGGTGGGAGAGTAGGAGGCTCTTGTCCACCAAACACCGATGGGAATGCCGACCATGCCCTTGGATCCCTTCGACTTCGAGACCGTCATCGAACGGCGCGGCACCGCCAGCGCGAAGTGGGAGCGCTACCGCGGCCGCGACGTGCTGCCCCTCTGGGTGGCCGATATGGACTTCCGCTCCCCGCCGGCGGTCCTTGACGCGCTTCGCCGGCGGGTCGATCACGGCATCTTCGGCTACCCGGTCGCCCCGGACGCGCTGGTCGACGTCGTGCGGGAGATGCTGGAGCGCGACTACGGCTGGCGGATCGATCCGGTCTGGATCGTGTGGCTTCCCGGTCTGGTCACCGGGATCAATCTCTGCTGCCGGGCCGTAGGAACCTCCGGCGACGAGGTGCTGAGCACCACACCAATCTACCCGCCGTTTCTCACGGCCCCCCGCTTCTCCGACCGCACTGTCACGCGGGTGCCGATGGTGTGCGCCGCAGACCGCTGGGTCATGGACCTCGAGCGTATCGCGGCGGCCGTCACGCCGCGCACACGCCTGATGCTGCTGTGCAACCCGCACAATCCCGCCGGGCGGATCTTCGGCCGCGACGAGTTGACGCAACTGGCCCGCATCTGCGCAGAGCACGACCTGGTGATCTGCTCGGACGAGATCCACTGCGAGCTGCTGCTGGATGAGGGCAAGCCCCACATCCCGATTGCCACCCTGGGCCCCGATGTCGCCGCGCGCACCATCACGCTCCTGGCCCCCAGCAAGACCTACAACATCGCCGGCCTCGGCTGCTCGCTGGCCGTCATCTCCGACGCCGGCTTGCGGCAGCGCTTCCAGAACGAAGCCCGGGGCATCGTGCCCGGCGTCAACGTGCTGGGCTACGAAGCCGCCCTGGCCGCCTACCGGGACGGCCGCGCGTGGCGCGAGGCGCTGCTCACGACCCTGCGCGCGCACCGCGATCAGGTGGTCGCGTCCGTCGCCGCGATGCCCGGTCTCGAGATGGCGGTTCCCGAGGCCACCTACCTGGCCTGGATCGACGCGCGGGGCCTCGGCGTGGCCAGTCCGGCGCGGTTCTTCGAGCAACATGGGGTCGGACTCTCCGACGGCGTAGATTTCGGAGTTCCCGGGTTCGTGCGCCTCAACTTCGGTTGCCCCCGCGGCCTGCTGCTGGAGGCCCTCGATCGCATGGCGCGCGCGACCGCCGCGCGCACGGGGGGCGAGGGCGAACCCCCGGACTCGCCATGACCACCCGTCACGACCCCTACGCCGCCTTCCGGCAGAGCGACTACCGGCGATATCTCCTCGGCTGGCTGGCCGCGCTGCTCGGCACGCGCATTCAGAGCGTGGCGATCGGCTGGGAGATCTACCAGCGCACGGGCGAGGCGCTGGCCCTGGGCATGGTCGGGTTGGTGCAGGCGTTGCCGACGATCCTGCTGGCCCTGCCTGCCGGCTACCTGGCCGACCGCTGGCCCCGGCGCAGACTGATCATGCTCAGCCTGGCCGGCATGACGCTCACCAGCCTGGGGTTGGCGCTCGTCTCGTGGTTCCAGGGCCCCATCCTCCTCATGTACGGTCTCTTGCTACTCGATGCCGCCTGTGTGGCCGTCGGCCGGCCGGCGCGCTTGGCGTTGCTGCCGAGGCTCGTGCCCCGGGTGGCTTTCTCCAACGCCGTCACCTGGAACACGAGCATGTTTCAGATCTCATCAGTGGTGGGTCCGGCCATCGGGGGATTCGTCATCGCCGCCCATGTTCCCAGCGCGTATCTGCTGGCCGCCTGCGGCTCGGTGGTCTTTGTCCTGCTGCTCGCACGCATGAACCTCGCCTCCGCCGCCGAGGCGCCGGGAGAGGCCGGCGAGACCGACCGGCTGGCCAATCTCCTGGCGGGCATGCGGTTCGTCCGGCGCAAGCGCGTCATTCTGGCGGCCGTCTCGCTCGATATGTTCGCGGTGCTCTTCGGCGGCGCGGTCTACTTGCTGCCGATCTTCGCCGAGGATATCCTGGGCGTCGGCGCGCGCGGCTTCGGATGGCTCAACGCCGCGCCGGCGGCGGGGGCCTTCTGCATGGCCATGCTTCTGGCCCACCGCCCACCGATGCGCCAGGCGGGCCGCAACCTGCTGGTGGCGGTGGCCGGGTTCGGAGCGGCGACGGTGGTCTTCGGTCTTTCGAAGTCGTTCTGGCTCTCGCTGGCGATGCTGTTCTTGACCGGTGCGCTGGACAACATCAGCGTCGTCGTGCGTCACACGCTGGTCCAGATGCTCACGCCCGATCGGATGCGCGGCCGCGTCTCGGCGGTCAACGGGGTCTTCATCGGCATCTCGAATGAGCTGGGCGGACTCGAGTCGGGACTGGTGGCGCACTGGTTCGGGCCGGTAGTCTCGGTGGTCAGTGGAGGCCTCGGCACCATCGCCGTCGTCATCGCCACCGCCTGGGCGTCGCCCAAACTAAGGAGGATCGGTGCGTTGGACGAGATTGGTAGCCAAGAGGACGCGCTTCCCGTTCCGCCCGCGCCGATCGGCAGCGGACCATCCCGGCCCAGCGTCCCCGAGGGACGCCCAAGATAGGAGGCAGAGATCCGTGCTCGCAAGCGTCGCCCCCCGCACTGACTACCGGCCGCGAAGCCGCCGATTGCCCGCCGGCCCGCGTCGTCGAAACCTGCATCCCCGCAAGGGGGTCGCGCGCCGCATGGTCTGCCTGTTCGCTTGGGCGACGCTGCTGGTGATGCCCCTCGCCGGCGCCCAGGAAGAGACGTCCCCCGATCCGGCTACCGAGGGCGCGGACCCAATGGTCGCAATGGAACTGCGCTTTCAGGACTGGTTGTCCGAGCTGCGCCAAGAGGCCCATGCGCGCGGCATCTCGTCCGCCACGCTCGATGCGGCGCTGCAAGACATCGAGCCCATCACGCGGGTGATCGAGCTGGATCGCGACCAGCCGGAATTCAAGCTCACTTTCGACGAGTATCTCGACCGCGTGGTGCCGCCGTCCCGAGTGGAGACCGGACGCCGCCTGCTGGCCGAGCATCAGGAGCTGCTCGGGCAGATCCACGACCACTTCGGGGTCCCGCCGCGATACCTGGTGGCCCTGTGGGGCGTCGAATCCGATTTCGGACGCCTGCAAGGCGGATTTCCGGTGGTGCCGGCGTTGGCGACACTGGCCTTCGACGGCCGCCGAGGCAGCTACTTCCGGGGAGAGCTGCTGACCGCGCTCGAGATCCTGGACGAGGGTCACGTGAAGGTGGGCGACTTCATGGGCTCGTGGGCGGGCGCGATGGGTCAGTGCCAGTTCATGCCTTCCTCCTTCGCCCGTCACGCGATCGACTTCGACGGCGACGGCCGCCAGGACATCTGGAATTCCAAGGCGGATGTCTTCGCCTCGGCGGCCAACTACCTGGCCCAATCGGGCTGGCAGGAACGGTACATCTGGGGACGCCGGGTCCGTCTGCCGGAAGGCTTCGACGTCGAGGCCACGGGACTCGAGGTGAAGCGTCCGCTCTCGCAGTGGCAGGCGCTCGGCGTGCGGCGCGCTGACGGCCAGGATCTTCCCCGCGAGCCCGATCTGCAGGCCGCGGTCGTTCTACCCGACGGCCCCGAGGGACCGGCCTTCGTCGTCTATCGGAACTTCGAGGTCCTGATGACGTGGAACCGTTCGATCTACTTCGCGACCGCGGTGGGCATCCTGGCCGATCGGCTGATCGGCATCGCCGGGTAGCCGACCCGCCCAGACCGGGCCAGGCACCGACCAACGTCGTCTGATCGTCGAGACCGGCCCTGGGGCCGCTCCCGGCGCGCTCTGACAAGGGAGACCAGAACGTGCAGCGTGACTTCCGCAAGAGCCTGACTGAGGGCCTGGTGCTCTTCGACGGCGCCATGGGCACGTGCCTCTATGAGCGCGGAATTCACCTGGGTCGCTGCTTCGACGCCTTGAATCTGGAAGACCCCGACCTGGTGCTCCAAATCCACCGTGAGTACCGCGACGCCGGAGCGCAGGTACTGCAGACGAACACCTTCGGCGCCAATGCGGTCAAGCTCGCCAGCCACCATCTGGCCGACAAGCTGGTGGAGATCAACCATCGGGGCGCGCAGCTCGCCCGCGAGGCGGGCGGCGACGAGCTACTGGTCGCCGGATCGATCGGACCGCTGGGTATCAAGATCGAGCCGTGGGGGCCCACATCGCGCGAGGAGGCCCGCGCCGCGTTCCGGCAGCAGGCCGAAGCGCTGTTGCCGGGTGGCGTGGATCTCTTCGCCCTGGAGACCTTCGCCAGCCCCGAGGAGCTGGTCGAGGCGATCCACGGTGTCCGCGCCGCCGCGCCGCAGATGCCGGTGCTGGCGCAGATGACGCTGGACGAGCGGGGCCAGACGTTCTACGGCGCGCCCATCGAGGCTATCGCCGGTCTGATCGAGGAGGCCGGCCCCGACGCGCTGGGCTTGAACTGCACCGTCGGACCGGAGCTGATGTTGGAGGCGCTGGAACGGTTGATCGCAGTGACGCGGCTGCCCGTCTCGGTCCAGCCCAATGCCGGCTTCCCCAAGCAGCTCGACCAACGCTACTTCTACCTCTCGAGCCCCGAGTACTTCGCTCGCTACGGCAAGCGCTTCGCCGAGGTCGGCGCCCGCATCGTGGGCGGATGCTGCGGCACCACGCCCGAGCATATCCGCGCCCTGGCCCGAGGACTGCGCGCCGTGCACCCGGTCGAACGACGCCCCGACGCCGTCCGCACCGTCAGCCGCGAGGAGCCCGCGGCCCCCCCGATCCCGATGGCCGAACGCTCCCGGCTGGGCCGCAGGATCGCGGCGGGCCGGTTCACGGCCACCGTGGAGCTGATGCCGCCGCGCGGCTGGGGGCTGAAGCGCCTGTTGCGCATCACGCGCGAGCTGGCTGAAGCCGGCTTCGATGCGGTCAACATTCCCGACGGACCGCGGGCCACCGCGCGTCTGAGTCCGCTCGCGACGGCTGTTCGCATCCAGCAAGAGAACGAGCGGATCGAGGCGGTTCTCCACTACGTGTGCCGCGATCGCAACCTACTGGGAATGCAGGCCGATCTGCTGGGCGCCTACGCGCTCGGCGTACGGAACCTGCTGCTGATCACCGGCGACACGATCATCAAGGGCGACTACCCCGACGCCACGCCCGTCTTCGACATCGACTCGATCGGCCTTACCAACTTGGTGCGGCGACTCAACGCGGGCTACGACGTCGCCGGCCGGAGCATCGGCAAGCCGACCGGCTTCCTGATCGGCGTGGGCGGCAACCCAACCGCCCTCTCGTTCGAGCGGGAGATCGAGCGTTTCTTCTGGAAGGTGGACGCAGGCGCGGAGTACGGCGTCACCCAACCGGTCTTCGACATCGAGGCCCTCTTCCGGTTCCTGGACGCGATCCGCGATTTCCGCATTCCGATCCTGGCCGGCATCTGGCCCCTGCAGTCGCTGCGCAACGCCGAGTTCCTCAACAACGAGGTGCCGGGCGTCTCGATCCCGCCGCCGATCATGGAACGGATGCGATCGGTCGCGGGAGATCCCGAGGCCGAGCGGGAGATGGGACTGATCATCGCCTTGGAGATGGCCCGCCAGGCCCTGCCCCGGGTCGCGGGCCTACAGATCAGCGCCCCCTTCAACCGCGGCGAATCGGCGCGCCGGCTCCTGGAAGCGCTCGCGGACGACCTGCGCGAGAGGCGCTAGGGTACATCCAGTTCCCCGAGTGGGCCCCAGAGTTGCGTGGACTTCCTGGCCACCACCATGATCTCGATCTCATCCAGGTCGATGGTCTGCCTGTTCCAGCTTCCGGCCGTGCCGCCCCAGATGTTCGTGACAGCCAGCCCGGCCGCTCCGAAGAGAAGCACGAGCTCGGTGGGCACGAATGCCCGTTCTCTCAGGGAATGCCGACCGGACGGATCGGATGCGGAGTACTCGGAGCACTCGGCCAGCGTCAGCGGATCGAACAGCCCCTCGGCCACGCTTTCCCGAGAATGCCGCCGGCTCAGGGCGTAGCCGTTGAGCACGGTGAAGAGGCAGGGAGCTTCAGGCCGCAGGGCCGCGGCGACATTGCGGAGAATGGCCAGGGGTTGCCCGATCGGATCGTCCTCTCGGCCCAGGAGACCGAAAGCGCCTTCGCACAGGCACAGGGCGGCGTCGAAATGCGGGGGCAGCGAAAAGTCCCTGGCATCGGATTCGACCCACGCAACGTCCACGCCGGCGCGCGCGGCGTTGTGGGCCGCCTCGGCCAGCATGCCCGCGGAGATGTCGATGCCCGTTACGCGGTAGCCGCGCCGCGCGAGCTCGATGGCATGGCGGCCCGTACCGCAGCCGACGTCCAGCACGGTCATGCCCGGCTCGAGATCGAGCTCGGCGACCAGGAAGTCGACCTCGGCCAACGTGTTCTTCGTGAAGCAGTTCTCCTCGTATTGGGGAGCATGCTGATTGAAGAAGTCCGCCCACTTGTCGGCTCGCGGGAAGGTCATGGTTCTCCTCCGTGGTGCGACCGCGGTTGGACGATGCGAGCCAGACATCCCGGCAATGGAAGCTGGCCTCGCCTCGTCTCCGTGAAGCGGGAGCGTAGGGCCCCTGGGCAGTGCCGTCTATCACGCTCCTGTTGATCGCGACGATCACCGCACGCAACGGCGATTCGGAGACGGCACTGCTCGCGGCCGCCACGTGGGCGTCGTCCAGGCCTGCCACGTCGTGGTGCCGGCGCCCGGATTTCAGAAGGCACGGGCCGTAGGAACCCATAATGGAAGGAGTTCGGGGGAAGTTGCCGGGCCCAGTTCGGATCCTCCCTTGGCCCCTCGCACGCCAAGCGCTATACTGTTGCATGACAATCGCCGTCGTGAAGCGGGTCCATCCCCGATCCGGGCCACGAACGTGGCCCTTGAAGACCCACGCGGCGCCGCCCGCCGACTCAAGGAGTGGCATAATGACGTCTCGCATTTTCCCATGGGTCCGTCTGCTGGGAACCCTGTCCGTCCTTCTGGCCTTCGCGTCCGCCGCGGATGCCGACCCGCCCTCCTCCTTCGACCTGCGCGATGTGGGCGGAGAGAGCTTCGTCACCTCGGTCAAGAGCCAGCAAGGCGGCACCTGCTGGACCCATGGCGCCATGGCGGCCATGGAGGGCAACCTGTTGATGACCGGCAACTGGGCCGCCGCCGGGGAATCGGGGGAGCCCAACCTCGCCGAGTACCATCTCGACTGGTGGAACGGTTTCAATCAGCACAACAACGATGATGTCGACCCGCCCACGGGCACCGGTCTGGAGGTGCACCAGGGCGGCGACTACCTGGTGACCTCGGCCTACCTGTCGCGCGGCGAGGGGGCGGTGCGCGACATCGACGGGCAGTCCTACAGCGAGCCGCCCGCCCGGTCGCTGCCGAGCTA
>CAZPGB010000023.1:0-86608 GCA_964585945.1 uncultured bacterium | reverse complement strand
TCAATACTGGCAGAAACGCCTCTCGCAGGACCTGGGCAACAGAAACTAGCTACGGACACGAGTCCCGCAAGGAGCCGTTCAGCACCACCGTTCCGGACGTTACGGTCGACGTCTCGACCGACAACAACCTGGTCCAGGCGGATCTCCTGCTGCGCATCCAGCCGCCGAGAGGCATCCTCCGTCCCTATCTCGACGGTGTCATCGGCCTGAACTACCTCTTCACCCGTACTTCGATCAAGAACGCGAGCAACAACGAAGAGGTCGCCAGTTCCACCAACTTCGAAGACACCGCGTTCAACTACGGGGGCGGTGGCGGTCTCATGGTCGCCGTCTACCGCGCGCCTTCGGCAGACCAGTCAGAGCCATCTAAGGTCAAGAGCGTCTTGATTGATTTCGGCGTTCGGTACGTTTCGGGCGGAGAGGCGCGCTACCTGAAGGAAGGCTCGATTCACCGTGAGAACGAAGCGGTGCGGTACGACGTGGTCGACTCGCGGACCGATATGGTGACCTACCGCATCGGGGCGGCAATCGAGTTCTGAGCTTCACCGCGAGATTCAGGTAACTTCTTCTTTTCGTGAGGCTTGCAGTCGATCCATTCGGTCTTGCCCGGACGTCGGCTAGGGTGGGTTCTCGTCGAAGGGAGAGCCTTTCTGCACGATGAGGTAATCGCTGACCTCGTCCGGAGCCCAGCACCCCTATTCCCACTGCGCTTTCCCTAGGAGTACAATCTACACGCTCCCAGACAGAGCGGCTAGTGCACTACGTGGTCTGGCACGCAGGTCATGGTTCCTCGAAGGAGTGTCGGCGCATGCGTCGCATGGAAGGAGGGACCAACGATGAGAGTTTCCCGCATTGCCTTTTGCGCAGTGGCCTTCTGGATCGCGATCTTCTGCGAGGCGCCACCGGCCGACTGCATCGACTACGGTGAGTATCTGCACTGGGTCGGCGGGATCTCCACCATGGTGTACGCCGCTGACCTGGCAGTATCGGGCACCTATGCCTACGTCGCCGACCAGTCGCCGTGGTCGCGCCTCCAGGTCATCGACGTCGCGAATCCGCAGCACCCCTCGATGGTGGGCTCCGTGCACTTGCGAGGCGTCCCCAAGGGCATCTGCGTCGCGGGCGTCTATGCCTACGTCGCGGATAGCCCCGCCGGTCTAACGATCATCGACATCACGAATCCCAGCAGCCCACAGATCGTGGGTGAGGTGGACACGCCCGGCGATGCCCGGGAAGTCGCGGTCTCGGGATCCCTGGCCGTTGTCGCCGACGGATACGAAGGCCTCCAAGTCGTGGACATCGCGGCTCCTCAGAGTCCGCAGATTCTGGGCTCTGTCGACATCCCGGTAGGGGCCGTCGTTGGTGTCTGCATCTCGGGCACCTATGCGTACGCAGCGGGCGGAAGCTGCCTATGGGTCATCGACATCTCAACGCCGGAGAGTCCGACGATCCTGGGGAGCGTGGACCCGCACGGAGACCCTCAGGCCGTGGCGATCTCGGGAGTCTACGCCTACGTCGCCAGCCACAGCAGGGGTCTTCAAATCGTTGCGGTCGAGGACCCCTTCGCGCCCCAGGTGGTGGCGTCCGTCGACTTGCCCAACTACGCCATGGATGTCGCCGTCGCGGGCAACGAAGCCTACGTCGCAGACGGCGCCGGCGGGCTCTTTGTGGTCGATATCACGAGTCCCGCGAGCCCGGCGATCTTGGGGAACATCGGCGTGCCCGGCTACGTTGAGGGCGTGGCGATCATGGAGAGCCTCGCCTGTCTTGCAGTTTGGGGTGGCGGTTTCCGGGTGATCGATGTCACGAATCCCCGAACACCCGATATCACGGGGAGTACGGACACGCCGGGTTACGCATGGGACGTGGCCATCTCAGGAATGCACGCATACGTTGCGGACGTGTCGGCCGGACTGCAGGTGATCGATATCGCGGATCCCCAGAATCCTCAGGTCGTCGGCGGCGCGAGCACACTGGACCTTTCATGTGGCGTGGCCATCTCGGGCCAATATGCCCTCGTCGCGGATGGGTCCGCCGGGCTGACGGTGGTCGACATCTCGAATCCCATCAATCCCGTGGTAGTTGGCAATGCCCGAACGCCACCCAACGCCAGGGACGTCGCCGTCTCGGGCACGCTCGCCTACGTCACGCACTTCACCGAGTATGATTCGTGCGGGTTGAGCGTGGTCGACATCGCCACGCCCCAGGATCCGAGGATCGTCGGCACGGTGAACACACCCGGGGTTGCTTCGGGAGTCGCGGTATCGGGCACCTATGCCTATGTCGCGGACGGACAGCTCGGCTTGGAGGTGATCGACATCGCGAATCCGGAGAGGCCCCGCATCGTGTCCTGGGCCTATACATCAGGCACGGCGAACGGCGTGGCGGTTCTGGGCACGCATGCCTATGTCGCCGACCAGAATGGGTTCTTCGTCATCGACGTAGCGATTCCTGAGATTCCCGCGATCATTGGATGGACGGGTCCGGCCGGCGGCTGCGATCATGTGGATATTGCGGGCACGCACGCCTACGTTGTGGGCCGGTCTACCGGTTTAGAGGTGTACGATATCTCGATTCCCGAGAGCCCCCTGATCGTCGGCGGCAAGAAGACGCCGGGATGGGCGATTCGTGTGGCCGCCGTCACGGGGAGCTATGCGTATGTCACGGACGGTGAATCCGGGCTTCAGGTCCTTCCGCTCCAGTGTGAGACCATGGATATTCGGGGTCATGACGATTGGGCCCGGTGCGCGCCGGTCCTGCGGCTGTCCCTGTCCCCGAATCCGACTTCAAACCGGACGGCGGTTCGATTCGAGACATGGAACGGCGGCCAGGCACGAGCAGGTGTCTACGATCCGGCCGGCCGGCGGGTCCGCGAGTTGTTCGGAGATTTCCTCGATGCGGGCATTCACGACCTGCAATGGGACGGCCGTGATGACAGCGGCCACCCGGTAGCCGGTGGAATGTACCTGGTTCGGGTCTCCAGCGCGAGGGGAGCGACCAGCGCGCGGCTCATCGTCATGAGGTGATCTGGAACGACACGATGCGTAGAGGATCACGGTTCACGAGATCAAGGCCAAGGGCGTTCTGATCGAGTTCGTGCTTCGCTGCGGCTTGGGTGGGGATGGAATCCTGATCTTGGCCTCCCCCGTCGCGTACCCCCCTTCGCTGATAAGGGGTTCCTCAAAAGGGTTTCGGCGCACGCGTCGCACAGAGGAGGGTCCCGCGATGAGAGTCCTCTGCGTTGCATTCTGTGCAGTGGTCTTCTGGAATCTGTTCTGCTGCGAGGCGCCACCGGCCGACTGCATCGATTACGGTGCTTACCTTCACTGGGAAGGACGGGTCACCACCGCCGGCCATGCCTTGGATGTGGTGGTCAGGGATGACTACGCCTACGTTGCCTGCGGATTCTGGGGCGCCCCCGGGTTTCAGATCTACGACATCTCCGAACCGGGAAGCCCCTGTCTGGTGGGCAGCGCCTTCACCATCGCATGGCCGTTCGATGTCGCCGTATCTGGCGAGACGGCCTATCTCGCGGAGAAGAACTACAGCTATCCCTATGATGGGGCGTTCGAGGTGGTCGATATCTCGGATCCGGCCGATCCGAGAGTCATCGCGAGGCTGAGCACACCAGGTGCCGCGGAGGCTGTGGCGGTCGAGGACTGTCACGCCTATCTTGCAGAAGACCACTGGTTCCAGATCATCGACATCCGGAATCCGAAGGCCCCCCAGGTCGTGAGCAGTCTGGATCTGCCCGGGCCGGCGGGCGGTGTGGCGATTCACGATGGCCATGCCTGTGTGACCGCCGGCCCGAGTCTTCAGATCATCGATGTTCTCGATCCGTCGAGTCCGGTCATTGTGGGAAGCGTCGGATTGCAGCGATTCGCCAGGAGAGTGGCGGTGGCGCAAAGCTATGCCTACGTGACAGACGATGTCTACCTCAGTGTCATCGACGTTTCCGATCCCAGCCGGCCGGAAATCGTGGGCAGTCTGCAAGTATCTCCTAACGACGTGAGCGTTGAGGAACCACACGCTTTCATGGCAACGCATTCAGGGTTCTGCGTGGCCGATGTCGAAGATCCGCAGCATCCCAGGATCGTGGCAACGATGGAGACCAGCGGAAACGCGTTTGGGGTGGCTGTCGGCGGTGACTACGCCTTCATCGCCTGCTGCCCCGACGAGCACTTCGGCTACCTGGAGGTCTTCGACATCCGCGGTCCCATCAGCCCTGAAGCCGTCGGCGAAGCAAGTGTCGCGCCGGACGCCCAGGACGTGACCGTGTGGGAAGATCATGCCTGCATCGTCGGCGCGAGCCGTTCCTTTCCGCTGAACGGCATCGTCGAAGTAGTCAGTGTTGCAGATCCGCAATTGCCGGTTTCCCAGGGCGTGATCGACGTAACGCGCGTCTGCCATGCCGTGGCGGCGCGAGGGACGGTGGCCTACGCGGGCGGCGAGGGCATCGTCTATGTGGTCGATCTCGAGGATCCCGCGAATCCCCACGTCATCCGAAGTGTCTACTTGCCAGGCTTGGCCCGACGGATCGCCCTGGCCGGCAGCTGCGCCTATGCTGCCTGTGATCAGGCGGGCCTGGTGGTGATCGACATCTCCGAGCCGTCGACCGCCTACGTATTGAGCAGCGTGACGACGGGGGGAACGGCCTACGGCGTAGCGGTCTCCGATACGCACGCCTACCTCATCGACGATGATCCCAGCATCCTCTGGGTGATCGACATCACCACGCCCGAGAGCCCGCAGATCAGGGGGAGTGTCTCGATTCCGCATCCAGACCCAATGGCCGTGGCCGTCGCGGGTGCGTACGTCTATGTTGGTGGTCTCGAAGCACTCTGGGTTGTGGAAGTGTCCAATCCTGACAATCCGCATGTCGTCGGTAGCCTCTCAAGTCCAGGACTGCGATGGATCGCGGACATCGATGTCTTGGATGGCTCGGTCTACGTCGCCGGGAGATTTGGGATCCGCGTCATCGACGTCCATGATCCGGTGTTCCCGCGGCTGCTGGGATCCGTTCATGCGGGAGGTGCCCGCGCGGTGTGCCTTTCGGGCGGCCTAGCCCACACCGCAGGCACCGGTACCTTCACTGTTCTTCCGATCCAGTGTGAAGCGGCTCATGTCGTGGTCGACCTGGAACCGTGGCAGGCAATCACAGCGCTGGAGATCTGCCCCAATCCCGCATCCAGTGAGACGGCGATCCGTTTCCATATGCAGGTTGCAGGCGGACTTCGCGCGGCGATCTACGATGTCCAGGGTCGTGAGGTGCTGCGTCTGTATGAGGGGCAATCGCCGGCGGGTCCGGTCGAACTGCTGTGGAAGGGCCGCAACGCTTGCGGCGTCGCGGTTCCCGTAGGGATCTATCTGGCCAGGATTCGCACGACGCACGGGACGGCGGCGGCTCGGTTTGCTCTCGTGCGGTCCAGTGTGGGAGGGGATTGACACGATCGCACCTCATCCAGCCTACACCCGAGGATGAGAGTCGCTTCGAAAGGCAGAGAAACCTGGTGCTTGTGGCGTGGCTTGCTGCGGTCGAAGCCCGACGACCGAGTCGACGGAATGCTCGGTCTGCGATCTCCGTACGCCACCCCCCAGACCTTGTGCGTCGTACGTGATGCGTATCTTCTTGGCGTGCCGTCAATTAGGGACGAGGGCCCGCCTAGCAACTAAGGCATTGACGATCCCGATGCGATGATACAAAATACCACCCGCTATGGATGATCAGAATTGCGCCCACTGGGTTGAGACCTTTCGGGAGCGCTGCCGGCAGCGCGGCGTCCCCTTCACCATCCAGCGCCGCGTCACGTACGAAGCGCTGCTGGGGCGCACCGATCATCCTACGGCGGACCAGGTCCACGAGGATGTCCGGGATGTCCTTCCGGGCGTGTCGCGGATGACGGTCTACCGCGTGCTGGAACTGCTCGTCGATGTCGGGTTGGTGAAGAGGGTGTGTCATCCGGGTGTGGCGGTGCGGTTCGATCCCAACGCCCGGCCGCATCACCACCTGATCTGTCTGCGCTGCAGCACGCTGATCGACTTCGAGGAGAGGGGATTGGACGCGCTCCGGTCGCCCAGGGCCGCGCGCCGGATGGACTTCGAGGTGCGCGACCACACGGTTCAGTTCCGGGGCATCTGCGCGCGATGCCGTCACGATGGGAATGGGCTGGAGTAGGACGTCCGAAGAGGCATCCGCTCCGCCACGGGCCGACAACAGGCCGCAATGCATGGAGGGAGACGAAATGGGCAAGAAACGACTCACCACCTCCGCGGGGATTCCCGTGGGTGACAACCAGAACTCGCTGACCGCCGGTCCGCGCGGGCCGTTGCTGATCCAGGACTGGCAGCTCTTCGAGAAGCACGCCCACTTCAACCGCGAGCGCATCCCCGAGCGGGTGGTGCACGCCAAGGGCTCAGGCGCGTATGGCACGCTCAAGGTGACGGGTGACATCACGAAGTACACCAAGGCCGCGATCTTCTCGAAAATCGGCAAGGAGACCGAATGCTTCCTGCGCTTCTCCACGGTCGCCGGCGAGCGCGGCGCGGCCGACGCCGAGCGCGACGTGCGGGGATTCGCGGTCAAGTTCTACACCGAGGAGGGAAACTGGGACCTGGTGGGCAACAACACGCCCGTCTTCTTCGTGCGGGACCCCTACAAGTTCTCTGACTTCATCCACACGCAGAAGCGGGACCCGAAGACCAACCTGCGCAGCGCGACCGCCATGTGGGATTTCTGGTCCCTTTCGCCGGAGAGTCTCCATCAGGTGACGATTCTCTTCTCCGACCGTGGCCTCCCGAGGAGCTACCGTCACATGAACGGCTACGGCAGCCATACCTACAGCCTCATCAACGACAAGAATGAGCGCTTCTGGGTGAAGTTCCACTTCAAGACCCTGCAGGGCATCGAGACGTTGACGAACGAGGAAGCCGCGCGCCTGGTCGGCGAGGATCGGGAGAGTCACCAGCGCGACCTGTTCGATGCGATCGAGCGGGGCGACCATCCGAAGTGGCGCCTCATGGTGCAGGTCATGCCGGAGGCGGACGCCGAGAAGACGCCCTACAATCCGTTCGACCTGACCAAGGTCTGGCCCCACGGCGACTATCCGCTGATCGAGGTCGGGATCATGGAACTGAACCGCAATCCGGAGAACTATTTCGCCGACGTGGAGCAGTCGGCCTTCTCGCCGGCCAACGTCGTGCCGGGCGTGAGCCACAGCCCCGACAAGATGCTCCAGTTCCGGATCTTTTCCTACGCGGACGCTCATCGCTATCGCCTGGGGGTGAACTACGAGAGCCTGCCGGTCAATCGGCCGCGCACCGAGGTGCACACCTACCACCGCGACGGCGCCATGCGGTTCGACGGCAACGACGGCGGCGCGGTGAACTACGAGCCCAACAGCTTCGACGGGCCCATCGAGGATGCGCGCTTCAAGGAGCCGCCGCTGCGGATCTCGGGCGACGCCGACCGCTACGATCATCGCGAAGGCAACGACGACTACACCCAGGCGGGCAACCTCTACCGGCTGATGCCCCAGGGCGAGCGCGAGCGGCTGCACGCCTCGATCGCGGGCGCGATGCTGGGCGTGCCCAAGGAGATCATCGAGCGCCAGCTCGCTCACTTCGCCCAGGCCGATCCCGCCTACGCGGAGGGCGTGCGCAAGGCCCTGGGCTAGGGTGTGGGCAAGGCGCTGGGCCAGGGTGTGTCCAAGGCCCTGGGCGAGGCTCCACGAGCGGAACGGCGGGCAGGCGAAGCGTCTTGTGACGCCTCCTGCCCGCCGCGGATTCCGTCGCGATGGGATCTCATTCCAGAACGTGCTCTCAGCGGACCGCGATCACCCTCCGAGCGTCAGTCCGACCTCCGGCGGCCAACCGAATCCAGTAGACGCCGCTGCCGGCCGGGGCGCCGGCGGGGCCGCGCCCGCTCCAGCTCGCCCGGTGTTCTCCGGCGGCGTGCGGACCTGCCGCCAGCGTGGCCACCAGGGCGCCGTCGACAGCGAAGACCTGCAGGATGGCCTCCCCGGCCTCGGGCAGGGCGTAGCGGATGGCGAGCGCACCCGCGCCGGCGGCCGAGCCGCGGCCCGCGAGAAGCACACCCGGAGCAACGGCGTGGATCCCGAACGCGGTCGTGACGGCCCCGGGCCTCCCAACTCCGGGCCCGCCCGCGCCTTCCGGGCCGATACCGGCCGTTCCCGGCGAGGACTCGATCGAGACATCGTCGACGGCCGCCTCGATCAAGGAGTCGTGCTGATCGTCGCGGGCGATGAAGCGGATGCACACGTTGGAAGTCAGGTCGATGTAGTCCTCCAAGGCGAACTCGAGGCGCACCCACTCGTTGATGCCGTCATACGTGTTCTCGAGAAAGACCCACGAGGCGCCCCCGTCGTCACTGATCTCCACCTGCCAGACGTCCTCGCCCGCAAAGGGACCGTAGTTGTTGGTCCACCACCGCCAGTAGATGAGGCGCGGCTCGGTGGCCGCGGTCAGATCCAACGCGGGTGAGAGCAGCGTCGTGCGCCCGCCGTCGACGTCGCTCGCCATGGCCGAGCCGCCCTGCTCGCCCTGACCCGTTACGAAGCAGTGCGTGCCGAGAGGCGAGTGGTCATCCTCCGGCTGCACCGGGATGCCCGATCCCCACGTACCGATCGGATCGACACGCACCCAGACGCCCCCGGTGGCGTCGTCGCCGGGGACGCCCGCCGTCCAGCCGTTCTCCTGCTCGAAGTCGTCCTCGAAGAAGGAGGCCACTGGCACCGCGAAGGTTATCTGCGTGGTCTGCTCGGCCCAGGTGGTGGCCGCCAGATCGAACTCGATCTCGATGTCGGTCGGCGTGAGAGGGCTGAGCGTGGCCCCGAAGTCGGGGACGAGCGTCTCCTGGCCTCCGATAGGGATCAGCGGCATCCCCGACGCGGGGTCGTGGATGTCGACGTAGGTGCTCGCGCTGCCCAACAGCGCTGCCACGTCGCGGGCTTCGTCGCTCCCGGCGTTGGCGAGCGTGACGCGCAAGGCGAAGGTCTCACCCGGGTCCATGTCGCCCTCGCCGTCCCCGGTTGCGGTATCGTCCAGCTCCCACGCGGCCAGCGAGAGCACCGGGGCGTGCAGGTGCATCCCGAACGTGGTGTTCCAGACCGACGGCCCGTCGCAGCTCATATCGAGCGAGAGGTGGGCGATCTCCAGGTCGCCGGCCGCGGGCGTGACGCGCACGAGCAGGTCGTCGCCGTTCTCTGCAGTGCCGCCTGCGGCGATGGTGCCGTAGATGGCCTCGCCGTCGATCACCGCCAGACGCGGATCGGCGCTGTCCAGGGCGACGGCGGCGTTCTCGGCCGGCGCCGGGCCGATGTTTTCGAGCGTCAAACGCAGCTCCAGCGTCTCGCCGGCATCGGCCAGGCCGTCGCCGTCGCCCATGCTGGGGGGCATTCCGTCGTCGTCGAACGCCACAACGGCCAGTCGCAGCCAGGGACCGGCGGCCGGGGCGGCCACCAGGCTGTCTGCCGCGGGCAGGTGGTCGGGCTTGACCGCCTTGAGGTGGAGCGTCATCGGATCCTGGATCGTCATCGGCAGCACGGCCAGACCCATCGCGTCGGTGGCCGCGCTGCTCCACTGCTCGAGGTCGCCGGAGTAGACCGTCACGCTCGCGTTCTCCACCGGGGCGCCTGCGGCGAAGACCGTCACCTCATAGGTGTCTTGGCCGATCACGTGCGTGCCGGCGTGCGTCACCTCGAGCTGCCCCTCCAGGCGACGCCATTGCGGCAGGGCCGGATCGCCAGTGACGCACAGCTCGTAGTGACACCACTGCAGCCAGTCGGTCAGCATCCAGATGTTGTCCACTTTCGAGTCGACGTTCATCCAGCCGATCTGCACGATGCCCTCGCCGTAGCAGGCGTCGACGAACTGCCGCTCGTAGTGCTGCGAGGGTCCGGAGGTGACGCCGGGGAAAAACCAGCCGTAGCTTGTGTTGCCGATGAAGGCGGCCGATCCGTGCTCGTCGTAGACCAGCTTCTCGGCGATGGCGTCGTCGTCGCCAGTGTAGTGGAACATGTTGGGATGGCAGCCTTGCGAGTAGTTGATCATGTAGCTGTGCGTCGCGCCGTCATTGGTGAGGTGGACGATGTCCTCGCTGTCCATCTTCATCACGTGGTTCCAAGCCGAGTGGCCCAGGTGGTGTGTGGTGGGGAACCCGGAGTTGAGCAAGGGAATCAGATCCCACTTGTCCCACACGAAGTGCAGGTCGTAGAGCGTTTCCTTCACATACGTCTCCGGGTAACCGGAGGTCTCGTAGCCGTGGGTGGCGGTGTAATCCTTGACCTCGTCCATGTAATGGCCGCCCCAGGTGTTGGCGTCGAGTTGCTCGCCCAGGAAGAGGCCCTTCTCGATCTCGTCGACGACGGGGTGTTCGGTGGCCATCACCGTCTTGTGCCACCAGCGATCGAACTCCTCGCTGGTCGCCACGCATGCGCGTCCCACGGCCACTTCGCCGACCAGGTCCCATTCCCCCCATTCACCCCATAGCTCGTCGCCGTCGTCGTTCCACGTGCCGTCGAGGCCCTCGTAGTAGCACTCGCCGGGGAAACGTCCGTCGAAACCTTGGATGAGTCCGTAGAGCCGGCGGATGGGTATCAGGTCGGCGTCTCCACCCAGCAACACGTAGGACACGCCCCAGGTCTGGTAGGCGTCGATGATGAAGTTGCGAAGCTGTTCGGCCTCATCCCGACCGCCGTAGGTGGCCAGGATCTCACTCAACAGCACCGTGCAGGCACGCAGCCCGCGGCTGGAATGGAACTGGACCACCTGTCGGAAGCAAGGCTCCATCTCCGCGGTGGTGATGACGACGTAGGCGAAGTCACCCGGGTCGAGGCGACCCGAGCCGGGGGCGGCGGGGACGAGCGCATCGTAGAGGGGCAGCTCGCAGGGATTGGCCACGAGCTTGCGCAGGTAGTCCCGCACCACGGGGTCGGCGCGCAGATTGGCGGATGATGCCATTTGGGCGAGCAGATGGGACGGCGACGCCGAGCGGCTCGTCGGTCCGGCCGCTGCGGTGGGCGCGGGGCGCGCAACGGGGGCCGTGTCAACCTCGATGCGCAGAGTGCCGCACCAACTCAGGCGGCCCGACGCGGGTCGGTAGGAGACCGGCACGATCCGCAGGAAGGCCAGCGCATGGCCCCAGGCGGACTCAACGGTGACAACCCGCGCCGGCTCGGCCGGAAAGGGCTCGTCAGAGGCGTAGACCGTTTGATCGGGCGAAGTCGGTGGTAGTGGTCCCGTGGCGCCCACCGGCTGCGGCGCGGGTGTGGTCAGGATCCGGTGGGTGCCGGGAACGGGATGCTCCGCAAGGACCTCGCTGCGCACCGCGGTGATCTCCTCCCCCGGCGGCAGGGCCAGCACGAGCCCGCGCGCGGGCAGGAAGGGCAGGCCCGTTGTGCCCCATGAGGTGCAGCCGGGCATGACGAGGACGACCTCATCGGGCGCCGCGGCGACCGGCTCGACAACGGGTCGTTCGAAACTCAACGTGACCGTCAGGGTTCGCGCCGCGGCCCACGTTGGAAACAGGGCCATGAGAGCGCAGGAGCCAACGAGCGCGGCGAGCAACAACGCTCGCCGGCCCGCGGGGTGGGGGACGCGCATGGACGCCTCCTTGCCGGGGAGGCCGCCGCGAATCCCCGCGTAGGGAGATCCGCGGCGGCAGTTGGAAAGTTATCGTAGCAGAACGACATTGCGCGTGCGGCTCTCGCCGCCGCTGGTCAGACGGCAGAAGTATACGCCGCTGCCGGCGAACGCGCCGTTCTCGCCCTTGCCGTCCCAGACGAGCGTGTACACACCCGGCGTCTGGCGCGCGTTCATCAGCGTGCGCACCACGCGGCCTGAGGCGTCGTAGATGCTCAGCCGCACCTGCGTGGGCCCACTACCCGGAATGGCGTAGCGGATGGTCGTGCCGGCAGCCGCCGAGCTGGGCACCGTCGTGGCCAGCCGCAGCCGGTCAACGTTCCAGGTCTCGGCGATCCCCGACGAGTAACAGCCCACGTCGAGGGCGCCGATGAGACCGCACTCGGGGTTGTTCTCCGGAGCGCAGGGCGAGGTCTCGTCGATCTTCAGGTTGTACGCGCCAACGTCGCAGTAGAGCGGGTCGAGCGAGATGTTGCCGTCGATGCCATATTGCCCCGCGATCTCACCCACCCAGTCACCGTCGGTGTTGCCGAAGATATCGCAGCAGGTGAGCACCGGGGATGACGACAGGACATGGATAGCCATGCCCGCCGGCGCGTAGGTCAGCAGGCAGTTATCGAGCACGGCGTTGGCCTCGGTGTTCAAGAAGATGTGGCCGCCCATCGTGGCGCCGGAGGCGTAGTTGTGTGAGAAGGTGCATTGCTCGAAGCGCGGCGCGCAGCTATAGAAGGCATAGATGGCGCCGCCGTCGTTGGCGCCGTTCTCCAGGAAGACGCAGCGGCGGAACGTGGGCGAGGCGCTGTTGATGAAGACCGCGCCGCCGAAGAAGCTGAAACCGCCGCGCATCGTGATGCCCTCGACGATCGTGTCCTCGTCCTCGCCGGTGTGGAAGCGGAAGGCGTTGTGGACATTGGAGGAGGAGCCCTGCGGGTCGATGATGCAGGCCTCCGCGTTGCCGCTGCGCGAACGGAGCGTGATCGCCTTGCCGTGGAAGTCGAGATCGCGGTTGCCGGTGCCGGTGAAGACCCCGTCGTCCAGCTCGATCGTCAGGCCGCTGAACGCGGCATCGATGGCGGCCTGGATGGTGGGGTAGTCGCCGGTGCCGTCGGGCTTCACGAAGTACGGATGCATACAGTCCACGCCCCAGGCACCGATCTGTCCGCACTCAGGGTTCTCTGCTGGGGCGCAGGGTGAGTCGTCGTAGAGCGTGAAGTCTCCGGCCGGGGCGTCGCAGAAGAACGGATCCTCGGCGATGTTGCCGTCCGTGCCGATCTGCGTTTCGATGCAGCCCACCCAGTCGCCGCCTTCGTTGCCGTAGACGTCGCAGCAGGTGAGCGTGGCTGTGGCGGTCCCGCCGCAGGCCAGCGCCTCGCCGGTCAGGCCGAAGGAGACGATCGTGTGGCTCATCGCAAGGCTGACATCGTCTGTCACGTAGATGCCGCTGCCCAAAACCGCGCTGTTGCCGTAGAACGTGCACGACGACACGCTGGAGGCCATCGCACCGGCCGCGTAGATGCCGCCTCCGTCGGCTGCGGCCATGTTGCCCGCCAAGGTGCACCGGTCGAGCTCGTAGGCGCCGCCGTCGGTGCCGATCGCTCCACCGTAGCCCTGGGAGGTGCAGTCGATCAGCAGGCAGCCCTCGAGCCGCGGACAACTTCCCCCGGCGACGTAGACCGCGCCGCCCATCTCGGTCCCGGTGACGAAGCCACCCGCAATGGTCAGATTCTCGAGCCGCAGGCGCGTGTCCAGGAAGCCGTCGACGAAGAACCCGCGGTGCGGGTCGATCTCGGTGCCCTGGCAGTCGATCACGCAGGCGGTTGCGTCCCCGGTCTCGGAGCGGATGACGACGTGATGGTCGCCCAGGTAGACGTCGCGGTTGCCGGGGCCGGTGTAGATGCCGTCGAGCAGCTCGATCACCGTGCCGGGCTCCGAAGCGTCCACCGCCGCCTGAATGGTCGGGAAGTCGCCCGAGCCGTCGGCCGCCAACTGGTAGACCGGCGGCGTGCACCCGACCCCGTGCGCGCCGATCAGGCCGCAGGGCGAGTGGGCGCCCGGCGCGCAGTAGGAGGCGCTGCTGATGGTCAGGTCGCCGCCCGGCGCGTCGCAGAAGAGCGGGTCCTCGGAGAAGTTGCCGTTCACGCCGTACTGGCCGGCGATGTAGCCCACCCAGTCGCCGCCGGCATTCCCGAAGACGTCGCAGCAGGTGAGGTTGACGGTGCCCTCGTTGGTGCGGTCGACGGCCTGCCCCGCGGGCGCGAAGGCGAGGATGCAGTTGTCGAGCGTGATGGCGCCGGCGTTGGTGTGAACCGTGCTGCCGCTGCCGGCTGCGATCGTATTCGCGTAGAACGTGCAGTTCGTGCAGGTGACGGCGCCACCGCTGACGGTGAGGGTCGAGACCGTATCGCCCGCATTGCCATCGAAGGTGCACTCGGTGAGCGTCGTTCCGTCCAGGGTCATGATCGCCCCGCCGTCGAACGGCTGGGCCACATTGGCCCGGAAGGTGCAACTGGAGAAGATGGGGTCACCGATCTGCACGTGCAACGCCCCGCCGCCTTCGGCCTGGTTCTCCTCGAAGACGCAGTTGGAAATGGTGGGCGAGCCGTTCGGGCACGAGATCGCGCCGCCGACGGTTTCATAGCCGCCCCGGATCGTCACGCCCGCCAGCAGGCTGGCGCCGTCCTCGCCGTTCTGGAAGGTGACGCCCCGGTGCATGTCGGACGGTCCGGCCTGGCAGTCGATCACGCACGCGGCCGGGTTGGCGCTGCGCGAGCGGATCTGGATCGCCTTGCCCAGGTAGTCCAGGTCGCGGTTGCCGGCGCCGGTGTAGGTGCCATCCTCCAGTTCGATCACCACGCCGGCGGTCGCCGCGTCGATGGCCGCCTGGATGGTCGGGTAATCGCCTGTGCCCGCGGCGTTCACGTAGTAGGCGGTGCCGCCGATCGGGATGGTGACGTCGTAGCGGTAGTAGTTGGCCTTGGTGACCGTAATGCGCAGCTCACCCGCTTGCGTCTGCGGGATGATGGGCACCGACTGGATCGCGCCGGTCGCATCGGCCACGCCGATGATCTCGCCGTCGACCGTGAGCGCGATCACCGCCCCCTCGTTCGCGCTGATGGCGAAGACGTCGCTGTTCAGGGGGCACGTGTCGTAGTGATAGACGCTCAGCTCCGCGGGAATCTCCGAGTAGAGCGTCATGAAGGCGTCGCCGTGATGGTGGAACAGGTGGTAGGTGACCGTCTTGGAGTTGGGATTCGACGGCCAGCTACTCTGCTCCAGGAAGTACTTGCCGTAGGTCATGGCGAAGGCGGTGCGCAGCTCGATGTCGCCGATGTTGTCGCTGTAAGGGCCGCTGTAGTCGGGCAGGAAGTCGGGCCAGAGCGCGTCGAACATACCCCAGACGAAGGTGTCGTTGACGAAGGAGTAGGAGGTCTCGGAGGCGGCGATCACCCCCAGCGCGCCGTGCTCCATGCGGTGGAACGCCTCGGCGAAGCACTCCGAGGCCCAGTTGTACTTCCCGGTCAGGCAGTTGATGCTGAAGATGAAGGGGTAGAGCTCGTTGTGCAATCCGGCCAGATCGCCGTTGCCGTAGTCGGGCTCGCCCCAGCCTGTTTCCAGACCGTGGTCGCGGTGCATCAGGAAGTAGGTGCCGGCGTTGATGGCGGCGTTGATGCCCTCGGCGTTGCCTCCCCAGTCGTTCAGGTGCGCGGGGGTGGCCGGAATGTAGCCCAGGCCCTCGGGCCCGAAGTACTCGACCACGATATCGGTGTTGCTGTTGGTCGACCAGACGTTGCCCGGGGCGCCCGAGTAGATGGCGTACTCGCGCACCGGCTCCTTGCCCAGGACCTCGCTCTGATGGCCCGCGATCACCTCGCAACAGAGGATGAACCAGCGCTCGGTCTGCCAGCCGCCGGCGATGAGCGGATGGTCGTAGAACCCCGCATCCGTGTAGGGCTCGCGCTCGTAGGAGAGCATCTTGCCGATCATCGTGCCCAGCTCGGCGTCGTCGCGACCGCAGATGCGCGCGTGCACCATGTCGGGCAGGTCGTCGCCGTCGACGTCGGCCAGGATGTTGTCCGACACGCAGTAGCCGTCCCAGATCGGCGAGGTCACGCCGGGGGTGCGATCGCCGGAATCGGGGTAGTCGCCCAGGATCAGGAAGGCGACCGGCGGCTGGTCCCAGGTGGCGTAGGCGTTGTCGAGCCAGGCCTCGATCGCCTCGGGCGTGGCGCCCGTGTCGGTGGTGGTGAAGACCTCGGTGGTGATGCCCTGCAGCGTGCGCCAGGTCTTGAGCGTGTCGCCCCACGCCACGAACGCGGGGTCGTCGGGACAGATGATCACGTATTCCCAACCGTAACGACTGTCGTCGCCGCGCCGGTCGAAGTTGATGGAGGGCAGCACGTCGTAGTTGAGGAGCTGACGCTCCAGAATCGGCTCCCAGTAGCGGTTGCGCAGCCGGTCCTCGCCGAAGCGACCGTTGCCTCCCGTGAAGTCCACCCGCACCTCGAGCTCGGTGTAGACCACCAGCTCGCGCGTAACCGGGTTGTACTGGAACGGCGTGATGCCCAGCGCGACGATGTCCACCCCGCGCATCGTGCGCGGCGCCGAGACCGTGACCGGATGTTCCGGGTAGTAGGCGTTGCGCTGGTAGATGGCCGGGTTCCTCGCGTAGGTGAGAGGCCCGTCCTCGTTCTCCTTGGGGATGACCGGTGCGGGCGCGACGTCGACGTCGGTATAGACGCGCCGCTCGGCGTGCGTGATCTCGACCGACGCGGTCGCGCCTTGCGGCAGCGCCAAGAAGCGGCCCATGCCGGGCAGGTCGGGCGCGCCGGCGTCGTTGGGCAAGAACACGCCGGGCAGGGTGATGGTCTGCAGGGTCTGCCCCTGCAGCTCCAGCGGCTCCATGCCGAAACGGGTCATCCGGTACTGCACTTCCGCACCGGCGGCGCTCTGCGAGCGGATGGTGATACCCGAGTCGGGCCCGAGATCGGACACCTCGATGGTGGCCGCGGCCGCCGTGACGATGCAGCCCAGTGTCGCGCTGAGGGCCACGGAGATGATTCGGCCAAGGGGATGTGCTCTGCGGATCATGGATCCCTCCTCCAGTTCAGACAGGCGCAGCTTCGCGTCCGTCAAACGACAGACTACGCAACAATTATACCTTGCCGGTCGCGCTCTTTGCACGCCGCAAGTCGGACCGGAAGGCACGAGTGGGTAGGCAGTAACCTACTGCGCCGAAAGAGATTCTCGAAGCGGCCCGACCCCTCAGAGCCAGCCCTGGGCGCGGTACCAGCCGTAGGCCCGCGCGATGGCCGCATCGACGCCGGTCGGCCGGTATCCCAAAGCATCGCGCGCCTTGGAGATGTCGTAGGTCTGGCTGTTCTTGGCCATCCGGATGCCGGTCATCGGGAACAGCGGTGCCGTGCGCGTCAGGTAGGCCCATAGCTCGGTCACCAGGCTGATCCCCTCGGCCACGCCCAGGGGCATTGCGATCCGCGGAGCGGTCACCCCGGCCTCCCGGGCGCACCGCTCCAGGAACGCGCGGCTGGTCATGTTCTCCCCACCCAGGATGTAGCGCTCCCCGGGGCGGCCCCGCGCCGCCGCCTGGAGGATGCCCTCGCCGACATCGCGGGTCGGCACGGCGTTGAGGAGGCCCGGCAGATAGGCCGGCACCTGACCCTTGGCGAGCGGGATCATGAGCTGCGCCGTGGTGCGGCGGGCGTCCAGGGCGTCCACGCAGAAGGTGGGGTTGACGACCACCACGGGAGCGCCTTGTGCAGCGGCCTGCAGCACCCTGGTCTCCAGCATCGCCTTGAGCGCGAAGTAGGGCGCGGGGTCGCTGATCGGATGCTCCCGGTCCGATTCTCGCGCCGGTCGCGAGCCCGGGGCCGGTCGGCCGTCGGGCCCGGCCGGCACGCCGATGGTGGTCACGCTGCTGACGTAGATCGCGCGCTTCAGCGGGACGCCGGCGATCTGGCCCAAGACGCTCTCGATCCCTTGCCGGCCATAGGCCAACAGATGCGCCTTGCCGAAGTGGCGCCTGGGGTAGGGGGCCGCGGCGTGGATCAGCAGGTCGCAGCCCGTCAGCGCCGGGCCGAGCGATATCCCGTCGGCGAGATCGCCCTCGGCGACCTCGGCGTCCACGTCGGCCAGGTTGCGCCGGTCCCCGCCCGGCCGCACGAAAGCGCGCACGGCGATGCCCCGGCGCAGGCAGGCCCGCACCGCGTGGGCGCCGATCATGCCGGTCGCGCCCAGCACCAGGGCGCGTGAGAAGCCGGTGGGCTCGGACATGGGGTGATCCGCCTCCTCGCTTTCCGTGGCCCGGTGACCCCTCGGGGGCGTGCCGCTTCGTGTGTACGGCGCTTGCGGCCGGCCGATCTTGCGGCGATGCTCTGCGTCGGTACGGGTGGGCGAGCGGCCATCCTACGGGTCCCCGACCGCGTACGCAACCGGACGCCTTGCATCCATTCCAAGGAGAGCCACCGATGCGACCGCACTCGCCCCCTTCCCAGGGAGATCCGCCCATGCGACCGCTCTGTGCGCCATGGCTGCTGCGCTTCGAGCCCGGCGTCCTCGACGTCCGCTGCCTGGTCCGCGTTGAAGAAGAAGCCGCCGACGCAGACCTGTCCGCGCTGGGTGCGCTGGTGCGCGTGTCCGGACGCTCCGTGACCCGCGTGCCGCCGGCCGGTCTCCAAACGACACCCCTGGGGCCCGAGGTGAGGTTGATGAGGGTCCGGCTGCCGGGCTACGCCGGGTCGGGGCTCGACTACGCGCTGCAGTGCGGGCCACACCGCTCGCGCTGGATCCGCGTACCGCCCGACCCGCCGCCCGGCGAGGCGTGGCGTTTCGTGGTGGCCTCGGATCATCAGTGCCAACCGGGTGCGCGCGCATCGCTGCCGGCCATCGCGCGCCTGGCGCGGCAACGAACCCTGCACGGTTGGCTTTTCGCGGGCGACCTGGTGGCCCTTCCCGACGATCCGGCGAGCTGGTTCGGTGCGGCCGACGGCCTGTCCTTTCTGGACAACACGGCCGCGCCGGCCGATCGTGTGTTTGCGCCCGAAGCGCGGGACCGAGATCCCGAGGAGACCGATCGGATTGTGGGGCCGACGTTGCTTTCCAGCCTGCCGCTGCTGACCTGCGCGGGGAACCATGAGGTTTCGGGCGGGCAGCCTCCCGGCGCATCGCCCGCCGAGCGGTTCGCGCGCGTCGCGCCGGATCGGTGGGAGATCGCCACCTTTGCGCGCCTGATGCTCCCCGAGGGGAGCGATCCGGGCCCCGGCGATCCGGCGTTCGCGCCGGCGGCAGGTGCGGATCGCGGCCCGCAGGAGCCCGCGCTGGGCACGGCGCCGCCCGGGTGTTACACCGCCCACTTCGGTCCCCTGCGTCTGATCGGCTTGCTGGTGGCGCGACGTTGGGTGCCGGGCGACCACGAGCGGCGCACGGGGCCGTGCTATGAGCCTCCGGGACGCTTCATCTTCGAGCCGATCACGCCCGGATCGCGCCAGCTCCGCTGGCTGGAGGCTCAGACCGGCCCCCACGGCGACGGGAGCGCTCCGCGAACGGTCGCCCCGGAGCGGGAACCCGCGATCCACGTCGTACTGATGCACCATCCACCCTACGCCCAGGGCTTCAACACCGTCCCGCCCTTCAGCGAGCCGATCGACTACAACGGCCACCAGATCGACCGGCACCTCGTGCCGCTGCTGCGGCCGTGGGCCGATCTGGTGCTGAGCGGGCACAACCACGCCGTGAACCACCACGAGGTCGATGGTGTCCATTTCTTCGAGAGCAGCCACCTGGCCACCGGCAAGACCGCCTATCGGCGGGCGGCCGACGGGCGTCCCGCCACCGAGCCGCTCGGCCATCCGTCTTCGTTCTTCGCGGGCGAGTCGGATGCGACCTACTTCAGCATCCTCGAGGTCCGGTCGGGTCCGGCGGGCTGGCGGGCAGAAATGGAGGTGCACCGGGTGCTCACCGGGGGGTGGACGGAGGTGGCGTATCACTTCATACTCTAGTCTCGTCCAAGGACGGGGACAGATCGGCACCGTGAAGCGACAGGAGGGTTGCATGCCCAAGAAGATCTCGATCGAATACTGCCAGGAGTGAAACTACGAGCCACGGGCCGCTGGTCTGGCGGCCGTCATCCGTGACAAGACCGGGGTGGAGGTCACGCTGATCCCCAGCGGGGGAGGCGTGTTCGAGATCGTGGCCGACGGACGGCTCGTCTTCTCGAAACGGGCCCAAGGACGCTTTCCCGAGGAGCACGAGGTTTTGAGCAAGCTGTAGGAGCCGAACGCGGGCGACCAAGCACGAGGGGCACGATTCCAGTGGCCGGTCGACCCGTACGATCCAGAGCGGGATCCCGCCCACCCGCACGGCGGAGGTCAGCGGGAGATGGACTCAGATCGCCATGAGGACGCCGCGGAGTGCGTGTGGGCCGATTCCCGCTTCCGGCTGGCGGCCGAGGCCTCGGCCGACCTGCTCTTCGAATGGGACACCGCCGACGATACCGTGCACTGGCATGGAGATATCGACGCCGCGCTGGGACATGCGCCGGGCGAGATTCCGCCCACGATCGAAGGCTGGATGCGGCTGCTTCACCCGGATGACCGCACGCGGGTTCGTGAAGCGATCGAATTCCACCGCGAGCAGCCCCAACGGATCGATCTGGGGTTTCGCATTCGTCACCAGAGCGGAACCTATCGCCACTGGTCCGTGCGCGGCTTGCCTTACCCCAACGATCGGGGCCGCCCCCTACGTTGGATCGGCGGTTGCCGGGATGTCACCGCCGAGCACCAGCGCGCCGAGGCACTGCGTGCGAGCCGGGCCGAGCTGCGGGACACCATGAACCTGCTGCAGACGGTGCTGGACGTGATCCCGGACGTGATCGGTGTCCAAGCCAAGGACTACCGCGTGCGTTTCTACAACGCCGCGGGCTACGACTTCCTGAGCCTGCCCCCGGGAGAAGTCGATAATAGACGGTGCTACGAGCTGATCGGCCGTACCCAGCCCTGCGACGAGTGCGCCACCCGCGAGGCCATCGAGACGCGCAAGCCCGCCCGCAAGGAGCGCTTCATTCCCGAAATGGGGCTGTGGCTCGATACGCGCTGCTATCCGATGCTCGACGACGCTGGACAGGTCGTTGGCGCAGTCGAGCATCTGCGCGACATCACCGAGCAGAAGCGCGCCGAGGAGCACATCCGCGAGCTGAACCGCATGCTCGAGCGACGGGTGTCCGAGCGAACCTCGGCCCTGCAGGCCGTCAACGAGGAGTTGGAATCCTTCGCCTACACGGTCTCCCACGATCTGCGGGCCCCGCTGCGCAGCATGGATGGATTCAGCGCTCTGTTGCTCGAGGACTACGGCGATCAGCTCGATGCGACCGGTCGGGACTACCTGCGGCGGGTGCGCGGCGGCGCCCAGCGCATGGCCCAGCTCATCAACGACATTCTTGCACTGTCGCGGGCCTCGCGGATCGAGCTCGTGCGCCAGCCGATCGACGTGAGTCGCATCGCGCGCGAGGTGTCCGCCGCGCTGGAGCAATCCGATCCGGCCCGTAGCGTCGAGTGGCGGATCGAGCCAGACGTCAAGGCCTCGGGCGATCCCCGCCTGGTGCGCATGGTGCTGGAAAACCTCTTCGACAACGCCTGGAAGTTCACTTCGCTGCGTGAAGACCCGCAAGTCTCCTTTGGTCTTTGCCATGGGGTGCAGGCGGCGGAAGCGGCCGGTGATCGAGGACCGGTATACTGTGTCGCCGACAACGGCGTGGGCTTCGACATGGCCTACAGGGACAAGATCTTCGGGGCGTTCCAGCGGCTTCATCCCGTCGATGAGTTCCCCGGGACGGGAATCGGTCTGGCCACCGTCGAGCGCATCGTCAAGCGTCACGGGGGGTGTGTGTGGGCCGAAGCGCAGCCGGACCGGGGCGCTCGCATCTACTTCACCCTGGGCGAGGACGGTTGACTGGACGTCGCCATCCGACCCGCGCGAGAGACCGATCCTCCTGGACGCGTCGATCCATGCATTGACGACGCCGCCTCCGGGCTGAGATCATTAGGGCGGTTCCAAGGTCGATCCCCAATCCCAAGGGGTCTCGAGGACGGCCGGTCCTCTCGCAGCGGAGGACCACCGCGGCGGATCCATCGAGCGCCCGTGGACGCGTCATGGAAAAGGCCAACCATCATATCCTGTGCTCCGGGACGCGCCTCCTGCTCGTGGTCGTGCTCGCCCGCCTGCTGATCGCTCCTCCGGCAGCGGCCGGCTATAGGGTGGCCCCGGGATCGGTGAACAACCGGGTGGAGATCGACGTCACGCTGCCCCAGGCCTCGGGTCCATTGCAGTTGCCGGCTGGGTTGCTCTCCCATCCCGACTGGGTCCAGGACGTCGAGCTGTCCTCGCAGATCCACGCGGGCGCGGGCACCGTGAGCCTGCGGTTCGGCGTCTCAGCCCACGCTCATCCCGGGTCCCGAGGAGCGCTGGTCCTCTCGGTGACCTGCCTGGACGCCTCCGGAGAGCGCGTCGCTTCGCGCCGGCACGTCGTCGGTCTGCGCGTGCACGCCGAGCCCCCGCGGAGGCAGGAAGACTACCGCATCGAAGAGTGCTGCATCCCGGCCACGAGCGTGGAGCTCGATCCAGGCGGGCGACTGCGGGGCCACGTCCTCCTGGGCGCCGTGCCCAACCCGGCCGCCACGCACACCCGTATCCGCTTCGGACTGGCCGCCGAAGGCGGGGCCGTCGAGCTGAGCGTGCACGACATCACGGGCCGGTGCGTCTATCGCACGGCGACGCCCCGCCTGTCGCCTGGGTTCCATCAAATCGTGTGGGCGGGACAGGACCTGCAGGGGCGGCCCGTGCCGCCCGGTCTCTATGCCTATCGCGTCTCCGCCGACGGATGGGTAGCCGCCGGACGCGTGTTGAGGTTGCGCTGATGCCGATCCCGCGCGCGATACGGATCACGCGGCCTGCCCGTGCATGCCTCACGGCCGGAAGCCTCGCACTGGCGCTCGCGTGGTCGTCGGCCGCGGCGGAGGGGCCCGCCACCCGCATCCACGAAACCATCGACCTCTCGCGCGAGGCCTGCACCATCGAGATTCTGGGCGGCGACGTGATCGTCTGCGAGGGCGAGCAGGCGACGGTGGCGGCGCAACTGCAGTGCGACGAGGGCTACCTGCGCGTCTACGATCCGCAGTGGTTCCTGGACACGACCTTCCTGGGCGAGGGCGACGAGATCTCCTTCACCGCGCCGCCGGGCGAGTACCTGCTCACGGTAACGTGCAGCTCCTGCGAGGACGAGGTTTTCGTCACCGTCCAGGAGGAGGCCCTCTGCTACTGGACACCCCGGCTGGACGCCCTCTTCTCGAACGACGAGACCGAGGAGACGACCGGCGTCTTCCTGCCGGTCAACGAGGGGCCGATCACCCCCGAGACGTTCCCGCACCGGAAGTACTTGATGCGCCCGTTCATTCTCGCGGCCGACCCCGTGCTGCAGCAGGGCAGCTTCGTCCTGGATGCCGACGATGCGATTCTGGAAGTCTATGCGGGCGACGGAACCGGCCTCGACCTTCCCGCGGCCTTCGACGTGGCGGCGCTTCCCGAGACGCTGCTCGTCAACGCCACGGCGATGGGGGAAGCGCTGGTGACCGCGAGCTACAGCGCCGGGCCGGGCGCGCGGGAGCTGGGCGTCGATCGCGTCAAGGTGCGCGTGGGGGCGTTCCCGGGACTGGCGGGCGATTCGCTGCGCGGGTATCCGCACTTCCAGTTCGTGCGGGCCGTCAACGACGACGAGCAGCTCATGGCCGCGCTCGATCCGCTGCGGCACGCCGAGCGCGTCGGCTTGCCGCTGCGCGCCTACGTGGTCGCGCACCGCAGTCCCGAGCAGTGGGCCGCCGACAACGCGCTGATCGATGTGAGCGGCGGGTACGAGTCAGCCACCGTGACGGGCGGATCGATCGCCGAGAACGTGCTGGAGCTCTGGTCGACCGGCCTCGAGGCGGGTGACCACGTGGGCGAGCCCTACGACGTGGTCTACGACTTCGGGCTCGACGGACGGCTGGATCCGGGCGACCTGATCGACGGGCTGAGCGCGCAGGAGGCGGGCATCTACATCGTGCGCGACCTGAACGCATCCGGGCCCTACGTGACCGACCAGATCCAGTACTCGGGCGGCTCGTGGCTGGGCCAGCGCACCTACTTCCCGCTCGAGATCGGCACCATGGGGCAGCTTCCGCTCGTCGTGATTAGCCACGGCAACGGCCACTACTACACCTGGTACGACTACCTGGGCCACCATCTGGCCTCCTACGGCTACGTGGTGATGGCGCACGAGAACAACACCGGCCCGGGCATCGAGTCGGCCTCGACGACGACGCTCACCAACACCGACTACATCATCGGCTATCAGGGATCGATCGGCGGCGGCATCCTGGACGGTCACATCGACAGCCACCGCATCACCTGGATCGGCCACAGCCGCGGCGGTGAGGGGGTGGTGCGCGCCTACGACCGGCTCTACGACGGCGCCTACGTGCCGCAGTTCTACACCGTGGACGACGTCGTTCTCATCAGCAGCATCGCCCCGACCGTCTATCTGGGCACGGTCGACACCCATCCCCACGAGGTGGACTACCACATGCTCTACGGGGCGGCCGACGGCGACGTCAACGGCGGCTGCTACGTTGGGCACCGGCAATCGCTGCGCATCGCCGAGGCTGCCCGCGGCAACGTGCAGGTGACCTACGTGCACGGCGCGGGCCACAACGACTTCAACTGTTGCGGCTGGAACGACGCCACCGGCCCCGACCTGATCGGGCGGGCCGAGGCGCAACGCGTGGCGAAGAGCTACTACCTGGCGCTGATCGAGCACTACATCCGCGGCAACGTGCCGGCCAGGGACTACCTGACCCGGCTCTACAGCGGATTCAACCCCAGCGGTATCGCCGAGCACGTGATCTGCGCCAACACGTTCCGCCATGCGCTGGCGGTCGACCGGTTCGTGATCGACGACTACCAGACGCAGACCGATCCGGGGGCCAGCAGCTCCGGGGGCGCCGTCACCTACGATGTGAGCAACGTGCACGAGGACCGGCTGGACGACGGCAATCTCGACTTCACCTGGATGTCGTCGGATCCGATGAACGGCATGACGCGCTCCGACGACGGGGACATCTACCAGGGCGGCGTGGTGTTCGACTGGGCGCTGGGCGAGAACCGCACCTACGAGTTCGAAATCGTGCCCCAGCAGCGCGACTTCCGCGATCACGCCTACCTCTCCTTCCGCGCCTGCCAGGGCACGCGCCACCCCCACACGGTGGCGCTCGACCATCCGTTGGCTTTCACGGTGGCCCTGCGGGACGGGCAGGGGGTGACGAGCGCGATCGGCTTCAAGGTCTACGGCACGATCACGCGGCCCTACCAGCGCACCGGCCTGGGGACCGGCGCGGGCTGGGCCAACGAGTTCGGCACGGTGCGCATTCGGCTGTGCGATTTCGAGAACGACGGCTCCGGCATCGACCTGTCCGACATCGTGGCGGTGCGCCTGTCATTCGGCTTGCTCTACGGGTCGGAACAGGGGCGGATCGGACTGGACGACGTGGAGCTGACGCGAGACTGAGACCGAGGAGCAGGCCATGAATCGGCCCATCACAACGTCGGCAGGCATCCGCGGCCAGCGGCGCTCCGCGCCCATCCTGGGGACGGCGCGACTCGCGCTGCGGGTGCCGGCGGTGCTGATGACGTTGTGCGCGGCGGCGGTCGCGGCGCAGGAGGTCCCGCCGGCGATCGTGCACCCGGTCGCGCCGAGCGCGGTCCAGGGAGTCCTCTGCGCGCGGCCCTTCACGCTGGAGAAGCCGTTCGCCTACACCTACCTGCGCGACGCGCCGTTCGTGGGAGGCGGTCACCTGCTCGTGGTGGCGGTCGACCCCGAGGCGGCCAAGCCGCGGCAGGTGGGGATGCCGGTGCTCTATGTGGGCGATACCCCGGCGCACCTGACCAACTCCGGCTATCCGTCGGGGCGCCTGGTCGTCATCGTGCCGGATTGGGTGGACCCCACCGGCCCCGTCTTCTACGGCTCGACCCTGCTGCCCGAGCGCGTGGATCGGGCCCACGGCGCCCGGGAGCTGGCCCTGGCTCGTGCGCGGGGCGCCCGCGGCGCGCCGCCGGAGCGATGGGAGGCGGCGCGGGCGGCCGGCGGCGCCGCGCTGTGGCTGACGGATGCTGTCGCGCTCTTCCGCGCGGCGGCCGACCTGATCGAGCGCTACGCACCGGAGGAGCCCGATCCGGTTGCGATCTACCGCACCCCCCTCGTGGGCGAGTGAGATGCCCGAGGTCGACAAGCACTACAAGGACGTCAAGCGGCTGATCCACCGTCAGAAGCCGACCGGGCCCTTCGGCGGCCACTACCGCTTCTCTCCTTACATGGCCTGCGGCCACGCGTGTCGCTACTGCGACGGACGGCACGAGAAGTACTTTGTCGAGGGCGACTTCGAGCGCGACATCGTCATCCGCCGCAACGCGCCCGCGCTCTTGGAGCAGGAGCTGCCCAAGCTGCGCGAGCAGGGGCCGATCTGCATCTCCTCGGGCGTCAGTGACGCGTATCAGCCGGTGGAGGCCGAGGAGCAGCTCACCCGCCGGTGCGGCGAGATCCTGGCCCAACACGCCCTGCCGGTGATCGTCCAGACCAAGTCACGCCTCGTGCTGCGCGACGCCGAGATCTGGGACCTCGTGCGCCGCCGCTCGGCCTTCAGCCTCTATGTCTCGCTCACCTGGGCCGACGACGCCCTGCGCCGCATCTTCGAACCGCACGCCGCACCGGTGGAGGCCCGCCTGGAGACGCTGTCCGCCTTCCGGCAGCGGGGCGCGCACGTGGGTGTGCTGGCCATGCCGTTTGTGCCCTTCGTCGGGGACGCCGAGGCGCAGCTTCGCGCCTGGGCCAAGGGCGTGGCCGCCGCCGGAGCGGCCTTCGCCCTGCCGGGGCTGATGACGCTCAAGCGCGGCCGGCAGTGGACGGCGTTCATGGAGACGATCGAGCGCGAGATGCCCGCCCGGCGCGCCGACTTCGAGCGGCTCTACGAGAGCGCCGGTGAGTATGGCGAGCCGGCCGCCGGCTACGCGCGTGCCTTTCAAGGGCGTGTCACGCGCGCGCTGCGGGACGTGGGGCTCTCGCCGCTGATCCCGCACAGCCTCTACCGCAACCAGTTCGCGCTATACGACGAGATCGGCATCCTGCTGGGCCATCTGAGCCAGCTCTATCGCGAGCGGGGCGCCGACACGACACGCTTGGACCGCAGCCGGCGTCGCTACGACCGCTGGCTCGCGCAGCGCAGGCGCACCTACTACCGGCGCCGCAGCCTCAGCTTCCGCGAGCTGGAGCACGAGCTCGCGCACCTGGCGCGCACCGACAAGCTCACCGAGCTGCTGGGCAACCGGCGCCTGGCGGGCTTCGTCGCGGAGGTGGTGCTCGACAGGCGTGTGTTCAACTACCACGAGCTGAAGCTGGAAGACGCCGCCTGAGGACCGGCCGAGCCCGGCACTGTGACGGGCGGGCGAAGCGGGTGTCGGTCGAGTGTCGGGAGCGATCGCGCGCTCACGATCCGTCTTCCAAGAGAGCCCCACTCGTCTGCAGCAACGCATCGGCCAGCCGCGGCCACGACAGGACGCTGACCACCGGATGGGCGAGGCGCTCGAGCGTGGCCAGGCGCAGCAGCGAGGCGGCCGTGTAGAGTCGTCGGCGATCGTCGCGGATCGGGCGCACCTGCCGGTAACCGGACAGGAAGGACTCACCCCGCGTCCCGGCCGTGCCCACCTCGCCTGACTGTTGTAGGTCCGCCAGCATCAGGTGAGCGATGAAGTTGCCCACATCCAGCTCCCCTTCGCCCAGGCACAGCTCGTCGAGGTCGATCAGCCCGCATCCCCCCGGGAGCACCACGACCTGTCCCGGATAGAGATCGCGATGAATGATGTCCTCATCCGGATCCCGCGCGCCATCGCCTGCGGGCGACCCGGGGGCCGCCGTCAAGGTCTGGACGACGCGCGCACGCTGGTGCGCGAAGCGGCGCTTCAGATCGGGCGCGATGTGCGATGCGCGCTCGAAGCGCTCCTGGGCCTGCTCCAAGACCTCGCCCTCGGCGCGGGCATCGTGATGGCGCCACCTCGGAGCCACCGCGCCTGTTGCCTGAGAAGAAGATGGGTGCAAGGCATGCAGGCCCGCCAGGGCGCGGCCGAACGCCTCCAGGGCCCGGGCGGCCCGATGGGTCGCGAGCAGGTCTTCGAGCGGCGCGCCGGCGAGCGCGCGCAGGAGCAGGAAGCGGCGGCGCTCGTGGTAGCCCAGCAGATCGGGAAAGCACAGCCCCGCGGGCAGACGGGCGTGCAGGTCGGTCCACGCGGCGCGGAACCGCTCGCCGCCGTGACCGCGGTAGAGCTTGCCGTAGAGCATCTGCCGGCCGGCCGCGTCGCGCGGCGCCGAGACCTCCACGTCGTAGCGCACCACCATCCGGCGTCCTGGGCGTTCCTTGACGATCCGGTGGTGCAGCACGCGCTCGATGCGCCACCCCGACGCGGCGCAGGTCTCCTGGAGCAGCTTCAGCGCACGGTGCGGGTCGAGCGCGCGCGATCGGGCTTTCAGCCGTTCGATCATGATCCGCGGTCCATTCGCGCCGGCCGATCGGGTCGCTGCGGCTCCACCGATTCCCCGACCAGGACGCGCTGGGCCAGGTGACCCCACTCGGTCTGGAAGAAGCGGGCGTAGCCGCCCTGGTGCGCGAGGAGATCTTCGTGGGTGCCCTGCTCCACGATCCTGCCCTCGCGCAGGAAGAGGATTCGGTCGGCGCGCAGCACCGTGCTCAGATTGTGCGCCACCACCAGCGTGGTACGGTCGCGCGTCAACCGCTCCAGCGCGCGCATGACCTTGGCTGCGGAGACCGGATCGAGGCCCGTGGTCGGCTCGTCGAGCAGCAAGATGGCCGCCTTGCGCAGCATCGCCCGCGCCACGGCGATGCGTTGACGTTGTCCGCCCGAGAGCGTGGTGCCCCGCTCGCTGATGATCGTGTCGTACCCTTCGGGGAGACGGGTGATGAACTCGTGGGCGTGCGCGCGGCGGGCGGCCCGCTCGATCGCCTCATCCGGCACCGCGCCGTGTTTGCGCCCCACGGCGCCGTAGACGATGTTCTCGCGGATCGAGACGCCCAGGACCACGGTCTCCTGGGGCAGCACGCTGATGTGTCGGCGCAGCGATTTCAGGCTCAGACGATGGATCGGGGTCCCATCGAGCAGGATCTCGCCTTCCTGGGGATCGTAGAAGCGGCCGATGAGCGCCAGCAGGCTGGTCTTGCCCGACCCGGTCGGCCCCACCAGCGCCACCATCTCGCCCGGGGCCACGTCGAGGGACACCTTCTCGAGCACGGGCGGTCCGTCACCGTAGCGGAACGTGACGTCCCGCAACGAGATCCTCCCCCGCACATCCCGCAGGACGACCGGGTCGGAAGGGTCCTGAACGGTCGGAACCCGGTCGAGCACTTCGGTGACCCGGTCGCCGCAGGCCGAGGCCTTGGCCATGCGTTGGGTCAGCTTCGAAGCCTGACGCATGGGGCGATAGAGTCCGCGCAGGTAGGTGAGGAAGACCAGCAACTGGCCGGGCGACAGCTTGCCGGCCAGCACGTCCAGGGAGCCGAACCAGAGCGTGGCGCACACCCCCACGGCGAGTGAGATCTCGACGGTGCGGTTGAGCTGGGCTTCGATCTTGACGACCTGCGCGCCCGACCGTGCGCTGCGCCGATTGAGGTCCCGGAAGCGCCCGTCCTCGTACTTCTCCGCGGTGTAGGCCTGCACCAGATGAACCGCGGCCAGCACCTCGTGGGCGGCCGAGGCCAGACGGCCCTCGCGCTTGCGCTGGCGGCCGGCCGCATCGACTAGGCGAATGCGGAAGATCGAGAGCACCACGAAGAGCAGCGGGGCCACGAGCGCCGCCACCAGCGTCAACCGCATGTTGAGCGTCGCCATGATGGCGAGGATCCCCAGCACGACGAGGCCCTGGGTGAGCAGGGTGATCAGGGCGGCCACCACCATCTCGCGCAGCATGACGATGTCGCCGGTGAGCCGCATCAGCAGATCGCCCGACTGCGACCGATGGTGGAAATCGAGTGAGAGCATCTGCAGGTGGTGGAACAGCTCGCGGCGAATGCCCATCACGACGTCGAGCCCGGCCAGGGCGGCGCGCACGTTCTGCAGGTAGTAGAAGAGCCCGCGCAGCGCGGCCATCAGGAGCACGGCGATCGACGCGGCGGCCAGCAGCAGGACGGGACGGTCGCCCACGTGCGCGGTGACGTCGATGCCGAGGAGGACCACCTGGCGGTCGAGCAGCACGCCGTCGAAAATCACCTGCAGCGGCCAGGGCTCGAGCAACGTGACGGCGGTGAAGCCCAGGCTGGCCATCACGGCCACGAGCATCGGCTTGAGCTGCGGGCGCAGGTGGGCGCGAAAGCGCTTGAGCACGGCCACGAAGCGGGCCGTATCGCGCAGGTTCTGCGCCAGCGGGCGCAGGCTAGTTGCCAGTTGCAGCCTCATGCCCAAGCTCCTCGGCTGCGGCGGGATGTTCGAGATCCAGGCCGCACCGCTCGCGCAGCTTCGTCTCCGACCAGCGCGCGCCACCCCGCGCCGACACGGTCATCAGGTGGATGAGCACCTTACTGTTGTTGCGCAGATTGAAGCGCCGCTCCACCAGACGCCGGGCGTTGCGCGCCAGGGGACCGGGAAGCGCCCGGTCCATGAGCCCCCGCGCCAGGGCGTCGGCCAGGGCCGGCGCGTCACCTGGTGGAACCAGCAGACCCGTCCGCTCGTGGAGGACCGCTTCGCCGATGCCGGAGACCGGGGTGGTGATCACCGGCAGGCCGACCGCCATCGCCTCCAGGATCACGGTTGGAATGCCGTCCTGGTCCCCATCGGCGCAGACCACCGACGGCACGACCAGCCACGCCGCCCGAGCGTAGAGATCCTCGATCAGCCGATCCTGGGGGATCGAGCCGGCCAGGGTAATGCGACCCCGCAGGCCGTGCAGCCGGATCAGACCCTCCAGATGCCGCCGGCGTTCCCCGTCTCCGGCGATGAGGCACTGCGCTACCACGCCGCGCCGTTGCATGAGTCCGCAAGCTTCGATGACGACGTCGAACCCCTTCTTCTCGACCAGTCGGCCCACGGCCAGGAGCAGCGGCGGTTCGGATGCGGCCGTGGGGACGGGGAGGCCGTCGGGCCGCCGGAAGTCCCAGTGCTGCAAGTCCAGCCCGTTGTAGACGGTGACCACGCGCCGCCGGGGGACCTTGAAGCCCAGGCGCTCGATGAAGCGCCGGTTGTACTCGCTGATGGTGACGACGAACGCGGCCAGCCGGACCCGCTTCTTCAGCTTGTTGTTGTTGCCGTGGCTGTGGCCGGACCAGAAGAGATCCTTGGCGTGGGCGGTGAAGCTAAACGGGATGCCCGAGAGGAGCGACGCGAACTTGGCCTGCCGCGCGGGGCCGCTGGCGAAGTGGGCGTGGAAGTGCTCGATCCCCGCGCGGCGCGCCGTCCGAGCGATATAGGGCGCGACGGCGAACTTCTGGCGGGCCGCGCGCGAGCCGCGCTGCAGCATGAAGAGCAGAGTCGCCAGGTACCGCCGGGGTGAGCGCAGGAAGCAGGCCAGGTGGCAGTCGGCGTGCGTGGCCCAGCCTCGGCCGCGGAGGGGCGGGATGACGTGGACCGTTCCCCGCACGGCAGCGACTCCCGGCTGACGCACGGTCTCGTTGGGCACCTTCATGGAGAAGACGACGACCCGGACGCCCCTGCGTTCCAGCTCGAGAATCTCGTTCAGGATGAACGTCTCCGAGAAGCGCGGGAACATCTTCAGCACATAGCCCACCGCCAGGGGCGGTGAGGGCGCACCGCCCCATCCCTCCACAGGAGCAGGCTTCGGATGATATGGGCGTTCAGTCATCCGGACCACCCCCAGATTCCGCGGCGCGCGGCCTCGGCGGCGGCCAGCATGCGGCCGACGACGCCGTCCCACGTCCGGGCGGGCGCGTGCGCCGACCTGCGGGCCAACTGCGCGCGGCGCTCGGCGTCGAGCCCCAGGTCCACGAGCGCATCGGCCAATGCCGATTCGCCGCCCGGCGGCACCAACACGACGCCGCATTCGGGTCCATACAGCTCGCTGAGCTGACCGACGGCGGAGGCGATGACCGGGCGGCCGATGGCCACGTACTCGGCCACCTTCAGTGGCGAGAACCAGAGGTTCTCCAGGGGACCGTAGGGGGCGACGAGCACGTCGCAGGCGGCCAGGTAGGCGCCCACCTCCTCGTGGGGCACGTTGCCGGTGAAGTGGATCTTCTGCGCGAGCCCCAGATCGCCGGCCAGTGCGGTCAGGCGCTCGCGCTCGGGCCCGTCGCCGATGACGAGCAGTCTCAGATTGGGGACCCGCGGGATCGCCTCGGCCGCGGCGCGCATCAGATGATGCAAGCCGTGCCAGGGCTTGAGGGTGCCGCTGAACCCGACGACGTAGCTGCCGCTCAGATCCAGGCGGGCGCGCAGGGAGCGGCCGTCGCGGTTCGGATGGAAGAGCAAGCCGTCGACGGCATTGGGAAGCACGAGAATGCGCTTCTCCTGCACGCCCAGCCGGCGGGCATGGTCGGCCAGCGCCTGCGACACCACCACGACCCGATCGGCCCGCCGCAGGATCCAGCCCTCGGCGCGGCGCGCCAGCCAACCCCAGCGCAATCCGCGGAAACGGGCCTCCTCGTCGGCTAGGGGAGCGTTGACCTCCACGATGTGGGGAATCCCGGACCGTCGAGCGACGAGGGATCCGGCCACCGCCGTGAGCGCGTAGCGCTCGTAGATGAGATCCGGATGCCAGTCGCGCGCCAGATGCACTACCGCGCGGTGGATCGGAACGTTGTCCAGCACGCGCAGGATCGCCCGTTCCAGCGGAACACCGCCGCGCAGCCGGTGGGCGAGGCGCCCGATGCGACGCTTCCAGCGGCCTCCGACGGTGGCCACGGTGATCGGCGCGCCCGGATCGGGGCCGTCGCCCGGCCCGGGCCTCGCGGTGACCAGGTGCACGTCGATGCGATGCTCGCGCAGCGCCTTGACCACGGCCCGCACATGCACGGAAGCCCCTTTCCCGCCGCGGACCGGCACGCCACGATCAGCGCTGAGGTAGAGGACCTTCTCGATCCGCAGGGCCTGCTGCAGCCGCTCGCAGATGCGTTGCTCCAGCGGCCGAGCATCGAACACCTCCATCACGCGGCTGCGGGCGCCGCTGCTGAGCTGCTGCCGGAGCGATCGATCCCGCAGGAGCTGCTCCATGGCGTCGGCCAAGGCTTTGGGGTCCTCCGTGGGGACCAGGAGGCCCGTCACGCCGTGGATCACCAGCTCCTGGATCGAGGAGAGCCGCGTGGCGACGACGGGCCGACCGCAGGCCATCGCCTCGGCCAGTGTGTTGGGAATCCCGTCGCGGTCCCCCTCGGGCGTAACGCGGGACGCCAGCACGACGAAGTCGGCCCGATGATAGGCCTCCCGAACCTCGTCCAGCGTCAGCATGCCCCGCAGCGTGACGCGCTCGCGCAGCCCGCGCTCGGTGATGGCCGCCTCGATGCGGTCACGCAGGGGACCCTCACCCACGATCTCCAGCCGGAAGTCGACCCCGCGCTCCTTGAGCATGGCGGCGGCCTCGATGAGCAGGTCGAACCCCTTCTTGGGCACCAGGCGCCCCACCGACAGGATCAACGGCGCCGTTGAGGCCTCGCTCGACGGAGAGCTCGACGCCCGCCGCGACGTGCGCGGCGCATCACCGGCGCTCGCCGGATGCTCGGTCTCTTCGACGGCCGGTGAGCCCGCCGGAGCGAAGTAGTCCACATCGACCCCGTGGTAATAGCACTCCACGACCGGACCGGCCGCGCTGTCGGGCCGGTGCGGTGCGAGCCTGCGCAGCAGCTCCAGGTTGGTCCGCGTGCACGTCCAGGAGAAGCGGGCCGAGGCCAGCTTCTTGGCCAGCGAGCCGGGGTTCGAGAGGTGGATGTCCTTGGCGTGGCCGGCCATGCTCCAGGGGATCGAGGTCAGACGGCCGGCGATGCGGGCCACACTGGCCGGCGTGTGGGCCCACGCCGCATGTAGATGCCCGACCCGGTCGCCGCGCAGCAGCTCGGCCAGGGCCAGCGCCCGAAAGAGTCGCCGATAGCCGCGGCGGCTCGGCCGCGACAAGAGGCGCAGCAGCTCGCGCAGCGTGACGCCCGGGCGGATGGCGTACGCCTTGCGCAGCAAAGAGAGGAACTGGAGCCACGAGCCGCCCAACGGTTGCGGCAGAACACGGACCTCCGACAGAAGGGCGGCGGCCGCCGCGTGCATGCGGGCGTCGCGGGTCGGAGGCATGAGCGAGTAGATACGCACCGGCAGACCATGCGCGCGCAGCGCCAGGACCTCCTTGAGAATGAACGTTTCGGAGATGCGCGGGAACATCTTGGCCAAGTAACCGATGCGGGCCTCGTGGACGGCTTCCTCTGTGAACCGTCTGGGGACCATGACGTGCTACCTGATGAGCGTGATCTGCAGCGCGTCGCGAGCGCCCGCGCCGTCGGAGGGGAGCAGGTAGTAGCATCCGGCCGGAAGCGGCGCGCCGCGATTGTCCGTTCCGTCCCAGCGAATGTCCTTCCCCGGGCGTCCGCTCAGAACGCGGACGCACCGGCCCTGCGCATCGAAGAGCCTGATGGCTTGCAGATGTGGTCCGTCCTGCGTCGAGCGCAACGTCACCCGGCTCGTGGAGGGATTGGGGAAAGCGCTCCATGCGGACAGGCCGCCCGCGCCCACCTCTTCCTCCACCGAAACGGGCACCGGGCCAAAGGACCAGATCACCCCCGTGATGTCGGCCACGTGGATCATCCCCCGGAGTCCCGGCGCGGGGCTGGAGACGATCGGCTGCCCCACCGTGTAGGTCCAATCGGTCGAGCCATCGCGGTGCACGCAGTAGAAGACGCCGTCCTGTGACCCGAAGCAGATGACGTCGTCGTCGCCGAAGTAGCAGGGCGAGCTGGACACCTCACCGCCGGTGGGGTACTCCCACTCGATGTCCCCGTCGGGGGTCAACGCCAGCAGGGCGTCCCCGCTGCCGACGAAGATGGACCCGTCGGGCCCGACGGCGGGCGACGAGCGAATGGCGTGGCCGGTGTAGGTGGCCCACAGGAACTCCTCGGCCACCGTCACCGCGTAGAGGAACCCGTCGTAGGATCCGAAGTAGATCACGCCCTGTGGCGTGACCGAGGGCGAGCTGTACTTCACCTCATCGCCCGTGACCGCACGCCAGCGCAGGCTGCCGTCGGGCCGCAGCGCATAGAGGTAGTGGTCGGTCGATCCCACCAGAATCGTGCCGTCGGTGGCGATGGCCGGCGAACAGCGCACGGCGCCCCCCGTGGGATAGGTCCAGCGCTCGGTGCTGTCGGGGTTGACGGCATAGATGCGACCGTCGTCGGCCCCGAAGTAGATGGCGCCGTCGGATCCGATGTTGGGGGAGGACTTGATCGGCCCTTGCGCCTCGTAGGTCCATCGCAGCGAGCCGTCCCGGTCGACGGCGTACAGTCTGCCGTTGCTGCCGCCGATGTAGATCGTTCCGTCGGCGGCGATGGCGGGACTCGAGTAACGGAAATTGCCCTCGCCCGTAAAGACCCAGTTCGGTTGGCCCGTGGGCTTCAACGAGACCAGCTCCTTGTCCAGATTGCCGATGTAGATGGTGCCATCACCGTCCACCGTCGCCGAGGCGTACAGGATGCTGTCGGAGCTGGGGTGGGACCAGGCCAGCATGGAGTCGAAGGGAGCATCATTGACCGTGTAGCCGCTGTGTCCGGCGTCGCCCCGGAAGACGGGCCAGATGCCGATGGGGTCACCTTCGGCCGAGACGAACGAGCCCGCCCCGATCAGGCACATGGACAGCAGCAGGCCGGCGCCCTTGCGCGCGGTCCGCATCCGCCGTAGTTCGAGTCTGTTGTCCATCAGCGTGGATCCTCCTGGGGATTTCCACTGGTGTCGAGAGCTGCTCACAGAGGTCTACTCCGCAGAGAAGACCCCCTCGTTGCCCCGCGATCCGGGGCCAGGGTCGGTCCGGTCGGCCGGGCCGCCGGTGCGGGTGCGATCGACCGCCGAACCTCGGGATGGGGCGGCGCCGCGGGGGGACGAGAGCCGCGCTCGGGCCGGGCGGCTGGTCGCGGACGCTTCGATGTGCGCGCCGTCCCGTTGGCGGGCTTCCTCAGCAGGGGCTCCAGTTCGCGCGCTAACTCGTCCAGGCCGGTCAGACGGGTCTGGGCCTCATGCAGACGGGCTGGTGCGTCGGAGAGCGCCTGGTCCAGGGCCGCGGACAGCGTCTGCGGCGACAATTCGCGCGGATCAACGACCCGCACCCACTTCTGGCGCTCGAACAAGCGGGCGCGCAGGAGCTGCTCCTGGCGAGGGTGGGCGCGCGGCACGATCACCGCCCGCTGGGCCGTGGAGAGGATCTCGCAGAGCGTGTTGTACCCGCCCATGGCGAGGACCAGATCGCTCGACGCCATCCAGCCCGGCAGGCCTTCGACGTAGGTGTGCAGGCTCACCCCCGGCAGATCTGTGCAGCGGGCCGCCAGCTCCTGGCGCTTGCCGCCGTCCATCAGCGGTCCCGAGACGATCCGGAACTGGAACGGACTCCGCCGGCCCAAGGCGGCCTGCAGCTCGAGGACCACCCGGACGATGTCATCGCCATCACCGCCGCCGCCGATGGTGACCAGCACCGTGTGGCGATCCGGATCGGGAGGAGGAGGAGCTTGAGGTGGCTGCGTCTCGTCCGCTTCAGCACGGATGTACCCGAGGTGGCGTGTCTTCTCCGGGGGCAAGCCGTACGCGGCCACCGCGTCGAAGAGGTCGCGGCACCCGAAGACATGGATGGCGTCGTAGTACGCGTCCAGGATGTGGGGGATCTCCATCTGCCGCCAGGTGGAGAGGATCGGCCGCGGATCGTCGAGGACGTCCCGCAGATTCAGATGGATTCGGGTGGCCGGATGATGCTGCCGCAACCGTCTGAGGGTGGGCCATAGCTCGCCCCTCATGCCCAGGGGGACGTTGTCGACCAGAAGGAGGTGCGGCCGGAACTGCTCGACCGCATCATGGATGAGCTGGGCGCGCATCCGGCGGATCCTGCGGTTGGAAATTCCCAACTCCCTCGCCACGTAGTACTCGGGACCGGCTTTGACGACCGACGGGATCTTGATGTAGTCGACCCCCTGCGGGAACGAGAAGCGGTGGGCGATGGGGGACCCGGAGAGAATCAAGACGCTGCTTCCCGGAAGCGCGGCCACCAGGCGGCGGGCGATGCGGGTCGTACGGGTCAGGTGCCCCAGCCCATACGTATCGTGCGAGTACATCGCAATGCGCGGTGACCATCCGTTCGCGGCCATTTGGCGACCTAATCCCCTTTCCCGAAGTAGGCTGCGGAATAGATAGCGCGGGGAATCGCTCCCGGAGGCAAGCGTCCGGGCACAGCGTGGGCGACGACGCTCCATCCCCTCCTTTGGTGGACGCATGTAGGCACTAGCGAAATACCAATGAAACGCTCGCGGGGATCTCGCCGATTCGGTTCTCGGAGGGGAAGTCCCGGGGTCGGTGTTTGGCTTCCGGAGCGCGCGCCGAGGATGGGGTCCAATGCCGATCCTCGCGCGATCGGATCCTGCGTGATCGGGATCCTGCGTGATCGGGATTCTGCGTGATCGGATCCTGCGTGATCGGGAACCTGCGTCGTCCTCAGCCGGAACGGACCCGATACAGCCAGGCGCGCAACTCCTCGACCGTGGATGCGAGGTGATCCGGTCGCCACCCGGCCAGCCGCTCGGCGGGCAGTAGACCCCAGGCCACCGCGCAAACCCGCGCGCCTGCCGACCGGCCGGCCTCGAGGTCGATGAGGCTGTCACCCACCATGACGCAGCGCTCGATGGGCACGCCGAGGACCCGAGCGGCGTGGTTCAGCGGCTCGGAATCGGGCTTCATCGTCGGCAGGCTGTCCCCGCCCAGGACGATCACGAACGGGTCGACCAGCCCCTTGCCCGCCAGAATGCGGCGGGTGAAACGCTCGGGCTTGTTGCTCACCACGGCCAGTCGGAATCCGTCGCGCACCAGCTCCGCGCACAGCTCGGCGATGCCCGGGTAGACGCGGCAGCCCTCGACGAGTCCCTGGGCGTACTCCTCACGGAAGATGTCGATGGCGTGCTGCAGGTCCTTTGCGTCGAGGGGCAGGGGGTCCCCGTCGGGCGGGAGTCCGGCCCGACGGCGGCGATCGAGGGTCGGGTGATTCTGTCCCACCAGATTGCCGATGCCCCAGCCGATATGCGCGCGGATCTCCGCGGCGGGCAGGGGACCGGCGCCCAGGCGCGCCCGCATGCGCACCACCCCGTCCACGATGCCGTCGAAGGTGTCGACCAGGGTGCCGTCGAAGTCGAACAGTACGCCGAAGCTCACCTGGGCCGGCCTCCTCGCGCGGTCGGATCAGCTCGTCGCGCGGCTTGCGGGAAGACGGCGCTCGGCGCGCACCACCTCGACGGTGAGGGCATCCCCATCGACGTCCGGAATCGTGATCTGGTCACCCACCTTGTGGCCCAGCAGCGGCTTGGCGACCGGCGCGGAGCAGGAGATCACGTTCGTTCCCAGCCTGCTGTCGCCCTCGCCGAGGAGCCAGTAGGTGATCGCCTCCTCGGGCCTGGGCCCCGCCGCTGTCACGGGACGCAGCTCCACCCAGGAGCCGGGACCGATCACCCCCTCGGGTACCTGGACGTTCTCGATCACCGTGCTGTTGGCGAGCTGCTGCGCGATCTGGTTGATCCGCGCGATGTAGTTGGATTGCTTCTCTTTGGCGGCGTGGTATTCGGCATTCTCGCTCAGGTCCCCGTGTTCGCGGGCGGTCTGGATGGCGCGGGCCACCGTGGTCTTGAGCTCGCGCGTCAGGGTGTCGCGCTCCTGCTCGAGCCGCTCGTAGGTGTGGCGGGAGAGGTAGAACCCGTCGAACGCCCCCCCGCCCCGTTGCTGGGACATGAGCATGCTGGCGGCCTCCTGCCGCGCCTCGCGCACCGAAGCCACGACCTCGTCCGCCCCGAGATCGTCGAAGAACTCCAGGATCGGGAAGAGGAAGTCCTCCGACTGACGCCACCGGCGCAGCGTGTCGACCAAGGTAAAGGCGACATCGTCGGGCAGGGGGACCTCAGCGAGCGCCTCGGCCAACGGGCTGTTCTGGTTGAAGAAACGCATGACCTGATCGCGGAACGCGTCGCGACCCGTGCGCTCCACGAGCCGGCAGAGCGACGCCGCGGCGCGCCACGGCGAGGGCAAGAAGGGCGACCTCTCACCGTCCTTGCTGATCGCCGTCGAGATGACGCTCAAGGCCGTGTTCTGGCGGTCCTCGGGCCGCGAGAGCAGCTCGTCGAGCAATCGGCGCCCGTCCTCCGGATCCTTGCCCAGCTCGTCGAGCGCGATCTTGCGGATCTCGGGGTAGCGGGAGCCGATGGCGAAGAAGATCGCATCGCGCCGCATGCCCTTCAGGTTCAGGCCGCGCTCGGCCAGCAACCGCTGGGCTTCGATGTCCGCGAAGGTGGCGGCCTCGATGCCGGAGGTGAGCAGCTCGCGCAGGCTGCGGTCGAGGTCCTTGGGATCCAGACGCTGCCACTGGTGCAAGGTCAGACAGATGGCGACCGAGGCCTCGGGGTTGGTGTGGTCGTCGCGCAGCCAACGGGTCAGGACGGGGCTGTACATCTTGATGGCGCGGTCGGTGTGCTGCGGATGCTGGTCCAAGAAGCGGCGCAGCAGGTTCAGGTTGGCGCGCACGCCCCGCCGGCGGTCGAGGCGCGGGAGGATCTCGTCCTCGTCCACCTTGCTCGTCGGGCTGCAGATGGCGTAGGTCTGGCGATAGCCCTCCGACATGTCGAAGCGCTCGTCCTCCTCCATCGCCCGGCGGACCTCCTTCCACCAGGTGCTCCAGCTCGACGTGGAGATCAGCTCGGGCGTCAAGCGCCGGCGCATCTCCTGCGTCGTGGCGCGCCCGCCGAGCTCGCGAAGCGCGAGATAGGCCAGGTGCGTGGGGTTGCCCTTGACCATCGCCTTGACGCGGTCCGGGTCTTCGACCCAGATCACGCGCAGGTCATCGGGCGGGATCACCTGGAGCGACTTGCGGGCGATCATGAGCGACATCCGATGCCTCGGCTTGTCGGGAAAATCGATAATCAGGGCGTCGCCCTCGTTGGCGCGGATTCGGCCCGGTCCCCAGTTGTGGTGCAGGACACGGTAGCCGGGAGCGAACTCCAGCAGCTCGTCGAGCTTCTTGAGAGCCGTCTCGACCTTGACCGTCGGGTCGAGCAGGCCGCTGCGCCCCAGCACATCGAGGACGCCGTCGACGCCCGGCAGCGCGTCGGGGGCGATCTCCATCAGGAACCGGCGCAGCGAAGAGTCCTCCGGCGCCCGCGGCAGGATCTTCAGGAACTGCTTCCAAGCCTCATCGGCCAGGCCGTGCTCGCGGATGCGGGGCAGGAGCGGCTCCAGGTAGGTTTCGGCCACCTTCCACTGCTTGTGGATGGCCAGACGGACGCAGGCCTGGAGCATGATCTGTGTCGTGGCAGCGTCGCGGACGTCCTCCAGCCGCAGGAAGACCTCTTCGACACGCCGCATGTCCTTGGCCTCGACCAGCGGCGCCAGGCAGCCGGCGAACAGGGCCGTGGCCCGCTCGCTTTCGCCGGCGCGCTCGGTCTCCTCGGCCACTAGCCAGCAGATCCGGTGCTCGTCGGGGAAAAGATCCATGGCCCGGGTCAGGCTCCCTTCCGGGGCCACGCCCGCGCCCCCCTCCTCGATCGCCTTGGCGAGATAGCGGGCGGCTTCCACGTGCGGGGCGGTGGTCAAGATCTCGTCGGCGACGATGGCCAGCATCGGCCAGAGCTGTCCCTGCTCGAGCTTCTCGCACAGGGGTAGCAGCGCCTGCAGTGCCTCCTCCTGCTGCCCCATCTCGGCCAGCAGCGATCCACGCACATAGGCGTTGCGCGGCAGCAGCCCCTTCCGGGGGTGGCGGAAAGGGTGGCACTGATTCAGCTCATGCAGTAAGGCCTCCGCTTCTTTCGAACCGGAGGCCTCGGAGAGCACGAGCCTGAGCATGTTTCGTGCCTCGGCATCCATCGAGGAAGCCGAGGCGTCCCCCGGCTCCAGTAGTTGCCCAAGGAGATCCTTCCATTGCGACATCAGGGCCTCCGCGAGTGGCTGCAGGAACCTCGTCCATCGTGAGCGTAAGCCCCCAGTCTATCGCCGCAGAGCACCTTCTGGCAAGGGGCGACTCCGGTGGCGCCTCGGGTGCGGCGGGCGCGACAAGGGGGGCCTCCGATATGCGGCGTCGGCTGCGCATGGTTGGAGAGCCGAGCGGCGGGGCACGGCCGGGCACGGCGGGGCACGGCCGGCCGAAGACGAAACCTCCATCTTCGCCTATACTTGCGGAGTATTCCGGCCGGCATGCCTGCCGCAGGCGGCGCCTGGATCGGAGGCGGCCGGGGCCGAGCCCGGGAGTCCGGGTCCGCACTCTCCGCCGGAATGATAGAATTCACTCGGGCCCCCCCCTCGGTCGACCCAGGGCTCGCCGCGTGCGGCGATCAGCAAGGAGTGCCACCCATGATCCGAGCGGCCCGTCTCACGGTCCTCATCCTACTGGCGGTCAGGGCTTCGGCTTTGATGGCCGCGGCCGACGAGTACCTCGTTCTGCCCGACGGCAGCGGGGACTTCCCGACGATCGCCGCAGCGATCGAGGGCGCGACCACCGGGGACACGATCCTCCTGGGCGACGGGACCTTCAGCGGTCCCGGCAACCGCGACCTCGACTACATGGGCAAGGAGATCACCATCCGGTCCCAGAGCGGCGATCCCGCCACCTGCCGCATCGACTGCCTCACCGCCGGTGGGGGGCACCGGGCCTTCACCTTCCACTTTCGGGAGTGGCCCGAGGCGCGTCTGGAGGCGGTCACGATCTCGAATGGCGACGTCGAGTCGATCGGTCAGAACGGGGGTGCCATCCTGATCACCAACGGATCGTCGCCCGTCATCCGCGATTGTGTCTTCTTCGCCAACCGGGCCGAGAATGGCGGCGCGATCTTCGTGACCGGAGAATCTTATCCGACGATCGAGAACTGCCGCTTCTATGAGAACGTCGCGCCCTCCTTCGGCGGCGCGGTCCAGGTGACCGACCACTGTCAGGTGACGATCCGCGGCTGCGTCTTCTGGCGCAACTGGGGCTACTGGGGCGGCGCTTTGGGATGCGACTACTCGATCGTGTTCGATGAGCAGAACACCTACGTGGAAAACGGCAGCGCTCACCTGGGTGTCATCGGCGCCTACATGGGCTCGGTCATCATGGAGGGCACGATCGTAGCCTACTCCGTGAACTCGCGCCCCGTCGAGTTCGAGAGCGGGACGGTGTGGCTCTACTGCTGCGACCTCTACGGCAACGACGGTGGGGATTGGGTCGGCGGCCTCGGCCCGCAGTACGGCATCGAAGGCAACATCTGCGCGGACCCGCTCTTCTGCGACCTGGCGGCGGCCGACATCGATCTACAGGAGGGCTCGCCCTGCGTTCCCGAGGCGGCCTCCCACGTAGAGGACGAGTGTGGCTGGATCGGTGCGGGCCGTCTGGGCTGCGGTTCAGGCGGCGCCTCCCCCGAGATCCTCGCCGCCGGTGAACAGGTCGGCCCGCCCAGCGGCATGCCCTCGCGAGGAGAGGCGTGGGGCCGGCGGCGCGCTCCGGCCGGGGTCGAGGAGGCTCCCGGCGGTCCCGGTACCGACGCTGAGACGACCGGCTCCCACGTGACCATCGAGAGCCCCAACCCGTTGCGCAGCGGGGCGGAGTTGCGCTTCGAGATCCCAGCCGGCCGGCAGGCGCAGGCGGCGCGCCTGGGCCTCTACGACGCCGCCGGCCGCCGCGTGCGCGCGCTCGATCTGGGCCGCCTCGGCCCCGGCGTGCACGGGGTGATCTGGGATGGTCGCGACGACCGCGGCCGGCGGTTGGACCGGGGCGTCTACTACGTGCGGGTGGCGGTTGGGGACATCACCCGAACCCACCGCACCCTGCTCATCCCCTAGGTCGTGATCCGAAGATTGGTGAGAACCGTCGGGTAACGTCAATGGCCATATGGCACAGGGCCTCGGGAATCCGGCGCGGCACGATTCCTCGGTGGTAGCGAAGGCCCCCTGGGCGGTTCGCAACCTCGCGTCACCAATCTTCGGGTCACAACCTTCGATCCACAACCGACGGCTTGACAATCGGGGACAAATACGCCCTTAATTGTCCGAATTGAGGGTCGCCCACATGATCACCAAGACCACCGAAACCGCCATCATGGCGCTGCTCTTCGTGCACATGCGCGGCGAGCAACGCCCCATCTCGCCCCGGCAGGTGGCCGGTCGCCTGGCCGTCTCATCCAGCTACCTGGCAAAGATCTTTACCCGTCTGGTCAAGGCGGGCATCCTTCAGGCGCATCGTGGGGTGCAGGGTGGCGTGACGCTGCGCCGGCCGGCGACGGCCATCACCCTGCTCGACATCGTCAACGCCTGTCAGGGACCGCTGGTCGCGGGCGCCGCGGACGAAGCGCGCAACACGCAGTGCAACTTCCACCAGGCCGTGTCCGGGTTCGAGCGCAGCGTGATCGACTCGCTTTCGGGCTGGACGTTGGAGCGTCTGTCCACCGATCCTTGCCCTGCCGGAGAGGACGAGCAGCACGTCGCCTGTCGCGTGGCGGACATCTGCCCGAAGCGGCAGCGGACATTGCGGCGGCGTGAGGCTCATGAGGACGGCTGATCCATGATGATGGTGGAGGGGCGATGACGCGTTGGGTCTTGCTGTTCGGGCTGCTGTGGGTCGGCACGCCCGCCTTCGGACAGGGGGAAGGGACCGACACCGATGTAGGGGTGGACGAGCACCTGGGCGAGATGATGCCGCTCGTCCTGACGTTCCTGGACGAGGAGGGGCGCCCGGTCACGCTGGCCGAGGTGATCGACAAGCCCACCATCTTCACCCTGGTCTACTACCGCTGTCCCAGCATATGCACTCCCTTGCTCAACGGCCTCGTCGACGTCCTCGAGCGCACCGATCTCGTGCCCGGGGAGGACTACCGGATCGTCACCATCTCGTTCGACGAGACCGAGACGCCCGATCTGGCGGCGCGCAAGAAGATGAACTTCCTCAAGGCCTTCCACGAGCCGTTTCCGCCCGACGCGTGGCGCTTCCTGACCGGCGACAAGGAATCGATCGATCGGGTGGCCGACGTGGTGGGCTTCCGTTTCAAACGAACGGGCAAGGACTTCGTGCACCCCGGGGTGCTGACGATTCTGTCGCCGGAGGGCAAAGTGGTGCGCTATCTCTACGGCATCACCTTCCTGCCCTTTGACCTGAAGATGGCGCTGACCGAGGCGGCCGCGGGCAAGACCGGACCCACGATCAACCGCGTGCTGCTCTACTGCTTCAGCTATGACCCCGACGGACAGCGCTATGTCTTCAACATCCTGAAGGTCGCCGGCACGTTGATCATGGTGTTCGCGGCGATATTCGCGGCCTGGCTGCTGATCAGCACCCGCCGGGCGCGCAAGAGGAGTTAGGCATGGCAGGGAGCATGACCGAGGCGGCGGGCCTGGCGGGCAGCTTCTACCGGGCGCCGGGTCGCTATGGCGGCCTGCTGTCCTGGATCTTCTCGACCGATCACAAGCGCATCGGCATCCTGTATCTGCTATCGATGCTCGCCTTCTTCGCCATCGGGGTCGTCCTGGGACTGCTCATGCGCCTGGAGCTGATCGCGCCGGGCAAGCAGCTCCTCGAGCCCACCGCCTACAATTCGATCTTCACCGTGCACGGGGTGATCATGATCTTCCTGATCGTCATCCCGGGCGTGCCGGCCGCGCTGGGCAACTTCTTTCTTCCGCTCCAGATCGGCGCCCGCGACGTGGCGTTTCCCAAGCTGAACCTGCTTTCCTGGTGGTGCTTCGTGGGCGGCGCGTTTCTGGCCGTGGTCTCGCTCTTCACCGGCGGGGGCGCGCCCGACACCGGCTGGACCTTCTACGTGCCCTACAGCGTCCGCACCACGACCAACGTCACGCTGGCCGTCTTCGCGGCCTTCATCCTCGGCTTCTCCTCGATTCTGACCGGGCTCAACTTCGTGACCACCACCCATCGCCTGCGCACCAAGGGGATGAGCTGGTTCCGCCTGCCGCTCTTCGTCTGGGGTCTCTACTCGACCGCCTGGATCCAGCTTCTGGCCACGCCGGTGCTGGCCATCACGCTGATCCTGGTCATGCTCGAGCGGATGTTCAACCTGGGCCTCTTCGATCCGGCCCGCGGGGGGGACCCGCTGCTCTACCAGCACCTCTTCTGGATCTATTCCCACCCGGCGGTCTATATCATGATCCTGCCGGCCATGGGCATCGTTTCGGAGATCATCCCCACCTTCGCGCGCAAGACGATCTTCGGCTACAAGGCGATCGCCTTCTCGAGCCTCGCGATCGCCTTCCTGGGGTACCTGGTGTGGGGTCACCACATGTTCACGGCCGGCATGAGCGAGAACGCGCGGGTGTTCTTCTCGCTGCTGACCTTCCTGGTGGCGATCCCCAGCGGGGTCAAGGTCTTCAACTGGGTGGCGACGCTCTACAAGGGATCGATCACGATCGAGCCGCCGCTCCTGTTCGTCTTCACCTTCATCTTCCTCTTCGCCATCGGCGGACTGACCGGGCTCATGCAGGGCTCGCTGGCGATCAACGTTCACATCCACGACACCTACTTCATTGTGGGGCACTTCCACTACGTCATGTTCGGCGGCACCATCGGCGGCTTCCTGGCGGGGCTGCTCTACTGGTTCCCCAAGATGTTCGGGCGCATGTACAACAACCGTGTGATCTATGCCTCGTGGGCCTTCTTTTTCGTGGGATTCAACCTGCTCTACTTCCCCATGCTGGTGCTCGGCTGGATGGGCATGCCCCGTCGCTACTATGACTACATTCCCGAATTCCAGCTTCCACACGTCATTTCCACAATCGGATCCTGGATCATGGTCACCGGACTGGTGATCTTCATCGTCCACCTGTGGCGCGCGGCACGCAGCGGTCCGCCGGCCGAGGAGAACCCGTGGGGCGGGACCACGCTGGAGTGGACGGTGCCTTCCCCGCCGCCGCAGGAGAACTTCGCTGAGCTGCCCGAAGTAACCACCGGCCCCTACGAGCATGAAGGAGCCAAGCCATGAGCACGGGCGCATCGGCCGAGGCGCATCTGGCCGGTCCCGGTCACGCCGCGGGTCATGAGCACCGCGACGATGTCGGCGCGAAGATGGGCATGTGGCTCTTCCTGCTCACCGAGCTGCTGCTCTTCGGGGGCGTCTTCCTGATGTACGCCGCCTATCGCGCGCGCTTCCCGGAGGATTTTCACTACGCCTCCACGCTCCTCGATCCGCTGCTGGGCGGTGTCAACACCCTGGTGCTGTTGACCAGCAGCCTCACCATGGTGCTCTCGATCGCCGCCCTGGAGCGGGGGCGCCGGCAGACCTCGGTGGTCTTTCTGGGCGCCACCATCGGCCTGGGGCTGGTGTTCCTGGTGATCAAGGCCTTCGAATGGTCAGCAAAGCTGAGCCACGGCCTGTTTCCGGGCGCCGACGAGCTGGTCGAGCGCACCGCGGGGGAGAACGTTTTCTTCGGCCTCTACTACGGGATGACGGGCCTTCACGCGCTGCATGTGATCGTCGGTCTGGGCATCCTGATCTACATGGTCGGGGTCGTGGCGCGGCGGCCGCGCCGGACGGTCCGGATTGCGGCCCCGGTGGGGGAGCGGTTGACGCTGGCGACCGATCGCGGCCGGACGCTCTGGTCGGAAGCGCTCGAGAGCGGCGCCCAATCGATCGAGCTGGGCGTGGTCTATCGGCAGCACGAGGAGCTCCTGCACCGGCGGATTCCCAAGCTGGACAACGCCGGGCTCTACTGGCACCTCGTGGACATCATCTGGATTTTCCTGTTCCCGCTGCTCTATCTGATCACCTAGCGCATGAACGGGAGGAGAACGGTGAGCGACAAAGAAGCGGCCGCCAAGAGCCCGGTCTCGTACGGCAGGTACGTGATGATCTGGTTTGCGCTCCTGGCGCTGACCGCCGCGACGATCACCGCGGCGGGACTGGCCTTCGGCCAGTGGAGCATCCTGGCGGCGATTCTGATCGCGGCGATCAAGGGCACGCTGGTGCTCTTCTACTTCATGCACCTGCGGTATGAGTCGCCGCTGCTGAAGCTGTTCATGACGATTGCCATCCTGACGTTGGTGATCATCATGATCGTCACTTTCCTGGACGAGTCCGTGCGGTGAGGTAGCCGATGTACGGTCCCATATCCTCCTCGACGGGAATGGTCGACAACGTGTTCTACTTCTTCGTCGCCGTTTCGCTGGTGCTGCTCGTGCTGATCACGGCACTCATGATCGGCTTTGCCATCCGCTACCGCCGATCGAAGAATCCGGTGCCGACCCAGATCCACGGCAACGTGACGTTGGAGATCATCTGGACCGCCGTCCCGGTAATTATCGTGCTGGTCATGTTCCACGTCGGGACCGAGGGGTTTAAGATGCTGCGCGACGTGCCCGAGGATGCGATGCGGGTCGAGGTGATCGGACGGATGTGGGATTGGACCTTCCGCTACGAGAACGGCGTCGAGACCAAGAAGCTCTATGTCCCCGTCGACCGGGACATCCGCCTGGCGCTCAAGTCGGTCGACGTCAACCACAGCTTCTTCGTGCCCGCGTTCCGCATCAAAGAGGACCTCCTGCCCGGCAAGGAGAACTACCTTTGGTTCAAGCCGCAGACCACCGGCCCGGCCGATATCTTCTGCGCCGAGTATTGCGGCCAGCGCCACGCCTACATGATGTCGGAGGTGATCGTGATGGAGGAGCCCGAGTTCGAAGCCTGGTACGCCAGCGGTGCCGGCGATCCTCAAGAGCGTGGCACGGCGGGGCTGCTGGCGGAGAAGGCCTGCCTGGATTGTCACACCTTGAACGGCAACGAGGACGTGGGCCCCACCTTCCTCGGCCTCTACGGATCGGAGCGCACCGTGCTCTGGAACGGACAGGAGCGTTCCGTGACGGCCGACGAAGAGTACCTGCGGCGGGCCATCGTGGATCCAGACGCCGAGTACGTCAAAGGCTACGAGATCAACATGCCGGTGGCGGAGCTGACCGAAGAGGAACTGCAGGCGATCATCGAGTTTCTCAAGGAGCTCGAGGCCGAGGATTGACGGGATGGGGATGGGTGTGCGGGACTGGCTGGCGCTCACGCGCATCAAGCTGACGGCGTTCGTGGCGCTGTCGGCCGCCGTGGGCCACGTGCTGGCCGCCGACTGCCTGAGCTGGCACGCGCTCTGGCCGGCCGCGGGAAGCATGCTGCTGGCGGCCGGCGGTTCCGTCTTCAACCAGATTCAGGAGCACCGTTTCGACGCGCGCATGGGGCGCACGCGCCGGCGGCCGCTGCCGGCGCGCCGTTTGACCCATCACGCGGCCGTCGCGCTGGCCACGGCTCTGCTGCTGGTGGGTCTGCTCTGCCTGGCCGTCTTCTGCGGCTGGACGAGCACGGCCCTGGGGGCGCTGGCGATCGCCTGGTACAACCTGCTCTACACACCGCTCAAGCGCCGCAGCGCGTTCATCGCCGTGCCGGGCGCCATGATCGGGGCGCTGGGTCCGGCGGTGGGGTGGACGGCGGCCGGCGGTTCGGTGGCGGCGCGGGAGCTGTGGGTGGTGATGGGCTTCTTCTTCCTCTGGCAGGTGCCCCACTTCTGGCTGCTCAACGCGCGGCACGCGCGCGACTACCGCGCGGCCGGGTTTCCAACGGCGCTGGAACGTATCGGCGCGGGCGGTTTCACGCGGGTCATCCACGTCTGGACGCTGGCCACGGCCATCTCGGCCCTGGCGCTGCCGCTCACCGGGGTGGTACGCCACGACGCGAGCGCTTGGGTTCTGGGCATGGCGGTCGTGGCGCTGGGTGGGCTCAGCATCGGTCTGCTGCGAACCCAGGCGGCCGCAGACTACAACCTCCGGCGTGGATTCGCCGGCATCAACTTGTTTGCGCTGGTGACCATGATCCTCCTCATCGTGGATCGGGTCGAGTGCCCCTAGCCATGGACCGGGAGGGAAACCTCGATGGGCGTGCTTGACAGACTCGTCCTCTTCCCGACAGCGGAGCATCTCCCGCTTCTGGAGCCGCTGATCTTCGTGATGCTGCTCTTCTTCCTGCCGTTCGTCGGGTTGGTGATTGTCTCGACCGTGGGCTCCTTGCTGACGCAGCCCCGCTACCCCGGCCTCTCGCGAGATCTCATGGAGACGGGCGTCCGCAACTCGGCGACCTGGCTCGTGTTCGGCCTCGTGCCGCTGGCAACGTTGACGTTCCTCTACATCCAGCTCCTGACGGGCGCCCCGGTCCACATGGGCAACTACCTGGGGAAGATCTTCGTCATCTCGGCCGTCGGCTTCGCGCTGCTCCACCTGTACAAGCGCACGCGACACCCCGCGGCTGGGGTGCTGGGCTTCCTGGCGACGATCGGCGCCTCTTTCCACTTCATCGCCAGCCTGACCCTGCTCATCTACCCCGAGAAATGGGCGCTCATGCGGGGGCCCCTGCCGTTCCTCTTCTCGATTCAAGCGGTGATCCACTTCCTCGCCTTTCTGGCCCTGGGTGCCAGCCTGGCGGGCGCGGCCATCCTGATGATCCACTTCCAGTGGCCGGACAGGCGGCCGCACGCCAGGCCGGAGAACCAGGCGCTGCTGCGCGGCATCGGTCAGGGGGCCGCCCTGGGCGGGACGCTGCTGGCGGGTCCGCTGCTGCTGTGGGATTTCTACGCCGCGCCCATCCAGGCGCTCTCTCCGGCCGCCTATCAGACGGCTCTGGCGCTGCTGGCGGTGTTGTTGGTCGTCGCGCTGCTGGCGGTGGCGATGATCCGCAGGGGCCACGCGCGCTACGGCTGGCCGGCCTTCGTGCTGATGGTGGTGGCCTTCGGGCTGAACACGCACAAGCTGCAGCTCTTCCAGGCCAACGCCATGCAGGAGCAGCAGCTCGTCCTGGCGGCCGAGGTGCAAGAGCGGCGCGAGCAGTATGTGGCCGAGCGCGAGGCCCAGTACACCACGGCGCAGGATCTGGGCCTGGAGGAAGGGGGGCGGATTTTCCGCGAGCGGTGCACCGCCTGCCATCAGTTCGACCGGCGCGTGGTGGGACCGCCCTACAATGACGTGCTGCCCAAGTACGAGGAGGACTTCGACGGGCTGGTGGGCTTCATCCTGGATCCCGTCAAGGTGGATCCAGACTATCCCCCGATGCCCGACCAGGGTTTGCGGCGCGCCGAGGCGCGCGCGGTGGCCGCGTATCTCTGGAAGGAATTCAGCGGGGTGGACCCCACCGCGTCCGCGTCGGAGGCCGCGCAAGAGGACGGCCAGGGTGAGAGGCAGAACGCCGGCGGCGAGGCGGGCAGCTCGGGAGGGCATTAGCCGTGACCAGGAAGCTGATCATCACCGGACTGATCGTCTACTTCGCGGCCACGGCCGCGCTGATTCTGGTGATCGCTCACGCACGGGGCCGCGGCGACGTAGGACCCGCGCAGCCGATCGACTTCAGCCACCCGATCCACATCAACACCGTGGGACTGGAGTGCGATCACTGCCACAAACACGCGGATCGGTCGCAGCACCCCGGCATTCCGGCGGTGGCGGTTTGCATGGAGTGTCACGAGAGCGCGGCCACCGACCGGCCCGAGGTGCGCAAGCTGCGGCGGCATTGGGATCGCGGCGAGCCGATCGAATGGGTGCGGGTGCATCGCCTGCCGTGGCACGCCTACTTCACGCACCAGTGGCACGTGCGGGCCGGGGTGGAGTGCGCGCACTGTCATGCCCAGGTGGAGGTGCAGGCGCGCGTCCGCAAGGTGCGGTCGCTCAAGATGGGATGGTGCGTGAGCTGCCACCGTTCCCGCGACGTGAGTGTCGATTGCTGGGTCTGTCACAAGTAGCCGCGGCCGGCGAGCGCGCACCGGCCCCGGTTGGGTCGGCTGCGCCCAGGTTGGGGAGCAACGCATGGAGCGCAGAGATTTCATCAAGATGATGGGCATCGCCCCGGGGGCGTTGGCCGCATCCTGGCATCTGGATTTCGCGCGCGAGAAGCTCGTGTCGCACATCGAGTCGCCCGAGGGCGGCCCGCTGCCGGACCAGGAGGTGTTCCTGCGCTCGGTCTGCACCGAGTGTCCCGCCGGCTGCGGGCTGCGGGTGCGGGTGCGCAAGGGCCACCCGGTCAAGCTGGAAGGGGACCCCCAGGCCTTCCCCGGCAGCGGCGGCCTCTGCGTGCGCGGACAGGCCTCCCTGGCGCGCTTGTACCATCCCGCCCGCCTGCGCACGCCGCTGCGGCGCGACGGGGACGGGGAGTACACCGAGATCGGGTGGTCGGAGGCGTTGAACCGACTGGACGACGCCCTGCAGGAGGCCCAGCGATCGGGAGCGACCAAGGCCTACATCGGTCCCCGGAGGACCGGACTGGTCTCGGATCTGCTCGACGAGCTGGCGCGGCAACGCGACCTGACCCTCTTGCCCGCCTACGAGCTGTTCCACTACGGCGCCTTGCGAAGCGCGCACGAGATGATGCTGGGAGCTTCCACGGTGCCGACCTACCGGCTCGAGAGCGCCGATCTGATCGTGACCATCGGCGCCGACCTCTTCGAGAGCTTCCTGGACCCGGTCGGGTTCGCGGCCGGCTTCGCCGATCTTCTGGCGCGCGGCGGCCGCTGGGTTCATCTCGAGCCGCACCTGTCGCTGACCGGCTGCAATGCCTCCGAGCGGCTGGTGGTGAAGAGCGGGAGCGAGGCGATCTTGTTGGCCCATCTCCTGGGCCGTCTCGCCGGTCCTGGCGACCTGCCCGACGCGGTTCGCACTGCGGCGCCGGAGGTCTCGCTGGATCGGGCAGCGCGCACGACCGGGCTGGCTGCCGGCGCGATCGATGGGCTGGCGGCCGCCATCGAGCGCAAGCGCGGCCGGGTCCTGGTGATCAGCGGGGGGCTGGCCACCGGGCAAGCGAGCGGCTTGCAGGTCGCGGGGCTGACGGCTCTGCTGCAGCGGGCGACTGGACAGCTCGGCGTCACCGTCGATTTCAGCCGCCCCGCCGCGCTGGGCGATGCGGGCTCGTTGGAAGAGCTCAACGACGCGGCCCGGCGGCTGGCCCAGGGATCGCCCGGGGTCCTCATGATCTCGCGCCTGCACACGCTGGCGGGGGCCCCGGAAGTGCGAGCGCTCGCCGATGGGGCGCGCCTGCGGGTGGCGCTCACCGACATCCTCTATCCGCCCCTGGAGGACTGCGACCTGGTCCTGCCCCTATCGCACCCGCTCGAGACGTGGGTGGACGCGCGCGCCATCGACGGCACCCCCGTCCGCCACGGGCCGGTGTTCACGCCGCTCTTCGACACGCGCGCCGAGGCCGAGGTGCTGCTGAGCTTGCTGGGCACCGGCGAGACCCTGAAGCAGCGCGTGGATGGGCGCGCCGCGTCGCCGGCCCCACGCGGAACCGCCACCCCCGATCTGCGCTCCGACGCCGCGAGGCGGTTCCTGGCGCAGCTCGAGCTGAGCGATCCGTCCGACGGGCCGGTCCTGGTGCTGCCGGCCTCCTTGCGCAGCTTCGACGGCCGCAGCCGTCCCCTCACGCTGCTGCACGAAATCCCTGATCCGGTGTCCGCGGTGAGCTACGGCGACGGCGTGCTCATCGCTCCGGCAGACTGCGACCGCTGGGGACTGAGCGAAGGGAACCTGGTCGTTCTGACCACCGACGCCGGCGAGTTGCGGCTGCCGGTGCGCCGGCAGCCGGGACAGCCGGAGGGCGCGCTCAGCGTCCCGGTCGACGCGGTTGTGAGCGATCCGCACGTCGGGCTGGATCTGCCGGTCGATCCGCAGACCGGCGAACTCGTGCGGGCGTTGTCCGTCGCGAGCGTGCGCGCCACGCTGGAGCGGGGCGACCTGGTGGTCCTCTCGGGCTCGATGGACGCCGCCGGCAAGGGCATCCTGCCCGGGGACGCGCCCGCGCACGGTCTGCACAATGGAGACGGCGGCCCCGCGGCCGGTCCGCGAGGCGGGCCCGGGGCGCCCGGCGGCCGGCCGATCACGCTCTTCAAGCCCAACCCGCAGACCAGCGACATCCGGTGGGCCATGGCAATCGACCTCGACCGGTGTATCGGCTGCTCGGCCTGTGTGGCGGCTTGCTACGTGGAGAACAACATCCCCGTGGTCGGGCCGGACGAGCACCGCATCGGACGCGAGATGTCCTGGCTTCGCATCCAACCCTATGAGCGTCCCAATGGAGCCCTGGCGTTCATTCCGCTGCCGTGTCAACACTGCGACTTCGCGCCCTGCGAGACGGTCTGCCCCGTCTACGCGACCTATCACAATCCGGAAGGGCTCAACGCGCAGGTGTACAACCGGTGCGTCGGCACGCGCTACTGCGCCAACAACTGCCCGTACAAGGCGCGGCGCTTCAACTGGTTCTCCTTCAGACGAGAGGAGCCGCTGGATCGGATGCTCAACCCCGAGGTGTCGGTGCGGCCCAAGGGGGTGATGGAAAAGTGCACGTTCTGCATCCAGCGCATTCGCGCCGCCAAGGAGAAGGCCAAGGAACAGGAGCGGCCGCTGCGGGACGGAGATGCCGTCCCCGCCTGCGCCGAATCGTGCCCTACGAAGGCGATCGTCTTCGGCAATCTGCTCGATCCGGCTGCGCGCATCTACGATCTGGCCCGGTCGAAGCGCGCCTACCGGGTGCTGGAGGACCTGGGAACGAGTCCGGCCGTCTACTACCTGAGCGAGGATCAAGCCCATGAATCTTAGAGCTTTCTCGGAGAAGCTCGAGATCGATGTCCTGGCGGCCATGAAGCGGCCCAGCGCGGCGTGGTGGATCGCCTTGCTCGTATCCGCCGGCTGCTTTGCGCTGGGATTGGGCTGCTGGCTGTATCAGATGCTCGCGGGGATGGGCGTCGCCGGGATCCGCCATCCGGTCGGCTGGGGCGTCTACATCACCGACTTCGTCTTCTGGGTCGGTATCGCGCACTCGGGGACCCTGATCTCGGCCGTGCTCTTCCTCTTTCGGGCCCAGTTCCGCTCCAGCTTCAACCGCTTCGCCGAGGCGATGACCGTCTTCGCCGTCATGACGGCCGGCCTCTTCCCGCTCATCCACCTGGGCCGGAGCTGGCTTTTCTATTGGCTGTTTCCCTATCCCCACCAGCGCCTGTTGTGGGTCAACTTCCGCTCACCGCTGCTGTGGGACGTCTTCGCGGTGAGCACCTACTTCACGGTGAGCGCGGTCTTCTTCTACGTCGGACTCATTCCCGACCTGGCCCTGGTGCGCCGCTACACGAAGGGCATCCGCAACTGGCTCTATCGCGTGCTGTCGATCGGCTGGACGGGGACGCCCCAGCAGTGGAACCACTACAATCAGCTCTACCTGTTTCTCGCTGCCTTGGCGACGCCGCTCGTGATCTCGGTCCACTCGGTGGTCTCGTGGGACTTCGCGATGAGCATCGTGCCCGGTTGGCACACCACGATCTTCGCGCCTTACTTCGTGGCCGGCGCCATCTTCTCGGGAACCGCGATGGTGATCACGCTGGCGGTGCCGATGCGCAAGATCCTGCGCCTCGAGCCCTACATCACCGTCGACCACATGGAGAAGCTGAGCAAGCTGCTGCTCTTCACCTCGCTCATCGTGACCTATGCCTATATCGTCGAGATCGCGCTGGCCTGGTACAGCGGACACGAGTTCGAGATGCAGCACTTCACGTATCGGATGCTCGGGGACTATGCGCCCCTATACGCGGTGATGGTTTTCTGTAACTGCCTGGCGCCGCTGGCGGTTTTCTGGCAAAAGGCGCGCCGCAGCCTCACGTTTCTCTTCGTGCTCTCGATCCTGGTCAATATCGGGATGTGGCTCGAGCGCTTCGTCATCATCGTCACCGCTTTGGCCAAGGAATACGACCCGTACTCGTGGGGAACCTATACGCCCAGTCTGGTGGAGATCGGCATCACCGTGGGCAGTTTCGGGATGTTCTTCACGTTCTTCCTGCTGTTCACCAAGCTGTTGCCTGTGATCTCGATCACCGAGGTCAAGGAGAGAGAGAAGCATGAGCAAGAAGTGGCAGTTCGAGCATGAGGCGGAGTTTCTCGCCAAGCTCACGGAGCTCCGTGAGCAGGGCGTCGAACCCGGGCGCATCGAGGTGGTCACGCCGATCCCGGTGCACGCGGTGGAGCACCTGCTGGAAATCCGCCCCAGCCCCCTGCGCTATTTCACCCTGGCGGGCGCGCTGACCGGAGCGGCGGCCGGATTGGGCTTCGTGATCTACACGGTCAAGGACTGGCCGCTCGTGACGGGAGGCAAGCCGCTGATCTCCATCCCGCCCTTCGTCGTGATCACCTTCGCCTGCACGATTCTCCTGGGGGCGCTGGCCTCGCTGCTGGGCTTTCTGCACCTGAGTCGGATGCCCGCCCCCGGCGGCATTCTCGATCCGCTGGAGCACGAGAATCACTTCGTGATCCGACTGAGGGAGGAGGCGTGATGACCCGCAATGCCTACCTGGTGGCGATCGGCGCGGCGGCCGCGACCTTGGCCGTCGGTCTGCTGGCGCGGGACGCCTCCCTGCTCCCGGGCTTGCTGTTCTGGACCGCCGCCGTGCAGGGCGCCCTGGCGCTCTGCGCGGGGAGCGATGTGGCCCACGCCCGCTGGCATCGTCCGTTCAGGCCGGCGATTCTGAGCCTGCACCCGCTCTTGCTCGCGTTTCCCCTGGCGTTCCTCGTCTTCGGCCTGCGAACGGCGGTCTACCCCTGGACCGAGCACCCCACCGGCTGGCTCGAGCCGGGATTCTTCGTCGCCCGCAACGTGGCGCTCCTGCTGTTGGTCTGGCTCTCGGGAACACTCTACGCGCGCGCGGCGCTGGCCGACTCGCCGCGCACGGCCAGACTCGCCGTGGTCTACGTTCTGGTCTTCGTCGTGAGCCAGACCTTCATCGCCTTCGATTGGGTGATGTCGTTCGAGTACCCCTGGATCAGCACGCTGCTGGGCGGCTACTTCTTCGTGGAGGCGCTTTATCTGGGCGCGGGCGTCTGCGCCGTCGTGGTCGCCCTCATGGCCCTGCGCGGCGGAGAGGCCGACCGCGCGCGGTTGCGCGACACGACCACCTTCATCTTCGGCTTCTCGCTCCTGTGGGCCGGGCAGTTCTTCGCCCAGTACCTGGTCATCTGGTACGGGAACATTCCCCACGAGGTGGATTTTCTCTACAAGCGCGTGCTCTTCGCGCCTCTGCGCCAGCTTTCGGTCGGCGTGCTGGTCTGTCTGTTCTTCTTTCCCTTCATGGTTCTGCTGTCGCGGTCGGCCAAGACGATGCCGGTGGTGGCCTTCGTCGTGGCGGCCGTGGTTGCGGCGGGCGTCACCCTGGAGCGGCTGGTGTTGTTGATGCCGGTCGCCGATCTGAGCCCCCTGGCGGTCCTGCTGGAGTACCTGGTGTTGGGGGTGGCATTCGTCGGGGTGCTGCTGCCCGCGGTGCGCCGGCTGCCGGCTCCGCGGCGGGCCTAGGGTCCCGGGTGGAGAACCGCCCGGGACCAGCCTGCCATGGAGTCCCGGGCGGTCTGACCGATGGTCGCCCCTGGATTGTCGCGCGCCGTACGGAGCTTTCGCCGCAAAGAAGGCCGAATCGCCGGAGTGGTGTCGTGTCCGGTGCCCAACCCGCTTTGCCGGCACCACCCGCGGTCCCGCCGATCGAAACGGCATCGCCTCCGGCCGGCGAGGCGGCTCTCCGGCTCGGGCTTTCCCATCCGTTCCGAGAAAGACAATCGGACCGGTTCTCCGGTACGATTAGGTGTGGCGGCCCCCCGGGCCCAAATTGGCGAGGATTAGCGACTCGTTGTCTCGCGTGGGGCTCGGAGGCCGGTTCGCTTCCCCCGTCCGTTGTGAGCGAGTCGACCCTGATGGACACGCGGATGGTCAGCTGGGAAGGCCCGTTCCGCTTCTCGGGACCGCGGGACGATCGTTGGCGGATGCGTCGGGATCGGCGTACAGCGTGATGTGGTGGTAGCCATCCGCGTAGTCCGCGACGATGGGCACGCCGCTCTTATGGAAGACGCTCAGCATCGACTGGTTTTCCCGCAGAACCTGAGCGAAGAGCTTCGGGATCTTGCGGTCGCGGGCCATGCGGATGAGCACGTGCAGGATGCAGGTGGCGATTCCGCGCTGACGAAATTCGCTGGACGTGGTGAAGGCCACCTCGGCCTGATTGGTCGTGGAGTAGTAGAGGTATTGCCCCATGCCCACGACCTCTTGTTCCTGATCGTTGCCATTGAGGCGGAAGGCGAGAATGGTGACGGTCTCGTCGTAATCGACGTTCACGAATTCCTGCACACGCTCGTGGTGCATCGTCTCGAGCCGCTCGTGGAAACGGTAGCGGATGCTGTCATCGTCCATGCCATAGAGCAGGATCTGGACCTTGCGCTCGTCCGCCGGGCGCGCGGGCCGCAGCAGGATGCGGAGATCGTCGGCCATCGTGACTTTGGTCTCGAACCGGTCGGGGTAGGTGGAATTGCGTTGGGAGGCCTGGTCGGGATAGACGTAGCGACGCTTCTTGGCGGCTGCCAGCAACTCATCGCGGAAGCGTGGGTGGGCTATCTGGATCAACGCCAGCGCGCGCTCGCGAATCGAGCGCCCGAGCATCTCCGCGATGCCGTACTCGGTCACGACGTAATGGACGTCGACGCGCCGGGTGGACAGCGGAATGCCTGTGCCGGCCTCGATGTCCAGCACGATATTCGATTCCTGCCCCGAGTTGCGCGTGGACGCCAGGGTCACAATGGTGCGCCCACCCTTGGCGCGGCTGGTGCCGTAGATGAAGCCGTCTCCGAAGCGCGGCCCGACGTGGCGAGCGCACACCAGGCCGGTCAAGTCCACCTTGCGCGCCTCCGCGATGGCGACCATCTTGTCGTGGCGTGAGATGATGAAAGGATCGTTGACGTAGAGGGCTGGGTAGAACTCGACCTGCGGGTTGTCACCCAGGTAGCGGTAGATCTCCTGCGTGCCGTAGCACAGACTCGTGATCGTCTTGCCTGCATTGAACGTCTTCAGGGAGTTGTCGACCACGCCCTGATCGATCAACTGCACCAACGGCGGGGTGAGAATGTCGGTGTGGATCCCGAGATGCCGGTGGCGGGCAAGGTACTTCGGCAGGGCATAGGCGACCGGGGTGTAGCCGACGTTGATGGTGGCCCCATCTTGGATGAGCCGCGAGCAGTGCCTGGCGATCTCCTCGTGTACTTGGTCGACTTCGCGGGCCGGGGCCTCCAGCAGCGGCATGTCGGATTGCACGAAGGCGTCGATCTGTTCAACGTGCAGCAGGGTGTCGCCGCAGGTTCGCGGCATTCTCGGGTTGACCTGGGCGATCACGTGCCGGGCGGCTTCGGCAGCCGTCTTGCTGATGCCCACGGTGATGCCTGTGCTCAGGTATCCGCGATCATCGGGCGGCGAGACCTGGATCAGCGTAAAGTCCAGCGGGAGCGAGCGATTCTCGATGAGGGTGGCGATTTGCAGCTTGTCGGTGGGCGTGAAATCGGCGCGCCCGTCGGTGATCGCGGTGGCCACGTCCGAGCAGATGAACAGGGCGTTGTGACGAAAGCGGCGGTGATACTCGGCACTGGTGTAAGGGGCTAGGCCAAACGTCATCAGATGGATCAGCTCGATGTCGGCGATCTTGTTGCCCAGATTGACCAGCTCGTCCACCAGGAGCTGCGGCCGCCCGCATCCGGCGGCCATGAACACACGGGATCCGGAGCGGATGGCGCTCAGGGCCTTGCGGGCCGAAACGGTGCGAGATTGATAAACGGTCTGCCAGTTGCTCGACATCGGCCCACCTCACACGCGAAACCGGATCCCGGAGCTGCAGACAGCTGGCTACGGCACACGGCCAGCAGCCCTAAGGCTGCCTTGACGATCAGAACGATTAATGATCATTATTGGCAAAAAGACAGGAGCGACGCAAGCACGGAGTGAATTCATCGTGCTTGCGTCGCTCCACTGGACCCTCAGGGTTCGGCTGGAACCCTGAGGGTGGATGGCCCCCGGCAGCGGTGACCGGGTGCCGGTTGCCGCCGAAAACCGAGTTGACAATGGCGTTCCCGCAGGCCTCTTCTGTGCAGGCAGGGCGCAGTGCGTACCGTTCGCAAGGGTCCCACCGGAGGATCCGTGGCACTGCCCGGTTCGCAGAGAGCTGCGACAATGAGGTGAGTCATGAGCCAAGCCGCCCGAGATCTCGAGCACTTCCTGAGCCCGCGCTCGATCGCCATCATCGGCGCGTCGGAGAAGTTCAACAGCATCAGCGGCAAGCCGCTGCGCTTCCTCAAGGAGCACGGGTATCAGGGCAAGATCTTCCCCGTCAATCCCAAGTACCAGGAACTGGGTGGGCTGACGTGCTATCGCAGCGTCCTGGACGTGCCCGGGCCGGTCGATCTGGCCCTCCTGGCCGTGAACTACAAGCTGGTCCTTCCGGTGCTCAAGGAGTGCGCCGAGAAGGGGGTCCGCTTCGTCTCGATCTTCGGTTCAGGCTTCGCCGAATCGGGGGCCGAAGGGCGCGATCTGCAGCGGCAGGTCGCTGAGCTGGCGCGCGAAGCCGGCATGGCGGTCTGCGGCCCCAATTGCCAAGGATCGGTGAGCCTGCGTGACGCCGCCATCGGCGGCTTCAGCGCGGCGCTGGAGATCAGACCCCTGCGCGTGGGGCCCATTGGCTATGTCACCCAGAGCGGCGCGCTGGGCTACTCGATCTTCAACATGGCCCAGGAAGCGGGGGTGGGCTTCACCTACATCGCCAGCACCGGCAACGAGGTGGATCTGCACACCCTCGATTTCATGGCCTTCATGCTCGAAGATCCTGGCACCCGCATGGTGATCAGCTACCTGGAGGGCATCAAGGACGGGAAGCAGTTCTCCCGCCTGGCCGATCGGGCTTGCGAGCTGGGCAAGCCGATCGTGGCGCTCAAAGTAGGCCGCTCCGAGGTCGGTCAGAAGGCGGCCTCGTCGCACACCGCCTCGCTCACCGGCTCCGACGAGGTGTGCGACGCCTTCTTCCGTCAGAAGGGCATCATCCGCGCGTTCGACATCGAAGAGATGATCGACATCGCCGGTCTCATGCAGTGCATCCCCGCGCTGCCCGAGGGCACCGGCTTGGGGATCATCACCACGTCGGGGGGCGGAGGCATCCTGGCCGCAGACGCCGCCCATGACGTCGGCATCGACGTGCCCGCGCTGGGGGCCGAGACGACCGCGGCGATCGAAGCGGTCATTCCAGCGTACGGCTCCGCGCTCAATCCGGTCGATGTGACCGCCCAGGTGATCAACGTGGCCGACGACTTCATGACCGTTCTGCGCGCCATGGTGGCCAATCCCGACATCGACGCATTGGTCATCGTGGTCACGATGATCACCGGAGCCAGCGGAAGGCGGATGGCCGAGTTCATCGTCGAGATGTCGCGCGAGACCCAGAAACCGCTCACCGTGGCCTGGACGGCCGGTGACCGCCTGATGGGCGAGAACCTGCAAGTGTTGATCGACGGCGGGGTCCAGATCTACAAGTCGCCCGTGCGGGCGGTCAAGGCAATGGGTTCGCTGATGAAGTTCGGTGCCTTCCGCAGTCGCGCCCTCGGCGCGCAGGAGAAGCGCGCTACGGCCCCCGCCGCGCCGGCCGGCGCGAGGGCAAGGGCGTTGGAGCTCTTGGGAAAGGCCGAGCGCTCGCTCACGGAGGCGCAGGGCAAACGACTGCTGGCGCTCTATGATGTTCCCGTCCCGCAGGAAGGTGTGGCGACCAGCGAGCCGGAAGCGATCGCCCTCGCGCGGAAGATCGGCTATCCGCTGGTGCTCAAGATCCTCTCTCCCGACATTCTGCACAAGACGGAGGCTGGCGGCATCAAGCTCAACATCGCCGATCAGGATGCGCTGGTGGCCGGCTACCACCAGCTGCTGGCCAGCGCGAAGGCCTATAAGGCCGACGCCCGCATCGAGGGCGTCCTGGTGGGCGAGATGATTGCGGGCGGCACGGAGGTGATCGTGGGCATGAACAACGATGCCCAGTTCGGTCCGACGATCATGTTCGGACTGGGCGGGATCTTCGTCGAGATCCTCAAGGACGTGTCGCTGCGCGTCGCCCCCCTCGATCGCGAAGATGCTCTGGCGATGATCCGCGAAATCCGCGGCTACGGGCTGCTGGCCGGGGCGCGCGGGCGCGCGAAGGCCGACGTCGACGCGATCGCCGACGTGCTGGTCAAGGTGGGGCGGATGGCGGTGGAGTTGGAAGACCTGATTGCGGAGTTGGACATCAACCCGCTGCTCGTGCTGCCCGAGGGTCGGGGCGTGCGGGTCGCGGACGCCTTGATCCTGCAGCGGTGATCGCGGGGAGCCCTGGCGCCGCCACTTCCTGAACAGACGAGGCGAACGTGTACGCACCGGTCGGCCCGCGACCTTTCTGTCCTCGCCCCGCCAGGCTTTGAAACACTCCTCGATCTTGGGAATTCCCATCCACAGGCTCTTGCTCAGGCGCTTGACAACACCTGGGTGGATCGTCACAATGAAGATCATCAGAAGTTCTAATGCATGTTGCTGTTGACATTGGCGCAGCCCGCCGCACGCCAGCAGCGTTCCGGCCCCGGGAGTAGGGGGACCCACAGGGCCGGAGGCGCATTGGGAACGCACGCCGGGGCCCCAGGCAGAAGGGGCGCTCGGCAAGGGGCTGGTTCCTTCCCGCCCGCGACGGCTCACGGGATGCGTCTCGGGGAGCGGAAGGAAGAGGCCCCTGTTCAGGTCTGGACCACAGACCGCGAGGCTCACGGGCACTGGGACGTGCATCGAGTCCAACACCCTCCGAGGCACGATCTCGTGCACCGCTGCAGGACCTTGCCGGCGAACCATCTGGAAACGCGGCCCCGGTGCCGCCCGGGAGGATCAGGCATGGGACGGGCCTTCAGCGAGGGCAACGAAGCCGTCGCGCGGGGAGCCATTCGGGCCGGTTGTGACTTCTTCGCCAGCTATCCCATCACTCCAGCTTCCTCCATTCTTCGCTACATGCTGCATCTGTTACCGCAACGCGGCGGCGTGGTAGTCCAGGCCGAGGACGAGATCGCTGCGATCGGCATGTGCATCGCGGCCTCGATCGCAGGGCGCAAGGTTCTGACATCGACCAGCGGTCCGGGCATCAGTCTCTACAGCGAGAACATCGGGCTGGCCATCATGGGCGAGACGCCCCTGGTGATCGTCGACGTGCAGCGTCAGGGGCCGGCCACCGGCTCGGCGACCAAGGGCGCCGACAGCGACATCCAATTCGCGCAGTGGGGCACTTCGGGCGGTCTGCCCATCATCGCCCTCTGCCCTGCGACGAACAGCGAGGCGTTCGAGCTGACGTATCGCGCCTTCAACCTCGCTGAGCAGTACCGCACGCCGGTGATCGTGCTGACCAACAAGGAGATCGGCGTCACGATGGAGTCGTTCGACGAAGACGAGTGCGATTTGCCCCCGCGGTACGACCGGCGACGAGTCGAGCCGGCGGCCGACGGGTACCTGCCTCATCGGTTCGAGCAGCTCACGGATGTGCCCCTGATCTCGGATATGGGCGGCCCGCACGTCGCACGCTTCACGACCTCGACGCACGATCAGACCGGCTACTTGACGACCAAGCCCGAGGTGATTCAGCAGATGATCGATCACTACGCCGCCAAAATCCACGAGGCGCGCAACGACATGGCGCTGTTTCGGGAAGACCTCCAGCCCGAGGCTGAGACCTTGGTGATCAGCTACGGAGTGACCGCCCGTTCCGCCGCGGCCGCGGTGCGCGAGGCGCGGGGCCACGGCGCCCGCGTCTCGTCCCTCTACCTGCAGACGCTCTGGCCCGTGCCGGAGAAGGCGATCCTGGACGCGATGGCGGGTGTGCGCAAAGTCGTCGTTCCGGAGATGAACATGGGTCAATACCGGCGCGAGATCGAGCGTCTGGCGCCGCCGGGGGTCGAGGTCGTCGGGGTCTGCAAGATGAACACGACGCTTGTCTCTCCCCGCGAGATCATCCAACAGGGGGGTCTCTAGTGTCCGTTGAACAGAAGGTTCAATCCTACATGACCGACGCACCCGGGCCGCTGCCGTTCTGTCCGGGTTGCGGGCACACGTTGGTGATCAAGGCGCTCGACAAGGCCTTGCTGAAGCTGGGGCGGGACCCCCGAGAGATTGCGATCGTGACCGACATCGGCTGCATCGGCCTCTCCGACCGCCACTTCATCACCAACGCCTTTCACGGGCTGCACGGCCGCTCGATCACGTACGCCAGCGGGCTGAAGCTGGCTCGTCCCGACATGACCGTCATCGCGCTCAAGGGTGACGGCGGCTGCGGCATCGGTGGAACACACCTGCTCAACGTGGCCCGGCGCAACATCGGCATCACCCTGATCGTGGGCAACAACTTCAACTACGGCATGACCGGCGGTCAGCACTCGGTCACGACCCCGCCCACGGGCCGCACGTCCACCACCCCCTGGGGCAACTACGAGCGCCCGATGGATCTGTGCGCGGTGGCCGCCGGCTCAGGCGCCGCATGGGCGGCGCGCGTCACCGCCTTCGACAAAGACTTGTCCGACTTGCTCCACGATGCCATCACGCAGCCGGGCTTCGCCCTGGTGGATATCTGGGAGCTCTGCACGGCCCACTTCTCACCGCGCAACAAGTTCGGCAAGCGCGAGATGACCACGATGCTCGACGAGCTGGGCTTCAAGTGCGGCGTCTTGGTGGACAATCCTCGCCCGGAATTCAGCGAGTCCTTCCAGCAGACGGTCGCTCAGAGCGCAGCCGGGGAGCCCGAGATCCCGGCCATCACGACCAGGTACCCCAACCAGGTGACCCGGCAGATGGGCATCGTGGTGGCCGGCAGCGCCGGCCAGAAGATCCGCTCCACGGCCACGACCCTCGCGCAGGCCGCGATGTTCGCGGGGCTCAATGCGACCCAGAAGGACGACTACCCAATCACGGTCTTGACGGGCCACTCCGTGGCGGAGATCATCCTCAGTCGTGAAAAGATCGAGTATACGGCGATCGAATCCCCCGACTGTTTCGTGCTGATATCGGCCGACGGTCTCAAGTGCACACGGGCACGCATTGCGAGCCTGAGCGAGGAATGCACCTTGTACGCCGAGGAGTCCCTGGAGCTGCCGGAGACCAAGGCGCGCGTCGTGCGTCTCTCGCTTAAGGGCCTGCATAAGTTCACCGTGGCGACCGCGGCCGTGTCGGCGATGCTGCGGGACAAGGATCTTTTCCCGACCGAGGCATTCGCTGAAGCGTTTCGAACATTCAAGCGCGCATCGATTGCCGGGGAGAACGAGAAGGCCATCGCGAGCGGAGCGGCGCTGGTAGGTGGCGGGGTCTAATTCCAAAGCGGAGGTTGCCAGGATGAGCAAGCGAACCGTTGTGACCATGCCAGGTGACGGCATCGGCAAGAATGTACTGGAGGAGTCCCTCCGGGTGCTCGGGGCCGTCGGCTTCGAGGCCGACTACGTCCATGCCGACGTGGGTTGGGAGTTCTGGATCAAGGAGGGCAATCCGCTGCCGCAGCGGACGATCGACCTGTTGACCGAGCACCGCCTGGGCCTCTTCGGCGCCATCACGTCGAAGCCCAAGGACAAGGCCGATGCCGAGCTGTCGCCCGAGTTGCAGGGCAAGGGCTACGTCTACTACAGCCCGATCGTGGGCATGCGCCAGATCTTCAACTTGCAGCTTTGCATCCGGCCGTGCCGCACATTCCCGGGCAATCCTCTGAACTTCATCCGCCGCGCGGCCGACGGAGGCATCGAGGAGCCGGAGGTCGATGTGGTGATCTTCCGGCAGAACACTGAGGGGCTCTACGCGGGCGTGGAGTGGACCAATCCCCCGCCCGAGGTGCGCAAGGCACTCGAAACCCATCCGAAGATGAAGAAGTTCCAGGACGTGCCTTCCGAGCAGCTCGCGGTTTCGACCCGCATCTTCTCGTGGCCTGCCTGCCTTTACATCTGCGAGAAGGCGTTCGAATACGCCAAGAAGCACGGCTACAAGTCGGTCACGATCTGCGAGAAGCCCAACGTGATCCGGGAGACCTCGGGCATGATGCGCCAGGCCGGGAAGCAGGTGAAGGAGAAGTACCCGGACATCGCGCTCTGGGACACCAACATCGATGCCCAGATGATGTGGCTCACCAAGAACCCCGAGGACTACGGCGTCATCGTCTCGGGCAACATGTTCGGCGACATCGTCTCGGACGGTTTCGCGGGCCTCGCGGGCGGGCTGGGCTTCGCCAACAGCGCCAACATCGGCGAGGATTGCGCCATCTTCGAGCCCACCCACGGATCGGCGCCCAAGTACGCCGATTATCCGACGTCGATCGTCAATCCGATCGCGATGATCCTGAGCGCCTGCATGCTGCTCGACTACGTCGACGAGACCGAGAAGGCCACCCGCATCCGCGACGCGATTGCGGCGGTGATCAGCGAGGGGCGGGTGCGCACCTACGACATGATGAAGATGACGGGCAGCCCGGAAGTGATCAGCAAGGGTGCCGCCAGCACCGAGCAGATGACCGATGCCATCCTGGAGAAGCTGAAGTAGGAGTTCCGGATTCCGTTCGGCCCGACCGGGCTCCGGCTCGGTCGGGCCAGGCAAGGGGAGAGCTTGTGGCATGATCACCAAAGAGGAGATTCAGGGATTGTTCTCCGCGCAGCTCGAGCGTATCGGGGACGCGCAGCTGCGCGAAAAGGTCGTGGACGTGTGGGTCGAGGGGTGTCGCCGTGGAGGATGGGAGACGCTGGAGCAGCTGAAGCAGATCCCCTTCACGCTGCTGACCGATACCAAAGGCGTCAGCTTCGTCGAGCACACCATTGCGGTGACGGAGGGCGCCGCCGCCCTGGCGAAGGCCCAGATGGACACCTATGGCACCATGCCCTACGCGATCGACATGGACCGGCTGATCGCCGGCGGCTTGCTGCATGACGTCGGCAAGCTGATGGAGATCGAGCGCGACGGGTCGGGTGGGTACCGCAAGAGCCTGAGCGGCAAGTGCGCGCGGCATCCGATCTCGGGCGCCATCCTGGTCGCGGCGGCCGGTCTGCCCGACGAGCTGGTCAACACCGTGGCCTGCCATGCCAAGGAGGGCGATGGACGCCCACAGGTCATCGAGACGATTCTGATCCACCAGGCGGACTTCGCGACCTTCGATCCCCTCGTGATGCTGAGCAAGGGCAACCTCATCCAGTAAGTAGGAGTCGAGCCATGGGCAAGACAATGATCGAGAAGATCCTGGGCGCGCACGCCGGGCGCGACGTCAACCCCGGCGATATCGTCGATGTCGTCATCGATGCGCGCGTCGCGCGGGACTTCGGCGGCGCCAACGTCGTCAAGAACCTGCGCGAGAGCGGGCTGGGTGTGGACGACCCGGCCCGGACCTTTTTCACGTTCGACTGCAATCCGGGCGGCTCGGATCAGAAGTACGCCACCAATCAGCAGATCTGCCGCGTCTTCGCACGTGAGCACGGCATTCGCATCTACGACATCGACAGCGGCATCGGCACCCATGTGGCCATCGACGAGGGATTCGCCGTGCCGGGCTCCACGCTGGTGTCCACCGATTCGCACGCCAACATCCTGGGGGCGATCGGGGCCTTCGGGCAGGGCATGGGCGACGTGGACATCGCCCACGCCTTCGCCCACGGGCGGGTGTGGTTCAAGGTCCCGCCCACGCTGAAGGTCGTCTACAAGGGGCGTCCGACAGCCGCGGCGAGCCCCAAGGATCTGGTGCTGGCCGCGCTGCAGAAGCTGGGCGCCAACGGACTGTTGGGCTACGCGGCCGAATTCACCGGACCGGTCATCGAGGATTTGAGCCTGTCGGCGCGCATCACCATCGCCTCGATGGCCACCGAGATGGGCGGCATCATCGCGCTCTTCGCCCCCAACCAGGAGGTGCTCGACTACTGCGGCAAGGCCAGCGGACGGGATGTGCAGACGATCGTCGCGGACCCCGACGCGACCTATGCCCGCACGGTCGAGATCGATGTGGAAGGCCTGGTGCCGTTCGTGTCGCGCCCGGGGCATCCCGAGGACGTGGTGTCCGTCACCGAGGTGGCCGGCACCAAGATCGGCTCGGCTTTCATCGGCTCGTGCACCAACGGGCGCTACGAGGATCTCAAGGTCGCGGCCGACATCCTGAAAGGGCACCGGGTGGCCCCCGGGGTCGTGCTCAAGATCGTGCCGTCCACCGACCGCATCTGGCGCCGGTGCCTGGAGGATGGGCTGATCACGATCTTCAAGGAGGCCGGTGCCCTGGTGGGCAACGCCGGATGCGCGGGCTGCGCCGCCGGGCAAATCGGACAGAACGGTCCCGGAGAGGTGACGATCAGTACCGGCAATCGCAACTTCGCCGGCAAGCAAGGCAAGGGCGAGGTCTATCTGGCTTCCCCAGCGGTGACCGCGGCCTCGGCCGTGGCGGGCGTCATCGCGCTGCCCGATTCGCTGCCCGAGAAGCCGGTGCTCTTCGAGACCGGCGGCGCCCAGACGGCCAAGCCTGCAGCGCGGGCCGGCGCCGCCGCCGGCGCCAAGCCCCTGAAGCTCACGGGCCGCGTCTGGGTGATCCGGCGGGACAACATCGACACGGACATGATCTACCACAATCGCTACCTGACGATCACCGACATCGCCGAGATGGGGCAGTACACGTTCGACAACCTCGACGGCTGGGAGGACTTCAGCCGCAAGGCCAAGCCCGGCGACATCGTGGTGGTCGGCAAGAACTTCGGCGCGGGCTCCTCGCGCCAGCAGGCGGTCGATTGTCTCGCCAGCCTGGGGGTGGCGCTGGTGATCGCCGAGTCCTTCGGGGCGATCTACGAGCGCAACGCGATCAACTCGGGATTCCCGATCATGGTCGCCGACCTGGTCTCGACCGACCTGAAGGACGGCGACGAGATCGAGGTCGATCTCAAGAGCGGCGTCGTGACGCTGCCGTCCGGAGAGCAGGTGGCGGGTCAGCCGTTTGCGGACGTGCAGTTGGAGATCTACCAGAAGGGCGGCTTGCTCAAGGTCTAGCGGGCCTCGAGCGCAAAACGGAGAAGCAGTCGTGGGCAAGACATTTTCTGAGAAGGTTCTCGCGAAGAACTCCGGCCAGGCCGAGGTCGTGGCCGGTCAGATCGTCATCGTTCAGCCCGATCATCTCCTCACGCACGACAACAGCGCGGCCATCGTCGGGAAGATCGGCAACGAACTGGAGGAATTCGGCGTCGCGCGGCCGGAGATGCCCGTCATCGTTCTGGACCACGTCATTCCGGCCGCGGACGAGAAGACCGCCACCAATCACCAGAAGACGCGCCAGTTCGTGGCGCGTCACGGCATCGAGAACTTCTTCGACATCGGGGTGGGGGTCTGTCACCAGGTGATGGTGGAGAAGGGCTTGGCGTTGCCCTCCCAGGTCCTGGTGGGCAGCGATTCGCACACCTGTTCGTACGGCGCCGTGGGCGCCTTCGCGACCGGCATCGACCGCACGGAGGCTGCGGCCCTGCTGCTGCGGGGCCAGACGTGGCTCAAGGTGCCCGATACGATCAAGGTCACGCTCAAGGGCAGCTTCGGCCCCGGGGTCTCGGCGAAGGACCTGGTGCTGACGATCATCGGCGACATCGGCGCCGACGGGGCCAACTACTGCGCGGTGGAGTTCCACGGCGACGTGGCCAACCTGTCGGTCGAGGATCGCTTCACCATCGCCAACATGGGCGTGGAGATGGGCGCCAAGATCGCCGCCTTCCCAGTGGACGAGGTCACCACGAAGTACCTCGACTCGATCGGCGTCGATCGCTCCAGCTACGAGCCGCTCTGGGCCGATCCGGACGCAACCTACGTGCGCGAGCTCGCCTACGATCTCGCGCAGGTCGGACCGGTCGTGGCCTGTCCCCACAAGGTGGACAACGTCAAGCCCGTGGGCGAGGTCGAGGGGCTCGAGCTGAACCAGTGCCTCCTGGGCACGTGCACCAACGGGCGCCTGAGCGACCTGGCGACGGCCGCCGATGTGATCGGCGACCGGAAGGTGGCCGCCGGCATGCGGCTCCTGGTGCTGCCCGCCTCGCGGGAGATCTTCGAGAGCGCCATGGAGCAGGGCATCATCAGCCGGCTGTCGCGGGCCGGGGCGGTTGTGCTGCCGCCCGGGTGCGGGCCCTGCCTGGGCGCCCACCAGGGGGCGCTGGCGCCGGGCGAGCGCTGTCTGAGCACCGCCAACCGCAATTTCAAGGGCCGCATGGGCTGCAAGGAAGCCGAGATCTACCTGGCCAGTCCGGCCACCGTGGCCGCTTCGGCTGTCACGGGCAAGCTGACGGACCCCAGAAAGGTGCTTCAGGAGGCACGCGTATGAAAGTCTGGAAGTACGAAGACGACATCAACACCGACATGCTCTTCCCCGGCAAATACACCTACACGTGCAGCACACCCGACGAGATCAAACCCCACCTGCTCGAAGACCTCGATCCCAATTTCGCCGGCCAGGTTCAGCCGGGCGATCTCATCATGGCCGGCAAGAACTTCGGCTGCGGCAGTTCGCGTGAGCAGCCGGTGGTGGGGTTGAAAGCGGTGGGCGTCCAGGGCGTGGTGGCCAAGGGGTACGCCCGCATCTTCTACCGTGCGGCGATCAACCAGGGTCTGCTGCTGGTGGAGTGCGCACCGGCGGTGGAAGCCTATCAGGATGGCGACGAGGTCGATTTGAACGCGCAGGAGGGCTGGATTTCGGTAGGCGGGCGGAAGTTCACCTTCCCCAAGCTTCCGCCGGAGATCCTGGCCATCCGCGAGGCGGGGGGGCTTTTGCCCTACACGGTACAAGCCCTGCGGAACGCGTAGCAATCGGGCGCCGGCGGCCGGAGTGACGGTCGGCCGTCGGCGATCCCGACGCAGCGTGCCGCGCAATCGGAAAGGGGTGAAGGGTCGTGCGACTGTACGAGTACGAAGCCAAGAAGGTCTTCGCCAAGATGGGCCTCACCGTGCCCCGGCAGTATGGCGTGATTCGATCCGCGGCCGAGTTGGGCGATCTCGACATTCGGTTTCCGGCGATGCTCAAGGCGATGGTGATGATCGGCGGACGCGGCAAGGCCGGAGGCATCAAGAAGGTCGCCAACATGGACGAGGCCAAGGCCACCGCGGAGAAGCTGCTGGATTTGGTGATCAAGGGCTATCCGGTGGAGGCGCTGCTGGTCGAAGAGGTCGTCTCCGAGGCCGGGGCGTGCTACCTGGGCGTGACCACCAATCCCAGCACCTTCAACATCATTGCCATGGCCAGCGCATCGGGGGGCGTCGACATCGAGCAGGTCGCCCAGGAGAAGCCCGAGGCGATCCTCAAGATCGAGCTGCCCGAGAATCCCCCGGAGCTGCCGGCCGACAAGGCCGAGGAGTTTGGCGGGTTCCTTGCCAAGGGGCTGCAGAACGGGACGCCTCTGGCCGACGGACTGGCCGAGGCGGTGGCCAAGCTCTACGCCACGTTCCAGAAGTGTGACTGCAAGGTAGCGGAGATCAATCCGCTCATCGTGACCACCGACGGCGCGATCGTGGCCGCCGACGCCAAGGTCGTCCTCGATGACAACGCGCTCTATCGCCAGGGCGAGCTGTTCGAGCTGCTGGGGCTGAAGGAATCGCGCCACGACGTCTCCGAGCTGACGCCCGATGAGCAGCGCGCCCGGGACGCCGGGTTCCTCTACGTCGACCTGCTGCCCAAGGACGCGCCCAAGGACCCCGAGAAGCTCTACGTCGGGCTGGTGCCCGGCGGGGCCGGCTACGGAATCTTCTCGATCGACGAGGTGGTCAACGTCGGGAACCGGTACTTCGATGGCAGGGCGGTGCCGGTCAACTTCATGGACTCGGGCGGCGGACCGACTCTGAAGCGCGTGGCCGAGATGTTCCACCTGCTGATGGACAAGGAGTTGGTGGACGTCATCGTGACCTCGCGCTTCGGCGGGATCTCGAGCTGCGACGTCTTCATCCGCGGTCTGGTGCAGTGCCTCCGCGACCGCCACGAGCAGGGCCAGCGCATGCTCCCGGTGGTGGGGCGCATGGTCGGCACGGACCTGCCCAGCGCGAGGGAGTTTCTGGCCAAGGCCAAGACGGAGACGCCCGAGCCGCTCAAGGACCTCGACATCGTCGTGGGGAATCAGAAGATCATGGCCGACGTGATGCGCGACGGCATTGCCAAGGGCCTGGAGTTCAAGCAGTCGTCCTAACCAAAGTGAGCGCGAGCGGACGGCCGCGCCCCGTGCGCGGCGCTCCGGGGCTCTCGCGGGAGGTGAATCACGATGGGAAGAGTACCCGCCCACAAGGGACTGCTCTGTCACCTGATCAAGCACGCCCGCCCCGATCTGGTCGATCGGATCGCGGAGACGCAGCAGATCCAAACGATCGTCGTCGGTCTGGGCCGGCAGGGCACGCGCCACGCGGGCCTGATGCGGGACTTCGGCACGACGATGACGGCCGGCATCGCCGCCGGCCGGGGGGGCCAGCGGATCCACGAGACGATCCCGGTCTACGACAGCGTCGCCGAGTGCGTGAAAGAACATCCCGACGTCGCGGCCGCATCGATTTGGCGCCACTATTCGAGCGCGCGCGAGGCGGCGCTGGAGGTCATCGAGGCGGGTATCCCGCTGGTGATGCTCATCACGGAGGGCATTCCGACGCGTGACGTCCGGGACATCCTGGCAGCGGCCCGCAGGCACAAGACGGTGCTCTTCGGCGGCAACACCCCCGGTGTGATCTTCCCGCCCGAGGGCGTCAAGGTCGGCATGCTGCCCGATGTCTTCTACCCGGAGGAGATCGCGCCGGGCGAGTTCGGCCCGCGCGGCGTGACGATCATCTCCCGGTCGGGGGCGATCCTCTATCACATGTCCGATGCGCTGGCCAGCGCCGGGATCGCCCAGAACGCGGTGTTGGGTATCGGGGGAGACTCGGCCAACGGGGCGACGTTCCAGGATCTGGTGCCGGTGACGATGGCCTACGAGAACACCGACGTCGTGGTGGTGGCCGGTGAAATCGGCGGCTCGAAGGAGGAGCAACTGGCCGCCGACATCAAGGCCCACCCGGAGAAGTACCCCAAGCCGCTGGTGGCCCTGATCTCGGGCGCCAACGCGCCCGAGGGCAAGACCATGGGCCATGCCGGCGCCATCGTCGCGCCGGGACAGGAGTACGGGACCTTCCGTTCCAAGCAGCGGGCGCTCGAGGACGCCGGCGTCACGGTGGTTAACCACCAGCGGGATCTGATCGAGGCCGTGCAGAAACACCTGAACGGCAAGACCTACTTCGACACCGCGCGCTACTACGAGAAGATGCGGGTCACGTGGGAGCAGCCGCCCAAAAAGCCCGAGTGGGGAACGCTGGTGACGCGCGTGGCGCCCAACAGCCTGCTGATTTCAGGCTACCCGCTCGAACAGATCATCGCCAAGTGCAATCTGCTGCAGACCGCGCACCTCCTGATTACCCTGTCGCTGCCCGATGAGGAGGCGCTGCGGAAGCATGCGAAGACCGTGCGGGAGGCGGCCTCCCGGCCGGCGCCGTCGATCGAGTTGATCGACGGCCAGGACATCTCGGCCACCCTGGCGGCTTGCCTGCTGACCGACAAGGATCTGGCCGTCATCCCCCAGACGGGGCGGACCGGGCCGGTCACCAAGACGATCCACGCCCTCGGACGCTACGCGCGCTACCTGGCGCGGATTCTGGGAACGGAGCCCGCCCTGGACGCGGCGGGGCCCGAGGAGCCCCTGCCTGGACTCATCTACCGCGCCGTGACCGGCGAACAGACGTTCGATGAGAAGCGGGCGCGCATGATCGAGGCCATGATCGTCGCTTCCGTCGATCACGGCGTCACCCCGCCCTCCGCACAGGCGACATGCATCGCGGCCTCGGTACGGGCCGACTACCGCATGGCGATCGCCAGCGGCGTGGGAGCCATCACCGACGTGCACGGGGGCGCAGGCGCCAAGGCGGCCGAGTTCTTCACCCAGTGCGTCCAGCGGGCCAAGACGGAGAACCTCTCCCCGGCGGCCGCCACGCATGCGCTGCTGACCGAATACGTGCGCGCGGGCAAGCGCATCGAGGGCCTGGGCCACCGCGTGCACACGCAGGATCCACGCCGCAACGTGCTCTGGGATCTGGCCGACGAATACGGCGTCGCGGGACCGTGTACCGCCATCTCCAAGATCGTCGGCGACGTCTTCGAGCAGGTGCGCGGCATGTCGCTGCCGATCAACGTCGACGGGGTCATTGGCGCCATCGTCGCCGACATGGGGCTGCGCACCGACCTGGCCAAGGCGCTCTTCGTCTTCGGCCGCGTGGCCGGCCTTTCGGCGCACTACTTCGAGGAGATCGCCAGCCAGCCGCAGATGCGTCGCATCAACTTCGCGGAGGCTGTCTACAAAGGCAAGGAAACGAGGAACGTACCGGGCTAGGCGGTTGCACAGGGAGTAGGGAAAGGAGGATACGTCTTCCCTGCCTCGCCCGCGGCGGAATACCGCCCCCTCGCGTGGGGGAGGACGGCATCAACCACGGAGGTTCGTTGCCCTCCGAACAGACAAGGGTGGTTGAAGTATGAGCGCGCAAGGAATCAAAGAGGATGTATGGATCCCCACATCCTGTGGGGGCTGCTACGGCCAGTGCGGCATCCTGGCCCACCGGGTCGACGGCGTGATCGTCGACCTGAAGGGCAATCCGGACTCGCCGGCTGGCAGCGGAAGGATGTGTGCGAAGGGCCTGGCCCAGTTGCACACGATCTACGACCGGCATCGGGTGAACTACCCGGTCAAGAGGACCAACCCCGAGAAAGGTGTGCATGCCGATCCCAAGTGGGAGCGGATCTCTTGGGATGAAGCGCTCGACACGATCGTGTCGAAGCTGAAAGGCATGAAGGATCCGCGCGGCTGCTACTTCCAGGCAACCACCGTCCAGACCAGCGAAATACGCTTCGCGGTACCCGCGTTCATGCGGGCCTGGGGATTTCCCAACTACTGGGTCTCGGGCGGGGGGCTCTGGTGCGGCAATGGCGCCCACTTCATGAACGGCATCATGCACGCCGCCTGGTCGATCATCCCCGACTGGAACTACAACGAGTACACGCTCTACTTCGGGTGTTCCAAGGGCCACGGTGCGGGACACGCCGCCCTGCAAAGCGCGCAGTGGGTCGCCGACGCGCGGGCGCGCGGCATGAAGGCCGTCGTCTTCGACCCCTTCTTGTCCACTCAGGCTTCGAAGGCGCACGAGTGGGTGCCGATCCGCGTGGGCACCGACGCCGCCGCCGCGCTGGGCATGCTGAACGTGATCCTCAACGAGATCAATCAGTGGGATGCGCACTATCTGAAGCTCAAGACCAATGCCCCGTACCTGATCGGGCCCGACGAGCACTACGTGCGGGACCCGGAGACGAACAAGCCGCTCGTTTGGGACGAGGGCGCGGGCAAGGCCAAGACCTTCGACGACCCGGCGGTGCAGGAGTACGCGATCGACGGCAGCTACGAAGTGCGTGGCGTCAAGTGCACGCCCTCCTTCCAGCTTCTGCGCGAGCACGTCAAGCGCAACTACCCTCTGGAGAAGGTCCAGGAGATCACCAGCATTCCGGTCTCCACGCTGCGCCGCGTGGCGCACGAGTTCGTCGATCACGCCCAGATCGGCAGCAGCATTACGGTCAAGGGCAAGACCCTGCCGCTGAGGCCATCGGCGGCGATCTTCTTCCGGGGCAGCCAGGGCCACGTCAACTCGGGCTGGAACTGCCTGGCCATCGACCTGCTCAATCAGGTCGTCGGGGCCTCGGACGTGCCCGGCGGTGCCATGGGCCATGGGCCGCCCGTTTCGCATGGCCATCCCGACACAGGGAAGCCCGAGACGATACCCTATGCCTGTGAGGACGGCCTGATGATCGTCAAGGGCTGGGTCTATGACCACAAGCCCTATCCCCTGCGCGAGCCGAAGCCGCCCAAGCGTCTCGACCTTCAGGACATGTTCCCCTGCTCGGTCTACAACGCGTTCACGATCATGTCGCCCAACTGGGAGAAGTATCTCGAGGACTTCAAGATCGACTACCGCCCCGAGATCATGATCAACTTCGGCTCCAACTCGGTGATGACCATGGCCAATGCCCATGACGTCACTGAGAATTTCCTGAAGAAGTTCGACTTCGTCTTCTCGTTCAACATCTACCAGAACGAATTCACCGAGGCGGTGGCCGACATCGTGCTGCCGGACTGCAGTTTTCTCGAGCGCTACACGCCCTGCGTCACCTTCCCGTCGACCTTCTGCCATCCCACCGGCATGGACCACTGGGTCTGGCAGATTCGTCAGCCGGTGGTCGAGCCGCTCTACGAGCGTCGCGACTTCAACGAGGTGATGCTCGAGCTGGCCAAGCAGCTGGGCATCGAGGACAAGTACTACGAGGAGACCAACAAGCTGGTCCCAGTTCGCTACGGCGGCGAGATGAGCGAGAAGTACAAGCTGAAGGCCGGCGAGCACTACACGTGGCAGGACATCTGCGACCGGGTGCTCAAGGACCGCCTCGGGGAACAGCGGGGGCTCGAGACCCTGAAGGAAACCGGCCTCGAGAAGTGGCCCACCAAAGTGGAGGAGATGTACTGGCGCTGGTTCGTCCCGGTGCGGGTGCCGGTCTACTTCGAGTACTTCAAGGAGGCGGGTGAGAAGGCGCGCAAGCTGTGCGCATCCTTCGGCCACGAGAACATCCAGGACTGGGGCTTCTACAAGCCGCTGGCCGAGTGGTTCCCGTGCCCCTCGCACGTGGAGAAGGACCCCCAGTACGATCTGACCGCCTTCTCGTGGCGGCCCTCCTTCCACACGCAGTCGTCCACGCAGAACAACCCCTGGCTGGACGAGATCTCGATCAACGACCCCTTCGTCTACCTGATCCAGCTCAACGAGGAGACGGGCAAGAAGAAAGGGCTGAAGGACGGGGACATCATCTGGGTCGAGAACAAGCTCGGCCGCAAGGTAAAGGGCCCCGTGCGGCTGGTTCAGGGTATGCATCCGGATCAGCTGGGCATCGCTGGCTGCCACGGCCACTGGGCGCGCGGCACGCCGATATCCAAGGGCAAGGGGCAGTTCTTCGACGATCTGATCATCGTCGACGAGAAACACACCGACTCGCTCACGCAGGGCACCGATGCCTGTGTGAAGGTCAAGATCTACAAGGCGTAGGGAGGAGGTGATCCAAGTGGCACGCTACGGATTCGTCATTGACTTGAAGAGATGCTACGGATGCTACTCCTGCCAGGTCGCCTGCAAGGCCGCCAATCACACGCCCCAGGGCATCGATTGGGCCCGCTGTGTCCCGGCCGAGACCGGCACGTTCCCGTCGACGCTGCGGCAGATGCTGCCGATGATCTGCATGCAGTGCGCCGAACCCGCCTGCATGGAAGTCTGCCCCACGGGGGCCACCAAGCAGGACGAGAACGGCATCGTGACGGTGGACAAGAATCTCTGCATGGGGTGCAAGTACTGCATGATGGCCTGCCCCTACGGCGAGCGGCAGTCGGTAGAAGAGTGGCATACCTATTTCCCCGATGCCGAAGGCGATCTCGATCCCTACGAGGCGTATGCACGCCGTGAGTGGGACGCGAAGAACGGCTGCGGCATCGCGACCAAGTGCGATTACTGTATGGACCGGGTCAAGCAGGGCCAGCAACCGGCCTGCGTCGAGGCCTGTCCGGCGAAAGCTCGCTACTTCGGGGACCTGGAGGATCCCGAGAGCGAGATTTCGATCCTGATTCGGCGGGAGGGTGGTTTCCAGCTCAATCCCGAGTTCGGGACCGATCCGTCGTGTTACTACCTACCGGTGAGGTAAGAGAAGATGGTGATTTACAAAGCTCAAAGCAAATGGCGTTGGATCATTGCGGGCTATCTCTTCCTCGCTGGGTTGGGCGGCGGCGCCTACATCACGGGCGTCGTGGCGGACTTCCTGGGCGGGGAGTGGGCGCCGCTGGGCAAGATCGGCGTGGCGCTCGGATTCCCGTGCGTAGCGGTCGGCTGCGGTCTCTTGATTCTGGACCTCGGCAAGCCGCAGAACTTCTGGCGGGCCTTCATGCGGCCCAACACCTCCTGGATGGCGCGCGGCACGCTCATCATCATGTCCTTCATGGCGGTGGGCGCGATCCACATCGCCTTCTGGATCTGGCCGTTCGGCGGCTTGACCGAGGGCGCCCGCGCCGTTTTGGGAGTGATCGGGTCGGTGCTGGCCTTCTGCACGATGGTCTACACCGGCATCCTGCTCGGTGCCGCCCGGCCGATCGCCTTCTGGAGCACGGCGCTGCTGCCGGTGCTCTTCTTCGTGTCGGCGGCCTCGACGGGCATCATGGCGGTCATCCTGGTGGCTTCGCTGCAAGGGGTGGCGCATGGCGGCCCGCTGGTCACGCTGGCGCGGGTGGACATCCTGTTGCTGGTGCTGGAGATCTTCATCGTCATCATGTACCTGCAGGCCACCCACCGCGTGCCCGAGGCGCGCGCCTCGGCGCGCAGCGTGCTCCTGGGACCGGTGGCGCCGCTCTTCTGGCTGGGCTTCGCCCTGCTGGGGCTGGTGGTCCCGCTGGTGCTGGAGATCGTCGGGGTCTACGCTCTGCAAGGCTCGGCGACCGGTGTGGCGGCCCTCATCGCTGCCATCAGCGGCATCGTCGGCGGTCTGTTCCTTCGGCAGGTGGTCCTCGCGGGAGGCATCCACGCGCCGCTCAAGGTGGGCCGGTTCGAGTACGGTCTGCCCATCATCTAGCCTCTCAGGCTTCGAGCGGGGCGGACCGGTGTCACCGGCCCGCCCCGCGATCCCACCGTCGGGGACGGTTCTCGGCGCGAGGCGGCGCGGCATCAAGCTGTCCGCCCACTCGTTCCGTTCGGGTGAGCGGTGCCCGTCGGATTCCCTCGGCGGGGCCGCCCGATCCGATCCGGGCGGGAATCATCGTGCCCCCGACGTCCCTCACACCCCCAGCATCCGTCGCTCCAGGTGCTTGGATTACTCCCGTATTAGAACCGGCAATCTGTGTCATTAGTCGACTTATCGCGAGTGATGACAAGGAGTTTGCTATACTACCTCTGTTTCCCCCTCACGCGGCCGATGTATGAGGATGAGGCGGGGCCGCACCGCAACTTTGCGGCCGCTGGGGATCGTCCGAAGGGGAGGTTTCCGTCCATGGGGTGGATCGGCATCATGACGCGCGGTCTGGGGACCACGGAGCTGGTCTTGGGGCTGCTGGGGATCGCCACTGCCGTGCTGGCAGGGCGCGCCGCGGTGAAGGGTCTTTGGATGGGCAGCCGGGTCGCTGAAGAAGAGCCGCCCAGCACCAATCGGACCGTCTCGCCGGAGAGACCCGCCATCGACGGCGCGGAAGACAGGCAGAAAGACGAAGGGTTCCTGAGCCGCGACTTCGACGATTGGTACGACGAGCGGGAATTCGAGGGCGGAGAGTAGTCGTCCTCGAGCTGCTCGCATGAAAATCGTCCTCCGCTCGGTCGGGTGGCCGTGAGGGCGTGATATCGGCGCAGGCCGGTTGGCCTGCGCCGCCGATCTTCGGCCTCCGACCCGACCCCACCGGTTGTCCTCCCACGCCCGGCCTGAAGGCGCTCAGTGGAACGCGTCGAGCCCCGTGATGTCCCGTCCCACGATGAGCGTGTGGATTTCGTGCGTTCCTTCGTAGGTCAGCACACTCTCCAGGTTGGCCGCGTGCCGCATGGGAGGGTAATCCTTGGTAATTCCATTGGCGCCGAGCAGCGTCCGCGCCGCGCGCGCGATCTCGAGCGCCTGACGGACATTGTTGTACTTGGCGAGCGATACGTGCTGGTGACGGGCCAGGCCGGCGTCTTTGAGCCGACCCAGGCGAAGATTGAGTAGCTGTCCCTTCGTGATTTCGGCCAGCATGCCCACCAGTTTCTGTTGCGTGATCTGGAAACCGGCCAGCGGGCGGCCGAACTGCACACGCTCCTTCGTATACGCCAGCGCGCATTCGTAGCAGGAGATCGCTGCACCGATCGCGCCCCAAGAGATGCCGTAGCGGGCCTCGTTGAGGCAGCTCAGGGGGGCGCGCAGGCCCCGCGCGCCGGGCAGCCGGTTGGCCAGGGGGACACGCACCTCCTCGAGGGTCGCCTCGCTGCTGGCCGATACGCGCAGGGAGAGCTTGTCCCGGATTTCCCGGATCGTGAAGCCGGGCGCGGTGGTCTCCACGATGAAGCCGGCCACCTCGCCGTCCAGCTTGGCCCATACGATCACGAGGTCGGCTGCGGTGCCATTCGTGATCCACTTCTTGGCGCCGCTCAGGACGTAGTGATCACCGTCGCGCACCGCCTGGGTCGTCATTCCGGCCGGGTCGGAGCCATGGTCCGGTTCTGTGAGCGCGAATCCACCGATCAACTCGCCCGCCGCCAAAGGGGGGATGAACCTGCCCTTCTGTTCTTCGCTGCCCCAGGTGTGGATGGGGTGGATGACCAGCGACGTCTGGACGCTGGCGAAGCTGCGCAGCCCGCTGTCGCCCCACTCGAGTTCCTGGCAGGAGAGGCCGTACTCGACGTTGGACGCGCCGGCACAGCCGTAGCCTTCGTACTTCATGCCCAGCAGCCCGAGGCGGCCTAGGCCTCGGGCGACGTCGAAGGGGAAGGTGCCCCGCTCGTAATGGTCTGCCACGATGGGCAGGAAGGCCTCGGCCACGTACTGGCGCACCCGGTCGCGCCACGCGCGCTCCCGCTCCGAGAGCTCCGATTCTATCTGGTAGTAATCGACGCCGTTGCCCGTCGTCATGGCTTGCTCCTCCGTCGGGTCGCCCATGAGGCCGCTGCCGGACTCACTGCACGTATCGGGACCTGCAACCCCTCTTTTGGGCTGGGGTTTCATCGCCGAAACCCATCTGGTGAGCCCGCCTGATCCGGTCGCCTGCTCCTGCCGGCCGACCCGGTACGTCCCGGAGGGGATGTTGCCCCGGACACGGCCCCACTCTAGGATGAGGATGCGAGTTGAATCCAATGGCGTCCGGGGCGCCGACCGTCCTGGCTGATGCACGGAGGTCTGCGTGGCTCCTGGCAATAGGACCGGTTCCCATCCGCCCCCCGAGCCCGTCGGCATCGAGAGCTGGCTCGAGCGAGCCCAGGGGGGGGACGCCGCCGCGGAAAGGCGGCTTCTGGATCGCGTGAGCGAGAGGGTCCGGGCTCTAGCGCAGCGGCGGTTGGGCGACGAAGAGGCCGCGAACGAGATCGCTCGAGACACCATGGACGCGGTCAGCCAGACCTACCGAGCGGCGGCCATGCCCCGGGGGTTTCTGCCGTGGGTGTTCGCGAATCTGCGCAACAAAGCCGGCCTGTATCTGAAGCGGCGTCTCGCTGGAGGTCTCCAGGCGATCGACGTAGACGAGTGGTGGCTGGCGCAACTGGCGGGGATCTCGCCCGATGGGCGCCGCCGGTCGTTCGACATGGTGCACTGGCTGCAGGACGGGTTGCTCGCCGCGTCGGCCGAGTGCCGCAGTCTGTTCGCAGCCCTGCTGAGCGGGAAGGGCCGCGAAATGACGCGCGCGGTGCTGGCGGACGACTTCGGGGAAGATGTCGAAGCGCGGCTGTCTTCCTGCCTGCGTGAATTGCTGGATCGCGCGCAGACCTCAGCCCACGTGCAACCCGAGGGCGCGCGGCCCGAAGGAGATGCGAGGGTTGACCGGGAGCCGTCGCGCTGCGCGCAGCCCGACGGGGACAGGCTCCTGGGGAGCTACCTGTTCGGGTTGTTGGATCGCGGGGAACGGGCGCGTTTCGAGGAGCACCTGCTCGGGTGCGATGCATGCTTCGCCGAGTTGGAACGGAGTGCGCCCCTAGTGGCCACCTTGCAGGTGCATGCCCGGCCGCTGGGGCGGCGCCTGCGTGACGCGCCGTAGTCCACGCGGTGGGATGTACATCGGGCCCCCCGTGCCGTCGGGCCGTCAGGCCCTGGTGGGCGCCCGTCTGCCGGCCATGCCGGGGAGGTGGAATCGCTGCAATAGGATTGCGGCGGCCAGACAGGCGGCTCCGAGGATGTCGGTGACGTAGGCGGGGATCGTGAGACCTCCACCCAAAACGACGTCAGGCCAGAAGAGACCCAGGGCCGCCAGCAGGAATAGGCCCGTCTCTACGATGGTCGCGCGCCGCAGGAAGTAGCGATCCAGGGCGGCGGCGAAGGCCACCAGGCCCCCCGCGCAGGTGACCATCGTCAGCAGCACTTGCCAGGCCGGTCCGTTGCCCAGGAGCGGCCGATAGGCCATGACCAGGGGAATGATGTAGAGACCCTTGGCCATCTTCCAAGAGACGAACGCGGTGCGCATCGGATGGGCGCCGGCCACCCCGGCCCCGGCGAAGCTGGCCAGGCTGACCGGAGGTGTGACGTTCGCATCCTGTGAGTACCAGAAGACGACCATGTGGGCGACCAGGAGGGGAACCCCCATGTCGAGCAGCGCCGGGCCGGCCAGCGTGGCCAGTACGATGTAGCTGGCCGTTACCGGCAAGCCCATGCCCAGAACCAGGGAGGCCATCCCGATCAACAGGATGGCGATTGCCTTGATGTCCATCGATAGCTTCAACACCAGACTGCTGAAGTTGAGCCCCTGGCCCGTCAGGCTGACCACCCCCACGATGATGCCCGCGGCGGCGCAGGCGACCGAGACCATGATGGCGTTGCGGGCCCCGCGGTCGAGCGCCCTCAGGATGCGACGGGGCCCCATGCGACTCTTCCTGCGCAGCCAGCCGGCGCCAAGCGTGCTGCTCACGGCCACGAAACCGGCCATCATGGGAGAGACGTTCATCAGGAGTGCCGTCACCAGCGCGGCCACGGGGATGATGAACTGCAGGCCGTCCTTCAGGACATCGAGGATGCGGGGCAGGCTATCAGGTGATGCGCCGTGCATACCGCGCTTGCGGGCCTCGAAGTGCACGAACATGAGCACGGTCAGGTAATACAGCACGGCCGGGACGATGGCGATCTTGATGATGGTCAAGTAGCTCGTGTTGGTGAACTCGGCCATGAGGAACGCTCCGGCCCCCATGATCGGCGGCATGAGTTGCCCGCCGGTGCTGGCGGCCGCCTCGATGGCACCGGCCACGTGGCGTCGGTAGCCAACCCGTTTCATCATGGGAATCGTGAACGAGCCGGTCGCCACGACATTGGCAACCGCGGAGCCGGAGACCGAGCCCATGAAGCCACTGGCGATCACGCTGGTCTTGGCCGGTCCCCCAGAGAACCGCCCGGTGAGCGCGTAGGCCAGGTTGATGAAGAAATCGCCGCCGCCGCTTTCTTCGAGGAAGGCGCCAAAGAGGACGAAGGTGAAGACGAATGTGGCCGCCACGCCGATCGGCACGCCGAAGATCCCCTCGGTGGTCAGGAAGAGGGTGGTGGCGATGCGCTCGACGCTGTAACCCTTGTGCGCGAAGAGCTCGGGCATGTAGGGGCCGAAGTAAGCAAAGAGCAGCAGTATCACGCAGATGCCGGTCATGAACCAGCCGATGACCCGCCGGCACGCCTCGAGCACCAGCAGAATCCCCACCACGCCGACCACGATGTCGCTCAGGATCCAGTCTCCTTGGCGGTCGTAGATGGCATCCAGGTAGTGGATCACGTAGAAGCAACAGCCCACCACCAAGGCGGCCAAGGTCAGGTCCAGCACGAGCCAGACCGTAAGGCGATCCTTGCGGGCCCCTCGAAACGGGGGGCGCAGAATGAAGGCCATCGCGAGAATGGCCGCCAGGTGCACCGAACGCTGCACCAGGGCGGTCATGGCGCCGAATCCGGCGGTATAGAGCTGAAATAGGCTCAGGCTGACGGCGATGATTGAAACCAACTTGGCGATGATTGCGATGCGGGTCGCGCTGTGCTCGGGGCGCGGCGGATCCACCCTCCGCGGGGTGGTCCCGTCGGTCTGTCGGAGATCGGGTTCCGGCGGCGTCATCTAGGACTCCTGCTCCGGCGTGCCGTTCCCGGCCGCAAGGATGCGGTGCCGCAGGACCGTCAGCAGTCTCACGGGCTGAGCAGCGATGCGCACAGCCCGCCCGGCCGCCACGGCCGAGAGGTCGATCCTCCCTCCGCGCCAGAGGAGCGCATGACCCACCTCGCCTCCCCCGACGCGCAGCACGATGTCACCGGTCGGGGCGTGGATCCCCTCGATCACCTGCAGAGAGTCGCGCCGCGTCACCCGACCATGACCGGGCCAATGTCCCATGCCGGCCCCGAACATGGTGAAGCGCTCCTCCTCGATGTAGATGTTCCCCGCGCGGTCGACGCTGTGTTCTTCCCAGATCGGGCCGTGATCGACCGAGTGGCGGTAGTGGAGTGTGAAGTGCTCTCCGGGCTCCAGGGGCAGAATGGCAAGAGGCTCGGAGCCGTCCGAAGGGCGGATGACCAATTCCAGACCGAGCGGCGCCCGCCCGACCACCCAGAGCCCCGCGAGAACCAGCAGCGCCGCCCCGGCCTGGATCGCGCGGCTAGGACGAGGTTGTCGGGACATCGGCGTCGGCCTTGTGGATCATACGCGCGGGAACGGTCAGGCCCTGTTCTTGCAGGTACCGGACGGTGCCCGGGTGGAGTGGGATCGGACAGTGCTGAATCGTGTTCTCCATGGTGGTGTAGCGCGCGAAGGGATGGATCTTCTGCATGTACGCATTCTGCTCGAAGAGGACCTGCGCCAGGTCGTGGACGAGCTCGGTAGGCAGCTCCGCTTGACAGATGATGATGTTCCACACACTGATCGTCGGCACCTCTTCATCCACGCCCCGGTAGATGCCCCCCGGCAGATGCAGGGCCGAATAGAAGCTGTAGCGTTCGGTGACGGCCTTTTGCTCGTCGGCGCTGAAGGGCAGAATGCGAATGCCGTGCGTCGTGGCCAGATCCATGATGGAACTGGCGGGAGGAGCCACGCACCAGATGCCCACGTCGATGCTGTGGTCGCGCAACGCATTGGCGTTCTCGACAAAGGAAAGCCGTCGCACCCCGAAGCTCTCCTTGCTGATGCCAAGGGCCGCCAGGACCAGATCGCTCATGTAGGTGGTGCCGCTTCCCGGCGCGCCGATGCTGACGGTCCGTCCCTCCAGCTCACGCATGCTGGCAATGTCCGCGCCGCCGAGCGTCACGACGTGCAGGATGCTCGGATACATGACCGCCAGGCCGAGGATGTGCTGCGGCTCGCCGTCGAACTTCCCCGTGCCATGGAAGGCCTGATGGGCCACATCGCCCATGATTTCGCCGATGACCGTCTCACCCTTGTGGGCCAGCTTGACGTTTTCCACCGAGGCCCCGGTCACCTCCGCCACCACCCGGATTCCGGGGATGTGCCGCGACCAGATCTCGGCCAGTCCGCCGCCGTAGGGGTAGTAGACGCCGCCCGTGCCGCCCGTGCCGATGGAGATGTCGCGCCGGGATTCGTTCGAACAGGCCGGGGCGAGCAGGGCCAGCAGAACGAAAGGCAGAAGGGTCCGCCGCATGCTGGAATCCCCTTTCAATGACGTGTCCGGGGGTCGGCGGCCGGCTGCCCGAGCGTGCGTCTACATTCTGCTGCCGCCGACGGAACGCGGACCGTGCGTCCGCGCCCTTCGCGCCCATCGCCTCTATGCATACCACGGCATCGGCTCCAGGCCAAGTGGATCGCCTACGGCGCGAGCCTGGTTCCGGGCCGCACGCGCACGTCGGTTGCTGCGGGATCGGATCGCTTCTGCCCAGTGGGAGGCACGCCGGGCGCCGGCCGGGGACCTAGTGAAAGCCCGCCAGGTCGACCGAGCGCATTAGATCCTCGATGGCGTCGGCGACATCCGTCCGCCGTCCGGGTTGGTAGAGGAAGCGAGCGCGCAGCATCGTCCCTTGCTTGGTGGAGATGGAGATCCACGCCTCGTGTTCGTAGCCGCCCTGGGTGTAGCGCAGCCTTCCCCAAACACCGGCCGGCTCGAGTCGAGCGTCGAGCAGCTCCAGTCCGGAACTGCGTCCATATCGCTCTCGCATCACCGCGATGTACTGGCGCGTGTCCACGAAGTTGGCGATGAAGCGCTCGAACTCCAGGACGAACGTCAAGTCGATCTCCTCGTGGGCGCCCGTCAGCAAAACCGGGCCGCTGTTCTCCCATGCGAATCGCCATTGCGGCCCCGCGCCGAGATCCACCCTCACCCCGAGCCATGGGAACTCGCCGGGGCGGAACAGGCCGGCTCCGGACATCGATCCCGGCCCGGCCACCTTTTCGAGCGCAACGGCGAAGAAGCCCGTGACATCGGGTCCGGTGAACCTCCGGTGGATGTACCAGTCGCGATTGAGATGGAAGTAGTCAGGAGGCACATCTCCGTGAAGACGGTGCGCGTAGTGCCCCTCCCAGACGGCCACGGCTCCGTCGGGTGCCGCGACGAGGTTCTCCTTGGTCAGTTTGGGGCAGCGCTCCAACGAAAGGTGATCGGTCCCGGCGAAGAAATGGAACCATCCGTGATTGCACAGGGTGACCCGGTCATCCAGGCGCGCCGCGCGATACCAGGCCGCGGTCGACTTGACAACCTGCTGCTCGAGGGTTAGACGAATCGGTTTCTCCGTGATCGCCAAGTGGGCGACATTAAGTAGGACGACCAAGCCCAGCAACCCCATCCTGACGAATCTTCGCTCCCACCCGAGGCGGGGCAGAAAGGCATGGCCCAGCGCCACCAGTGCGAGGGCCGACACGATCGCCAGCTTCCAATGTTCCACGGGCCCCTGGGGCACCAACCCGCCGCTCAGTTCCCGGGAAAGATAGACGCCGGTGACGACGACCACCCCGATCAGGGCGCTGAGCGTGATGAGCGGTTTGCGCTCGACCCGAATCCACTCGTTGAACCCCTCGAGGGCGATGAGCGCGGTCAAGGGAGAGATCGCTGTGAAGTGACGCAGGAAGCCGGCGGCCTGGCCCATCGAAAGCTTCCAGGACAGCAGGATGTAGGCCAGGAGCATGGTCAGGAAACCGAAGTGGACCCAATCGAGCCTGCGCCGCCACAGCGCGTGGAGCAGCCCCACCACCACGAAGGCAAACGCGACCGGGCCCGCGATGAAGATGAAGGTCGAGGGATAGTGCCAGAATCCGTAGGCATCATAGATCCGCTGCGCGCCGGTGAAGACCTGGTTGTAGAGGAAGAACGGATCGGCGGTCATCAGTGCGCCCGCGACGTTCCACCCGATCAGGCCGACCGGCAAGATGAAGATGAGTCGCCAGTGGCCGTGGCGGAAGTACAGGATGGCCCAAACTGCGAGGAGCAGTGACAGCTCGAGACGGGCCAGCGGAATCAGGGCCGCAAAGACGGCGCTGCCCACGTATCGGCGCGAGAGCAACGCGTGCATGGATGCGGCTACCAGCAGCGCGGCCAAGGGCTCCACCAGCGCCGAAAAAGAGAGCATGAAGAAGAGCGGCTGGAGAGCGAGCATCACGATGCTGACGGCCGCGTTCTCCATCGCACGCCTCTGGGCGGTCCGATAGACGAGGAAGCAGGTCAACGCCGCGATGAGTGCGGTGAGAAGCTCGACGGCCCAGTATCCGAGTTGAGCCGGCAGGACGTAGGCGATCACGAAGGCGGGTCGATTCCAGAGGCTGATGAACTGGAGCGGGTGCTTCAGCGCCTCGCGCGTGTTGAGGAAGCGACCGACGTCGTCGTCGTTGATGGTGCCTTCGGAGAGCAGTCCGAGGAGCGCGAAAACCAGGAAGAGGCCCGCACAGACAGCGAGGATGAGACGATCGCCGGCCGCAACGACGTCTTTCACTCGGGACCCTCGGTCTCTGTCGCGCGACTTGGCGTTCATGATTGGGGCGTCATTTTGCGGCGCTCCACGAATCGGTACCCACGGCTCGCACGGAGGAAACTCACTCTTTAACTAGTTTCTGTTGCCCAGGTCCTGCGAGAGGCGTTTCTGCCAGTATTGACGA
>CAZPGB010000022.1:11578-92149 GCA_964585945.1 uncultured bacterium | reverse complement strand
TCTTGGACAACTTCAACTATGCGTACGAATTCGGGGTTTTGAGACGGGAACGAGCCTACCGTCCCGATCCGATTTCGGAGAAGAAGCTGCAGAACATCTTGGAGGCGGCCCAACTGGCCCCGTCGGCCGCCAACCGGCAGCCCTTCCGCCTGATTCTGATCAAGACCGAGGGGCGGGAGCAGGAGCTCCGGCTGGTCTACGGCAAGGACTGGTTCGTGCAGGCCCCCTACGTGATCGGCATCTGCACCGTGCCCGGGGAGGCCTGGACCCGCGCTGACGGAAAGAACTACGCCGACATCGACGCCGCGATCGCGATGGACCACCTCGTACTGGCTGCCGCCGCCGAGGGGCTGGGCACCTGTTGGGTGGGCGCCTTCGACGCCCAGGCGGCCCGCGACGTGCTGCAGCTCCCCAACGGCGTCGATCCGATCGCCTTCACGCCGATCGGCCACCCCGCCGATCAGGCGCGCCCGAAGCGGCGGCGCGACCTGAACGACATCGTCGTGCACGAGCGCTGGAAGGAATCGCCCGGAACCTAGCACCGCACTGCGCCGCGACACCGCGACGCCGCACAACGCCCGTGCACGACGCCGCCGCACGATGCCCATGCACGACGCCGCCACACGAAGCCCGCTACTCGGCGGTCTCCCGCGACGACCCGCCGCATGCTACAACCGGCCGAGCAGTCGGTTGATCTTGCGCGGGCCGAACTCTTCGAGGATGGCGTAGAAGAAGGCGAAGGTGTCGCCCTGCTCGCGGAAGCGCCGCAGCGCCCCGAGGAGCTGCGGGTTCACGCGGTGGCCGGCCTCCTTGTCGCGATAGTGCGGCACGATGCGGGCGTGGATGCGGGCCAGCGAGTTGTCGTCCCACGGCACGCTGGCGTATTCGGCGGCGAGCTGCTCTAAGTTCTGGCTGTGGCGCTGCTCGATCAACCGCCCCAGCACTTCCCACACGCGATGGTAGGGGAACCAGAAGCGGATGCGCTGATCGGGGTCGCCGAAGCGGCCCCGCGCGGGCCAGGCCACGGCCGCATGGTGAACGACCAGCGGGATCATCACCGCACCCAGCCACGAGAGCGAACCGGTGAGCACGGGACGGCCCGTCAAGACCTGTAGGAACTGATGCGCCGCGATGTAGAACACCACCGCCAGCAGACCGAACGGCACCGCGCTCGAGAGGAACGCGACCTTCTGGCTGTGAAAGCCGAGGAAGGCATTGCGCAGGCGCGGCCGGTAGAGATGGAACAACAGGAAGTCGAGGAACCCGACCAGAAACGCGAGCGCCAGTGGATAGAGCTGCATCCCCATGCACACCTCATGCCGCGTTCGAATCCGGCCCCTCTTGGTCCAAGAGCACGCACCGCAGCACGTCGTGCGGCCGGCGGCTGTGGAGCTTGCGCGTCGCCTCGTAGCTTGATCGCGCGCCGCTGCCGCGACGAACGCACAGATAGCCCTCGTCGATCAGCCGGCCCAGGAACCGCTCCAAGACGTCGGTCTGCAACCCCGTGTGCGCTTTGAAATCGAAGAAGCCCACCGACGGACGCGACCGGGCCAGGTCGATCAGGGTGAGGCACGCTCCGTAGGGCTCATCGGTGGCCCGCACCACGCCATGGTAATCGTAGGCGGCGATCGAGGAGGCCATCTCCATGCTGCGAATCCGCTCGAGCAGCTCCGGCCGCACCGGGACGCGCGCGGCCACGATGGCGTCGTCGACGCGCGAGATGCTGTCGCGCACGACCTGATCCAGCGTGGGCTCGTCGATGGCGAGCAAGTCCACCAGCTCCCGCAGGGACAGGCAGGCCGCGTCGGTCTCGCTCAGACCGTCGGGGTAGCCAATGCGGTAGGCCAGGTGATTGGCGATCGTCACCAGGGCCGGGACGCTCCAGACCGTGCCCTCGGCGCGGTGGGTCACCGGGTCGCCATGGTGCAGCCCCACGGCCAGCACGATGCTCTCGGGCATGCCGTGCAAGCGCAACAACTCGGCGCCGGTCTGCACGTGGTTGCGCAGGTTGGGCTGCATGGGCGCCAGCAGCTCCTCCTCGGCCTGCAGCGCCGTGCGCCGGTGCGTGCGGCACCGCGACGCCACGCGCAGGTATTCGAGCGGCAGCGACTTCAGCAACGCCAGCTTGCCGTAGTCGTGCACCAGCCCGGCGCAGTAGGCGTCCTCCCCCAGGCCGCGACCGTGCAGGAACCCCAGCGCCCGCGCTAGCTCGGCCACCACCAGCAGGTGCACGACGATCTCCACCCCCAGCTCGTGCCCGCCCGACCCGATGGCGCAGACGCCTTGCGTGAAGGCGATGTTGCGGATGCTCGCGAACCCGAGCTTGAGCACCGCGGTCGGCAGATTGGTGACCGCCAAAGGCGACTCGTCGATGCGGCTGTTGTAGGTCAGGTAGAGCGGGCTGTTGGCCGCGTGCAGCACGCGCTCGGTCAGATCGGGATCGCCCTCGATCGCGCGCGCCAGGTCGTTCTTGTTGCTGCGCTCGTTGTTGACCACCTCGAGGATGCGCACCAGCGATCCGGGAAACGAGCACGCCGATTGCAGCTCCGAGATGCTCTCGATGACCTGCGAGGTCGGCGGCGGCGCGGATTCGCCGTGCGTCGGCCGGGGTCTGGCGCGCGGATCTTCCTGAGGTTTGGGCATGACGGTCCTCCCCGTAGGCTTCCCTAGTAGAAGTCGGTAAAGGAGGATCCCGCCTTGAGCTTAGTCGATCGTCACGTCCAGCTTCTTGAGCCTGCGCAGCAGCGTGTTGCGGTGAAGGCCCAGCAGCCGGGCGGCCTTCGATTTGTTGCCCGCCGTGCGGATGAGCGCATCGCGCAGCAGCTCGCGCTCCTTCTCCACGAAGGGGCGCACCTGACCGGCCCCGACGTCGCTGGTCCAGGTGCCGGGCACCGCCTCCGCGGCCTCCAGCTCGGATGGCGAGGGCAAGAGAGCCTTGAGCGCGGGCACGTCGATCCGCGGCTTCTCGGCCAGCAGAAGCGTGCGGCGCACCAGTCCTTCGAGCTCGCGGACGTTGCCGCGCCAGGGCAGGTTCTGCAGGTAGCGCACCGCCTCGGGCGAGAACTGCACCTTCCGGCGACCATCTCGGTCGGCGGCGTGCTTCTCCAGGAAGTGATCCAGCAGGAGCGGCAGGTCCTCGCGCCGCTCGCGCAGCGGAGGAATCCGCAGCTCCAGCACGCTGATGCGGTAGTAGAGCTCCTCGAGGAAGCGGCCCGCGCGCACATCGGCCCGGATGTCGCGGCTCGTGGCGGCGATCGGGTGGACATCCACCCGGTGCTCCCGGCGCCCCCCCAGCGGCACGACCACGCCCTCGTCGAGCGCGCGCAGCAGCTTCGTCTGAACTTCGAGATCGAGGTCGGTGATCTCGTCCAGATAGAGGACGCCCCGGTCGGCGGCGCGCAGCAAACCGGAAGCGTCCCGGTGAGCGCCGGGGAAAGCGCCGCGCACATGGCCGAACAGCATCGCCTCCATGATCTCGGGCGGCGTGGCCGCGCAGTCGTACTTGACGAAGGCGTTGAGCGAGCGAACCCCGGCCTCGTGGATCGCCCGCGCCAGCATCTCCTTGCCCGTCCCCGACTCGCCCAGGATGAGAATGGGCGCATCCACCTGCGCCGCGACGGAGGCCCGTTGCCGCAGCGCCTCGAGGCGCGGGCTGAGCGACAGCAGGCGCTGGAAGGCCTCCCGCGACTCCAGGCTGCGGCGCAGGCGCGCATTCTCGCGCAGCACGTCGCCGTGGACGCGGGCGTTCTCGACCGCCACCGCGGCCAGCCCGGCGAAGGCTTCCAGGAACCGATCGGCGCGCGGCGGAATGGTGCGCGCGGTCGAGGGGGCGTCCAGGTAGATCACCCCGATCGGTCGGCCGCGGGAAACCAGCGGCGCGCAGAGCACCGAGCGGATCTCGCCCACCTGTACGCTCGGGATGTCCATCAGCCGCGGGTCGCGGGTAGCATCGGCGCTGACGAGCACCTCGCCCTTCTGCCCCCGCTGGAGGATCGTCCGGCTGACCTGCTCGATCTCCTCGATCTCTTCGCCGGTGATGCTCAGCGCCACGACCGGCACCAGGCCGGTGTCCTCGCCGCGTCCGAGGAACAGGAGTCCGCGCTCGGCGCCGAGGGTCTGCATGGCCGCTTCGAGGATCTGCTTGACCAGCGAGCGCAGGTCCAGGTTGCCCGCGATGGATCCAGCGATCTCGCAGAAGGCCTCGATCAGGCGGTCGGCGCTCCAGTCACGCGCGCGCGCGGCCAGATCGTCCGCCCCGGCCTTGTCGGCGCGATCGGCGGGTGTCTCGGGCCCACGCTCCTCGAGGTCCTCGAGCAGCCCGGCCGCTTCGTCGAGGTCGTGGCTCGGATGGGACCGCCGGCGCGGCGGAGTTCCTCCCTGACCGGGCTTGCCGGATCGCTTTCCTCGCCTGGGCGCCATGGTCCCTCCTTGTCGCAACGGGCTCTTGCGCTACCGGGTACAGGAAATCGACGCCGGCGTCCACCGAGAAGTTGCACCGTTTTGGCGCAGACAGCGGGCGCCCCACGCAGCCCGGCCCGGGCCCCGAAGGGCGCCGGGCCGGGCTGACCCCCATCCAGCACTCCGGCTGGACGTTGGCGGAGCGGCATGGACCACCGCAGGGGTCAGGAGGTCGGTCGGGTCTCGTACCAGCGGCCCTCCACCTGGAAGATCACGCGCTCACCCAGGGCCAGGACCGGTCCCAGGCGAGGGTGGGCGGCCAGCAGATCAAAGTAGGCGTCGCTGCCGATCGCGACCGGCTCGGTCGGATCGCCGTCGGGGTAGCGCACGTCGCGCCAGACGCCGTCACGGCGATGGTACGTGGACCCGGCCACGTGACGGACGCCCAGATCCCGGTCCTCTTCGCGGTCCGCATCGGCCGAGACCATCGCCTCCACCTCGTGCGACACCGACACGCCCACCTCGCCCGTCTGGGCCCGCAGGACGATCTGGGGCGAGGCCGGCGCCGCGTCGGCGAAGGCGTCGGTGTCGGTGTGGCCACGAATGCGACCGCCCCTTCCGGGCCTCTGGGCGCTGAAGAGACTTCTCCACGTGTTCTTCTTGCGCGGGTGCTCGGCCGCCTGGGCGCTCCCGGCCTTGCCGTCGAGGAGGACGAGACGCCCCGACGATCCCTCGACAGCATCTCCGACGAACAGCGCGTCCTCATCCACCAGGAACGAGGTGTAGGGTGTGACGATCCCGAACCGCAGACCCAGCTCGCGGATCTCATCGACCAGCTCGCGTCGCTCCCCGTGCAGGCGCACGTTGCGCAGGAGCTGCCCCACCTTGCGCGTCGCCCACAGCCGGCCCACGAAGGCGTCCTCATCGCGGTATGCGGGCAGCTCGGCCCGTGCGTGAAATGTGCGTCGATACCCCTCGCTGGTGCCGGTGAGCGTGATCTCGACCGCGCCCGAAGCCCGGTAGCGTCCGAAGAGCACGAGCTGGCCGCCGCGGTAGATGTCGGGCACGACGCCCGGCTGCAGATCGTGGATCCGCGCGCCCTCGACGCGCAGATCCAAATCCGTGAGCACCGGGTCGGCGATCTGGTCGTAGAACCCGGCCAGACGCGTCTCGAGGTCCTCGCCCGGGCGCACGTACGTGGGCCTGCCCGCGTTGCGCTCGGCCAGCAGATCGAGCAGGACCGCATTGACGTCGTAGCCCACCCCGAAGGTGAAGAGCCGCACGTCGGGTCGCCCCGTGCCCGATCCGTTGCAATCCGCCACCAGATTCAGGATCTGTTCGGGGTCCTCGATACCGGCGGTGGGCAGCCCGTCGGTCACGAAGACGATGAAGCCCAGCCGCTCGTCACCGAAGCTCGATCGCAGCGCCGCCTCCAGGGCCTCTGAGATGTTGGTGCTCCCCGCGGCTTCCACGCGCTCGACGAAACGGCGCGCGTCGTGACGGCTCTCCCGGCTCACCTCCTGCAGGTCGTCGGCGAACAGGTCATAGCCGGAGGAGAAGGTGATCACGTTGAAGCGGTCGCGCGCGTTCAGGTGCTCGATGCAGTAGGCGATCGCCTCGCGCGCCTGCTCGATCTTGCGTCCGGCCATCGACCCCGAACGGTCCACCACGAAGACGATGTCCTTCGGCGCCACGCGCAACTCCTCGTCCTGACCCAGCGACGCCAGCAGCATAACGTAGCCGTCCTCGTCGCGGTCGGGACGGTACGGCAGGACGCGGATGTCCATGGGCCCCTCGGCGAGCGAGTAGTAGAAGACCAGATCGCGATCCGGCTTGCTGCCCAACTCCTCCCAGGACATCTGCAATCGCCGTGCGCCGCGATGGTCGATCTCGACGTCATGGCTGGGGCAGTAGGCGTTGCGGATCGGACGGTCGGTCTGAAGGTCCATCGTCACGACCGCCCGCTCGAGCGGCCGGGAGGAGAACTTCTCGGTCGAGAGCGGATAGATGAAGCGGTACAGACCCCCCTCGCGCGTGATGAGCTGATCGTACTCCAGCACCACGCGCCGCTCGCCGTGGGGCGCGAAGGGGTGGATGCGCGCGCGGAACATCTCACGGCCGGCGTATTCGAGCAGCGCCGGGTCGCGGCTCTCGCGCACCAGGTCCTGGTAAATGCGCAGTGCGGCCTGGGCGTCCATCGCCTCGGCGTGCACCGGCGCGCCGTCGACGTAGAGCACGAAGTCGCTCACCGCCGCGCCGTCGGGGATCGGGAAGATGTACTCGCCCTCCACCTCGCGGTCGTTGAGGTTGCGGAAGACTTGGTCGATCCGCACACGGGCCACCTGATCGCGCGCCTCGATCTCGACGTCGTGATACTGGACGGCGAGTTGCTCGGGGTGAGGCAACTGGGGCGTCGGGCGCACCACGACGAAACCGTCAGCCTGCGCGGGAGCGGCGCCGAGGGCGCAGAGCAGAAGCGCCGCGCCCAGCACGGCCAGGAGGACCGCGGTAACGCAGACGCCCTGGTATGGCTGCGCCTCGGGACAGGGTTGGCATCGACTCACGGCGGTGGGACCCAGTGATCTCGGATGGACTCTCATGACTCGCTCCTCCTCTGGCGCGCACCGCATCGCGGCGCTCGGGGGGGGGCCGGTTTGGATTCGCCGGAACTACACGGGGAGCGAGCGGGCTATTCCGCCCGTCGTGCCAGCCAGGCGAGGGGGCTGCGGCCGGCGAGAAAAGGGCAGGAACCGCCCGTGGGGACGGCTCCTGCGGCGGGACAGGGCTTGTAATCCCCTCCGACAGCAAACGTTGTCCACTCTAGAGGACGATAGCTACCGGCTACCGCTTAGCTTTTTGCTTCTCGGTGACGCAAATATATGCTAGTTTTTGCGTCATGAAAAACGACACTCAAACACCGCAGTCAATAACAAAAAAAGTACTTAGGTCCATTCGAGGACATGGGCGTGGATGGGTGTTCTCCCCAGCTAGCTTCAAGGGGCTCGGAAGTCGATCCGCCGTGGAGAGCGCCCTCCGACGCCACAAAAACGAGGGCACGATCCGCCAACTGGCCAGGGGACTCTACGACTATCCCCGCACAGATCCCCAACTCGGGCTTCTCGCCCCCTCCGTGGAGCACATCATGGCCGCTCTGGAGGCGAGGGATGCCGTACGTCTCCAGCCGTCTGGAGCCTACGCCGCCAACCTGCTCGGCTTGAGCGATCAGGTGCCCATGAAGATTGTCTTCTTGACCGACGGTCCCAGCCGCAAACTACAGGTAGGCAAAAGGCAGATCCTGCTCAAGCGCACCACGCCTCGGAACATGGCAACGGCTGGTCGGATCAGCGGAACGGTCATCCAGGCCCTTCGTTGGTTGGGACAACGAAACGTCGATGATCGAACGACGTCGATCCTCAAGCGAAAGCTCAGTTCCAGAGACAAAACTCAGTTGATGAAAGACATCCACTACGCACCGATTTGGATCGCCCAGGTTATCCGTGCGATCGCTGAGAAAGACAGGATCTGATGAACGGATACCTTCAAATGTCTGTCGAACGTCGGCGCCTAGTTTGCCAGCAGGCACAAGCCCAGTTAAATCTACCGGAAACATCCATCGAGAAGGACTTCTGGGTATGCTGGGCACTGCGGGAGCTCTTTGGACTACCCGAGTGGGGCGCCAGCATTACGTTCAAGGGAGGGACCTCCCTATCGAAGTGCTGGGGCTTGATCAATCGGTTCTCCGAGGACATCGATATTGTGATCGCCAAGCATTTCCTGGGATTCGGGGGAGACAACAGTCCTGAGGCGGCGCCAAGCAAGAAACAGACGAAGAAGCGCCTGGACGCCATGAAGGAAGCTGCTCAAGTCAAGATTCATGACGACTTGATGCCATGCCTGGCGGCCAGCATTGACGCTTCGCTACCAGAGAATGATACCTGGGAGCTGTCCCTAGCAACTGAGCAGGAGGATCGAGACAGACAGACACTGTTGTTCAGGTATCCAACGGCGATACCCGCAACCCATGATTACGTGCGCCGCTTGGTCAAGATCGAGCTGGGCGCTCGCTCGGACAGCGAGCCTGTCGAGAACGGAAAGGTGCATCCTTACCTGTACGATGCCTTCCCTGATGTTCTTGGACCAAGCACCTTTCCCGTAAAGGCGTTGGCACCAGAGAGGACTTTCTGGGAGAAGGCGATGCTGCTTCATGAGGAAACCTATCGCCCGTCCGACAGGAAGAAGAGAGATCCGCGCCTGGCTCGTCACTACTACGATCTGTGGTGCCTGATCACCCAGGGTGTTGCTGCAAGGGCTTTGGATCGGAATGACGTGTTCTCCCGTGCCGCTCAACATAGGGAAGTCTACTTCGGCTGGTCGTGGATGGACTACAGCACCCTCAGCCGTGGTTCGCTCCGCCTACTGCCACTCTTCGATCAAGAGCCCGAATGGCGGCGGGATTATCAGGCAATGCGGGACGAAATGTTTTTCGGTGAAGTACCGAGTTTTGACGAAGTCTTGAGCGTTGTGAACGACTTCCAAGAGACGTTCAATCGCGGTTAGAGCCATCGCTCGATCTTGCATCCGGACTGGCAAGTGCGGTTCGGCGAAAAGTGATATCACGATGCTTCACTCAGCGGATAACGCCTCGCGGCACCGCTGATCTGCTAGATAGCTAGAACGAAGCCAAGGCCTCCTTCTCGTCGTAAAACGACTCGAAGACGGTCAGCAGCTTGGTGATCATCATCACCCGCGAGACCTTTTCGTTGGCGTTGCAGATCTTCATCACGCCCTGGGCGTTGGTGATGCTGGTGTAGGCGGTCACGATGATGCCGATGCCGGTGGAGTTGACGAAGGTGACCTTGTCCATGTTGAGCAGGAACTTGCGCTCGCCGCTCTCCAGAAGCTTCTTGACCTCTTCCTTGATGGCATAGGATTCGGGTCCCCCCTCGAGGGAACCGCTCAGGTCGAACACGACGACATCGCCTTCCTTGCGGTGCTTGAACTTCATGGGTCCCACTCCTCTCTGGCATTCGCGCGACGCCGCGACCCGCCGTGGGGCCGCCTCGCCGCGCAGGGCGTCGGGATGGCCGGAGCATAGGAGTCCGACCTGCCGCTGACAAGAACGGATCGGAGCGGCCCCGCGCGCCGACCGGTTCGCGACGAGCACGACTATCGCTGCGGCGCCGCGGCGGGCGGAGTGTCAGGTGTACGACCAAGCCAACGGCGCAGCCTGTCGATGCGCACACGCAGGCCAGCGGCGGACGCACGTCCGGCGCCGGCCTCCCCATCCTCGATCAGGTGCAGGGCCGTCTCGTAGGCGCGCATGGCGCGCTCGGCCGGTGCGGGGGAGGACACCCGCGTGGATACGGTGTCCTGCGCTCGAATCTCATCCGCCTCCTCAGCCCCGCCGCGGGAGAAGACCTCCTCGAGCCAAAGTTGATACCAGGCGTCGCCCACCGCGGTCCACAGCGCCGCGGGACGGCCATCGGGCGCCGCCTGCGCTCGACGCCTCGGCGCGTCCTGGGTGACGACCTGTTTCTCGCGGGTCGCCTCGGTCTCCTCGAGCTGGGCCTGCACCGCAGTGGCCGCCGCCAGCAAGTCGGCCTGCTCGGGAATCTCGATGTCCGCGGCGCCGGCCACGGCGATGAGGTGGTCGCGGATCGCTTCCGCATCGCCCGCCTGCTCTCGATCGCTCAACGCGAGCAGTGTCAACCCATCCGGCGCGGACCGATCGGACTCGAGCCTCACGTTCCACTGCACCTCTCCCTCGCGTCCGCCCCGCTGGTGGGTGACGATGCCTTCTTCGTCCGCATCGAACTGGGCCGTCACGTGGGGCTCCGGCGGAGCGGGCACTTCGATCTCCGGTACGGTCGCCTCGGGAGCCTCCTCGAGATCCGCACGCGGGGCGGCCTCGATCTCATCCTTGACCGCCGGCACCGGCTCCGCGGCCTCATCGAGGGGCTTATCCGGCGCCTGCGCCACCTCCTCTTCCATTCCGGGCCCACCTTCCTTCACCACGATCCGATCCAAATCGGTGGCCGTGGGCGCTTCGTGGCGTGCCGCCGGCACGGCGGGTTGGGGCTCCGCGGGTGCCAGAAGGTACGGAGCATCTCGATGGCTCCCAGGATCACGGACGATCAGCACGGTCGTGATGAGCGCCACCGCGGCGGCGGCCCCGGCCACGCTGGCCCAGTGCCAGAAGGGGCGCGGGGCGAAGAGGCGCGCCGACCAGCCGCGCGGTCTTGCGGGCCGCCGATCGGGCCCACGCTCCTCCCGCATGTCGGCGCCCGCCCCGCGCACCAGGGACGGCTCGATCGGTGCCTGGGCCGCCTGGTCGGGCGTGAAGGTCTCCAGACGCCCGCCGGATGCTTCCATCTCCCGCCTCCGGGCCTCGTCGGCGGCCTCCTGATCGAACCGCTCGCGGAAAGCCGCCAGACGCCGGTCGAAGAGCGCATCGTCCTCGGGCGTGCGCTCGGGCGACCGCATCGCCGCGCGGAGGGCATCATCCTGACGCTCGAGCGCGGCGAGCCGCTCGCCGCAGGCCGCGCACGTGCGGCAGTGTTCCTCGACCGCCCGCTGTTCTTCGGGCGGCAGCTCCTGATCGCGCAGGCACGCCAGGCGCGCCCGCACCCATTCGCAAGGCTTGCTCATGGCGCCTCCGGGCACGCGTCGGCCAGGTCGGCCTGGATGCGGCCACGCCCGCGGTTCAGACGGGACATGACCGTCCCGATCGGGATCCCGAGCGCGGCCGCAATCTCCTTGTAGCTCATCTCCCCCATCAGACGCATCTCGAGCACGATCCGCTGCTCTTCGGGCAGGCGGGCGAGGGCCGCCCGCGTGCGCCTCAGGAGCTCCTCGTGCTCCAGGTGCCGGCCGGTCGTATCGTCGGCCATCCAGGGGCCCTCGTAGGCCCCCCCGTCTTCGTCAGGCCCCTCGTCCAGCGGCACCTCCCGGCGCTTCGGCGACCGGCTCAGGTGGTTGCGCGCCAGATTCACGCCGATGCGCATCAACCAGGGGCTGAACGGCCGCTCCGGATCGAACCGGTGGAGGAAGCGATAGGCTCGCAAGAAGGTCTCCTGAAGCAGGTCCTCGGCATCTTCGTCGTTGTGCACCATGGAGCGCAGGAGCCGGCCCAACGGGCCGTGGTAGCGCCGCATGAGCGCCTCGAACCCGCCGGCGTCGCCCGCGAGCACCCGCCGCACGCAGGCGGCATCTTCCCACTGGGCCTTCTCTTCGCGCGCTGGTGTCACCTGTGCCGCTCTCATCTGTGGACCGCGAGGCCCCGCACTCCTCGCGTACCTACCCCCGGCGAACCCCGTTTATTCCGGTCGCCCGACCCGGCGGTGGGCAGCGGACCGATGCCCCGAAGGGGCCCCTTCTGAAGATCGCCGGGCGAGGGGCCGATGGATCAGTGGCACATCTTACGGCGGATTCCGGCCCAAGGCCAGATCCCGGGACGCGCGCCCGGGCGGCGAGAGGAGCAGGCGCATGCAACCGACCCCGTGCATTGACCCCACGTGGCCCACCCGACTGATTCCGGTGCTGATCCTTTGCGGGGTCGCAGGAGCGCTCTGCGCCCCGGCCGGCCATGCCGATGAGCCCTACGCTCTGGGCTTCCAGCCGATGCCCCCCGAGCAGCTCGCGCTCATGCCGGCGCCGCCGTTCCAGGTCCCGACCGAGATGCCCACCAGCCTGGACTGGAGCTCCCAGCTCACCGTGGCCAAGAACCAGAGCAACTGCGGGGGTTGCTGGTCGTTCGCGGCGATCGGCCTGCTCGAGGCGATGGTCGTGATCGAGCTGGGCGCGCCGACCAGCCTCGATTTGGCCGAGCAGTTTCCGCTCTCCTGCGACACCGAGGTGCACCCGCTCTACCTGGTGGCCAACGACGGCTGCTGCGGCGGGTACGTGACGGTCTTCGAGTTCCTGATGGCGAACAACGCGCTCACCGAGGCGCAGCTCGGCTTTGCGGGCGACTTCGACGGCGACAACCTCCGGCCCGGCTGCACGTCCGGCGTACCTCCCTGGGAAACGGTGGAATGCCCCGACCCGATCCCATCGGGCAGCGCCTACCGCGTGGATAGCTGGGCCCTCATTCGCAACGACGGGATCGTGCCCACCGAAGCGCAGTTGAAGGCGCAACTTCAGAGCGGCCCCGTTTGGCTGGGCTTCTACGTCTACGACGACTTCTACACGTTCTGGAACAGCGCATCGCCCGGCGATGTCTACACCCACACGACGGGCTCCCTGCAGGGCGGCCACGCGGTGGTCTGCATCGGATACGATGATGCCAAGAGCGCCTGGCTGGTGCGCAATAGCTGGGGCGCCGCCACGGGCCCCGAGGGCGACGGCACGTGGTGGATGTCCTACACCGCTGGCTGCCAGTTCGGCATGGACGCCGCCTACATCACCGTCGCGGCCGACGAGATGCCCGAGGCCGCCTGCTGCTTCGACGACGGCTCGTGCATCGTCTACAGCGAGGTGGAGTGCGACGCGGAGGGCGGCTTCTGGCTGGAGGCCTCCGAGACCTGCGACCCCAATCCCTGCGCCCAGCCCTCGGCCTGCTGCCTGGAGGGGGACGTCTGCGAGATGCGGCTCGAGACCCACTGCACCGGCGCTGGCGGGACCTGGCACGAGGGGATCACCTGCACGCCCAACCCCTGTACGACCGGGGAAAGCCGGCCCACGTGGGGCGGCATCAAGAACCTCTACCGGACCGACCCCGGCTCGGACGAGGGGTCGCAGGACGAGCAGTAGCGCAGCAAGGACATCAACAAGGACATGGGTGATGCCGGCTGCGGAGCACCCGCCGCGCGGCCCCGGTTCACGCCGGGCGCACCGCGCTTTCGCTCCGGCCGCGAACCTGCTACCGTACGTCCCATTGTGAGCGCGCCGGGGTCTGACACGAATCGCCCGGCCCCGGCGGCGCCGTCGATCTCTGGTCCGGAGTCCGGTGAGGACGTGCGTGATGCGCCACGCTGAGAAGAGCGTCCCCGACGTCAGCTCCCGCGCCCATCGAAGCGGAGCCCGCCCGCGTTCGCCCGGCCGCTCGGGCCGCGCGCTCGGGGCGTTCCTCCTCCTGACCCTTGGGCCGACGCTGCCGCCCTCCGATGCCCAGCAGCCCCAGCGCCCCGGCGCACGGCTGCTGGACGCCGCCGCCCGGCGTCAGGCCAGCATCCAGGAACAGGTCGAGCTCCAGCACGTCCAGACCGGTGAGATGGCCCTCGAGACCGCCGTCGACCCGGCCCGCTACCGGATGGCGCCCGGCGACCGGGTGGCGATCTCGATCTGGGGCACGACCGACGAGGTGATGCAGCTCGCGGTGGCCGCCGACGGCGCGCTCGTGGTGCCCTCGGTCGGTGTGGTGCCGGTGGCGGGGCTGACCCTGAACGAGGCCTCGGAGCAGGTGCGCGATCGCTGCCGCGAGCTCTACCCCAACGCTGAGGTCACCCTCACGCTCGTGCGCCCGGCGCTGCTGCGGGTGCCGATCACGGGGCTGGTCGCCGCTCCGGGCATCTACGAGGTCCTGGCCACTTATCGTCTGGGTGATCTGCTCACGGTGGCCGGCGGTGTCCTGGGCGGGGCCGACCTGCGGCGGGTCGAGGTTCACGGTGCGGACGGCGAGACGCGTATCTGCGACTTCCTCGCCTGGCGCGTGGACGGCGAGGAGGCGGGCAATCCAGCCCTGCGCTCGGGCGATCGCATGCACATTCCGCCGCTGCGTCACGCCTACCGCGTGCGGGGGCTGCTGCCGAGCGGACTCGAGGATGCCCCCGACCGCTCGGCCTTCGTCGACCGGCCCTTCGAGGCCCGCTCCCGCCTCATCGCCGCGCGCGACGGGGACACGCTCGACTTCGTCCTGCGCGCCGCCGGGGGACCGCGCGCGGAGCTCTGCGCCGACGGCGTCTGGGTGCTGCGCGCCACGGATGAAGGAGGCGACACCAGGCGCATCTGGGTGCCGGCCGGCGAGACAGCGGGCTTCGCGATGCAGCCCGGTGATGCGGTCGAGCTCCCCTTCTGCGGTGACTGGGTCGCCGTGGGCGGCGCAGTGACGCGTCCGGGACTCTATCCCTATCTGCCGGGGGAGACGGTGGCCGACTACGTCTACGCGGCCGGGGGCCCCAATCAGTTCGGCCGCAGCGGCGGGTGGAAGGTGCGCTATCCCGGCGACGAGAAGGACCACGGCGCCGCGGCGAGCGATTCGGTGATCGCCGGATCGCGCATCCGCGTCCCGGAGCGGCGTGAACACACCCTCTCGGTGATCCTGACGCCGGTGGCGACGGCGGTGGCGCTGATCGTCTCGGTGGTGGCGCTGGCTCGGTAGCCGCGCTCCTGCCTGTCCCTGCTCCAAGCCTCGAACAGTTCGGTTGCATCACCGTCGTCCGGCTTCAGTGGAGAGCGAAACCCTTGGTGCCATGCGCCCGTGTGATGTGCGGACCTCCTGGCAGGCGCACGTCCAAGACCCTCGACACCGCCCGAGTTCATCCTCCGTGTCTTGCGCGGATTTGATTCCTCAAGTGATTCACTCCACTCGGTGCGTTGAGGCTTGAGTTGCGGTATGATGGGCTCGTTCTTTCAATGATCCGGGGCTCAGGCCAACGGCCTGCCGCGGTGGACGCCCACCCATCGAGTTTTTGGGACGTGCGGGCTGCGATGACGAAACGCAAGGCATCCATGGGACGCGTCGTTCCCATCGTGCTGGCAGCGATGCTTCTGAGCGCGGCATCGTGGTTGGCGTCCTGCGGCAGCCGGAAACCGCTCCTCGTCCTGTTGATCAGTATCGACACGCTGCGGACGGACCGCCTTGGTTCTTATGGAGGTAAACGGGGTCTCACCCCTGCCATTGACCGACTGGCTGCCGATGGCATTCTGTTCGAGCGGACCTATTCGACGAGCTCATGGACGAGTCCGGCCATGGGCAGCATCTTCACAGGCACGTACGCCACCCAGCACGGGCTCAACCGCATGAACCGCAGGCTCGACCCGAAACTCCCAACCCTCGCCCAGCGGCTTCGAGCGGCCGGTTTCTATACCGCCGGCATACCAAGCCACCTTCTTCTATTCAAACGCTTCGGTTTTCACGCGGGATTCGATGAATACCATCAGGAGCACCGCTGTGACCATCAGACCATCTCATCGGCGGTTTACGCGGATCTCGCCATCCGGATCCTCGAGGAACACCAAAATGAAGACCTCTTTCTCTGGGTCCACTTCTTCGACCCCCACTACAACTATAGGATCCACCCTCGATACCAGCATCTCTACTCCCCTGAATTGGGCGAGTACCGTGGAAAGCATTATGACATCGACGAACTGAAGTGCTCTTCGGGCTCCCTCCTGCCCGAAGAATACCGCACTCTGGCCGAGCTCTATGACGGCGAGGTCGCCTTTACCGACGAGCATATCGGCAGAGTTCTGACTGCCCTCAGAGAATCCGGGCGGTACGACGACGCTCTCATCGTATGTGTCGCCGATCACGGAGAAGAACTCGGGGAACACGGAACCCTGGGACATACGGCCCACCCGTGGGACACGGTGATTCGAGTTCCGCTGATCATCAAACCGCCGGGCGCACGTTGCGCCGGGCGCGTCGCGGAGACGGCCTCTCTGGTGGACCTCTACGCGACCATCCTGTTGCAGAGCGGAGTGACGCCCGGCCTCACGAGTGGTATCGACCTACTCCAGGAACAACTCCCCAGGGATCGCGTCGTCTTCGCGGACACCTTTGTTGAGGAGGCGAGCTTTTCCGTCGCAGTGGATGAATCGAGCAAGGTGATCTTCTTTCCGGAGGATAAGCGAACCCTCTCCTGCCACTATTACCCAACCAAGAGAGTCCGGGAGGGATTGGAGTTCCCGGATCTGGAAACACTGCGCAAGGCACATTTGCGGGAGGCTGTGGGCGATTCAACACCGGGAGAGCCGCTAGATGCCCGGCAGCGAGCGATTCTCAAGTCCCTGGGGTACTTGGATTAGTTCCCTGCCGCGGCCGGCGGCGGAGATTCGTTGATCCGATGGCGGACGACCAACGATCTTGGCGAACGCGGTCGTTGTGGCAGCACCTTCTGCCTGCGATCCTTCTGGTCGGGTTGGGCCTGACCCTATTCTCCACCTCTGGCAGAGACGATTCGCACATCACCTACTGGGCAGCGTACAGCCTGTCTCACGAAGGCGAGATCACCAACTACAACGGGGAACGAATCGAGCAGAGCTCCAGCCTGCTCCAGGTTATTCTTCTCGCGGGCCTGCACCGCCTGCTGACGGCGGACCTGGTGACGCTCGGATACGTCGTCACGATCCTGGTCGGAGTGCTCACGCTCACGGCAGTGCGCCTGCTGGGATCAAAGTTGTGTGTCGGCGGTGGGTCTTGGGCAGCATTGCTGACAGCGTCCTCGGGCTATTTCGTCTACTGGTCCTTTGGCGGACTCGAGTCCACCCTGACGCCCTTCCTGGGGATATGTCTGATCCTCAGCTACGCCGCGCATCTCGAATGCGATCGCCGTTACTTGACCACGCTTTCTGGTTCCATTGTTGCCACACTTCTCTTCGCCCTCACCCGGCCGGAGGCCCCGCTGGTCCTGGTCTCCATACTTGCGGGCTGCGGCGTATTCCTCCGGGTCACGAAGCGTCATGAGCGTACGACCTGCGTGACGGGTCAAGGGGAACGCCGACGTCGCTTCCGGGATCTTCTCGCAGTCTGGGCACTGGTGACGCTGCTCATCGTCATCTTCAGAATCTGGTACTTCGGCAGTGCGTTTCCTCAGCCGGTCCTGGCCAAGCTTGCCGGTCTGAGCTGGTTGACCATCGAGAATGGGTTGTTGTACCTCCGGCGAAACATATCCGAGAACCCAAGCGTCTCCATCTCCGCCCTGGCGGTTCTCCTCGCAATCGGCCACGCGGCATGGAGGCAGTTCTCACACAAGGAGGCAGGCTTCACCCATCTGCTCGCGCTGCTGTGGTTGGTCGCCTACACATCGTTCATTGTCCTGTCGGGCGGCGATTGGATGGAGGGTGGGCGATTCATCGCGCACATGCTGCCTGTAGGGGTGGCATTCCTTCCGTGTGCTCTGTGGAGAATCACATCTCGTCCGGGGGTCCGCGGAGTTATCTTGAGCGCATTGGTCATTGTCCAAGTGGCAGGGGTCGTTGGGCTGGCGTCCAATCGCTCCTTTGGGATGCCTTTGTGGCAAGCCATTTCGCACCATAGGACGTTCGGGCTGGCACATGGGGCTGCAAACTTCTCATGGTTCGAACGCACCAATCGGGTTCACGCGCGGGACCTCCCCCAGATCCACTACCTCGATGAGATCGTTAGACGACTGTATGAGCGAAGACAAACCCGGGTCTGCCTGGCTAGCATGCAAGCTGGAATGATCTGTTATCATATCGCCAAGACACACGGCGGCCGCATTCGCATGATCGATCTCCTGGGCATCACCGACGAAGCACTCACCGGTTGCCATCTGACGGCTCACTTGCCCAGAGGCGCGCAGGGGGTCGACATGAGTTATCGCTTCTACTTCTCCAATATGATCGCCTTGGAGCGGGATTGCGCCATCCCCCGGCCCGACATCATTTTCGATCTTCGTGGGAATGCGGGTGGACCCATGAGGATCGAGCGGCAGGGCTATGAGGTGATCTACGCTCAGCATGGGGCCTGTCGGACCGGCTCATCTTGGTTGCCCGGGGCACCCCTGCGGAGCGATTCGTTCATTGCCGTGCGGAAGGACCTGATGCCAGCCCTGGATGGATTCCAGAGAGTGCGCTTGGACTTCGAGGCCTTGCAGCCATGGGACCGGACCCGCCGGCGGTCGTAGACCGGCTCTCAAAGCCGGCTCTCCAGCTGCACCGCCAGCGGATCGCCGCCCGATACCGCTAGCGCGAAAGAGTGGGCACGAGTCGATCCGGCTGGCAAACAGGCGACCGTCACCATGCGCGGCAGAACGCCGCCTAGCCCCATTGCCCTCCTGCGCCCGCGGTTGATTCGGCACGCCACTCTGCGCGGGTCACGGCCCGCGCCTACCGCCGACCCGCCAAGGTGAATCGGTCGAAGATGGTATAGACGGTGGGAACCACGAAGAGCGTGAAGCAGGCCGAAACCAGAACGCCCCCGATCTGCACGACGGCCATCGGCACGCGGAATTCGCTGCCCGCACCCCCCAAGGCCTGGGGCAGCATACCGACCGCAATGGCCAGGTTCGCGATCAAGATCGGACGCAGGCGTGTCGGGCAGGCTTCCAGCAGGGCCTCACGCAAGTCGCGCCCGGAGCTCCGCAGCTGGCCGGTGTAGTCCAACATGAGAATCGCGTTGTTGACCACGATGCCGAGCATCATGACCAGCGCCATCAGAGACATGATGTTGATGGTCTCGCCCGTGAAGAAGAGCGCCATGGCCATGCCTACCAGAGCCAACGGCAACGTGACCATGACGGTCAAGGGATGGACGAAGCTCTCCAGGATGGCCGCCATGACGATGTAGAGCAGGATGATCGCCAGGATCAGCGCCTCGAAGATCGCGGCGAATGACTCGTCCTGGTGCTCGGCTGCCCCGCCGTACTGGACATCGACGCCGGCGGGCAGGTCGAGCTGCGCGAGGCCGGTGTCGATCGCCCGGCGTTTCTCGCTCAGATTGCCCTGAGCGACGTTGGCACCCAGCTCGATCATGCGCCGCTTGTCGGTGCGCAAAATCGTCGGGCTGCCGATTGCGTTCTCGAGCATCGCCACGTCCGACAGCGGAACCGTATAGCCGACCGGGGTCGCCAGGGGCAGGTCGGCGAGCGCCGTCGGGTCGTGGCGGTGCTCGGCCGCGAAGCGTACTACGACATCGTATTCCTCCCCCTGTTCACGGTAGACGCCCGCTTCGGTGCCCTCATAGGCGGTTCGCAGGATGCTGCCCATCTCAGCGGCGGTCATCCCGCGCGTGGCCAGCTGGCGGCGTCGCGGCACGACATTGATCTCGGGCTTGCCGGGCTCATCGCTGGTGGTGACCTCCACCAGACCGGGGACCTGCGCCAACACGCCCTGAATCTGCCTGGCCGCCTGCGACAGCGAGGCCGGGTCATCACCCAGTACCTCCAGCACGATATCGGACTCCACCCGGCCCATCGTGCCGGTGGCGAACAGGGCGATGCGGGCGTCGGGAATCATGGCCAGATCGGGACGCAGGGCATTGATGATCTCATCCGGACCACGCTGCCTCCGGTCGGCGTCCACCAGGTAGACGTTGACCATGGCGTCTTCGACGCCGAGCTGTTCGCCGCCGATCTGGATCGTGACCGCGTGCACCTCCGGCTGCCGGCGCACGATCCGCTCGATCTGAGCGGCCACCCTCTCGGTGCGATCCAGGCTGGTGCCGGCGGGGAGCTCGAGCTGCACGGTGAGACGGCCCTGGTCCACCGTGGGAATGAACTCCCCGCCCAGGAAGCGGAAGAGAAACAGCCCGAAGAAAAAGAGCAGCGTGGCGCCGGCCAGGACGTAGCGCCGGTGGCCCAACGCCCAGGCCAGCCCCTGCCGGTATTCGGCCTCCACCCGGCCGTAGAAGCGGTCCCAGGCCCGCGCCCCGCGCGCGAAGATGTTGTCGCCCCCCCCGATGCCCTTGCCGGGCTTGAGCAACCGGGCCGCGAGCATGGGAACCAGGGTGAAGCTCACAACGAGCGAGAAGACCGTGGCATAGACCACGGTCATACCGAATTGGACGAACACGCGGCCGATGATGCCGCTCATGAAGGCGATCGGCGTGAAGACGACCACGTTCGTGAGCGTGGAGGCCAGCACCGCCACCCCCACCTGGGCGGTGCCCCGGGCGGCGGCCTCCTCCGGGGACGCGCCCTCGTGCAGCAGGCGGCTGATGCTCTCGATCACGACGATGCTGTTGGTCACCAGCGTGCCGATGCTGATGCCCAGCGCCATCAGGGTCATGACGTTGATGGCGAACCCGGAGCCCTGAATCAGCAGGAAGGCGGCCACCACCGAGACCGGCATTGCGATCGCGGCGATGAGCGTCTGCCGCCAGTCGTGCAGGAAGATGAACAGCAAACCACCGGCCAGCAGAATGCCGATCGCGATGTTGGTCAGCACATCCCGCACCGAAGACCGCACGAAGGAGGCGGATTCATGCACGACGGTGAGCTCAACGTCCTCCCCCAACTGCGGCCGCAGCGTCTCCACGGCCGCCAGGACACCGTCGACCACGTCGACGGTGTTGCCGTCCGAGCGCTTCTGTACGCCCAGGCCGATCACCGGGCGCCCGTCGAAGGTGGCGGCCTGGCGTACTTCTTCGGTGGTGTCGATCACCTCGGCCACCTCGCTGAGGGGGATCGTTGCGCCCTCCGACAGCGGAAGCCGGAACTCGGCCAGCTCGCGGGGGCTGCCGATCTCGCCCTTCATGCGCAGGGTGATCTCGTGGTTGTCTCGGGTGATCTGACCAGAGGGCACGTTGAGGTTGCCGGCAGCCAGAACGCGGATCACGTCGATCAGGGTCAGGCCGTAGGCGCGCAGGCGCTCAGGAGCGATCGCCACCCGGATCTCTCGCTCGCGCTGACCGCTGATGACCACGTCCGCCACCCCCGGGATGCGGCTGAGCTGCTCCTTCACGGTCTTGTCCGCGATCTGGTACAGCTCCTCCAGGGGGCGATCGCCGGCGAGGGCCAGGTCCACGACCGGCGTGGCGGCCAGATCGAACTTGACGATCACCGGGTCGTGCGCGTCCTCGGGGAGATCGGAGACGATGGGTTCGATCTTGTCCTTCACGTCGATGGCATCTTGATCCGCATCGGTCTCGAGCGCGAACTGGATCACGACCTGCGAGATGCCCTCGCGCGATTCGGAGGAAAGGTCCTCGATGCTGGCCAGCGTCCCCACCACGTCTTCGATGCGCTGGGTGATCTGGCTCTCGACTTCGCCGGGCGACGCGCCCGGATAGACCGTCGTCACCACGATCACCGGAAAATCGATCTTGGGAAACAGCTCCACCACCAGATCCTGATAGGCGTAGATGCCCATCACCACCATGACGACGGTGATCATGGTCGTGAGCACCGGCCGGCGGACAAAGACATCCAGCAGCTTCATCTCACGTCTCCTCGGTGGCGCTGACCACGTGAACCCGGTCGGCGTCGCTGAGCTTCGACTGTCCATAACGGACCACCTCGGTCCCCGCGGCCAACCCCCCGGTGATCTCCACGGCATCGGAGGTCCACAGGCCGGTCTGCACGGGTGTGCGGCGGGCGATCACCGCAGGGGCCTGAGATCGATCCAGGACAAAGACATACGCCCCGGCGTCGGAGGTCAGCAGGCATTCGCGGGGCAGCGCGGGCACCTGCTCGCGGTGGCCGGTCAGGATCCGCACCGAGATGAGCAGCCCGGGCACGAGACGGCCCTCGGGATTGGGAAACAGTGCCTCGCCTTCCAGGAGATGCGTTTCGGGATCGGCCATCAGGTCCACGCGGTCGATGCGACCCTCGCCCGAGAGGCCGGTGCCCTGCGACACCCACCGGGCGCGCTGACCCTCGCGGAGAGCAACGGCCTGCTGGCTACCGGTCTCGAAGGCCACCTTGACCGTATCGGTGCGGGTGATCCACACGAGCGGCTTGCCTGTGCTCGCGGTGTCACCTTCTCGAATCAGGACGCGTGAGACGACGCCGGCCTGGCTGGCCACCAAGGACGTGCTCCCCTCGGCGTCCTCGAGATCGGCGCGGGCTACCTCGAGACGCGTCTCGGCCTGATCCAGCGCCTGCTCGGAGACGGCCCCCGCGCTGAACAGCGCGCGCCGGCGTTGCACATCCTTGAGGGCGTTGTCATAGGCGGCGCGCGCCTTCTGGTAGGAGTGCACCATCGGTGTGGGGGACTCGCGCGCCAGCCGCACCACCACGTCGCCCGGGCGCACGCGGTCGCCTTCCCGAACCGGAATGCCCGCCACGCGCAGCGCGTTGTTGGACACAATCGGATACTGAACGATGCCCTCGACCGTGCCGGCCACGGTGATCCAGGTCTCGAGATCGGCCGGAGAGAGCACCGCGATCTCCACGGGTTTTCCCTGCTCGGACTGCACCGACGCGATGCTGGGTGGAATCTCCGTCCGACCGATGCTGGCGAAGCGGGCGACGAAGATCGCGATCACGGCCAGAAGCGCGACAAGCGCCAGATACCGCCCTATGCGGTTTCGCTGGTTCTTCACACGGTTCGGGTTACTCATGGTGGATCCTCCCGGAAGGGTCGGTGGTCGTTGCGGGCAAGGGGGTGCCGACGGTGAGCTCGAGGCTCGCTTCGGCGACGTTGGCCGCGTAGAGCGCCGCCGCGAGCTGGGCGCGCGCCGTGGTCATGGCCGATTCGGCATCCAGGCGTTCGAGCGGGGTAGCCAGACCGTTGGCCAGGCGCACCAAGGCCAATCGGTGGGCTTCCTCAGCCAACTGCACCGCCTCGCGCCGGCCGTCAAGCGCGGTGAGGGCGTTCTCGAGCTGCAGGAGCGATTGACGCACCGCGAGCTCCTTGTCGCGCCGCACGCGTGCCAACTCCAGCTCCGCGGTGCGCAGATCGGCCCGCGCGGCCTCGATGCGGCCCTTGGTCTCGCGGCCGTCGAAGATCGGCAGCGACAGTCCGAGCGCCACATTGGCGCTGGTGGCCAGCTCGTCTTCGGTGGGCACGGGATCATCGTCCCACTGACCCTGCCACACGTACTGCCCGCTGAGCTGAAGCACAGGGCCCCGCTGTGCGCGTTGCAGGTCCACCCGCCGCCGAGCCGCCACGACCGCGCGCTCAAGCGCCTGCAGCTCGGGGCTCTGGCTGCGCATCAGGTCGAGCAGGTCATCGACCGGTTGCGGTGCGGCAACGCGCGCCAGCGTGTCGGTCAGGCTCGGGGTGAAATCGGGCGCCAGTCCGCACAGCCGCCCCAGCTCCAGCAGGAGTTGATCCACCGCGTTGCGGGCCTCGACCAGAGGCGCCCGTCGGTTGGCCAGCTCCACCTCGGCGCGCTGGGTGTCGAAGCGGCTCACCGTGCCGGCCTCGAATCCGGCGCGGGCCACGCGCGCCGCCTCCTCGGTTTCGGCGAGCGCCTGCTCGGCGATGCGCAGGTTTTCGATCGCCAAGAGGGCCTGGCAGTAGGTGCGGCGCACCTGAAACCGTATGTAATCGCGCACCGCTTCTTCCTGGTAGCGGGTTGAGGCAAGCCACTCGCGCGCGGCCCCGGCAGTCGCCGACAGCCTGCCGGCCGTCCAGAGGGTCCAGGTGGCGGTCACCGCACCGGTCACATCGTAGTCGCCCCCGGTCTCGACTTTGGTGGCGCCGCCCATGGCCTGGGCAAACTCCCCCGGCAGAAAGAAGGAGGGCTTCTTGATGTTGTGCGTGTATTGGCTCGCGACCTCCAGGTGAGGCCACTTCCCGGCTTGCGCCTCCATGAGATTGGCCTGTGCGCCCTGGATCGCCTCGCGGGCCTGAGCCACCGTCTCGTGGGTCGTTTGGGCGCGCGCGATGGCCTCGGCCAGGGAGAGCTCTACGGCCGTCGTGTTCCCGTCCCGGACAGCCACGACATCCACCGGGTCGACCGGCCCATTACCCCCGCTCGACGCGACAGCGGCAGCAGTCGCGGTCAACGTGCCGATTGCCGTGACGCCGAGCACGACCAGTACAAAGTGCAGACTCCGGTGCTCGTTCTTCGGCCTTCTCATCAGGACTCCTCGTGCGGCGTACGGGATGCACGCTGTGCCAGGGGCAGAACCATCAGATCAAAAACCAGTCTGGGGATCTCCCGAAAGGGCGTCTCGTCTTGCTCGGAGCCGATGGTGAGCGTCAGCTCCTCGATGGCCCCTTGGAGCATGGTGGCGTAGACGTTGGCCTGGATGGGGGGCAGTTCCCCTGCGTCTACAGCGCTCTGAATGATCTCGGTCATCTTGCGCACGAAGCCGGCCCGCCGCTCCGGATGGTAGTGGTGACGACCCCGGCGAGCCTCGACGATCCCCACGCGAATCAAGTTGCGGTCTTTCTCGCCCGTTTCCAACATACCTGTCAGCCAGTGACGGAGGCGTTCGAGAGGCGGCAAATCAGGATGGTCGAACGCCTGAATCGAACCTTCCATGCGATCGAGGAAGCGCTCAATCAGCGCATCGAAGATCGCTTCCTTGCTTGGGTAGAAGCTGTAGATCTTGCCGACCGAGAACTCTGCTCGCGCCGCGATCGCCTGCATGCTCGTGGCCCGAAAGCCCTGCTCCGCAAACAGGGCGCTGGCCGCCTCCAGGATGTCCTGGCGTTCATGCTCCCTTCGCTGCTCCCTCGGCGAGCTGGTGGGCTCGCGAGATGGCTTCGCTTGTCCGGCGCCCTTTCCCCCACGTGTCGTCCTTGGCTTCATGAATGCACTCCTAGATGGGTGGCCTAAAATACGAATTCATATTCGTATCATGAACTCGAATTCAAGTACAAGGTTTCTCTTGTCATGCCAGCGTACGGGATCTCTGGCGCTAACTGCAAACGAAGCTTCAAATTGGGAGTGTATTGCCTGAATGTGTGCGAAAAATCCCAACCAACTATGCAACCAACTATATGCTTTATGTTTGGCTCGATTGACCCCGGTTTCCCGGGCCGCATAGACCCTGTTGCGCATCGGGACGCGTCTTGTATGCTTCCGCGCATGCAGATACGTAGCGTGCCAGCTTCCCCCGTAGGGCATCCGAAGGACGGTGAAGGAAGAGCGATGGGCCTGGACGAAGGCAACTGGGCCTGTGGCAGAGCATCCTCGCTGTGCAGGGAGGGAAACCCTCCATGCCGACCTGCCCGCCATTGCGCCTCCACCTCCGAAGTTTCGATGTGCCGCCACCTCGTGCTGGCCCTTTTCCTCATGTTGGGACCGGCTGCGTCCGGGTCCCTCGGCGCGGAGCCCACGTCCGACTTCCATCCCCAATTCAAGCCCACCCTCGAGATCCATCCCGCTTCGGGCTCGATCCGCATCGATGGGAACCTCGACGATCCCGGCTGGCGGGGCGCGGCCCGCGCGACCGGTTTCGCCGAGAACAGCCCGGGCGATCAGGTGGCCCCGCCGGTGGAGTCGGAGGCCTGGGTCACCTATGACGAGGAGAACCTCTACATCGCCTTCGTCGCCTACGACGACCCGGCCACGATTCGCGTCTCCCTGCGCGAACGGGATCAGATCTGGACCGACGACTACTTCGGGCTGATGCTCGACACCTACGGCGACCACAACTGGGGCTACGAGTTCTTCGTCAACCCGCTGGGGATCCAGGGCGACCTGCGGATGCACAGCGGCGGCGAGGAGGATCTCTCCTACGACCTGATCTGGCATTCGCGCGGCCGGGTCACCGCGCAGGGGTATCAGGTCGAGGTGGCCATTCCGTTCGCGAGCCTGCGCTTCCCGCGCCGAGAGGTGCAGTCCTGGCGCGTCAACTTCTGGCGCGACCACCAGCGCGACGTCCGCCGCCGCTACGCCTGGGCGGCCACGGACCGGGACGATCCCTGCTGGATGTGCCAGTGGGGCACGCTGACCGGCATTCGCGGCATCGATCCCCCACGCAACCTCGAGATCATCGCCAGCGCCATCGGCACGCACAGCGGAGAGCGCCGCGAAGACGGTGCCCCGGACGACGGCCTGCGCTACGCGGACCCCGAAGGAGAGGCGTCGGTCAGCCTGCGCTACGCGCTGACCTCGACCAGCAGCACGGAGCTGACGATCAATCCCGACTTCAGCCAGATCGAATCCGACGCCGGCCGCATCGACGTCAACGAGCCCTTCACCCTCTTTTACGAGGAGAAACGGCCCTTCTTCCTCGAGGGATCCGAGCTCTACCGCACCCGGGTGCCGGTGATCTACACGCGCTCGATCAGCAATCCGTCCGCCGCCGCCAAGGTGTTGGGCTCGCAGGGGCGGACGTCGCTGGCCTGGGTCTTCGCGCGAGACGAGGACGCCCCGGCCATCCTGCCGCTCGAGGAGCGCAGCTTCTTCGTCATGGCGGGCGAAGCCACGGTGAACCTGGTGCGAGTTCAGCACGCCTTCGGGACCGACAGCCACCTGGGCGCGATCCTGACCGACCGGCGGCTCGACCACGACGGCAGCGGCAGCCTGGCCGGGATCGATGGCGCCGTGCGCTTGCTGCGCAACTGGCGGACGAGTGTGCAGCTGCTGGCGAGTCACACGCGCGAGCCCGCCGCTGCGCAGGTGACCGACCAGGTGCCCGACCTGCGCTTCGATCACGGCCGCCACACCCTCGCCTTCGACGGCGAGCGGTTCGACGGACACGCGCTCTACGCGGCCCTGGAGCGCAACGGCCGCGTGTGGAACGGCTCGCTCAGTTTCGACGAGCGCCATCCCTCGTTCCGCGCGGACAACGGCTTCGTCACCCGCGCCGACTACCGCTCGCTGAACCTCTGGAACGGTCTGCAGTTTCGTCCCAACGGCGCGCTCGTCATCTCCTGGATGCCCAGCCTCGTGCTGGGGAGAATCTGGGACTACGGGGGTCGCTTCCAGGACGAATGGGTGGTGGCCGAGCTCGGCGCGGAGCTCAAGCACCAGACGAATCTGGAGCTCGAAGGCTTGGTGAGCCGCGAGAGGTTCCGCGGGAAGCTCATCCCCGGGATCCGGCGTTTGAATCTCAGCGCCTCCACCCGGCCCAGCGAGGCGGTTGGTGTCGGCGCTCTGCTCGAAGTCGGCCGGTCGATCTACCGCACCTTCGACCCCGAGGTGGAGCCGTTCCTTGGACGGATCGTGAACGTCTCGGTGGACGCCAGTCTGAAGCTTATGCGGCGGCTCACGCTGGAGAGCGGTCTCTCCTACGCCCGGATGAAAGAGCCCCGCGGTGACGGGCTGCTCTACGACGGCTGGATCCTGCGCAACCGCTTGGGCCTACAGGTCAGCCGCGAGGTGTCGGTGCGCATCGTGACCGAGTACGACAGCTTCGACGACCGCTTCGCCTTCGAGCCGCTCCTCACCTGCCGGCTCAACGCGTTCAGCGTGCTCTATCTCGGCATGGCGGACGCGTACCTGCGCGCGCCCAGGACCGCTGTGGCCTCGCGGGACGGCGATCAGGAATGGAAGCTGGACGGCCGTCAGCTCTTCGGAAAGATCCAGTACTTGATGCGGATCTGAGCGGGCCTGCGTGGGCGCGATTCCGCAGCCCCGCTTCTCGCATCGCCACCCTGAGCCGAGCCTGGTAAGCTCGGTGAGGATCCGTCCGCAGCGTGCGACCGGGTCCTCTTGGCGTTGGGATCATCAGGGGAGCCAGCGCGGAATGAGAGCCGGCAGAAAGCAGACCAACCCAGGACGGAACGGACGCTCGGACCCGATGGCAGATGGCACCGCGGGCCCCCGTCCGCCTTCCGGCCAGGCGGGTTCCCGCAGGCTCCGCTCGTGGTTGTCAGACTGGGCGGTGGTGGCCGTCGTTGCCGCGCTGTCGCTCTGGTCTGCAGACATCCTGGTGCGATTGAGACTGGGGCATTGGATTCTGCGGCCCGAGGATTTCTACAGCAGCGCAAGCCGCTTCCTGGGACTCCTGGCCAACGACATTCAGCTTGCGATCCCCATGTCTCTGCTCGCAGTTGCTTTGGGCGCACTGGTGGGCTTCCGGCGGTTTGGATTGGGTGTGCGCGCGGAGGCGATCATCATTCTGGCGGCCCTAACCAGCGCCTTGACCGTTCGGTTCCGCATGTTCTACCCCCGGGGCTGTCCTGCCGAAGACGTCGCCGTGGCCTCGATCGCCACCGGCCTGGGGGTGTGGGTGCTCCTGCGCCTCCTGTGGAAGCGGCAGGGCCCGCGCGCGCGCAGATGGCACTTCACGTTGGCCGTGGGGCTGTTTCCCCCGTTGCTCGTCGGAACCGGAACGCAACTGCTGCTGCCTTACCTCTGGCATGGAGCCCTGCACAAGATCGACCTCTTCTTCCTGGGGCTCTTCCTGGGAATGGCCGTCGTGGCGCTCGGCGCGGTCAGGTGGGCCCGGCTGCGACCTCTGGCGGCACTGGCCAGCCTGACGCCCGTCATCCTCTCTCTCGTGCTACCGGTGGTCTCCGTACGCCAAGCGGAGCGCTACGGTCTCGATCCCGCCGGCGCAGGGTCCGCGCATCGGCCGGACAGGCCGTCCATCGTGCTGATCGTTCTTGATACCCTGCGGGCGGACCACTTGGGAATCTATGGCTACGATCGCAACACGATGCCCGCCCTCGAAGCCTGGGCCCGCGACGCGCTCGCGGCGGACCGCGCGGTGTCTCCCGGGGGCTGGACGGCATCGGCCCACGCTTCGATCTTCAGCGGTCTCACCGTATCGCGTCACGGCGTGCACTACAGCGACCAGGAAGGGCGCTTCTTTACGTCAGCCGTGGACGGAATCGCGTGGCTGCCCGCGCGACTCGCCGACGAGGGGTACACATGCATCGCCGTCTCGGCCAACGAGTTCGCGCTGCCCGAGCCGCACATGGGATTCCACCGGGTGTATCGGCCCGACTGCGCCCCCTTCGAACACACCTTCGGCGCTTTGGGAGACCAGCTTCTGCCGCCCCTGCAGCGGTTGAGCGAGGCGATGCGATGGCGCATGCCCTACGTCGACGCCAGCGGCATCGCCGCCATCACCGAGCGTGCCGTTGCGCCGAGCTCCGGACCTCTGTTCTTGTTCATCAACTTCCTCGATCCCCACGCGCCCTACAATCCTCCCGCGTCCGCCTTGGCGGAGCTGGGTCTCGATCCGCCCCATCCCTTCGGACGCTATGTGAAAGCTCGCCCCCTGACCGTGCAGTGGCAGGATCTCCCCGCGGAAAAGGAAACGGCGCTTGCCGACCTCTATGACGGCGAGGTGCGCTGGCTGGACACCCATCTGGGGCCCTTGCTGCAGACGCTGGAGAGCCGTTTGGGCCATGACTGTCTGACGATCATCACCTCCGATCACGGAGAGGAGCTCGGAGAACTGGGGCGCATCGGCCACGAGTGTGGCCTGGATCAGCGCATTGTGCACGTGCCGCTCTTCATCCGCGGCTCCGGATTCGAAGCCGGTCGTGTTCGCGATATCGTGACCACCCGCCGTCTGTTCGATCTCATCTGGGCGCGTGCCCGCGGCGTTTCCTTCGGCGTCGATTCGCTGGTGTACCGCGATGCTTTCGACACGATCACGGAGCGCTACCCCACGCGACGCGAGCTGTCGCCGGGCAACCCCGACTACGGTCGCTCCTGGGTGGCGGTCTTCGGCGAGCGCTACAAGGCCTTGGGGCCATCGGCGTTCGGCAGCAAGATCTACGACATGCTGGCTGCAGACTTCCGGGATACGCCGGCGGCAGCGGACACGAGTCTCGCGCCGCAGTTGCGTCGATTCATCGATCGGTACTGGGAACAGCATCGCGACGGGCGCTTCCTGACCGACGAGGATGGTCAGCTCAGCGACCGCGATCTGGAGCGCCTGCGCTCTCTGGGGTACATCCAATAGCCCGCCGAGCCTAGGCCAAGCGCGAACGGCTCGCCGGCGCGGAGGCCCAAGGTGCCGCCGAACATCGTGAAGAGCCAGGTCGGCACGCCGCCCGCGAACTTATCCGGGTAGGTCTTACAACCTCGTTCCTCGCAAGCGCAGCGCGTTGCCGATCACCGATACCGAGCTGAAGCTCATCGCCACCGCCGCGATGATTGGCGATAGCAGAATGCCGAAGAAGGGGAAGAGCACGCCGGCTGCCACCGGCACACCCAACGAGTTGTAGACGAACGCGAAGAACAGATTCTGCTTGATGTTGCGCATGGTGACCCTGCTCAGACGGCGGGCCCGGGCGATGCCGCGTAGGTCCCCCTTCACGAGGGTGACGCCGGCCGATTCCATCGCTACATCCGTGCCGGTGCCCATTGCGATGCCCACCTGGGCCTGCGCCAGCGCTGGCGCATCATTGATGCCATCGCCGGCCATGGCCACGATGCGTCCCTCGACCTGCAGCTTCTTTACCACATCGGCCTTCTGATCGGGCAGGACCTCGGCCACGACCCGGTCGATGCCCAGTCGACGCGCCACCGCATCGGCCGTTGTGCGACCGTCGCCGGTGAGCATCACGAGCTCGATGCCGTCGTCGTGCAGCTCGCGGATCGCTTCGGGCGTGGTCTCCTTGATCGGGTCGGCGACGCCCAGCAAAGCGACCACCTCGTCGTCCACGGCGACAAACATGACCGTCTGCCCCTCCCCACGCAGCACCTCTGCGGACGCCACAGCCGACTCCGGCAACCGGGCCTACTCTTCGATCAACACAGGGTTGCCGACCACGACGGCCCGGCCGTCCACACATCCGGTTACGCCTTTGCCGGTGACCGAAGCGAATTCATCGGCATTGGCTAGCTCGACGCCACGCTCCGCCGCCCCTTCGGAGATGGCGGTGGCCAGGGGATGCTCGCTTGCACGTTCCAGCGATGCCGCCAGACGCAGCACCTCCGCTTCCCTCATGCCCGCCAGGATCTTCACGCTCACCAGACGCGGCCGGCCTTCGGTGAGGGTGCCCGTCTTGTCCACCACCAGGGTGTCCACGTCCCGCATCACCTCGATGGCCTCGGCATTCTTGAACAGCACGCCCGCCCCGGCGCCCTTACCGGTCGCCACCATGATCGACATGGGCGTCGCCAGCCCCAAGGCGCAGGGGCAAGCGATGATGAGCACCGCGACGGCATTGATGAGCGCGAAGGTCATCGCCGGATCGGGACCCCAGACCGCCCACACGACGAAGGTCATCGCGGCGATCAGCACGACGCCGGGGACGAAGTAGGACGCGACCAGCTCGGCCAGCTTCTGGATCGGCGCGCGGCTGCGTTGGGCCTCCGCCACCATCTGAACGATCTGGGACAGCAGCGTGTCCGAGCCGATTCTTCTGGCTTCCATGATCAGGGATCCCGTGCCGTTCACCGTGGCGCCGATGACCTCATCGCCGGATTCCTTGGCCACCGGCATGGACTCCCCGGTGATCATCGACTCGTCCACCGCGCTGGAACCGGACAGAACCACCCCATCTATGGGAACCTTCTCACCCGGTCGCACGCGCAGGTGATCGCCGACCTGCACCGACTCCATGGGCACGTCCTCCTCGGTGCCGTCGGGATGAACTCGGCGCGCCGTTTTCGGGGCGAGGGTGAGCAGAGCCTTGATGGCGGCATTCGTCCGGCCGCGAGCCCGCAGCTCCAGAACCTGCCCAAAGAGAACGAGCGTCGTGATCACCGCCGCCGCCTCGAAGTAGATGGCCACGTGCCCACCGGTGCCGCGGAACGAGTCCGGGAAGAGCCCGGGGAAGAGGGCCGCGACGACACTGTAGACATAGGCCACGCCCACGCCGAGGCCGATGAGCGTGAACATGTTCAGGTTCCAGGTTCGCACCGATTGCACGGCGCGTGTGAAGAACGGCCGGGCGCCCCACAAGACCACCGGCGAGGCCAGCGCGAGCTCGATGAGATCGAGCCCCCGTGATCCGGCCAGCCCAGGGAAGTGGAGCCCTGGGATGTGCCGGCCCATGGCGATGATCACCAAAGGAAGGGTGAAGAGCACACTTACCCAGAGCCGGCGGCGCATGTCCGTGAGTTCGTGGTTCTCCTCCTCATCGATGGTGATGGCGCGCGGCTCCAGCGCCATGCCGCACTTGGGGCAGCTCCCCGGGTGGTCCTGCACCACTTCGGGGTGCATGGGGCATGTGTATTCCCGAGCGGCACCAGGAGCGTCCGGATGGCCCTCCTGTGCTCGGGCCGTCGAGCATCCCGCGCCCTCGCCGTCAAGGCCGTCGAGAAACGACCCCGGATCCTGCTCGAACTTCACGCGACAACCCTTCGAGCAGAAGTGATGGGTGGCGCCTTCGTGGCGACTCAAGTGCGGGCTCGCACCCGGCTCGATGTCCATTCCACAGACAGGGTCGGTTGTCGTTGTCGCCGCTGTCATACGTTGTCTCCTCCTCCGATGGGCTCGCGGCGCCGTGGTCGCAGGGGGCCCAACGGCTCGGGCAGGCGACCGTGCGTTTCTATCCACGCCGCCTGCCAGAGCCGAACCTCACGTCGCAGAGATGTCAATGATGTGCTGAGTGTCCACCCTCATCCTTGGACGGGTCGCTGCCAGCATCACCGTGCATCGATCTCATCATGGACTGCATCATCGACATCATCCCCGAGCAGTTCGTCAGGGCACCTGTATCCTCGGAAGCCGCCTGCTGCATCGCTTGCTTCATCATCATCGGCTGCATTCCCATCATCATGCCCTGGGCCATGCTCTGCTGTTCCACCAAGGCGGTGAGCAGCTTGGCCATCACCTGTTGCTGCGCCTGACCACTGGTCGCGTTCATCTGTGTCACGAGATCGTCCAGTTTGGACTGCATCTGCTCTTGCTTGGCGTGCATCTTCTTCATCATCGCCCGCGCGTTCTGGCAATCCATCATCGCGCCCGAATCCCCCATTGCCTGGTCGCCTTGCATATGGCCCCGCATACCTTGCATAGGGCCGCTTGAGCTGTTCATGTGATAATGTTGGCCCTCGGCCGGCGTGTCGGCAACGGCGACTCCTGGAACCGCCGCCAGCAACATTGCCAATGCCAACGATGCGAACATCGTGCGAAGCTTTTTAGACATCGTACACCTCCTCTTCTGTTACGCATGATTTTCCTATTGCGTGATCTCCCGGCGTAGGCGCTCGAACTCCTCACGCGAGATCTCTCCCCTGGCGTACCGCCGGCGTAGGATCTCGAGCGGCGAGTCCTGTTTCCCTGATCCGGGCCTCGATTGCTGTCCGCCCCACCAGGAGCGAACCGAGTCCGGCCGGAGCACCAGGTAGATCAGGCCGATCAACAAGACCGGCCACAAGATCATGCCTAGTCCCATGATCGAAACTCCTTCCCTGTGCCGCAGCGCATGCATCCCATACACGGATTGTCATGCGCGTCCGACTTCCTGGCGACGCCCCCTCGCGTCTGCCGACTCACCCGAATTCCGGGCATTTGCGTGCGCGTTGGGTCACCTCCGTGGCTTCGCCGGAGGATTCATCTTCCCGCCGCAGCAGCTCGGACCTCGACTACCGAACTCCTGCCGGTTGACCTCTGCCATGCGCGCCATCCATCGATTCAGCGCGCGCTTCAGTCTGTTCCAGATCCTCATGACCCACCTCCTTCGCACGACAGGAACACGACAGGATTCTGTCGGCGAAGCGCGGTCGCGATCCGCACCACACGACCCGCGACACCTCTTCGCGTGACTGGATCCCCATGGTCCCACCGGCAACCAACCCGTCCGCGCCTCCTCAACCATGGGCCTGCACACGAACACAATACCGTTTTGCAAGAACCGTGCCCCAAAGTCGACTCGTCGCCAACTCTCCCGGCGCATACTCACTACGAGGATCAAGGGCCACGACGTCGTCATTCGACTCATCAGTTTCTGGGCAGGAATACACGCTCAGCGCCGATCGGGTCACCAGGAACTGGTCAGTTGAAGATGACAATCATCACTGCAGAGGGACACACCCGAGGTTGAACCAGGCGCATAGTGAGTGGCCGGCGTCTTGACACACCAAAGGGAGTAGGTGCCTGGAGGGAATGGGGCATGGGGGAGAATCCGTAACAGACGCCCAGGAAACACTGAGGCCCGGCGCCCAGCCGGGAGCCTGCATGCACTAGAGCGCCTCGGGTCCTTTCTTCCCCGTGCGAATCTGAACGCATTCCTCGACGGTGCTTACACAGATCAGACCATCTCCTCGGTTTCCGGTACGGGCGGTCGTACAGATCTCACCGATCACGTCATCCAACTGATCATTCGCACAGACGAGCTCCAGCTTCACCATGCGCGTGTGCAGGCCGAGATCCGGATCCAACTCCCGCTCTTCTTTCCACATGGGATCCGCCACAGCGCTCACGTCCAGCACGGTCATGCGATGGTAGCCCTTCAGTTTGAGGGCCCGTATGACATCGCCAAGAACAAAGACACGCAAGTAGGCTTTGACTTCCTTCATGCCTGAATCCTCCCAAAAAGGCTCGCTGCGTGCGACCAGGTGACAAGCAGACGTCAACTCGTCGCGACCCGAACATCCACTTGGACTCTTCCAGGGAAACGACGCTCCGAGTGATTCTCGAAGCTCCCTAGGCGTGGTTGAGGAGGCTGACCATCCAATCGTGCCTTCACCTGGGGAGAGTCGAGGAGCGGCACGCATGACGCGTTTCTGGAGACACAGTGGAGCTGGGTTGGTTCCCTGACATCAAGGGCCGATTCTCATTTGTGGCAGTTGCACATGCGGGTCAAGGACATGGCCACGTCAACGGCAATGCAATCGTCGACGACAAGAGACTGCTGAGGGGGGGGTCAAGAGCGGGTGGCCAATGTCCCAAGGTCAGGGCTCCGTTGCACGCGCGGTTCTGGAGTGACCCTCCTTGTGAGACGATTCGTCGACTCGAGTGCAGCCCACCCGACGTGCACGATTCGCGAACCTGCGAATCCAACACGTTTGAGCATGCCCCCGCTTCTGATGACCCGTTGCTTCAGGCTCCCGCGTGGCGGAACTCCCTCAAAGGCGTAGCTTCAACTACAGCCCGCCGAGCCTAGAACGCCTCCCCGAACTGGAAGTAGACCTGTCCCCCACCCTTGGCGAAGCCCATGTCGATGCGCAGGTGGATGCGCTCCTCGGAGTTCACCACATAGCGAATCCCCACGCCGCCCGCCGCCTTGACCTCCGCGAGCTCGAAACCCTCCCAGCGATCCGACACCGTCCCCCCCGCCGCGAAGACGACGCCGCGGAAGCGGCCGATCAGCGGGGAGCGCAACTCGACCTGGACCGCGCCCAGCAGGCGATCCTGATAGCGGCCCTCGACGATCCCGCGCATCACGCCCCCCAGCGTCGGGTACCCCTGCAGCGGGACCTCGCCCCCCACCTTGGTCCACACGTTCTGCAGCGCCAGCACGCGGTCGGCGCCCAGACCGACGTAGCGGCGCAGATCGAGCGTGTGGGCGTCCATCGCGTGATCGCTGCCCAACGCGGGCGCGAAGAAAACCGAGCGCCACTGGTACCACCCGCCCCGGCGAGGCGCGTAGATGTTGTCCCGGCTGTCCCACGAAAGAACCGGTCCTAGACCGTTGAGCCAGCCGCCCTCGCGGCCGGACCGCAGGCGCGCGTCGACCAGCCGGCCGCGCTCGCGCTTGACGACCGCCGTCTTGCTGAGCTCGAGCGCCACTCCGGCCATCAGCGGCGCGCGCACGCGCCGCAGCACCTCCCCCGAGAGGGAGGCGCCCTCAGGCGTGTAATCCTCCTCGGCCTCTTCGGGGGTGTCGCGACCGATGCCATAGACGGTCCTGGGGAACTTGGTGTAGCTCAGGGTGCCGGCCAGTCGCCACGCTCCGTGGGAGAAGTAGACCTCGGGCGAAACCAGGGCATTGATCTGCTCCTTCTCGGTGTAGAGCAGGAGCGCCGAGTAGCTGTCGGGGCGCTCCTCGGGCGGAGCGGACAGATCGCGCACCGTGTAGACCAGACCTCCGCCGGCCCCGAAGCCGGTCTCGGGCGTGTAGAACAGAGCTGGAAAGAAGTTGAAGGTTCCGCGAGAACCTCTTGCCGAATCGGGTGTTACGGTGTCGGCTCTGGGTGCGGGCGCGAGACAGAGAGTGAGGCCCGCCAACGTCGCGGCCAGACCCCGTACGGCTGACAGGCGGGCCGGACCGGCCCCGCGGGGGGAAGGTCGGCGCGGAGCGCGCGGCACGATGTGTCTTGCGGATTGCATCGGTCTCCTGTCGTCCGTCAGAGGGCGTCCAGCGACCTCAGTTCCCTCGTGCGCTTCTCCCGCAGGTGCAGCGCCGTCAGGATCCCGCCCCAGATCCAGATCCCGTTGTTGAAGGGCAGGTCCCCCGAGACTTGCGCATTGAGCCAGGCCATGCAGAAGAGCAACCATACCCAGCGCCCATCGCTTTGGCCCCTTGCGGACAACCGCCAGGCCGCCCGCCATACGAGGAAGAAAAACCCGATCAGCAGGAAGATCCCGACAATCCCCTGCTCGATGAGCACCTCGGCCTCGATGTTGTGCGGGTAGAGGCGGAGGTCCTGGCCCGTCAGCACGAACGCGAAGCCTCCCGTGCCCAGTCCCCGCGGGAGCGCCGTCCGGGTGATCTCCACGGCCCGTTCGATCAGGTGCTGGCGGATGCTCGTGGACACGTCCTTGCCCAGGAACTCGCCCAAGCCCTCCCCCCCACCGGATGTCGTGGAGGCCAGGATCGCTCCAGCGGGCGTCCGCAGCACCGCCCCGCCGATCCGCGCCCTTTCCTCCGCCGGCAGCAGCGCCAAGAGCAATGCCAGTCCTGCGACGATGCCCAGGACCGCGTGCGCCACGCGCTTTCCGTTTCTGTGAGCACCGGCCGTCGGTGCTGGCGTCACCGCGGAGCGCGGTCTGGGCAGCAGCAGGAGGCCGGCCGGGGCCAATACGAGGGCCAACATGGGGCCGCGGGACCCGGTGAGGGCCATCAGCACGAAGCCGAGCACCCCGATCACCGTCGCGGCCAGCGTCGGGATCCGGCCGCGCGCCGCGGCCCACAATCCCAGCACCACCCACACCCCCAGCGCGCGCGCCAACCAGATGGCGTTGGCGCCCAACCAGGCCAGGCGGGCGCGGCCCGACTCGGCGAACGCCGCTTCCTCGGCCGCGCCGGGTAGGCGCACGCCGGCGGCCGCCGCGTAGCCGCACGCGGCCACCCCGAGTCCCAGAATCAGGGCCGCGGTGATCAGACGATCGGCCTCGCGCCCGCGCTCCCACGTCGGCCACAGGAAGGCGGTCGCCACGAAGAAGAGCGGCGCGGTCAACGTGAAGCCGACCGCCTTGGAGAGTCCGTACTCGGGGGCGGGCGTCCAGCGCAGCCCGATCCAGACGACGGCGACCAGCCCCAGCAGGAACAGCGTGCGCCGGTCTCGCAGGATCGGCCACAAGGTCCTCGCGAACCCGGTGCCCGCGCGCTGCGCCGAGACCCACAGACCGAGCACGAGAAGCAGCCGCAGTGCGTAGAAGATCAAGGTCGAGACATCGCCCTCCGCCGGGACCAACATCAGCAGCGACGTGCCGACCAGGAAAAAGGCCACCAGGCGCACCACGCGCGCGACGGCCAGCCCCGCGAGGGCGGCCATTGACACGGCCAATACGAGCCACTCGATGTGGGGCAGGAAGATCAACACGAACGCGTCGATCAGCAGGACCAGGATCCAGAAGCCGCGGGCGTTCAGGCCTCCGGCGGGCGCGCCCGTGCTCGTGGAACCGCCGGCGGCATCCAGCGCGCGCATCGGCTACGCGGCGCCCCGGCGCCGCAGCAGCAACCGCAACCCCAGGCCGCGCAAGAGACGCGCGAGCTTCTCGTAGCGCGCCGGGTCGGTCTCGGCCACCATCGCCAGCCGCTCCAGCAGCGCCGCGACGCTCACGCTGGCCAGGAAGGCGAGCAGTGTCGCGACCACGCAGATGATCGCCCGGTGCGGGCTGGCCTTCTCCTGCGGCACGGCGGGCGGATCGAGGATCTGGATCGTGGAGAGGTCGCGCACCTCTTGGATGCGATACTGCTCGTGGATCTGTGTGAGCAGCTCGTAGAGTGCGGCCTGGATCTCCACCTCGCGCAGGCGGCGCAGGTAGGCCAGGCTCAGCTCGGGCAATCGCTGCAGATCGATCAGCGCGGTGGGACCCTCAGGCTCCTCGCCCGTCGCGGCCCCTCTTTCCAGGGTCGCGCGGGCCTGTTCGTAGGACTTCACCAGCGCATCCAGGCGCTGCACATCGGGGTGTTCGGCGCCGAGCTGCGTGCTCAGAGCGTCGCGCTCCACGCGCGCGGCCAGCCGCTGGGCCTCCAGCTCCGCGATGGTGCGCACCAGCGCCGCGGCCTGCTCCTCGGGCGCCAGCAGGCCGTAGCGCTGCTCGAACGCCTGCAGCGACTCCTCGGCGGCGCTGAGGGTCTGTTCGGTGGCCGCCAGCCGCTCGGCCACGAACCGGCTCACGTCGGCGGCGCGGCTGCGGCGGGTGTCACGCTGGATGCGGTCGAGGATCTCGAGGGCGGAGGCGGCCATCGCCGCGGCCGTCTCGGGCTCCTTGTCCAGCAGCTCGACATGGACGATCCCCTCACGCCCCACGCGCGTGTGGATTCGATCGGCCAGCACCTTCAACGTCTGGTCCACGTTCTCGGTCTCGTAGCGGGACGTCAGATCGTGGGCCTCGATGAGCTGCAGGCGCAACGTGCGGCTGCGCAGAATGCCCACCAGGTAGTCCGAGGGCGAGGCGAAGATCGGCAGATTGGTGCGCCCGGCCATGGTGGCCGCGGCCTGCTGGGCCATGCCCAGGGCCGAGCCGAGGTTACCCGAGAGGGCGATGCCGGTGAGCGGCTCCTCCTGAGGCGGCATCACGCTCACGCGCGCGGCGTACCAGTTGGGCAGCAACAGGCTGATCACCACCGCCAGGACCGCCACGAGGCCGGTGTTGATCACGATGAAGGCGCGCCAACGCAGGAGTCGTACGAAAAAGTCCAGATTCCACACAACGCTACACCCCGGACCAGCGGCCGGCCACGCGCAGGCGGTTGATCGCCCGCCGCAACGCCGCTTCCGCCCGGTCCATGTCGGTGCCGGGCTCGTGCCGGGCCATCCGGCGGCGGGCCCGCTCGGCGGCGGCCTTGGCCCGCTCGACGTCGATCTCCTGGGGCATCTCGACCGCGTCGGCCAGCACGACGGCCCGATTGCGTGACACCTCGAGAAACCCGCCGCTCACGCTGAGAACCTCGTCGCGGCCATCGGCGTGCCGCAGCGTCAAGGGGCCCGGCTGCATCGCGGTGATCAGCGGCGCGTGGTTGGCCAACACGCCGAGAAACCCCTCGCTCCCCGGAGCGATCAAGGAGACGATCTCGGCCGACAGCACCGTCTTCTCGGGCGTCAACAACTCGACACGATAGGTGGCCGCCATCGATCCTTCCTCACCGCCGCGGCGGTCCTCCTCACCTACTTGCTCGCGGCCGCTTCGGCCTGGCTCTTGAGCTGCTCGGCCTGCTGGACCGCCTCTTCGATACTACCCACCATGTAGAAGGCCTGTTCCGGCAGGTGATCGTAGCGCCCTTCGGTGATCTCCTTGAAGCTGCGCACCGTGTCCTCGAGCTTCACGTAGCGGCCCTCGCGTCCCGTGAACGCCTCGGCCACGAAGAAGGGCTGCGACAGGAAGCGCTGGATCTTGCGCGCGCGCTGCACGGTGAGCCGGTCCTCTTCGGAGAGCTCCTCCATGCCCAGAATCGCGATGATATCCTGCAGGTCCTTGTAGCGCTGCAGGATCGACTGCACCTCGCGCGCCACCGCATAGTGCTCCTCGCCCACCACGCGCGGGTCGAGCACGCGCGAGGTCGAGTCGAGCGGGTCGACCGCGGGATAGATCCCCAGCTCGGAGATCTGGCGCGAGAGCACCGTCGTTGCGTCGAGGTGCGCGAACGCGGTCGCCGGCGCCGGATCAGTGAGGTCATCGGCGGGCACGTAGATGGCCTGCACGGAGGTGATCGAGCCCTTCTTGGTCGAGGTGATCCGCTCCTGCAGATCGGCCATTTCGGTCGACAGCGTCGGCTGATACCCCACGGCCGAGGGCATGCGGCCCAAGAGCGCCGAGACCTCCGAGCCCGCCTGGGTGAAGCGGAAGATGTTGTCGATGAAGTAGAGCACGTCCTGACCCAGCTCGTCGCGGAAGTACTCGGCCACGGTGACGCCGGTCAGCCCGACGCGCAAACGCGCTCCTGGGGGCTCGTTCATCTGGCCGTAGATGAGCGCGGTCTTGTCGATCACACCCGACTCGTTCATCTCGAGCCACAGGTCGTTGCCCTCGCGCGTGCGCTCGCCCACCCCTGAGAAGACCGAGTAGCCACCGTGCTCGGAGGCGATGTTGCGGATCAGCTCCATGATGACCACGGTCTTGCCGACGCCCGCGCCGCCGAAGAGCCCCACCTTGCCGCCCTTGGGGTATGGGGCCAGCAGATCGACCACCTTGATGCCGGTCTCAAAGACCTGCGTCTCGGTGTCCTGGTCGAGGATACTGGGGGGCTCGCGGTGGATCGGCCGGCGCTGGTCGGGCTTGGCCATGGGACCCTTGGCGTCGATCGGATCGCCCAGCAGGTTGATCACCCGCCCCAGGCACTGCTCGCCCACCGGCACGGTGATCGGCGCGCCGGTGTCGCGCGCCGGCATGCCGCGCACCACCCCGTCGGTCGAAGACATCGCCACGCAGCGCACCACGTTATCGCCCAGGTGCAGTGCCACCTCGACCACCAGCCGCCGGCCCAGGCGGTCGTCCTCGATGTGGATCGCGTTGTAGATCTCGGGCAAATCGCCCTGCTCGAACTCCACGTCGACCGTGGGGCCGATCACCCGCATCACGCGCCCGATGTTGGCCGCTTCTGCCATCATGCTCCCCTTCTCGTTACTCCAAGGCCGCCGCGCCGCCCACGATCTCGCCCAGTTCGGTCGTGATCGCGGCCTGTCGCAGCTTGTTCGCGGTCAGCGTCAACGAATCGATCATCTCCTCGGCGTTTTGGGTGGCGTTGCCCATCGCCAGCATCCGCGCCGAGAACTCCGACGCCAGCGAGTCGGCCAGCACCGAGAGCACGCGCGTGTCGATGTAGCGCGGCAAGAGCGTATCGAAGATCGTCTCGGCGTCGGGCTCGAAGATGTAGGTCGCGTCGGCGTCCTCACCCTCGGCGGGCCGCACGGGCACCACGGAAGCCACCTCCACCCGGCGCGTGGCGGTGGTGATGAACCTCGTGAACACGAAGTCCACGCGGTCCACCTCGCCGCTGACGTAGAGGTCGACCGCCGAGCGGCCCAGCTCGCGCACGAGCCCCAGGTCGATCCGATCCCCCAGCGTCTTCACGGCGCGCGAGAGGTCCCAACCGCGCCGTCCGAAGTAGGCACAGGCCCGCTTGCCGATCGGCACCAGCAGCACGTTCTCCTGGCCCAGCGCACGGGCGTGCTCTTCGGCCCGCCGAATCACGTTGGCATTGAACGAGCCGCACAGGCCCTTGTCCGAGGCCACCACCGCCACCATCACCCGCTTCACTTCCCGCTCCTCGAAGAGCGGGTGGGCCAGCGTGCGGGCCGCGGCCGACAGGTTTGCCAGCACGTGCTCCATCGACTCGGCGTAGGGCCGAGCCGCCTCGGCCCGCGCTTGGGCCTTGCGCAGCTTGGCCGCCGCGACCATCTCCATGGCCTTGGTGATCTGCTGGGTGCTCTGCACCGAGCGGATGCGGCGGCGGATCTGCTTCAGCGTGGCCATCGTCTACGCCCCACTCGTCGCCGGCTCGGCCGCTTCATCCTCGGCTTCGAGCGCGGCCATGAACTGCGCCTTGAACTTCCGCACGTCCTCGCGCAGGTTCTTCTCGGTGCGCTCGGAGATATCCTTCTCCTCGCCGATCGCGTTGGGCACCTCGGGCCACTCCTTGTGCATGTAGGCGAGGAATTCCTTCTCGAAGCGGCGGATCTGATCGGTCGGCACGTCATCCAGGTGACCGTTCACCCCGGCAAAGATCACCATCACCTGATCCTCGAGGCTCATGGGCACGTACTGGTCCTGCTTGAGCAGCTCGGTCATCTTCTCGCCGCGCGTGAGCTGCGCCTGGGTGGCCGCGTCCAGGTCGGAGCCGAACTGGGCGAACGCCTGCAGCTCGCGGTACTGGGCCAGGTCGAGGCGCAGCTTGCCGGCCACCTTGCGCATCGCCTTCACCTGCGCCTTGCCGCCCACGCGCGAGACCGAGATGCCCACGTTGATGCCCGGCCGGATGCCGGCATAGAAGAGGTCGGTCTCGAGGAAGATCTGGCCGTCGGTAATCGAGATCACGTTGGTCGGGATGTAGGCCGAGACGTCGCCGGCCTGGGTCTCGATGATCGGCAGCGCCGTCAGGCTGCCGCCGCCCTTCTCGTCGCTCAACTTGGCGGCCCGCTCCAGCAGACGGGAGTGGCAGTAGAAGATGTCGCCCGGATAGGCCTCGCGGCCCGGGGGCCGGCGCAACAGCAGGGAGAGCTGCCGGTAGGCGACCGCCTGCTTGGACAGGTCGTCGTAGATGCAGACCACGTGCTGGCCGCGGTCGCGGAAGTACTCGCCCATCGAGCAGCCGGCGTAGGGGGCGATGTACTGCAGGGGCGCCGGCGAGGAGGATCCGGCCACGACGACCGTGGTGTACTCCATCGCGCCGTGCTCCTCGAGCGTCTTGATCACCTGGGCGACGGTCGACTCCTTCTGGCCGATGGCGACGTAGATGCAGTAGAGGTCGGTCTCCTTCTGGTTGAGGATGGTGTCGATCGCCAGGGCGGTCTTGCCGGTCTGTCGGTCGCCGATGATCAGCTCGCGCTGTCCGCGGCCGATGGGGATCATCGAGTCGATCGCCTTCAGCCCCGTCTGCACGGGCTGGTTCACCGGCTGGCGCTCGATCACGTTGGGCGCTTGCGTCTCGAGGGCGATCGCCTCCTCGTAGGCCACCTCCCCCTTGCCGTCCAGCGGCCGGCCCAGAGGATCGACCACGCGTCCGATGACGGCCGGGCCCACCGGCACGCTGGCCAGCTTGCCCGTGCGGCGCACGGTGTCGCCCTCCTTGATCAGCTCGTCCGAGCCGAACAGCACGACGCCGACGTTGTCTTCCTCGAGGTTGAGCACCATGCCCATCACGTCGTTGGGGAACTCCAGCAGCTCGCTGGCCATCGCGTCCCCGAGCCCCCAGACGCGCGCGATACCATCGCCCACCTGCAGGACCTGGCCGACCGAAGCCATGTCCAGCTTCGTCTCGTACTTCTCCAGCTCCTTGCGCAGGATCGAACTGACCTCTTCCGGATTGAAAGCCATGGGTCCTTCGCCCCCGATTGCGTGCGTGCGGCCGAGAAGCGCGATCGGTCGATCGCTATTCGTAGACCGGCACCTCCAGCAAGTTCTCTCTCATTTCCTTGAATGCGCGCTGCACGCTGCGATCGATGATCCGATCGCCCATCCGCACCATGACGCCGCCGATGACGCGCGGATCGACGGCGGGCTCGATCAGGATCTTCTTGCCCGAGCGTCGCTCCAGCGCCGCCAGCAGCCGCTCGCGCAGCGCATCGGGCATCGGCACGGCGGTCGTCACCTGCGCGCGCACGATGCCGCGGTGCTCCTCGACCAGCTCGCGGTAGCCCTCGATGACCTGCTGGACCACCGTCATGCGCTTCTTCTCGAGCAGCAGCCCCAGCAACTCAAGCACCAGCGGGTGCGCCCGGCCGCGCAGGAGCGTCTCCAGCAGCGCGCGCTTCTCCTCGGCGGCCACCTGCGGCGAGATCAAGAGGCCGCCCAACCGCGGCTCCTCCCGCAGCAGGCGCTCGATGCCCTCCAGGTCCTCGGCCACCCGGTCGATGAGCTGGCGGGCCTGCGCGGCGCCGAACAGCGCGCGGGAATACCGTCTGGCCACCGCTTCCTTGATCATCCTCGTGCACCCTCACCGACGACCCGGTCCCCCCCGCGCCGCCGGTCCGTCGTCGGTCTAGGTCTGCCTGGGCCCGGCCGCCTCCAGATCCTGAATGAACCGCGTGATCAGTTGACGGTGCTTCTCGTCGTCCATCTCCTGCTGCACCGCCTTCTCCGCCGCCCGCAACGCCAGGTCGACGTTCTTTTTGCGCAGCGTCTCTTTGGCCGACTCCTCCAGCAGGCGGACCTCCTCGGCCGCGCGATCCAGCCGCTTGCGTCGCTCTTCCTGCGCCCGTTCCTTGATCTTGGCCGCGGCGGCGTTGCCTTCGGCGATCGCCTCCTGGATCTTCTGGCGCCCCTCGGCCTCGATGTTGTGCAAGTGGTCTTCGTACTCGGCCTTCAACCGGGCCGCGTCCTGCCGCTGTGATTCGATCTCGTCAAACTCCGACTGGATCTTCCGGCGCCGCTGCTCGAGAAAATCGAGCACCGGCCCCCAGGCGAAGCGACGCAGCAGCCAGACCACCAGCGCGAAGCCGACCACGTGGGTCAGCAGAAGTTGCAGGTCTATCAGTTCCACAGCGTCTCTCCTTGCTCTGGCCGTTGGCGGCGCCGTTCGCCGGCGAGCCGCCCAGCCGGGCGTCGTCCTCGCTCCCGGGCGACCGCTTCCGCGGCCCCGCGCAGGGCCCGGCGCACCGGCCGGCGTCCCGCGGCGCCGCGCGCGGCGTGCGCGATGCTAGATCTTCCCGGAGAGGACGAAGACGCTCACGAAGGCGTAGATCGTCAGCGCCTCGATGAAGGCGGCGCCGATGATCATCGCCGTCTGGATCTTGCCTGCGGCCTCCGGCTGGCGTCCCATCGCCTCCATGGCCGAGGAGATCGCCTTGCCCAGGCCGAGTCCCGACCCCACGGCCGCCATCCCCAGTCCCACGGGAAGCGCCAGACCCAAGGCTGTCCCAGCATCCATGTTCGATCCTCCTTTTTGCCGCTAGCGCGGCCTGTGCAGTGCGTGCAATCCTCTCATCGTCGCTCCGATCCCGATCACACGGCCGGATCGGGTCGGCCCCGTGATCAGATCGTCGATTCCGCCGCCTCCCCGTCTTCCGCGTGATCCTCGTCGTGCTCGTGCGGCAGGACCTGCATGATGTAGATTGTGCTGAGCAGCGTGAAGACCAGCGCCTGGATGGTGCTCATCAGCATCGCCAGGAGGATGAAGGGGAAGTGCAGCGGGATGCCGACCGGAGACTTCACGAACGCCAACAGCGCGATGCCCAGACCGGCGAAGACGCCGATCAGGATATCCTCGCCGAAGATATTCCCGAAGAGTCGCAACGACAGGCTGACCGGCTTGGCCAGCTCGCCGATGATGTGCAACGGAAGCATCAAGGGCACCAGGGCCCACCCCACCGCGTCACTCGGCTCGCCTGCGAGATGGTGCAGGTACTTGAGCGGTCCCAGCCGCCGCATGGCGGTGTACTGCACGTAGAGAAAGACACACCCACCCAGCGCGGCGGTCGTGCTGAGCGCGGCTGTGGGCGAGCGCATCAGGGGAAACAGGCCGAAAAGGTTCATGAACCAGATATAGAGAAAGAGCGTCCCCAGGAAGGGGACGTAGCGCCGGGCATTTTCACGCCCCAGGATGTTGCCGACGAAATTGTAGAAGCTCTCGATGAAGGTCTCGACCACGTTCTGCGCGCGCCCGGGCACCATCTGCATGCGGCGGGTGCCCAGGCGCACGATACCGATGATGATCGCGGCCACCAGCATCGCGTAGAAAATGCCGCGGAAGCGGTCCACGGTCTTCATCCAGGCCGGCGCCGACTCGGCGCCGCCCAGCGCCTTGTAGATCAGATGGATGAGATCCGGTAGCTCGGGCGGATGCTCGGCGTGCTCGCCATGCCCGTCGTGGTCGGCGTGTTCGGCGCGCTCGTCGAGCTCACCGTGGGCAACCTGTTCGGCAACGTGGCCGTGCTCGTCGTCCGCCGGACCCTGGGTCTGGTCCGCACCTGCCGGGACCCCTGCGCCAAACGGTACGAAGGCGCTGATCAGCGCGATGGCGAACCAGCCGAGGGGCGCCGCCACGCGCCGCCGGGGCGGGAAGCTGCAGGTGGTCCTTCTTCTGCCCGCGCACACACCCCGCGCCCCGGGCCCGGCCAGCTCACGCCTCACGATCCGCACTCTCCGTTGGGGTGGAAGGAGCCTCGATGCGCATCGAATCGCTCGAAAGCAGCGCGCGCCCGGCCGCCTTGAGCGTGATGACGATCAGAACCAGCGAGAAGCCCAGGACAACGGGCACCGTGGGCGGCGTCTTCCAGAGCAGAAGCGCGGCCAGTCCCCCGTAGACGATCAGGACCTTGATCGACAGGACGGCGAGGATGCGGGGGACATTCCTGCGACCGGAAACCAGGACCAGACGGGCCAGCAGCGCCAGAAACAGAAGGTTGGCCGCCCCCACCAGAGTACCGGCGGCGAAGCCCAGCGCCCACGCCCAGCCAAGCAGGGCGCCGGCGATCAGGGCGAGGACACCCCCGAACCAGGCGGTGGTCACCAGGATGCGCCGAATGGCCGCCGGAGCCGCCAATCCCGGCAGCGCGTCGATCAGCGGCTCGGACGCATTGGGGTCCGTGGGTTGGACTGCCCTATCCATGCCTGCCTTCTCTCCTCCGCGATTCACGGCGCCCGCGTCGCCGCGTCTCGTCGGCGGGGGACCCCCAGGCCCTGCGCGGGCCTAGAGCTTGTCGAACTCCCGCCGTGCACGTTTGAGGAGTCGCATCATCTCGCGGACCCCGGCCACGAATCCGAGCCCCACGAAAACGAGCCTCAGCACCCATCCCGTATGCAGCCATCGGTCGAGGAGCAAGCCCATGCCGTAGCCGATCATGGGCGCCACCGCCAGGATCAACGGGATGGTGCCCAACAGCCCGATGACCTTGGCCGACCTGTATTTCTCATCCGACGATCCCACCAGGTCGACCCTCCACCGCAGTCGAGGGACCTTCTGTCCAGGTTCAGGCGCTTTCCTTGACGCAAGCCCAGACAATGTACTGGCCTGCCGACGGGGGTCAACCGGGTTTTCGACCACCACACCTGCCCTTGCGCCAGGTTCCCGCCGAATCGCGTGGACACGTGCAAGGCGCGCTGGCTAGATTCGGAGAGCCTTGTCGGCGACGCGCGTCGACGTGAGGGGGACCCATGAACCAGGATGCACAGCAGCAGCGCACCCCGACGCACGCGCGGCTGCGCGAGATCGCCGAGCAGGCCGCGCGCGCAGCCGGCGCCCAGGCCCTGCGCCGCTTCCGGCGCCTTCCCCCTCCCGAGCGCAAACCGGACGGCTCCTTCGTGACCGTGGCGGACCGGGAGGCGGAGCGGGCAGCCCGGGAGGTCATCACGGGCGCGTTTCCCGATCACCAGATCGTCGGCGAGGAGTTCGGCAGCGCGGACGCCCGTGGGCCGCTGCACGGCCCGCCTCCGCCGAGCGCGCCCCCCCGCTGGTGGATCGATCCGATCGACGGCACGCACAACTACCTGAGAGGCAACCACCTCTTCGCATCCCTGGTGGCGGTCGAGGCGGGGCCCGACATCGTCGCCGGGGCGGTCTACAACCCGGTCCTCGACGAAATGCTCTCCGCACACCGCGGCGGCGGCTGCCACTGCAACGGGGAGCCGGCGACGGTTTCGGACATCGCCCGGCTGGAGGATGCTCAGCTCGTCCACGGGGGCTTCACCTGGATCGAGAAGCACCAGCAGGGGACGCCGTTCCTGGACCTGACCCGTCGCTGCTGGCGCACGCGCGGCTTCGGCGACTACTTCGGCCACGTGCTGGTCGCCACCGGTCGAGCCGACATCATGCTTGAGCCTCACGTCAAGCCCTGGGATTTGGCCGCCGTCCAGATCGTGGTCGAGGAGGCGGGCGGCCGGTTCACCGACCTGCGGGGAGAGCGGACGATCTACAGCGGCTCGGCCCTGGCCACCAACGGGCGGCTCCACGATGCCGTGCTGGCCGTGCTCACGCCACCCGATTCGGATGAAGCTTGAGCGCCTCGCCGAGCATGATCCGCCACAAGCCATCGGCCAACGCCTGCGACATGCCCGGCAGCCACGTCCCCAGATGAGGCAACAGCCAGGTCGGCGCTCCGCGGGCCGGCAGCGGAACCTCGTAGTGGTCCAGCCCACCCAAGGGCAGCAGGTCGGCGCCGCGCGTGGCGAGCAGGAGCTCCCAGGCGGTGGCGGCGTCGGCAACCGTGTCGGGCAGCAGCGCGACGGCGCCCGCGCCGCGGTCACCCGCCGGAGATCCCGCCAGGCCGGCCGCGCCGGCCAGCAGCGTGTCGGCAAAATGATGATGCGTGTGCCGGATGTCCGCGTCGCCACCGTGCCAGCGCGTACCGGTGACAACGACGGCGCGGCGGCTGGCGCGCAGCAGACCGGGCACGCGGTCGGTGAGGAACCGCAAGCGGAGCACCTCGGGCATCACGAGGCTCTCGGAGGTCCGCTCGGCCCGGTCGGTGAGCGCGGCCTGCGCGTGATCGATCAACATCCAGACGAGCGATTCCTCGGGAGGAGGGACTTCGGCCACTCCGAGCACGAGGAGCGGCGTCACGGGTGCAGGGGCGTTTCTGTCCATCGCTGTGTCCCAATCGGTCGGGTCGATGCGGCGCCGGTGATCGTCGTGATCGCCCGCCGACGCGCCGCGCGGTTCCCTGCTTCAGCCATCGGCCGCCGGCCCCGCGATGATGACGCGCGAATCGATGCCGCCGGACCACGAGACGGCGCGCCGATGGGATTTCTCCGGGCCGGGATCAGGAGGCCTGCGGCCGCTCGGCGTTCCCGGCCCCGGCGCCGCTCTCCGGGCCGCGCACCTGGGCCAGCCGATCCCACACGCGGTCCTGGACGTCCTCGATGAAGAGCTGCAGGTGATGGTACGGGATCTCGATGCCCGCCTCGTCCAGCGCCAGCTTGCACGCCTCCATGGTCTGGAAGTAGATGGGGCGCTCCAGGGCCGCGTCCTCGATCCAGACCCGCACCTCCAGGTCCACGCTCGAGGAGCCCAACTGCGTCACCACCGCCTCAGGTTCTGGCTTGGCCTGCACCGCCGGCAGCGATCGCACGGCCGCCAGCATCACGTCCCGGGCGGTGGGAATGTGCTCCTTGTAGGCGATCCCCACCGGCACATCCACGCGCACTTCACCGTGCTTGGTGTGGTTGTCGAGCACTTCGTCGATGATGGTCTTGTTCGGGATAATGACATAGGTGTTGTTGCGCGTGCGGATGCGCGTGGTGCGCATGGTGATCTCGACCACCCGCCCGTCCTTGCCGGCCACGTCGACCCAGTCACCCACCGCGAAGGGCTTATCCCAGAAGATCATGAAGCCGGCGATCGAGTTGCTGAGCGAGTCCTGCGCCGCCAGACCGACGGCGACGCCGGCCACGCCCAGACCCGCCAGCGCGGCGCCCACGTTGATCCCGACCTGGTCGAGCGCCATGATCAGCCCGAAGACGATCAGCACCCCGCGGTAGATGCCGCTGACCATCATGCCGATCAGGGCCTCGTGGTACCCGGCCCGGCGGAGCAGCCCCGCCATCGAGGACCGCGTCATGCGGTAGAGCACGTAGAAGGCCAGCATGATCAGCACCGCGGCGACAAGGTCCGGAAGGAATCCGATCAGCCTCGTGACCAGGGCTTGGGCGTCGATCTTCTCCAGAATCCAGCTCATGTGCGCCTCCCTTTCGTGCTCGGGTTGGCTCCGTCACGGCCCGGCAATACCCCTTCGAAGCGGCCGCATCCCGCGACCCTCCGGCGGGCGGCAGAAACGCGTGGATCCGCCCGCGGCCCTGCGGCCGATCCCGCGCGTCACGCTTGGCATTCAACCCCGCCGGTCGGGCCGCCACAAGCCCCACCGACCCGGCGTTGGCCCATCCGCCGCCCGCCGCACCGCTTGACCGCCGGCCCCCGATCCGCGACCGTTGCGCAGGTACCGGACCCGCCCGGGAACGTCCCGGCCGTCTCCCGGTCCACCCATGACGGATTCGACCGCCATGACGTCTGATGCCTGGAACGAAGCCTCGCCCTGCCTGATCACCGGCGCCACCGGGCAGATCGGCAGCGAGTGCGTGCGCCGACTCAACCGGGGCGGCGTGACGCCGCTCGTGCTGATGCGCCGCCCCCTGCCGTCCTGGGCCTGGAACGGGGCCCGCGTGGAGGAGGTGTCCGGAGACCTGGAGGACGTCGTCGCCGGCAATGCGCCCGCAGCGCTCCGTCAGGCCCTGCGCCGCGTGCGGGTGGTCTATCATCTGGCCGCGCGGGTGACGCTGAGCGGACGGGGCGCCGCCCAGATGGCATGGCTCAACGCCCGCGTGCCCGCCCGGCTGCTGGCGCTGTGCCGCGAGGCGGGGGTCCGGCGGTTCGTGCACGTCAGCACGGTCGGCGCCGTCGGCACCAGCGACCGCCCGCAGGCCCTGGACGAGGAGACGGCTTACAACCTTGGCTCCTTTCACCATCCCTATTTCGACAGCAAGCGCGCCGCGGAAGAGGAGGTGCTCGCGGCCTGGAGGGAGCATCCGGAGGCGACCGAGCTGATCGTCGTCAATCCTTCGATCAACCTGGGGCCTCCCGAGGGCTTCCGCAGCCTGGCGCGTCGCCGTTCCCGCCGGCCGCCGCCCGCTCCGGGAGGCTGGCCCTACAAGCTGATCTGCTTCTGGTTCGACGGGGGCCTCAACCTGGTCGACGTGCGCGACTGCGCGCGCGGCATACTGCTGGCCGGCATCCACGGAACCCCCGGTCGCCGCTACATCCTGGGAGGCGACAACCTCACCGTTCGGGAGCTGATGATCCACCTGGAACAGACCTTCGGCGCAGGCGGGCCGCGGATCCATCTGCCCCGCGCGCTGCTGACCGGCACGGCCGCGGCGACCGAGGCGGCCGCTCGGCTGCTGGGACGCCGCGCGCGCTGGAACCGCACGCTGGCGTCCCTGGCCGGCTACTACTGGTACGTCAGCAGCGAGCGTGCGGAGCGCGAGCTGGGGTACCGGCATCGGCCTCTGGACCAGACCCTGGAGACCTTGCTGGCTTGGGTGCGCCGGCGGCGCGAGGAAGCCGAGCGTACGGCGTGACCGCCGATACGGCGAGGCGCGGCGCGGGGGCCGAGCGCGGCCCCGGGACGGGGAACCGGGTGCGGCGCGGCCCCGGGGGGCTCTGTGCGACCAGGCGCAGCTAGCGGTTGAACAGAATCTGGCAGACGTCGCCCTCGCGGACGACGTATTCGCGGCCCTCGGTGCGGATCAGGCCGTGCTTGTGCAGCTCGGCCCGGCTGCCGTGCGCAAGCAGATCGGCCACCGACATCGTCTCCATCCGGATGAACCCGCGCTCCATGTCCGAGTGGATCTTGCCTGCGGCCCGTGGCGCGGTGGTCCCGTCGGCAACGAACCAGGCCTGCAGCTTCTCGTTCGCGATGGTGTAGAAGGTCACCAGCCTCAGCAGCCGGCGCCCCGCCTGAACAACGCGCTGCAGCCCCGAACCCTCCAGCCCCAGCTCGGCGATGAACGCTTCGCGCTCCTCGGGCGGAAGCTGCGACAGCTCCTCCTCGATCTTCACCGAGACGGGCAGGACCGGCGTGCCTGCGCCCAGCGTCTCGGTCAGCTTCGCCACCCAGCCGCCGCCGCCGAAGTCGTCCTCGCCGACGTTGGCGATCACCATCGTGGGCTTGGCCGACAGGAGTCCGAACTCGCGCGCCCAGGAACGCTCCTCCTCGCCCAGGTCCATCGATCGCAGCGGCTGGCCCTGTTTGACCACGTCGATCATCCGGTCGATGCGGATCAGATCGGCTTGGGCCTCCCGCGGGTTGGCCTTGCCGCCCTTCTCGGTCTTCTCCCGGAACCGCTGCAGGCCCTCAAGATCGGCCAGCAGCAGCTCGGTGTCGACGATCTCCAGGTCGTCCAGCGGGTCGATCCTGCCGTCGACGTGGGCCACGTTCTCATCACGGAAGCAGCGCACGACGTGGGCGATCGCATCCACGCCGCGCACGTGACCCAAGAACTTGTTGCCCAGACCTTCCCCGCGGCTCGCACCCCGCACCAGGCCGGCGATGTCGACGAACTCGATGTGGGCCGGGATCACCTCTTTGGGCTCGAGCACGCGGGCCAGGGCCTCCTGGTTGGGGTCTTCCACCGTGACCACGCCCACGTTCTTCTCGATCGTGCAGAATGGGTAATTGGAGGCCTCCGCGCCGGCGTGCGTGAGCGCGTTGAGCAGCGTCGACTTGCCCACGTTGGGCATGCCGATGATGCCGATCTGAAGCGACATGCCTGCCTCCCCGAGACCGAGCCGCGGCCCCGTCCTCGCCCGGCGCCGGGGGCCGTGACCCTATGCTCGCCGGGCGCCAGGAGCCGCACCCCGGCGCCGGGGGCCGGTCTCCCGCCGCCAGCGTCTGAAGCGCTAGACGCCGAAGAAGAATGGCAATCCGGCGATGCTCACGAAGAGCGTCACCACCAGCAGACCGAGGAAGATCAATACGGCTGTTGGCAACAGGACGCAGATAACGGCCTTGGTGCGGTCCAGCCCGTAGAGCTCTTCCAGGGCCACCACGGCGATCACCAGCGTCCAGACCCCGAAGACCAGTCGCCCGATCCACGGCACAACGACGATCCATCCCAGCACGCGGCCCACGCCGAACACCCGCAGCAGGCTCATGTAGTCGCCGTGTGCGCCGAAGAGAATCGCCACGAAGTGGAACACAGCCGTGGATACGAACAGCCAGAAGAGCGCCAACAAGGGGTGCCCAATGATCCCCCAGGGGGTGAACGTCGTGGGCTCCAGCCAGGCGGCCAGCCCCACGATGGCCGTGATGATGAGACCCTGCGAGAAGGCCTCGGGATCGGCCGCCACCAGACGCATGGCGCCCCGGTTGAGTTTGACGATCTCGATGCCCTGCTTGACGGCTTCCTGGAAGCCCATGGGTACCTCCCTGTGAATCGGGGCCTGGTGGACAACCCGCGGTGTCCGGAATCGCCGCCCTTCCCCCGCCGTCCCGTGCGGGCGCGAGGAGCGGATCGCTCCGCGCGCGGGGTCGGCTGGTCACGGTCGTCCCGACTCCGATGCTCCGCCGGTGAAGATGAACCCGCCCGCGGCTCTGAGTCAAGGCGAGCGTGAGGCCGGCGTGATCCGCGGCGCCCCCGCGCCCCCACGGCCCCCACCGGCAGGATTCTCTTGGCAAACCGCCGGCTTCGGGCGCATGCTGGTGTGCGGTTTGGGCGCGGATGCGACGAGGACCGCGGGCGCGCGCATGCCGCGGCGATCGGGATGCGGTCGGCGCCGCCCCCCACGCCTGCGACGCACGCTGAGGTCCGTCATGATCCGAAAGGCGATGGTCGCGGATATCCCCGACCTCTTGCGCATCGAGAACGCGGCCTTCACAAGCGACCGGTTCACGGAGCGCAACTTTCACCATCTCATCACCCGGGCGCACGGCCGCACGCTGGTGGCGATCGAACCGGAAGCCGGCATCGTCGGGTATGCCACGGTCCTCTTCAACCGCGGCACCTCCCTTGCGCGGCTCTACTCGATGGCGACCGACCCAACCCTGCGGCGCCGGGGCGTGGGTGCGCGTCTGTTGGCGGCCATCGAGGAGGAGGCCCGCGCCGACGGCAACGCATACATGCGCCTCGAGGTGCGCGTCGACAACGTCGCCGCGCAGCGGATGTACGAGAAGGCCGGCTATCAACGCTTCGCCGTGAGCGCCGACTACTACGAGGACGGCGTCGATGCCTATCGCATGGAGAAGAGCCTGGCGCCCCACCTGGACGCCTCCCGCAGCCGCGTGCCCTATTACGAGCAGTCGCTCGACTTCACCTGCGGAGCGGCGGCGCTGATGATGGCGATGAAGGCCTTGGGCGGGGGGCTGACCATGGATCGCAAGACGGAGCTGCGACTATGGCGCGAGTCCACCACCGTCTTCATGTGCTCGGGACACGGCGGCTGCGGTCCGTACGGTCTCGCCCTGGCGGCCGCCCGGCGCGGGTTCGAGGTCTGGGTCTATGTCAGCGACGAGGGCGTCCTGTTCGCCGACAGCGTCCGCAGCCAGGAGCGGCGGCAGGCCATGGAGCTGGTGCAGGAAGACTTCCTCGATCAACTGCGCGAGACCTCCGTGGAGGTGGCGATCGATCGCGTGGGCACCGGCCTGCTCGAGGACCACTTCGAGCGCGGCCACATCCCCATCGTGCTGATCAGCACCTACCGCCTGGACCGCCAGAAGCAGCCTCACTGGGTCGCGGTGACCGGCTTCGATCGGCAGTTCATCTACGTTCACGACCCGTTCGTGGACTACCCGCGGCAGAAAACGCCCACCGACCGGATGCACCTGCCCATCCTCAGACGCGACTTCGAGCGGATGGCCCGCTACGGAAAGTCGCAGCTCAAGGCGGCGGTGATCCTCGGAAAGGACCCCGAATCTCATGGCACAACACGTCGTCGTGGTCGAAAAGGAACATGACTTCGCCGAGAACGGCACCGGCTGCCGGGTCGTCACCGCCCGTGACTTTATCCGTCAGCCGCCCCCGGGGGCTACGCGGGGCTGGCGCGTCATCAACCTATGCCACGATTACCAGTATCTGGGCTTGGGTTACTACTGCTCGCTGCTGGCCGAAGCCCGGGGCCTGAAGGTCATGCCCTCGACCGAGGTGATGCTCGAGCTGCACTGGAAGCGCCTCTATCGGGATGCGCTGGCGGTGCTGCAAGAGACGCTCGTCAAGGATGTGGCGCGGACCGCGCCCCCGGCGACCGATCTCACGCTCAACGTCTACTTCGGACGCCCGGACAACCCCCACTTCGAGACACTGGCGCGGCGCACCTTCGACGCCTTTCGCTGCCCCATCCTCGCCCTGGAGCTGACCGCCGCGCCCACGTGGCAGATCCGCTCCGTGCAGCCCGTGTCGGTGCGCACGCTCTCGCCCGAGCAGCGCAGCGCGTTCGAGCTGGCGCTCGACGGCCACACCCGCCGACGATGGCGGCCGCGCAAGTCGCCCACGCCCGCCAAGTACAGCCTGGCCGTCCTGCACGATCCCAAGGAAGAGTTCCCGCCCTCGGATCCCGGTTTCCTCAAGCGCCTGCAGTCCGCCGGGGAATCACTGGACATCGAGGTGGAGCTGATCACGCGCGGCGATCTGGGCCGCCTGCTGGAGTTCGACGCCCTCTTCATCCGCGAGACGACCAGCATCGATCACCACACCTACCGGTTCGCGAAGAAGGCGGAGGCCGAGGGGCTGCCGGTCATCGACGATCCCATGTCGATCCTGCGCTGCTCGAACAAGGTCTATTTGGCCGAGAAGTTCAACCAGCTCGGCATCCCCACGCCGCGCACCATGCTGCTGGATCGCAGTCGGCTTCTCGAAGTCGAGCAGCGCCTCTCCTATCCCATGGTGCTCAAGATCCCGGATGGGTCCTTCTCGCGCGGCGTCTTCAAGGCGGCCGAACGGGGCGAGTTGGAGACGATCGCGGGCAAGATGTTCTCCGCGTCGGACATCATCCTGGCCCAGGAGTTCATGTACACCGAGTTCGACTGGCGCATCGGCGTCCTCAACCGCCGGCCCCTCTTCGTCTGCCAGTACAAGATGTCGCCCCGCCACTGGCAAATCCTCAAGCACGAGCCCGACGGCAGCGTGCGGGAAGGTCAGCACATCACGCTCGACCCTCAAGAAGTGCCGGCCGACGTCGTCGCCACCGGCCTGCGGGCCGCCGGCGCCATCGGCGACGGGCTCTACGGCGTCGACGTGAAGCAGACCCCGCACGGCGTCTTCGTGATCGAGGTCAACGACAACCCCAACATCTGGGCCGGCGTGGAAGACCTACACGCCAAGGGCAATCTCTACCGCACGCTGCTACAGGATTTCGTGCGCCGGATCGAAGCGCGAACCGGTGGGCCGGCGACGCGCTGAAGTCTTCCCGCACCAAGCGCAAGGCGGCCCCCCTCGCGAGAGGAGGACCGCCTCGCCAGTCGCCCGCGGAAGCCGCCGCGCGAGCGCGCGAACAGGCTGCCGCAGCTCGGTGTCCCGGCGCTGCGAGCCTACCGGAACATGTTCTTCATCTGGCCCCAGCTCGCGTCGTGCACCGGCGTGGGATCGAAGTAGAGATCCTCCAGGCTGCGGGGCAGGATCTGGAAGCCGTCGGTGTAGGGCGACGAGCTGTCGAACTGACCGCCGATGCCGATGCAGGTAAACGGCTCATCGGGCGGCGTGGAGCCGTCGATGTTGGTCTCCTTGTCGATGCGCATCGTGACGTCGACACCGGTCTCGTCCGCGACCAGGATGTTGGCATTCTGCCCCTCGGGCGGCCAGGGATCGCCACCGGTGATGTACAGGTGGTCGATCATGATGAGGCAGCTCTCGTACTGGTCGCCGTTGATGACCAGCTCTTCGGTGCTGATGCTCTCGGGCTCGGGCAGCGGGTTGCCGGTCGACAGCACGATGATCTCCAGGTCGGGACCCGAGATCTCGATCTTGCCGTTGTAGAAGGCGATCGTGCCGGTCACCTCGACCTCATCGCCCGACATCAGCATGTCGGTGAAGTCGAAGTCGAAGAGGTTCACGCAGCACTCGCCGTCGGTGGCGCCGCAGTCGAGGTAGTCGGCGCTGTAGGTGCCGTGATCGTTGAGCACGATGAGCGGATCGACGATGTGGACCAGCTCGCCGAAGTGGATCGGGAAACCGTCACCGTCCAGGGCCACCGCCTCACACAGGGTCAGGTCGGTCGGGCCGGTGGTGCCGCAGTCGTTCTCGGCGCCCGGCGTGGGCTGGGTCTCGGCCGTGTCGGCGCCATTGTCGTCGGTGTCGGTGCCGTCGGGGCAGCGCGAGATGCTCATGCCCGAGGCGACGTCGGGGCCGTACGTCCCACCCTCGCAGGTGAGGAAATCGGACTGACCGTAGCAAACGCCGTCCAGGTAGCCGCCCGTGGCGTCGAAGAACTCGACCTCATCGGGCCCGTTCTGCCAGTCCATGCCCGAATCGATGTAGTCGGCCTCGACCACGGTCGAGTCCATCGCGATCACCAGACGGCCGTCGTCGGGGACGATCATCCCGTCCAAGAAGACCGTACGGTAGACCTCGCCGTTCGAGCCGTTGACGCCCACCAGCGAGTAGCCGGTCAGGTCGGTGCCGGCCGGGGCCAGGATCTCGGTGAAGCATCCGGCGTCGGTGCCCGGACCGTCGTAGTAGATCTCGTTGATCACGAACGCCTGCGCCGAGACGCTCGCCATCAACCCCAGAGCTGCCAGTACGGAAAACAGGGTGCGAGTGCTCATAGGCTTCATCCTCTCCCTACTTGGTTGGAAGGACCACAAGTTGCCATCGGGTTGTAGAGATGGAAACGCAGGATCCGGCCTTCGATCGCGATTGGGACCCCAGGGCACATTCCCTTGGTTGGTGGCCGCTCGAGCCCGTACCCCGGAAGGCGAAGCAGCCGCTGCCGCCCGGATCGGCGCATCCCCATCGGCGGCTGCATTGTACGCCATGGGGTGCGCGGATTCAAGGATGTGCCGGGTTAGGATTGTTCGAGGTCCGGTTTCCGACCGGCGGGTCGCATGGGGCCGAGGAGCCCGCGGGAGCGGGGCGGCCCCGCGCGGTCGGGGCGCAGCAGTCCGGCCCCGGCCGCATGCGCGCACCGGGGCCGATCGTTCCGCCTAATAAGCTTGCCTACTAAGGCTTAGCAAACATGGCCTCGTCCACGTCCGGGTTGATCTCCATCTCCTCGAGCCTCATTTCCATGAACGGCTCGCCGTCGTGAAGCCTCTGCGTATGGAAGGCCACCTGCACCCCGTCCACCGGACGGTAGTCTTCGCGAACCTCGGTGACATGCACCGGGCCTTGGCGGCCGCGGCCCTTGTACTCCATCCCCCGGATCAGGTGCGTGTCGGCATCGACGTATACCAGCCACTCCTTGACCGGCGTCTCAGGTGCGTACACCACGTCGCACATCGCCCCCTCGAATTCCCGCGGTGTGAGCGCCTGCCACGTCATCTCGTCGTGGTGGATCAGGAAGTGGTACGGCGAGCGGATCCGGTCGAGGCGGGCCTCCTCGATCTGATCGGGCGGCGCGTCCATCACCCCCTGGGGCGTCTTGATCCAGCCGCCATCGGCGGTGGTGACCTGGACGATGGTGCCGAACATCATCTCCACGTCCGCGCGCGTCTTGTCGGGCAGCTTCGTGACGGCGTCGACCTTGATCGACATCGTCTGGCCCATCATCGACATCGACCCCGAACCCTTCTGGCGATAGGCATCCACCGCGGCGAACCGGTCACCGCCGTGGGCCACAAGCGCTGCGGCCAGGATCTCCTGCCCGCGGGCCAGGCTCTCGGCCGTAGGCTCGGGGATCTCGAGCGTCGAGGGCCCCTCGGGAATCGTGATGTCGATCTCGGTCACCGGGCCCAGGGTGCTCAGGGGCTTGTCGAAGGACTCCTGCGGACCGACCACGACGATGGTGAACTCGTCGGGGTCGATGTGTCGCTGGGCCGCGGCCAGCAGGTCCTCGGCCGTCAGTGCCCGGATCTGCTCTTGATAGGTCTCGAGGAAGTCCTGCGGGTACCCGTGGTACTCGTAGAAGGCTTTCCGATTGAGCACCTGTCCCTTCGAGGCGAAGTCGAAGATGAGCTGGTTGAGGACGATGTCCTTGGCCATGGTCAGCTCCTCGTCGCTGACCGGCTCGCGGGTGATTCCCTCGACCACGTCGCGCATCAGCTCCGCGCCGGTGACGGTCGAGTCGGCCTGGATCAGCAGATACGAGAGCCAGGATCCGGGATGGTGCCAGCCGGTCCCCGGTGCGCTGCCCACCGCGTAGGACAACCCCCGCTTGGTGCGGATCTCGTTGATCAGACGCGAGGTGAACCCCTCGCCCAGAATCTGGTTCAGGAGCTGCAGCGCGGCGTAGTCGGGATCGGAGGCCAGGGTGCCGCGCAGGCCGAAGAGCACCGTGGCCTGGGTGATGCCTTCCTTCTCGGCGTGAAACACCCCCGGCGGCGCATGGTCCGGCACGGGCGGATCGGGCGGCAGCGGGCTCGTGGAGCGCGGCCAATCCCCGAAGACGCGCTCGACCTCGCGCAGCATCTGCGCTTTGTCGAAGTCGCCCGAGACGGTGAGGATCGTGCGGTCCGGATGGAAGAACCGGCCGTGAAACCCCACCAGATCGGCCCGCTCGATGGCGTCGACCGTCTCGTACTCGGGGTACCATCCGTAGGGGGAATGCTCCCCGAACATCAGCTTTCTGAACTCCCGGATGGCAATGGGGATGGGCTCGTCGTTGCGCGAGGAGATGTCGGTGCGCACCGAGACCTTTGCCAAATCGATCTTCTCTTCCGGAAACGCCGGGTGGCGGACCACGTCGGCCAGCAGCTCCAACCCTTCGATGGCGTTGGTGCTGAGGAACGACGCACTCACCGTGCCCTGCGTATCGCCGATGTTCGCTTCGATGTAGGCTCCGATGGTCTCGAGTTGCACATCCAGATCGTCGCCGGGGATGGACTCGGTGCCGCCGGTGCGCAGCACCTCGCCGGCGATGCCCGCCAGGCCGCGCTTCTCCTCGGGCTCGTACATCGAGCCGACGCGCACCATGGCCTGGTAGTCGACCAAGGGGAATTCGTGATCCTCAAGCATGTAGACCACCAGCCCGTTGTCCAGGACGTGGCGGTCGATTTGTGGCGTCTGTATCTCCCCCAGCGGGGGGAACTTCATCTTGCGCGGGTCCTTGAAGCGCGGATACTGCGCGTCGGCTCCCGCGGACAGCCCCAGGATGAACGCGACCGCCAAGACCGCGGCCACCAGCCTCATCCGTTCACGACCCTGATTCATGATCCGCTCCTCCGCTAGGAATCCGACCCTGTCTCGCTCTTCTTCTTCAGCATCGCCACCGTGCGGCGCTCCGCGACCAGACGCTCGCCCGCCAGGCGCTGGATGTCCTCGACCGTCACCGCCTCGATCCGACCCAGGTGATCGAACAACTTGCGCCAATCGCCCTCGAGCTGATCGGTGCTGGCCAGCGCCACCGCCAGTCGACCGGGGCGCCGGAGCTGCCGGATGGCTCGGGCCAGGTACCCGGTCTTCACCTTCTCCAGCTCCTCCACCGTGGGCCCCTCGTCGATGAGACGCTGGATCTCCTCGTAGACGATCGCCTCGGCCTCCTCCGGGTCGCGGTTCTCGGCGCAGAAGACGAACACCACGGCCTGGTTGGCGTACTTCATCCCCGGCATGTCGGTGCCGGCGCCCACGCGCGTGGCCACCTGCTCTTCCTTCACCAGACGCTGGTAGAGTCGGCTGGAGCGGCCGGTGCCAAGGATCTCCATGACCAGCTCCATGCCGGCGTAGTCCTCATGGCCGGCCGCCGGGCACTGCCACCCCAAGATGGCCACGGGGTTGGCGTCTTCCTCGGCCACGACCCGAAACTCGGCCTGGTGCACCGGCTCCACCGTGGTGACGGGCGGAGGATCTTCGCCGCAGCGCACGTACTTGAAGTACTTCTTCGCCAGCTTCTTCACCTGCTCCACTGTGACGTCGCCCACCACGCAGACAGTCATGTTCGGGGCGACGTAGTACTTCTCGAAGAAGTCTCGGGCGTCGCGGCGGTGGAAGGACTCGATGTCGCTGCTGTGACCGATGACGCCGTTGCCGTAAGGGTGCGCCTTGAAGGCGGTGGTCAGGAAGTTCTCGAACAGGCGCCCCATGGGTGTGGACTCGGTGCCGATGCGGCGCTCGTTGCGCACGACATCGCGCTCCTGGTAGAACTCGCGCAGCACGGGCCAGGTCAGTCGATCGCCCTCCATGCGCGCCCACAGCTCGAGCCGGTTCGAGGGGAGGCTGTAGATGTAGCAGGTCATGTCGACGCCGGTGAAGGCGTTGATGCCGCGTCCGCCGTTGGTCTCAAGGATGCGGTCGAAGTCGTTCTGAACGGCGTACTGCTTCTCCTCCTCCATCGCTTCGCGGAACTCGGCCATCAGCTCTTCCAGCCGCGTCGAATCGGCCTCGAAACGCTTGTTCTTCTCCGCCATGTAGGCGTCCCAGGCCTCGTCGGTGCGCTCCATCGCCTTGCGCTCGCGCCGGTAGTTGGTCGTGCCCACGGTGCGGGTGCCCTTGAACGCCATGTGCTCGAACATGTGCGCGATGCCGGTGATGCCGGGCACCTCGCAGACGCCGCCGGCATCGACGCACGTGGCGTAGGCGAAGATCGGCGCGTCGTGGTCTTCGATCACCAAGAAGCGCAAGCCGTTCTTCAGGGTGAACTCCTGCACCGAATCACGCAGCTCTTCCAGGGGGGCGGCGCCGGCGCTCGATGGGAGCGCAACGGCCAGGCAGAGGAATCCGAGCAGCCCCGCCGCCCATCGGCGGCGAGCGCCACCAGGCCTTCCGGTTGGTTTCATGGACGCACCTCCAGTTCGATGTCTCCTTCGCGCGGTTGGAGCCGCTGGGATCGTTCCCCCCCGAAGGGGTCGCGGTCAGGATCGGCACCCCGGATTCCGCAGGACCCGAAGGGGTCCGGTCAGGACCCGGTCTCCGAACAGCAACAGAGCAGCATAGCCCTGTGTTCCTGGTGGGCGCAAGTTCGTGTCCCTCGACAAACGAATCGGACGGTGGGACCGGCGGCGAGTCAGGGCGAATCCTGGATCACCAAGTCGACCCGACGGTTGCGCTGCCGACCCTCGGCCGTGCTGTTGTCGGCCACCGGGCGCGTCAGACCGAAACCCTGGGCCGACAGCCGCGCCGGATCCACACCCTGAGTCACGAGGAACTCGTAGACGGCCTGGGCACGGCGCTGCGAGAGATCCATGTTGTGCTCCGGCGTGCCGATGTTGTCCGTGTGGCCTTCCACGTGCACGCTCATCTCCGGAAACTGGTTCAGGATCGTCGCCACCCGCACCAGGTTCAGCTCCGCCTCACGCCGCAGGGTGGCCTTGTCGAAATCGAAGAGGATGTCCGAGAGGCTGACGATGGTCCCGCGCGCCTCCTGCGTGATGCGCGCGTACTCGCCCTCGAGCTGGTGGAGGGCGTTGAAGAGCTGGTTCTGCCGGTTCTCGGCCTGCACGCGCGCGTCCTCGAGCTGGGTGCGCAGTTCCCCCTGCAGTCCCCGCTCTAGACGCAGTGTGGCCAGCAGAGCTTCGTCGCGGGCGTCGCCCAGATGGGCCATCACCTCCGCGGCGCGACCGCAGACGCGCGCCGCCACCGCGCGCTGAATTCGCGCCTCCAGCTCCTGGAGCACGCGACCGGCCATGTAGAGCTGCCGCGCCCGCTCCAAGTCGGAGATCTTCTCGGCCCCGGCCGAGGCCATGTGGTCTGTGAAGCGGTTCTCGAGGTCGGCGGTGCCCACATCGTGCGCCAGCGCAGCGTCTCTCCACACCATCCAGAGCGCCGCGAGCTGCGCCGCCGAGCCGCTCGGAGGCTGGAGACCGACCATCGAGCGCGCCGGCAAGCCCGCGGCCGTGGCCGCGCTCATGTCGGGGATCGCCTCGGGCACGTCCCAGGCGGCCGGTCCGGCCACCTGCTCGGTCTCGCGCAGGATGCGCAAGGCCTCCTCCAGCCGGCGGCGGCTGCTCTCCACCGCTCTCAGGCATCGATCCGCCTCGCGGCGGGCGGCGGTGGACTGCACCAGCGCATGGGCCGCCCGGGCATCGGCCAGGGCCAACTCGAGAATGGGACGCGCCTCCTCGTGCGCCTCGCGACCCAGCAGCGGGGCCGCCTCGGCGCGGCGAACCTGGGCCGACTGCAGAATGGCGGCCGCCGTGCTGTCCGCGTCGAGCGCCAGGGCCTCTTCCTCGAAACGCTGGACGTCGGCCAGCAACGGCCGGGCGTTGAAGGCCCGGCCGCCGCAGCCCAACGGAAGACCGCTCGCGAGGATCCCCAGGCCGGCCAGCAGTCCCGCCGCCCCGCACCATCGGCGGAAACGCGGCCGCCCGCGGGGCCCGCCGGGTTGACGCTTCATCTTCTTCATCGAGCACCGGGTCCTTCTTGGTCCGTCCAGGCGCGCATCGTAGCACGCGGCCGGATAGAGGACCAAGCGGGCCCCGATCCCTCGTGCGCCCCTCGCGACGGCGAGGATCGGGCTCCGATCCCTCGTGCGGCCCTCGCGACGGCAACGGCCGGGCCCCGGGCAGCTCACCCGCACAGGGGCCGGCGGCCGCCCGGCGATCAGCGCATCATGTCCCAGCTCCGGTCCAGCGGGAAGGGCGGGCGCGCCATCGGCCTCGCCGCCAGGGACATCAACAGCGCCGGATTGTCGTCTCCGGCGATCCGATTGGTCTTCAGCTCCCCGCAGGCGGTGCACCGATGCACCAGCGCCCACTCGCCGTCGGACCGCACCTCGACGGCGATGGGCTCCATCGCTCCCTCGCACCCGGCGGCCCGGTCCCCGGGCGTCTGGTCGACGTGGAGGCTCCAGAGACACGCGGGACAGTGGTTGCGATGGGCCGACCCGGGCACGATGCCCCCGACGGCCTGACCGCACCGCGCGCACGTGAAGTCGCCGGAAGGCGTGGGCGCGCACCGGCGTTTGTCGGCGCGCCCCCCGGCGGATCGTCCGCCGTGCGGTCCGCCCGCTCCCCGGGCGAGCTTCACAAAGCTGCGGTAGCGCTCCGGATGGACGCGCCCCTCGGCCACGGCCCGCTTCACGCCGCAGTCTGGCTCGTGGGTGTGCGTGCAGCCGGCGCCGAAGCGACACGCGCCCAGTGCGGCACGAATCTCGGGATACCCCGCCGTGATCTGCTCGGCGGTCAGGGCCGGCAGCGCAAAGGCCTTGAAGCCGGGCGTGTCGACGACCCACCCTCCCTGGGGCAGCGCGTAGCTCTGCGCAGCGGTCGTGGTGTGCCGCCCCTTGCCCGTGCGGGGATTCACCGGCCGCGCGCGCAGATCCGCAAGCCCGCACAGCGCGCCGATCAGGGTCGTCTTGCCGGCCCCGCTGTTGCCCACCAGCAGGCAACGGCGTCCCGCAAGTAGAGCGCGCACCTCGTCCAGACCCTGCCCGGTCAGGGACGAGGCGGCCTCGCAGCGAAAGCCGGCCCGCTGGTAAGCAGCCAGCGCCGCGGTGCCCGCGTCGCGGGCCGTGCCCGATGGCGAGACCAGATCGATCTTGGTCAGGCAGACGGCGGCCTCGATACCGGCCGCAGCCGCGGAGACCAACATGCGATCGACGATGCCCCACCGCGGCTTGGGCTGGGCGGCCGCAACCACCGCCACGACCAGATCCAGATTGGCGGCTACGATCTGGTCCTCGCGACCGCCGCCCGGCGCGCGACGAACGTACCGGTTGCGGCGGGGATGGACGGCGACGACCAACGCTTCGGTCTCCGGGCCGCGCACGCGCACCCGATCGCCTACCACCACGCCGTCCGCCCCGGGCCGAAGGAGGCTGGGGAGAACGGCGCAGTTCCGGCGACCGTCCGTTGCGTCAAGCGCTCGGGACCGGGACACGGCGCATCCGCCGCTCCGGCCCTCGCGGCGGTCGCAGAGCTCGGAGGCCGGCCGGCCTTCATCGGCTGGAATCACCTCCACGTGGCGACCGAACCGGGCGACGACCCGAGCGTCCACAGCCCGAGCGTCGAGGGCTTGAGAATCGACCTCCCGGTCCGGGCGCGCTGCATGCGGGCCCGTAGGTGGCGCGTGCGGCGGTGTCGGTGCCGCGAGTGAATGAGAAGAAATCGAAGGTCGAGATGCCTGCGGCGCGCGTGACGCGCGCGATGATTCAGATGATGACCTCAAGGATGCGTCCTCCTTCTCGACCGGCGCCGTGGTCACGGACGCCGTCCGTTCGCGAACCTGGACATCGGTCGCACCGCGGTCAGGCTGCGAACGGTAGGAGGGGACGCTCCGGCCCCCCGGAGTCTAGGGGGGCGGCCGAAAAACGGAACAGAGCGACGCCGCCGACTCAGATCCCTCGCAGGCTGAGCTCCGGTGCGGTGAACGGGGAAAGACGAAGGACGACAGCCATCGAGACTCCTTGTGTCATCGGTTTAGGGTCGGCGGTCTTCCGGCCTCAGAGGCGCTTCGCGCACGCGAGGACCGGCAGTCAGTCGAAGGCTTGGGAGCGGCCGGGCGCTCAGCCCCGCGCCGAAGCGCGGGCTCCGTGACCCCTGCGGCGACGCGCGAGGTTCGGAGCCGGCGCCTATCCCGCACTCCCAACACCCTTCGCGCGAGGGGCGCCCGCTTTTCTGGAAGGAATCGGTTTCTCGACGCGGTGGCGGCGATTACTATCCTCACTCCTTCTGCGGTCGGACCGCACGGGGCCGCTGCTATGGTAAACGCCTCCGGGACGTCGCCGTCCAGGGCGTGGCTGGCCATCCAGGAGAGACGCAGCATGAAGAAGACCGATCAACAACCCACCGGGTCGTCGTTGGACGCTTGCCGCGATCACGACTTGACGCTCGCCCTGCGGGCCGAGCTCCTGGCCGCCGCCGCGCGCTGGTGCCACCTTTCGCAGGAGGAGCTGGCCGCGGCCGCCGACCTCGAGGCTCTGGCCGTCACGCGGCCGCCGAGGCCCGAGATGGGGGACCTGGCGTTTCCGTGCTTTCCGCTGGCAAAGATCGCCCGTCGTAAGCCCGCCGAGATCGCCGGCGAGCTGCTGCCGGTGGCGCGCGAAGGATTGACCGCGGCAGCGGAGGCTGGGCGGATCGCCGCCGTGGAGCGTCTGGAAGCGGTGGGGCCCTACCTCAACGTCCATTTCGATGCGGGTGCGCTGGCCGCGTTCATCTGCGACCGCATCGCCGCGGGCGCTCCACCCTACGGGTCGCCGCTGCCGGCGACGGGTCGCAAGACGGTGCTCGAATACTCCGGCCCCAACACCAACAAGCCGCTTCATCTGGGTCACGTGCGCAACAACCTGCTGGGCATGAGTGTCTGCAACCTGCTCGCGGCCGCGGGCGAGGAGGTCGTGCCGGTCAACATCGTCAACGATCGCGGCATCCACATCGCCAAGTCGATGGTGGCCTACGAGCTGTGGGGCGAAGGCCGCACGCCGGAGACCGAAGGCATCAAGGGCGATCATTTCGTCGGCCAGTTCTACGTCCGGTACGGGGAGGCGATCAAGGAAGAGAAGAGCGAGCTGGCCCGCGTAGAGGGGCTCGATCCCGATCGGCTCAGCGGCGAGGACGATCGGCGTCTGGAGGATCGGTGCCCGCTCACCCAGCGCACTCGTGAGATGCTGCGTCTTTGGGAACGGAACGATCCCCACGTGCGGGCGCTGTGGGAACAGATGAACGGATGGGTGTACAGCGGCTTCGACGAGACTTATGCCCGCCTGGGGTGCGTCTTCGACAAGTGGTATCTGGAGAGCCGGACCTACGAGGTCGGCAAGAGCATCGTCCAGGATGGGCTCGCCCGTGGCATCTTCGCGCGCCATGCCGACGGCTCGGTCTGGGCGCCGCTCGAGGCCGAGGGACTGAAGGACAAGATCCTGCTGCGCGCGGACGGCACATCGGTCTACATCACCCAGGACATCGGCACGGCCAAGCTTCGCTACGACGACTACCGCATGGACCGATTGATCTACGTGGTGGCCACCGAGCAGAACCTGCATTTCCAGCTCCTCTTCAAGCTGTTGGAGAAGCTGGGCTATCCGTGGGCGCAGGCCTGCCATCACCTGGCCCACGGCATGGTGAACCTGCCGATGGGGATGGGAAAGCTCAAGTCCCGCGAGGGCCGCAAAGTCGACGCCGACACGATGCTCGACGAGCTGGCCGCCATCGCGCGCCGCAAGGCCGAGGAGGGCGGATATGCCAGCGGCGCCGAGATCGACCTCGATCGTCTGGCCGACACGATCGGGCAGGGCGCCCTCAAGCTCTACTTGCTACAGGTGAGCGCCGAGAAGGACATCACCTTCGATCCCGACAGCACGCTCGACTTCGAGGGCGACACCGGACCGGCCGTACAGTACAGCCACGCCCGCATTCGCAGCATCGCGCGCAAGGCGCTGGCGGCCGATCAGATCGCGCACGAGGATCTGATCCCCGGTGCCACCCCCGAGCCCTTCGCCGAGCTGGGCACCGCCGCACCCGTGCGCGCTCCGCTGGATGCGCCGTGGCGGAAGGGACCCGGCGCGCCGCGCTCGGAGGCGCCGAACGCCGCGCAGAGCGCGTCAGAGGCGCCGCGCACGGCTGCGGAGGCAACCGGCGCCCCGTCGGAGGCGATCCGCGCCCCGTCGGATACAACGCGCGCGGCGTCGGAGGCGGTGGGCCTGAGGCCGGATCGTGTCGACGCCCGGCTGCTCGACCGTCCCGAGGAGAAGCGGCTGGCGCTGGAGCTGGCCTGGTTCCCCCAGGTGCTTCGAGCCGCTGCCACGCAACTCAGTCCCGCGCCCTTGGCCGGATACCTCCTGGACCTGACCAAGGCCTACGCCCGCTTCTACCACAATTGCCCGGTTCTCCGGGCCGAAAGTGAAGCGTTGATGCGGGCTCGTCTTCACCTGAGCCTGGCCGTGGCCGCGACCCTTCGCCGGGGGCTGTCACTGCTCGGGATCAGGGCGCCCGACGCCATGTAGGAAACCGGGGGGCAGGCCCAGAGGTCAGGGTGGTTGCCCCGGGGCACCAGGCACCCCACGGGGCTCGTGGCGGTGCGGGATTGTTGCCCCGGGGCAACAATCCCCGTATCTTATTTCATTAAAATCAATTAGGATTGTTGCACTAAAAATGCATCTCACCCATTCCGGGAGGGATGGGCGCATGGTCGGGGGTGTCCCTTGGCTTCTCGACCCTGGATCGCACGGTCACTCGCGCGTCTGGCTATTCATCTCGGTCACGCTCCGCCGAGCGTTCAGCTTCTCGCTCCGATGCTTCCGGCCCGCGGCGGTCGTCGGGTTTCGCCTCCGAGCGCTTCTCCCCGGTCTCGTCCTCGTCACCGGGCCAAAGCAACTCCGCGCGCGCCTCACTCGCCAGGTCGCCGCCCAACGGCTTGTGACTGCGCTTCAGCGGAGGACGAAACAGGGCTCCCGTAGAATAGCGGCCCTTCTTGCGCCGCCGTCCGCCATACTCCAGGGGAACTCCGAACGGCTGCGACTCGTCATCTGACCCGTTATCCGGCGCAAGAGCGGGCGCACGATCCCGCTCACGACGCTCAGCGCGATCACCGCGGCCGCCCCGTTCCCCACGCTCAGCGCGATCACCGTGGCCGCTCCGTTCCCCACGCTCGGCACGATCACCGCGGCCGCCCCGTTCCCCACGCTCGGCGCGATCACCGCGGCTGCTCCGTTTCCCGCGCTCGGCACGTTCACCGCGGCCGCTCCGTTCCCCACGCTCGGCGCGATCACCGCGGGCCCCGCGCTCACCGCGTTCACTGCCGTTCCGCTCGCGGCTTCCCGAGCGCGATCCGCGCCGGCCACGGCGGCGCGGACGGCGGCCGGATTCGCCGCCCGATCCGGCGCCCGCCTCGGTGCGGTCGGCCCCCACTTCCTCGCGATAGGCGTCCCCACGTGGTTCTTCATCCCGGTCGGACTCATCCCAAGACCGCCGTCCCCGAACTTCTGAGGCCTCACGTCGGTCCCGTGTCTGTTGCGCGACCCCACCGCCTACGCTCTCGGTCTCCTGGGCCGCCGGGCTCTCGGCGCCTCCGCTGCGGCGACGCCCGCGTCCGCCGCGACGGCGGACGCCACGAGGCGATGACCGGCCGTCTTCGCGCTCCTTGCTTCTCCCCGGCGATCGCGCCTCTTCCGGTTGCGGCGTGCCACGCCCCTCGCCGCGACGCCCCCCGGGACGGCGCCTGTCCGAGCCTCCGCGGTCCGACCGGCCACGGCCCGAGCCGCCGCGGCTCGAGGAGTCTGCACGACCGCCGCCCCGGTCCGAGCGACGGCGACTCACCCGTCCCCGCCCCGGACGCTCTCGGTCGCCCCGCGTCACCCGGGATCCCACCACCTGAGGGAGTCTCAGCTCGCTGACCGTGCTCGGGCTGAGCGAGACGACGAGCGAAGTGGCAACCAGTACGAACCCGCGTAGGGAGTCGACAATCAAGAAGGCCACGCCGGGACCGCCGTTGCGGAAAGCGATGTACAGCAGCACCCCCCCAACGAGGCAGAAAGCCCCGTAGCCCTGCAGCAGCGCATGGGCCTCTTCGCGCTCGTGCACGAGGCACCGCCACAGCTGGACATGCAACGCGGCCGCGCCGAGTCCCAGCAGGGCGATGAAGTAGCAGACGAAATCCCCCGTCGCGGCAGGCACGGAGGTCCAGAAGGAGTCGGGGATTCCGGCCAGGAGCGGATGATTGGCGCGCATCACGGCCATGGAGATCCCCACCGCGAGCTCGACCAGACCCGAGATCGCGATCACCAGAAATAGCAATGTGCTCATTGGATGCAGTTCTCCCCACGAAAGGGCAGGGAAACCGTGGGCCAGCAAGAGGTTCGGATCCGGCTTCGAAGGCAGCTCGTGCATCGAGGAGAGGCCGGCCCCTGGGCCGGATCCAGCATCGAGCGGCTGCGTCGGCTTCGATACGCCAGGTCCAGCGTCGGTGAGGGTAGGCGCGTGCTTGTCCCTTGCAACGACTCCGGGCCACCTCGACTCGAGGGTAACCCCTTCCGGCGCCGGATGCGCGCCGGACATCTTCTCCCGGCCGAGCCGCCGCGCGGCGCGGTTGGCTTTCGTCGCGCCGTCAAAGCGTTTCCGCCGCCGTCGTGTTCCTCCGCATCCGCAGTGCCTCGGCCGACGCATCACTTCGATCCGGCGCGCAGCTTCAGGCGCGCGGGTCGGCGGCACAGGCTCGGTGCGGGACTCGATCAGTCGGGGGCGGGGCGGCTTCAAGCCTCAAAGCGTCGTGGAGCCCTGGACAGACAGTGGGGGGCGCCTCCCCGCCACGGCTTGGCCCTGCCAAAACCATCGGATCGCGTCCCTCGCGATCCTCGTATCCGGAGGAGGACTTTAGGCTACCGCTAGCCTGGGGTCAACGTTCCCCTCGAGGCCGCGCAACCCCACAGACCGACTGCGCCGAGCGCGCCGGAGCGCGTCCTATGAGCCGTCGGCCTGCCGGGCCGCCGGGTCGTTGGGTCGTCGGGCTGCCGGGCCGCCGGGCCGTTGGGTCGTCGGGCCGCGGGGGGGGGGTGCGGCCCGGGTGGCCGGGAGACGGCATGCGGGGCAGGCCACGGGTGCCGCCGCTAGTAGCGCCGGAGGATGAAGTAGTCGGCCAACCCCCCGAGGATCCGCCGCCAGCGCTCCGATGTGGTGACGCCGGAGATGTGACGCTTGCCTTGCCCCACCAAGTCTCGGGCAATCGCCTCCGAGCGTTCCAAGGCCCCGGTCTCCCGAACGATGCGACGCACCGCCTCGAGATCGGCCGGGGTGACGTCCGGGCTCCCATGCGTTCGTTGGAGCCGCTCCCGGTCGGTCGGAGATGCGGCCTGGTGCGCATGGACGAAAAGCAGTGTCTTCTTGCCCTCCCGCAGATCCGAATCCACCGGCTTGCCCAGCAGTTTCTGGTCCCCGTAAAGCCCCAGAATATCGTCCTGGATCTGGAACGCGATCCCGATGGGAATGGCGAACGACCGGATGCTCTCGAGCGCCGCGTCCGAGGCGCCCGCGAGGATCGCCCCCATCAGCAGCGGCAGCATCACCGTGTAATGCGCGGTTTTGTACTCGTGGATCATGAGCACCAGCTCTTCGGTGAGTTCGTTCAGGCGAACGTCGCCCACGTCGAGAAGCTGTCCGGTGACCGTATCCACCGTGACCTGACTCAGCAGGGTCACCGCCTTCAGCAGCACCGGCTCGGGGAATCCCGATAACAGCAGCAGTTCCTGCGCCAGGGCCTGGCCCTTGTCCCCGAAATTGAGCGCAACCGCGTTGCCGTAGGTCAGGGCGGCCTCCGCATTGGGAAAGCGCTCGCGGGCTGCGTCCGCGTAGCGCCGGTGCACGGTCGGCATGCCGCGTCGCACGTCGCTGTTGTCGACGATGTCGTCATGGATCAAGAAGGCGTTGTGAAGCACCTCCACGCAGGCGGCCGCGCGCTCGACGCCGTCGGCAATCGTCGCTTCGGGAGATGTCTCGGTGCGGCACGCGTCGTAGCCCACCTTGACCAGCCCGGCACGGATCTTCTTGCCGTCGGAGGTCAACAGATCGTAGGCATCGGCCGCGCCCTTGACGATGGGCCCGAAGCGGTCCCACTCCCCTCGCTTCTGCTCCCAGAAGCCTCTGAGGACGGGATTGACCGCGGCGGCGTTCTCGGCCACGTATCGCTTGGCGGATTCCACCGCCTCCATGTCGATCCGATGCTCAACCGGCATCGCCGGCACCCTCCTCGTGATCGGGACGACGCCCGAATCTTCGCTCCCGCGCTGAGAAGGAACCGATGGCCTCGCGGAAATCATCCTCGCCCAGCTCGGGCAGAAACCGCGGGATGAAAATCATCTCAGCGTACGCGGCCTGCAGCGGCAAGATGCCCGAGAGGCGTTGCTCGCCTGAAGAACGGATGATCAGATCCGGGTCGGGCTGACCCGCGGTGTCCAATTGGGCGGCCAGCCGCTCCCAGGAGATCTCCGCCGGAGCGAACCGGGATGCCACCAGGCTTCGCACCGCCCGCACCACCTCGTCCCGGCCGCCGTAGTCCAGTGCCAGATTCAGGGTGTAGGGCCGGTTCTCGGACGACTCGGCCTCAATGGCCTCGATGAGCTGCATCAGCCGGGGATAGCGCTCGGACAGCCGATCCCGGCGGCCCAGTTGGCGGAAGCGGATGCCGTCGCGCCGGAAGCCCTTGCGATTCTGCCGCAGCGACAGCTCGACCAGGCGCATGATGGCGTCCACCTCCTGCGGCTTGCGCCCCCAGTTCTCCGTGGAAAAGCCCCACACCGTAGCGAAAGGGATGTTCCAATCACGGCAGACGCGCAGGAATGCCTTCACCGCCTCCGCCCCTCGCCGATGTCCCTCGGCGACCGGCAGATGGTGCCGGTTGGCCCAACGACCGTTGCCGTCGGGTATGAGCACCACGTGTTGGGGCAACCGATCCGGCGCGGATTGCTTCGACCGTGCACTCACCGATGACCACCTCCAAACTCTGTTCGACCTGCGATGGAGGCGATTAGTCTAGGCGAGCCCCCCATGAGAGCATACCCCCAATCTTGGGGCTCTGATTCCGGAGCCGAGGTGTCGATCGGACAACGGCCCGCCGTGGCAGGCGTCGATCGGGAGACGTGCGGTGTCGGCCAGCAGACGCCGGGCGCCGCGCTGAGCGACGCTCGGCGAGCGGACGCCGGGCGCCGCGCTGGGCGACGCTCGGCTCATCGGAGCGTATGGGAAGGGGCCCGGTCCGCAGGGTGTTGGGCGAGAAGCTATGGACCGAGCCCCTTTGCACATCCGGCGTTGGTCTCCGGGTGGGATCGGCAAACCATGGCCCTTCAGCGCAGCCGGAGTCCAAACAGCCTTCCCGGATTCTGAATCGGCCGTCCGCCCCGGCAAGTACAGTCCGGTGAAGCACTGGCAAGGATCGGCCAGGCGAATGGTCGATACCGGCCCTGCCGATGCATGGAGGGGGGCAGAGCGCACGGCGCAGGCGGCTGGACCGGTCGAGGCCCCGGGGTGGCCCGAAAGGGCCCGTGCATCAACCTTGGGGTTTGCTCGGCCGCCGCGCGCGGATAGACTGTCCCGGTCCATCCCCGGCGCAGGACGTCGGATTCGCAACGGGCAGCGGCGGATGGCCGACACCATGCGGATCGCTCCCGCGGCGGGTGGGTGAACGTCGGCTTTGAGACGCCGACCCTGGTACTCCGAACCCGGAGGCGTCGTGAGAGCGTCGGATAATATGCCTAGTGGAAGAAGACCCCGCCGGAGCGACGACGGCGCCAAGCTCGGCCTCACCGCCCTCGTTGTCGCCGCCGTCGTGGCGACCTTGCTGCCGGCCACGCCGGGCGCCGGCGCGCGGGCCCAGTCCATCGCGCCCGGCCAGCAGGCGACCGAAGCGGCCGAGCCCGATCCCGGTGCGGCCCGCGGCTACGAGCGGCCCCCGGGCCACGCGGCGGAGCGCTCGGCGTTGCTGCTGCCCAGGGTGATCCTGTTGCCGCTGAGAATCGGCCTCCACGTGGTCACGGTGCCGGTGCGGACGGTGGCGGGCATGATGTCGTCCTCCGGACTGCCGGAGCGGGCGGCGCGTGGATTGCGGGCGGACAAGTACTTCATCCCGGTCGCCGGTCTCGATCCTTCGCTCGGCGCCAACGCGGGCTTTCGGGCCGGGCACATCAGCCCCTTCCACGACCGCGGTTGCGTGACCTACCGGGCCGCCTGGGGCGGCACCAAGGAGCAGGTCTACGCACTGACCATGCGTTCACGCGAGATGCGGGCGAAGGGCTGGACCTACCGTCTGACCGCCAAGTGGGAAGTGATCCCTGATCACAACTACTTCGGCATCGGCAACAGCACGCCCTACGCCGCGCGGACGTACTACACCGAAGAGAAGTACCTCTTTCTGGGCACGCTCGGCTACGCGCCCTCCCGGTCGCTGCGCTTCGACCTCACGCTTTCGCATCACCGCAGCCTGATCAGCCGCGCCGCCTACATCGAGCCGCCCGAGAAGAGCATCGAGGAACGCTTTCCCACCGAGCGCCAGGCGCCCGGCCTGCACCTGGATCCGCAGAGCTACTGGGTGGAGCTGGCCGCCACGCTGGACCGCCGCAACGCGGTCGGACGACCCACCCGCGGCTGGCTGGCCGAGATCTACGCCGGCCACGCCCGGGGCGCCGGCCTCGACGGCACCGACTACAATCGCTACGGTGCGGAGCTCAGCGGCTACATCCCGCTGGGCGCCGGCCGCGTTCTGGCCCTGCGGGTCACGGGCGAGGAGGCCCGCACCAACAGCGTCGAGCCGATCAAGCTGACGGAGCTGATCTCCCTGGGCGGCCGCAGCACCTTGCGCGGCTACGTCGAAGATCGCTTCATCGACAACGCCGCCGTCACCGGCACGGCCGAGTACCGTTACCAGATCGCACCCTTCGCCGAGGCCTGCCTTTTCGCTGACTTCGGCAAGGTCATGCCGCGACTGCTCGACTTCGATACGGACAACATCCACCGCTCCTGGGGAGGCGGTCTGCGGATCGCGACCAACGACCAGTTCCTCTTCCGCGTCCAGGCCGCGTGGAGCGACGAGACCTACGTCATCCTGGGCACGCTGGAGTCGTTCTTCGAGCGCGAGGACAGGAGGGAGAGACGATGAGGGTGAGGATGAGGATGAGGATGAGGACGATGCCGATCCCGTCCCGCACGCCGCGAGGTCCAGCCGCCGGCCGCTCACCCGGCCGGCTCGCGCTGGCGGCCACGCGAGCACCCCGAGCCGCGGCCCTGATCGGGATGCTCTCCTGGGCGCTGGCGCTGGTGCTGCTCACCTCGCCGGCCGCAGGCGCCCCGCGTTTCGCGGTAGCCGATCCGGTCACGGTCGTCAACGACACGACCGCCATCGAGGCGCCTGCGCCCACCGACTGGAATCGCTATCAGAGCTTCATCGACGCCTACTGGCTGAGGCCTCTCGACCACGCGCTGGCGCTCCACAAGACCCGCCCGGCGGCCGACATCAACAGCCTGGACGAGGTGCCCGCCTCCACCTGGTACCGGCCGCCGACCGATCTGAAGAGCGCAACCGCACGCGACCTCCAGCGGGGCAACACCGTGCCCGGCGCGGCCCTCCATCCCGGCGACCGTCTCACGGTGCTCGTGGCCCACGTGGAGGGGCCCGAACCCTACGTGGACGTGCGCGATCCGCGAGGAGGACGGTTGCGGATCGCCTTCGACGATCCCGACCTGCCCGAAGTGCGCACGGCGGCGGCCGTCATCGCCAGCCGACTCCTGTTCGCCGCCGGCTACCACGTGCTGCCCATCTCCATCGACCGCGTGCGATCCGACGCGTTCGTCCTCGGAGACGATGCGGTGCGCATCGGAGAGTTCGGTGGCCGCGACCGGCTGCAGGAAGAGGATCTCGAGGAGTTGCTCAACCGCGTGGCGCCCGACGGAGAGGCCCGCGTGGCGGTGAGCGCGCTCCCCGCAGGGACGCTTCTCGGAGGCTTCCCGGAAACCGGGACGCGCCAGGGGGATCCCAACGATCGCATCGCCCACCAGGACCGTCGTTCGCTGCGCGGACTGCGGGTGATCGCCTCCTGGATCGGACACACGCGGTTGCGTACCGACCGCACCCTCGACATCCACCTCGACGACGGCGGATACGTGCGCCACTACCTGGCCCGCCTTGGCGCCGCCCTGGGCGGACGTGAGCTCTCGCCCCACCCCTTCGGCACCGAAGGCCGCGAGAGCTACTGGCAGATGGGCACCTGGATGGGCAACATCTTCGCGCTGGGATTCGGTCGCTCCTATCCTCCCCGGCCCACGGCGCCCAGCTTTCACGGTGTCGGCGCCTTCACCGCGGACGGGTTCGATCCCGTCGGGTGGCGCTCGGCCTACGCGTACGCTCCCTTCCGCGAGGCGCGCTGGGAGGACATCCTGTGGGGCGCCCGCTTGGTGGCCTCTTTCACGAGCGATCAGATCGTGGGCGCCGTCGCCGCTGGAGAGCTCTCCGACCGCAAGGCGGCCGCCTATCTGGCCGGCACCCTGATCGAGCGACGCGATCGCATCGCCGGGGCCTGGTTCCGCAGGCTTAACGCCGCCGACGAGTTCCGGCTGGTGGAACAGGGCGGCGACCGCTGGACGCTGACTTTCGACGATCTCGGCGTACGCCACGGCTCGGCTCTGCCCGAGGACGCGTTCTACGTGATGCGCTTCGAGCTGCCCGAGCTGGGGGAGACCCTGGGCGAGCAGTCGCGCGGCGGGCGGCGGCTGGAGTTCGATCTGGCCGCCTTCATGCCGCCCCCCTGGAAGCACCGCAACGATCCCGCCCGCTACGCCATCGCGCACATCCGGGCCTACGACTACCGGGGACGCGCGCGCCAAGGAATCGCGCGCGTCCACATCTACTTCGCGCCCGAGGGCGGGCCGCGGATCGTGGGCATCGAGCGGACCTGACACGAGAAGAAGTTCACCACCGAGAGCAGGCGCGAGAGCGCGATCGGGCTCCCCGCCGCGCAGCCGCGATCGGGCTCCCTGCCGCGGCGCCGCGGCCGGGAGCCCTTCTCGCGTTGAGCCGACCCCGAACGGTCTACTGAAGCGCGGTCAGCGTGCGCGTGTGCGTTTCGCCCAGGGCGCGCAGATGGCAGAAGTAGATGCCGTCGGCCACGCGCCGCCCCCTGGAATCGCGGCCGTCCCAGACGACGTGGTGGAAGCCCGCCGACTGCGGACGCTGGACGAGGCTCCGCACCAGCCGTCCGGTCAGGTCGTGGATCTCCAGCGTCACCGGCGCTGCCTCCGCCCCGCTGGCGATCTCATAGGTGATCCGGGTCTGGTGATCGAATGGATTGGGCGCGGGTTGGAACAACAGAACCGCGGCAGCCGCCCGCGGTGTCCAGCTTCCCACGTGCGACCAAGCACAGCAGGCCCCGATCAGATCACACTCGGGATTGGGCTCCGTGAACGGAAGACACGGCGACTCATCCTCGAGATGGAAGTTGAGGTTCTCGGCGTCGTGGAAGAGGGGGTCTTCTTCGATGTTGCCGTTGGTGCCCATCTGGGGCTCCACATAGCCCAAGCCCATGTTGCCGTAGAAGTCGCAGCACGTCAGGGTGGGCGCCGCGTAGGTGACCGCGCTGCCCTCGCGTCCGAAGGCGACAATGCAATTGTCCATGGTCCCGGTCGAGTTGAGATAGATCAGATTTCCCGCCGACCCGCCGTTGCTGTAGAAGGTCGTATTGGTTGCGTCGGCGTGCGATCCGCTCGATAGGTTCATGCCGCCGCCCCATGTGCCGTCGTTGTTGGCGATGGTGCATTCATGCAGGACCAGATCGGAGGTATTGGCCACGAGCACCCCACCGCCGATGTTGCACTGGTTGTCGTGAATGAGGCACTGCTGGAGATCCACGAGCGCGTTTTGGGAGCACGAGACTCCCCCGCCGGCGTAGCCGGCCTGGTTGTTCGCGAAGGTGCAGTTCGTGGCCGTCAGGGAAGACCCCGTCCAGACCCCGAGACCACCCCCCGAGTAGTACGCGTTGTTCTCGATGAGCTCGCAGCCGATCAGGGTGCCCGCGCAATTCCCCAGCAACGCCATGCCCCCGCCCCCGCCGGTGCCAGTGAGCGTGCTCAGGTTGAGGACCAGCCGGCAGCACTCCAGGATCGGACCTGAGCCGTTTTCACCACTGACGCCTCCCCCCATGCCCTCGGCCGTGCACTCGGTAACGACGCAATAGCGCAACCTGGGAGAAGAGCCGTCCGTGCAGCGCACGCCGCCTCCGTCCCCATCGGGAGACGCGCCGGCGGCATAGCCGTGGATGATGGTGATCCCATGGACGATCGACTCGGCCCCTTCTCCCGAGTGGAAGTCGAAGCCCCGGTGGGGATCGGCAGCCGAGCCCTGGCAATTGATGACGCAGAGCTCGGCATCGCCGCTCTGCGAGTGCAGGGTGAGAGCCTTGCCGCCGAAGTCCAGGTCCCGGTTGCCGTCACCCAGGAAGGTTCCGTCGGTGAGCTCGATGATGTCGCCCGCCGCGCAGCCGTCCAGGGCCGCCTGGATGGTGGGAAAGTCGCCCGTTCCGTCGGGCTTGACGAGATGGGTTTCCGCCGATGAGACCGCGGCACTCGCGCATATCGCTAGCAAGAGAATCAATGGCCGATGCATGGGACTACCTCCTGTCTGTGGGTCTGCTCTCTCCTGACCGCCGTCTCATGGCCCAGCAGGTCGGGGACGGAGACGGCCGTTGCTGGACAGCGCAAGCGGTATGCCAAGGCCCCTCAGATGCAGGCAAGCGCAATTCACTACCGTGAAGGGAGTTCCGCGTCACATCTCGCGAGCAGAGCAGAGCCTCGCGCCCGCGGCGTCAGATTCTCTTGACGCCCGCGCCCCGACCGGAGGCGGCGGCGCGCGCGCATCCATGCACGTGGAAGGTGCTTGCGCACGTGTTCAGATGGTCGGGCTCTGTCCAGATGAGTGGACACGCCTCGAAGGTGAGATGGGGGCCTCTACGAGGCGCCGCCCTGCGCCACCGACTCCCCCGCCATCAGGGCAACGAAGGCCTGCACGACGTCGGGATCGAACTGGTGGCCGGCGCGATCGGCGATGATCCGAATCGCCTCTTCCTTCGTGTAGGCGCCCCGGTGCGGACGGGAGTGGGTCAGCGCATCGAACGCGTTGGCCACCGCCACGATTCTGGAGGCCAGCGGAATCGACTCGCCCCCCAGACCGTCGGGCACGCCGCTGCCGTCCCAGTACTCGTTCAGGTGGTAGACCGCGTCGGCCACCGACGGCATGCGCGATCCGCCCAGCAGCCCGTGAACCGCTCCCGACGTTCGGCGGCGCAGATCGGCGCGCTCCTGATCGGACAGGGTGGTCTGAGGGGCGAACAGGTGGTCGTATTCCTCGAGCGCACCCAGGTCGTGCAACAGGGCGGCGTAGGAGACCGTCTGCCGCTGGCCGGCGGCCACGCCCAACCGGTCGGCCAGCTTGAGGCCCAGATCGTGCACGCGCTGCGAGTGGCCCAGCAGGACGTCGTAGCGGCTCTCGACGGTGCGGATGAGCTGTGCGGTCGTGTCGACGAAGCCCTGGCGGACATCGTCGAACTCTTCGGCGTTCTGGATCGCCGAGGCGGCCGATTTGGCCAGCATGCTGAGCAGGTGCACGTCGAGCCGATCGATCGGCTCTCCGCCGCGATTGCCCCCGGCCAGGAGCGCCACCACCTGCCCGTCCAGCATGACCGGCGTCACGTGGGTGAGACCCGCCACCAGCAGACGCCGTACGTCGTCGGCGGCCTGCGGATGACCGGCCAGCTCGTCGAGCAGGAGGGTCCGTCCCTCGAGCGCCAGCACGCGGGCCAGGTAGTCGTGGCGTGCGACCGCCAGGTTGAGTGCGGCCGCCTCGCGCATGCCCCTGTGGATCCGGGGCACGAGGTCGGCGTCCTCACCATCCTCGGTGAAGACACAGACCGGCTCGATGCCGATGTCGCCGATCAGCGTCCGCACGTAGGCTTCCAGGACCTCGTCCAGACCGCGCCGATCGTTGATCTCCTCCATCCGATGCAGCACCGTGCCGATGCGCATCAGATTGCGGCTCATCTCGGCCTGGGCCTGGACCACATCCTCGCGCTGCCGCCGCACCTCCTCGACCAGCGCCTCGTTGCGCACACGCAGCAGCTTCTGATCGGCCACCCGATCGAGAATGCGCCGGATCTTCATGATCAGCTCGCGCGGGGAGAACGGCTTGACGAGGTAGTCGTCGGCGCCCTTGCGCAGACCCTGAATGCGGGCCTCGTTGGTGGCGTTGGCGGAGATCAGGATCACCGGGATGGCGCTCGTCTCGGCGCGGGCGCGGATGGCCTCCAGCACCTGAAAGCCGTTGCGGCGCGGAAGGCGCACGTCCAACACGACCAGGTCGGGGTGGCGGCGCTCGACCTCGTCCAGCGCCGTCTCGCCGTCGAAGGCGGTGTGCACGGTGTAGCCGCGGCCGGTCAGTGTGATCTGCAGGAGCTCGATGACGCGGACATCGTCATCGACGACCAGGACACTCTCAAGGGGTGGACGATCCGAAGGGATCGGCAAAGAGCCACGTGTCGTCTTCCTCGTCTCCATGATCCTCGTCTCCCGCGGCCCCACCGGCGCGCCACACCGAGCGCAGCCAGGCGATGACGGCCTCGACTTCCGCCCGCTCGAATGGACGCGGCAACACGGCGCCCGACTCGGGACGCTCGCCGTCGCGGGGGACGTGGAGCGCGCCGTCGACGGTCAGAAGCACGAGCGGCACCCCCCCGGCCCGGTGGGACGGATGGTCGCGCCATTGCTCCCGGAGGCTCTCGTCCAGGAAGAGAGCCCCCACGCTCCCTAGATCGGCGGGAAGGAGAGGATCATCAAGATCACGTGCCTCACGAATGTCGAGGCCGGTGGACTCCAGATGGCGCATCAAGAAACGCCGGGCCAGTGCCGAGGGCGACACCACCCAGATCGGCCCGAGATGCGCGGCGGGCGCGGCGCCCGAGTCCTCGATCTCCGGAGCGCCCGAGGATGCGGCCTCCGTCTCGACCGCGGGATCCTTCCCTAGGGCAGACGTCTCGGCCGTCCCACCGGCTGGCGGCTCGGGCGGTCCGGGCCGTTTGGGCGGCTCGGGCCGTTCGTGCGGTTCGGGCGGCTCGGGCGACTCGGGCCGTTCGCGCTGTTCGTGCCCGGCCTCACGAGAGGCCGCGGGCGGGGCGAACCCGCCCAGCTCCACGATCCATTCGACCTGCTCGCGCCAGGAACGCAGCTCGGTCTCATTCCAGATGCCGACGACCGATCCGACGGCCATGCGCTTCTCGACGGATCCGTTCGACAGCGTGAAGGCCTCGGGAGTTCCGGTGGACGAAAGATGCGTATCGACCACCCAGTTCCAGGGCACGGCCAGGTGGCGGCCCTGCTCGTCCCTGCAAACCAGGAAGAGATCGCCCCCCCGCTCGGAGGTCGTCTCCCGCCCGCGTTGCCCGGCATCGGCGGCGGTCGCATCTGGCGCGGCGGGGGGTGCCTGTCTCTCGGGCGGGGTCTCGGATGGAGGCGCATGGGGTACGGGCGCGGCCTCGGATGGCGGCCCCTGCGGCTCGGGCGCGGCCTCGAAGGCGTGGGGCTCGGCCAGGCCTTCGGGCGTGACGACGCGCCGTGAGGTTGCCTCGCCCTCGCTCGTGGAGACGTCCCCGAGCGCGTCCGGCGGCTCGTGGGTCAACATCTTGGCCAGTCCGGCCTCAACCGCCGCGGCAATGCGCGCATCGAGGTCGTCCGGCTCGCGTGACGCCGTGGGCTCGGACGGCCCCTCAACCTCCGACGCCGTAGGCTCGGGCGCCGCTGCCGGCTCGCGTGACGCTTCTGCCTCGGGCGCCGCTGCCGGC
>CAZPGB010000022.1:0-11478 GCA_964585945.1 uncultured bacterium | reverse complement strand
CTCGGGCGCCGCTGCCGGCTCGCGTGACGCTTCTGCCTCGGGCGCCGCTGCCGGCCCGCGTGACGCTTCTGCCTCGGGCGCTGCCCCAGGCCCCTGCGGCCCATCTGCGACCCGGCCCGTCTGAGTGCCCATCAACGTGGTCAGCTCCACGAGGAGTTGGCCGAACAACCCCATGATGCGTCGCACGCTCTCCTGCACGCTGTCGTTACCGCCCTGCATCGCTGTCTGACTCCTCCTGCTCGGGGATCACCGCGGGTAGAGATCCATTGTGCGCCTCGGCCACCCTCACCATCAAGCTCCGGAGCCGCTCGCCCAGCCGTGCCCATGCGCGCTGATGGGCCACGACCTCCTGTGACAGCGCGCTCACCTCGTGGCCTGATTCGGCCACCACCTCCGTCACGCGATCCATGCCCGTGGTCACGCGCTGGAGTCCACCCTCATAGCGGGCGCGCTCCTTGTTCACCGTCTCCTCGAGGATCGCGACACTCTCGCGTACCCAGGCATCCCAATCCTCCAGCCGTTGACTCAACGAACGCGCGGCGTCGGCCTCGCTCTCCTGCGGCCCGCGATATCCCGCCTCCTCCAGGTGCTGCTCGACTTCATGACGCCACTTCCCGATGCCGAGAGACAGGTCGTTCAGCAGGGTGGCGATCTCCTCCCATGGTCCCCCGGCGCGTCGGCTGGCGTGCAGCAACCGCTCCACGCGCTCGGTCTCGACTGCCAGCTGCGTCTGCTGTAGAAAGGCCCGCTCAGCCCGCTTGACCAACTCCTCCATCGCTTGGGTCTCGTCCCGCCAATCCTGCTCCAAGACGCCCTGCAAGCGCGAGACCCCGTCGGCACTGGTGTGTGCCCGGGATCGTTCGGCGCGGAAGTGGGCGAGCAGACGCAGCGTGAGCTCGTGGGTGGCCTGCTCCTCCGGCCACTGATCCAGATCGACCGACCCGTTCCTGGCGGCCGTGAGCACCGCCCCCACCTCGCTGCGCAGGGCTTCGAGCTCCTCGAGCGCCTTGGCCCCCGAGAGATTCTGCCTCAACAGCACCCGCACCCGGTTGCACAGCATGTCCATTTCCCAATCCGCCGTCGGCGGAGGGAGCTGGCTGAGCATGCGGACCTGTCCTGCGTCGATGGCCCGCAGCAACCACGCTACCGGTCGGGTCAAGCGATCGCCGGACTGGAGGCCCAGTGCGGCGGCGGTGAGCAGCGCCAGCAGAATGAATCCGGCGAGGATCCCGCGGGCCAGAGCGATGGGCATTCCGCCCGACTCGCCCGCGTCGGAGGCGACCAGCTCCAGGAGCACCACCGCCCCGACGCCCAGGAGCAAGACGGGAATCATGAAGCTGATGAGCAGCCGGCCGCGGAAGCCGCCCCGGCGCGGGGCGCGCCTCGACAGGTGACGTGGCAGAGCCGTCGCCATGGTCCCTCCCCGGGCCGCAGAATGCATATCACCATGCAATCCCGGCTGCAGATCGCATGGACCCAAAGCCTCGCGATCAGGGCCTCGGTGGCTGACATGGTCCACACCGCCGCCCTTCGCGGGAACTGGGAGAACCGCCTCGAGCCTGGGGAACCAGCCACAGCGCGCAGGTCGGAACCGAAGGTCTCACCGCGGGACCACCTGGGATCGGCCCGAGAATGAGGGCCTTAGCCGATCGGATCGCAGCCTCGCGGGGCAGAGCCGGCGGCCCCGCGGGACCGCCTCTCCCAGGCGCTCTCAAACCCATGTCCCGGCTAGGACCGGACGGCTCGAGGACCCTGGCACACCCGTTGCTGATGTCCCCCCACGGAACCCGGTACCACGAAGATGCGAGCGAAGGCTGTGGGTGTCAACCGAATTCCGGGTTCGCAACAAGGGGAACAGCGAACCGCGATCGGAGAGGGGGATTCAGAGATGGTTTCGCGGGACAACTACCTGGAGCTCAAAGGCACGTCGCGCGATCTGAAGCCCACATACTATTTCGTGATGAAGTGCCTGCTCTATTCGCGCATGGAGACCGGCCTCGTCTCCAACAAGGACTACTACGACGAGGACGTCAACGTCTACATCGCCCATCTGCTGAACTCCTTCATCAACCCCGAGTATGTCCAGCGGGCCAGCAAATACCTATCGAAATACGACACGGAGGTCTTCAAGCGGCTCGAGTCCTCGAAGGACGCCCGCCTGAAGTACACCCTGTACAAGACCAACGCCGATTTCCTCTTGATCTCGCTGGGCATCTTCGACAACCCGCAGGCGTTTGATCCGGTCAATCCGTCGAACGTGATGTCCGCGGCCAAGCGCTCTATGCAGCCGTCGGAGGAGGCCTACATCGGCCGCGGCAAGACCTACTACCGATTCGCCTACACCTACAGCCAGCAGATCCACAACCCGCAGGCAGCCATCACCGAGGTCATGGAGAAGCTGTCGAGCGGCTTCGAGAAGTATGTCCGCATTCTCGCGCACATGCGCGGAGAGTACCTCAACCTGATGGACCGTCTCTCGCGCGGCGAGATCTTCCACCTTGAGCGTCGCGTCGACGTGTTCCAGAAGAGGGAAGACCTCAAGGACAAACAGGACCGCTTCCTCGACCTCTACATGGAATGGAAGCGCAGCGGCAGTGAGGAGACCCGGGAGAAGATCGAGCAGTTGGTGGACGAGATCAGGTCGATGGATCCCAGCTTCAGCTTCGAATTCCCCCGGGAGCGTAAAGATGCCGTCTAGACGAGGCAGCATGTTCCCGGCCCCCCTTCGCGGCACGCTCCGTTGCCCCCCGCGGAGTGTGCCGGCCGGGAACCCCCCTTAGATTGCGGACTCCGGTGAGGAGTCCGCGGATCGGACCAGCGTGTGGTGATACGAAAAGGACCGACCGCCCCGCGACGCGAGCGACCGTCAGCGACGCAGACGCAAGCGGAGGAAGAGGAGACTCAGCAGCACACCCGTGAACGTGCACCCGATCGGCGAGCAACGCAGGCGCACACAGCGACCGTGACTCCGACGACGACGGCGAACGTGCACGCGGCAGTGAGAACGTGAGCAAGCGACCCTTCCGGATCCAGTGACAGGGAAGATTAGCCGAAGCGCGGCGGCAGTCCGAGGGCAGATCAACCAACCGGGAAAGGATCAGCAGCAGTCCGTTTCGTCCCTTCACCTCCCGCCAAGCCCCCGCCCCCGCTCATCGCTCTTGAAGGGCGATCCGGGGGCGGGGCGGTTTTAGCCCAGTTTGTAGTTGGGCGCTTCCTTGGTGATCGTCACATCGTGCGGATGGCTCTCCATGAGGCCGGCGTGGGTCACGCGGATGAAGCGCGTCTGCGTGCGCAGTTCGTCGATGGTCTTCACGCCACAGTAGCCCATTCCCGCCCGCACGCCGCCGACGAGCTGGTAGATCACCAGGTGGACACTGCCCCGATAGGGCACGCGGCCCTCGATGCCTTCGGCCACCAGCTTCTGGGTGTCGCTGACACCCTCCTGGAAGTACCGGTCGCTGCTGCCGATCTGCATCGCGCCAATGGATCCCATCCCCCGGTAGGTCTTGTAGGTGCGTCCCTGAAATAAGACCGTCTCGCCCGGACTCTCCTCGGTGCCGGCGAGCTGGCTGCCGATCATGACCCCACTGGCCCCGGCCGCCAGGGCTTTCGTCAGGTCCCCGGAGTGCTTGATTCCCCCGTCCGCGATGACGCGCAGGCCCAGCTTCCAGGCTTCTTCGGCGCACTCCAGCACGGCGCTGATCTGCGGCACCCCCACGCCCGCCACGACGCGGGTGGTGCAGATCGCGCCCGGGCCCATGCCGATCTTGATCGCGCTGGCCCCAAGTTCGGCCAGTTCCCGGACGCCTTGGCGCGTGGCCACGTTCCCGGCCAGAATCGGCAGGCTGGTGAACTTCTTGCGCAGATCCTGGAGGGTCTTCATGACGTTGCCCGAATGTCCGTGCGCGCTGTCGATCGCCAGCGCGTCGGCGCCCTTGCGCACCAGCTCTGCGGCCCGCTCCATCGCGGCCCCACCCACGCCCACCGCGCCGGCCACCAGCAGGCGCCCCAAGGCGTCCTTGGCCGAGTGCGGGTAGGCGATGCGCTTCATGATGTCCTTGACCGTGATCAGACCCTTCAGGCGGAACCCTTCATCCACCACCGGCAGCTTCTCGATGCGGTGCTCGTGCAGCAGCCGCTTGGCGCGCTCGAGATCGGTGCCGACGGGCACCGTGACCAGATTGTCCTTGGTCATGACGTTGCGGATCAGGACCGAGCGGTCCTCGATGAACCGCAGGTCCCGGTTGGTCAGGATGCCGACCAGGCGCCCCCCTTCCGTGATCGGCACGCCCGAGACGCGGTAGCGCTCCATCACCTCCAGTGCGCGGCCCACGGGCAGGTCGGGAGGCAAGGTCACGGGGTCGGTGATCATGCCGCTCTCCGAGCGCTTCACCTTGTCGATCTCGTTGGCCTGCTCCTCGATCGGCATGTTGCGGTGGATGACGCCCAGGCCGCCTTCGCGGGCCAAGGCGATCGCCATGCGCGACTCGGTGACGGTGTCCATGGCGGCGCTGAGGACGGGCACGTTGAGCCTCAATCCCGGGCACAGCTCGATCGACATGTCCACCTCGTTGGGCAGCACCTCCGATCGACGCGGCAGCAGGAGCACGTCGTCGAAGGTCAACCCCTCACCTGCGATTCGCTCGCTCATCGGTTTGTCCCCCTTGCAAACGGCCCGGCGGGGCGCGGTGCGCCGGTGGCGGGCTGGTCCCGCCGCGTCATCCGCCGCCCTGCGTCCAGCGCGGATACAGAAAGGGCCGACGCATGGCCGGCCCAGGAGCGAAGGCTGCGCGGACGCCTAGCGTCCCTGGTCTTCTCCCGGCCCATCCGCTAGCTGGCCTCGGTACGGGTCGAAGTAGTAGTGCATCCCGATCCGCAGATCCGCAAAGACGTCGTCGCCGCCCAACCGGTCTTTGAAGTCGTCGGAATGAGCGGAGTAGATGTAGCTGGCCGTCATTTCTCCGTAGAGCGTCAACACCCGCGAAAGCGGCGTCTCGACCGCCAACCCGGCGTAGAGGCCGGGGTCCGCGGCGTGGTATTTCTGCTGCGTCACCGCGTCGCGCAAGAACTCGCCGCCCCGACGCTGCCCCCACACGTAGATGCCGCCGCCGAAGCAGAGCGATGTGGTGGCGCCCATCATCTCGCCGATGCGACGCTCGACGCCGGCCGTCAACGGGATGACCCACAGCACCAAGTCGTCGGACTCGGGGTAGCTGTTCCAGCCGAAGCCGGCCTGCACCGCGAGGGTCCAGGTCGTGTTGAAGCGGTAGCGAAAGGCGGCCCGGCCGATCGGCCGGGGCTGCGCGGTGCCGCCGGGGCCGAATTCGTCCCCTTCGTATTCCCTGGCGTCCGAGTCGGCCAGCCAGTTCATCGCCCCCAGACTGATGCCGAAGCTGGCCAGCCCGTTGTACTCGGGTCCGACGCCGGCCTGGCACAGGCCCGGAACCATCGCGATCAGGAGAGCACCGATCAGTGGAGTCAGCCCTTTCATGCCTCGCCTCTCTCTCGAAACCCGCTCCAGATCCCCGGTTTCGGAGCGCAACCCGCGGATCGGCGCCCGCCTCGGTCCGAGCAACACAATGCCCGGTGCGGTTTTAGATTGCTGCACTATAGTCGCCCCCCTGAAGCCTGTCAAGGCGCCCGGTCGAAGGCTTCTCCCCGGTGTAGGGCGCCTGAGTCCGGCGCCGAGCCGGAGCGTCTGAGGGGGAGATGAGCGCATCACCCCGATCGCAAGCACGCCGCTTCGATCGCAAGCACGCCGCTTCGATCGCAAAAAAGGCTATTGCTCTCTGGGCGTGCCATTGGCTACCTTCAGCGCTCGCCGGCGGCGTAGCTCAGTTGGTTAGAGCAGCGGAATCATAATCCGCGTGTCCGGGGTTCGAGTCCCTGCGCCGCCAAGCCCTCGGGCGACACTTTTATCTCTTGCCATCATTCGGGTTACCGGAACGCCGCGAACCGATTCGCGGAGAGCGTCGTTCCATAGCCTATACTGTTTCCGAGTCCACGGCCCGCACCGATCCGCTTCGGGCCGCAAGATGCCGAAAGACCAAAGATGACGCATCCCGCGAGGAGCCTCGCAATCCGATGAAAGCCGGTCGCTGCACAGCTCTGGCCCTGGCGCTTCTGGCGGCGGGCCTGCACGAAGGCGCTCGGGGCGGGGCGATCGAGGAACACCGGTCGCAGGGCAGTCGGATCGCCGCCCCTGCCCTGGGACCCGGAGAATCGGTCCTCATCCCCGGCGGCCCGGATCGACATCGCCATCGCGACGTCCTCCAGCACCATGACGGGAGCTTCGAGGATGCGTTCTGCTTCCAGATGAGTGGGGTGGTACCCCCCTTCTACGGCGCCTTCGCCGAGGCCTTCCCCGCGCGCTCCGAGATGACCTTCATCGACGAGGCGCTCCTGTGGGTCACCCAGGTCGGTGCCTGGAGCGGGCAACCGCTGGACCTCTACCTATGGGACGGCGGCGTGAGCGGACCGCCCGGGGAGGTGCGTCACCACCTGACGGGCCTGGGGCTGGAGACGGTGCCACAGTGGCCCGAAGTGGCCGAGAACGGCCTCATGATGGCGGTTCCGCTTCCCGAGGGGGACTTCTCGATCGGCTACTGGGCCGACTTCTCCACCAGCGCCTGCGGCTGGTACGTGGCCGCCGATCGGGACGGTCCCGGAGGGTATCCGTGGGTGAATATCGCCCCGGGGATCGGATTTCCGACTGGCTGGAATCATCCCGAGGTGCTCTGGCCCCCACCCGTGGCGGCACTTGGCATCGGGGCATCCTTGGTGGTCAAGGATCTGAGCGTCGAGGAATCTGACCCCGCCGCGCACCCGCCGACGTGGGGCCGGATCAAGGCGCTGTACCATTGGTAGATAGCCGCTGGTCGGCCGTTTGGAGATCCCCAATTCCCCCCGCATGCGTCCGATTTCTAACTTCGTGTTGCTCAATCCGTTATTGCGCTACAGCCCGCCGCGTTGAAATACTGTCGCGATCGCGGTATAATTGTGGGCGAAGATGGTGGTGGTGACTTCTTGGTAGGCATCAGAGCGCTTTCCTGGTCGGGCATCCGATCAGCGGCTTTTCTGTTTCACAGGAGGAGTGTTCTATGAGCACGAACGGCTGTTTCAAGATTGCTGCCGTCCTGACCGTGGCCTTCGCAATGGCCCTGGCAGCGGTCCCGACAGCGGGCGCGATGGGCAACAACGGCGGCGGGGTGCTCATGGCGCACTTCGATCGCGACATCCGCCTGGAGCTGGCCGGGACCTTCCCCAGCTACTACTTCGACCTCTTCGAGAGCGAGGGCTGGGGCTGCCCCGAGCTGGAGCCCGGTGAGGACTGCGAGGACTATCGCCTGCTCTATCCGTGCATGTACGGCACGGACCTGGAGCCCAGTCTTTCGGACCCCGCCCCTTCGGTGAAGCCACCCATCATGTGGGTGGTCGCCGTTTTCCCGGACACGACCTGCGTGGAGATCGCCGAGATCGAGTTTGGGCTCGGCGCCTTCACCGGAAACCTGGACATCGTGGGCTGGGGCCACATCTCCTACAACCCGGGCCTCGAGACGACGCCCGGCTGGCCGGGACAGGGCGAAGGCGTCCACATGGAGTTCGATCCGCCCTTGACCAGCCACGTGGTGCCGCTTTGCTACATCGCGGGCGAGCCGGGGATGGGTGGCGCGACCACGGCCCTGGCCGGCCATCCCACCGCCGGGGTGGTCCGCTTCTGGGACTCTCAGGGCAACATGACCGAGGGAGTGCTGGGTGAGCCGCCCTGCGAGTACGCCATCGGCTCCTGGAACGCCTTCCCGCCCGAGGGCTGCAATCCCGAGGTCCCGATGCAGTTCGACCCCAAGGTCTGCTGCGTGGGCGACGAGTGCTTGATCCTCACCGAGGAAGACTGCGCCCTGCTCGAGGGTGACTTCCATCCGGAGTGGGATAGCTGCAATCCCGAGAACCCCTGTCTGACGCTGGCGGCCTGCTGTTTCGACGACGGCTCCTGCGAGATCCTGACCGAGACCGCCTGCCTCGACAGCGGCGGCGCCTTCCACGTGGAGTGGGACACCTGCGACCCCAACCCCTGCCCGCAGCCCGGCGTCTGCTGCGACGGCGAGGATTGCTACATCACGCTTCCGGTGGTCTGCACCAGCATGGGCGGCGAGTTCCATCCCGAGTGGACCTCCTGCGACCCGAACCCCTGCGAGTACGATCGGTGGGCCTGCTGCTTCGACGACGGGTCCTGCCTGCTGGCCACGCAGGAAGAGTGCGATCTGGCCGGCGGCGAGCTCCACATGGAGTGGGACTTCTGCAGTCCCAACCCCTGCCCCATCGCGCGCGTCTGCTGCATCGGCGAGACGTGCCAGATTCTGCTCGAAGAGGACTGCGCCGAGCTCGACGGCACCTGGTACGAGACGCTCGAGAGCTGTGATCCGAACCCGTGCCTCGATCCCGAGTTCGTCTGCTGCATCGGCGAGGTCTGCCAGATCCTGACCGAAGAGGACTGCGGCCTGGCCGGCGGCGAGTGGCAGCCGGGTCTGACGAGCTGCGACCCCAACCCGTGCGAGTTCGAGCGGCACGTCTGCTGCTTCGGCGAGCTGTGCGCGATCATCACACTCGAGGAGTGCTTGGCCGGGAACGGCGTCTGGATGGGGAGCGAGGATAGCTGCGATCCCAATCCGTGCGAGCTGCCGCGCGGCGCCTGCTGCGTGGGCACGACCTGCACGATCGAGACGCAGAACGGCTGCCAGCTCATGAACGGCACCTGGAAGGGCGTCGGCACGACCTGCGATCCGAACCCCTGCGTGACGGCCGATCCGATCCGCGTCTGCTGCTTCGGAGAGAACTGTGCGTTGATGACCCAATCGGTCTGCCAGAGCGCGGGCGGAACCTGGCGCAGCGGTCAGACGAGCTGTGATCCGAACCCGTGCATGGCGGGCGACGAGCGCGTCTGCTGCCTCGGCGACAACTGCCAGCTCTTGAGCGAGCTGGACTGCGACAACGCGGGCGGGGTCTGGTTGCCCAGCCTGACGAGCTGCAGCTCCGCGCCGTGCATCCGCCGGGTTTGCTGCGTGCAGGGCGAGTGTGTCATCAACCGGCGTCTCGACTGCACCGCGATGGGCGGCACGTTCAAGGCCGAGCTCACGAGCTGCAGCCCGAATCCGTGCACCATCCGGGCCTGCTGCCTCGACGGTGGTGAGTGCGTGCTCTACTCCGAGGCCGACTGCCTGGACGAAGGCGGGCTCTGGAAGAGCCAGATCACGACGTGCGATCCGAATCCGTGTGCGGAGACACCCACGAAGGAGACCTCGTGGGGTCGGATCAAGTCGCTCTATCGAAGCTCGAAGTAAGCCGCACCGTCAGGTGTGCTAGACTACGGGGTCGCGGCCGCGAGGCCGCGGCCCCTTTGCGTTGTCCCGCGGGCGGGCCCTCTTGCATCCGCCCAAGGAGGCGAACGGCCCGCTGGGGAATCGAGTCCGGAGGATGGACCGATGAGCGACATGAAGGACGCCCTGCGGAAAGCCGGCCTGGTGTCGGGTAAGCAGGTGCGACGGGTCCAGCACACCGAGCGGGTGCGCCGCAAGGAGCTGGGCGAGGAGGGCCTGGAGGCCGAACGACGCCGGCGCGAGGCCGATCGTGAGGCGGAGCTCGAGCGGAAGAAGGCCACCGATCGGGCGCGCCAAGAGGCGTTGGAGGCCGACCGTGAGGAGGAATCCACCCGCTACCGGGTCGAGACGCTGCTGCTGGAATCAAACCTGATGGGGCGCGAGGCGGGGCCCAAGCGCTTCTACTTCGAGCACCCCGACGGCTACATCCACTTCCTGGACGTCTCGCCTCCTCTGGCGCGCCGGCTGCAGATGGGCGATGCGGCGATCGTGGAAGCGCACGGGATTCTGAGCACCGATTTCGTGGCGATTCCCGGCAAGGCCGCCCACGAGCTCGAGCGGATCGAACGCGAGCGCATCCTCTTCTGGAACATCCGCCGCTGAGACCACCCGAGACGCCCCGGCCCCAGGCCCCGCGGAGCCACCCAAGACGCCCCGGCCCACGCGCCGGCGGAGCCACCCGACGACGTCCCTACCCCAGCGGCTAGGATTCGACTTCGCCCGGATCGACCCCTTCGGCGGCGCGGCGGGAGAGCCTGATCTTGCCTTCCTCGCTGGCCCCCAACACCTTGACGATCAGCTCCTCGCCCTCGGCGGTCACGCTCGACGGATGATCGATGCGTCCCTCGGCCAGCTCCGAGATATGGACCAGCCCCTCGATGCCCTGGAACAGCTCGACGAAACAGCCGAAGTCGGTCACCCCCGTCACGCGGCCCCGGTAGACCGCTCCGATGCGAGGCTCGCCCGTCAGGAAGCGCACCCGGCGTTCGGCCTCCTCGATGCGCGTCCCCGGAGGACCGTACACGCGCACCCGGCCCTGATCGTCGACGCTGATCTTCGCGCCGGTCTCGCCTTCGATGCCCTGGATGTGCCGTCCGCCCGGTCCGATCAGATCGCGGATGCGCGCGGGCCGGATGCGCAGGAAGCGCACCTGCGGCACGTGGGGCCTCGGCTCGGACCGCGGGGCCGGGCAGATGCGGGCCATCTCCTCCAGGATCTGCACGCGTGCCTGGCGGGCCTGTTCCAGTGCGCTCTGCAGGATGTCGCGCGGCAGGCTACCGATCTTGTTGTCAAGCTGCACAGCGGTCACCCCGGCACAGGTCCCCGCCACCTTGAAGTCCATGTCCCCCAGGTGATCTTCATCCCCCAGGATGTCGGTCAAGACGATGCTCCGCTCCGGCGACACGATCAGCCCCATCGCGACACCGGCCACCGGCCGCGTCAGCGGCACGCCCGCATCCATCATCGCCAGCGCGCTCCCGCACACCGTCGCCATGGATGAGGAGCCGTTCGAGGCGGTGATCTCGGCGTCGAGACGCAGCGTGAAGGGATACGTCTCCGGCGCCGGCAGGATCGCCTCCAGTGCCCGGCGGGCGAGGGCCCCGTGACCGATCTCGCGCCGGCCGGGCCCGCGCATCGGCCGGACCTCGCCGACCGAGTACGGCGGAAAGGTGTAGTGGAGCAGGAAGGCTTCCTTGCGGAGCCCCTCGGGCCCTTCGACGAGCTGCTCGTCGGCGCTCGTGCCCAGCGTGCAGGTCACCATCGCCTGGGTCTCGCCACGCGTGAAGACGGCCGATCCATGGGCGTTGGGCAGCCAGCCGATCCGGCCGGAGATCGGGCGCACGTCCCGCGGTCCTCGGCCATCGAGCCGGCGACCGTCCAGCGCCCGCTTGCGGATCTCGTCGCGCAGCACTTGCTCGGCAATCTCGCGGGGCCCCGGACCCGGGTCCACTTCGGCCGACGGGGCGCCGTCGGCGGCGGTCGCCGCGGGGCTCGATGATCCGCCGGCTGCGCCCGCCTCGGTCTGCGACGCCACCTCGTCCAGGAGGGCCTCGATCCGCGCCCGGCGGTCGGCCTTCTCCATGGCCCCGAAGATCGTCCCGAC
>CAZPGB010000021.1:0-95043 GCA_964585945.1 uncultured bacterium | reverse complement strand
GCGGGTCTCCGACCCGCCCGAGAGGCCATTGGCATACGCTTGTTCTGGGGCTAGGTCGAGCTGCACCCAGATCACCCCATTGAACCCCCGATCGCCGATGCCCAGAAGCCCTGAATGTCAAAACGGCCTTCCCTACGACGGTCTCGTGAAAGTCACCCGCGTGCCCAGGCACGACGACGCGTCGAAATCAGGGGTTTTGAGACGGGAACATCCTAGCATCCGATGAAGGACGCTGGCAAGCAACTGGACACAGCGCCCTACGCGGGGGGCTCGGTGGCCGAACACAGCGCCCTACGCGGGGGGCTCGGTGGGCGAACACAGCGCCCTACGCGGTGGGCTCGGTGGGCGAACACAGCGCCCTACGCGGGGGGCTCGGTGGCCGAACACAGCGCCCTACGCGGGGGGCTCGGCGCGCGGTCCCTCGATCTCCAGGTAGGCGTAGACCGTCTGGTGACTGATCCCCAGCTCCTGCGCGGCCTTGCGGGCGCTTCCCAGGCGGGAGACCGTTTCGCGCACGACCTCCACCTTCTGCTGCTTGCTCAATTCACGAAACGGGACCCGCGCGGCCGCGGTTGACGCGCCTGCTGCGGCCGCCACCCCCTCCCGCATCGCCTGATTGATGATCTCCTCCGGAGCAAGCGCGCCCGCGCCCTCGTGCAGGGTCGCGGCCAGATCGATCGCGTTCTTCAGCTCGCGCACGTTGCCGGGCCAGGGGTAGTCGAGCAGCGCCTGGTAGGTGTCGGGCGCCAGGCGAAGCTGCTTGTGCAGCTTGCGGTTGTGCTGCTCGAGGAAGCCCGTGGCTAGTGGAATGATGTCGTCGCGTCGCTCTCGTAGCGGAGGGACGTGAAGCGGCAGTTGATTGAGCCTGTAGAACAGGTCCGAGCGAAGCTGTCCGCGCGCCAGCAGATCGCGCAGACTCCGATTGCTGGCCGCCAGGATCCGCACGTCAGCGGAGATCTCCTTCACCCCACCGACGCGATAGAACCGTATCTTCTCGGCCAACCCCTTCTCGAGCATGTGCAGGAGCTTCGATTGCACCGCGAGCGGGAGCTCCCCGATCTCATCCAGGAACAGGGTCCCGCCGTTGGCCAGCTCGAAAGGAGAGGGCTTGTCGTGGTAGGCTTGCGCAAACGCGCCTTTTACGTGCCCGAAGAACTCGCTCTCGGCCAGGTCGGCGGAGATGGCGTTGCACGGGATCCGGAAGAACGGCTTTTCCGCCCGCAGACTCAGCTTGTGAATGGCCTGGGCCACCAGCTCCTTCCCGGTGCCGGTCTCCCCCAGGATGCACACCGTGTGATCGCTCTGTGCGAACTTCTCGATACGATCGTACACCAGGGCATTCATGCATTGCGCGGGGCCGATGATGAACCCCATGTCGGCGATCGCCTTCTTGATGCGCGTCAGACGCAGACCGTTGAAGAAGAAGCGCTGCTGCTGGGCCCGCAGGATCGGCGTAAGCCGGCCGAGGAGGTTCTCCAACTGCAGGACCTCTTCGTCCTCGCGGTAGAAGCCCTTGCGCCCGCTCCACCGCTGCAGATAGAGCGCACCCACCGAATGTCCTTCCTCGTCCCGCATGGGGACCACGACCACAGACAGGTAGGGTCCTTCGATGTCGTGGACACTCGCCGCGGTGCGGTAGGACGGGTGCGTCTTGGCGTCCGGGATGCACAGGGCCCGATTGCGCTGCATCGCATCGCTGAGGATGGTCCTGCTGAACGTGCGCTCTTCGCCGCGCAAACCGCTCGACACTGCGCGCTCCATGGGCTCACCCGTCTCGAGATCGACCGCGATGATCTGACCGCAATCGGCCTCGAACCACTCGGTGACCAACCGCAGCACTTCCTGGTAGGCCTGCTCGGGATCGACCAGCCGAGCGAACGAAGCGATAATGCCGTAGGGATCCACCTTGCGGGCGCTGGGAAGATGATCGGGACGATCCGTCATTCTTCGGACTCCAGTACGCGTGATGCACTGCGCGTCGCGTGTGCGGGGGTGGGGATCCGACCCGAGAACGATGCCGCGATCGCGAAGGATCCCGCCCGTGCGTGCCGCCACTGAAAGTATACACGCTTTCGTGGAGTCCGCGCCATGGCCCCGGCCTGCGCGCGCTCACGGGCGCCGGCACTCCGGTCGTGCGGTGGCGCAACCTGCGGGTATTCCGGCCAGGATGGCCGCGACTCACAAGAACAGGAGGGGTGGTCTCTGTGCGACCACCCCTCTGCAGTTTTGGCTCAGGCTACAGCTTCTCGGCGATCAGCCGTCGCCGCAGTTTCATGATGGCGTCGGTCGGGTTGAGCGCCTTGGGACACGCCTCGACACAGTTGAAGATCGTGTGGCAGCGCCACACGCCGATCTTGCTGTCGAGGATGCCGGCCCGCTCGTCCAGCCCTTCGTCACGGGTGTCGCCCACGTACCGGAAGGCCTTCAGCAGCGCGGCCGGGCCCAGGAAGCTGTCGTTGTCCCAGAAGGCCGGACACGCCGAGGTGCAGGCGCCGCACAGGATGCACTCCCACGTGCCGTCGATCACCTTGCGATCCTCGGGGCTCTGCAGCCGTTCCTTGTCGGTCGGCGGAGCGGCCCGATTGATCAGCCAGGGCTTGACCAGCCGCAGCTTGTCGAAAAAGTCCTCCTGCTCGACCATCAGGTCGCGCAGCACGGGAAACTCCTTGAGCGGCTCGACCGTGATTGTGCCCTTGAGCGCGGAGATCTGCAGCTCGCAGGACAGGTCGTTCTTGCCGTTGATCATCATGGCGCACGAGCCACAGATGCCGTGGCGGCAGGAACGACGGTAGGCGAGGGTGCCGTCGTGGTGCCACTTGATGTGCTGCAGGGCATCCAGCACCGTCCAGGACGGCTGGACCTCGATGGTGAAGGAGTCGTAGCGCGGCTCCTTGTCGGTCTTCGGATTGAACCGGAAGATCCTGAAGGTCCTCTCCATCGTTGCATCCCCCTCGTCTAGTACTTGCGCTCTTCCGGCTGGAAGCGGGTAATCGTGACCGGCTTGTAGTCCAGCCGCACGTGATCGCCCTCCAGCCAGGCCAGCGTGTGCTTGAGCCACTCCTCGTCATTGCGCCCGAGATGGTCGATGCGCCAGTGCGCGCCCCGGCACTCGGTGCGCTCCAGCGCACAGCGCGCGATGACGTAGCTGTAGTCCAGCATGTGCCCGACCTCGATCGCCTCGATCAGGTCGGTGTTGGCGTAGGTGCCCCCGTCATCGATGGTGACCTTGCGATACTGCTGGCGCAGCTCCTCTCCGGTGGCCACCGCTTCCTTGAGCCCCTGCTCGTTGCGGAAGACGGCGACGTTCTTCCCCATCGACTCGAGCATCTTCTCGCGTAACTCGACGGGACGCACGCCACTGGTTCCGGCTGTCGACAGCAGGTGCTCCACCTCCTCGCGCGCCATCCCCTCGGGGTCTTCCGGCAGCTCGTCGAAGCCGCCCTTCTGCCGCACGTAGTCGAGCATCTTGACGCCCGCCAGCCGGCCGTAGACCGCACACTCGAGTGTTGAGTTGGTGCCCAGCCGGTTCGCCCCGTGAACCGACACGCAGGCGCACTCGCCGGAGGCGTAGAGGCCGGGAACGATGTCGTCCTTGGCAGCGCCCTTGAACACGCGGCAGTCCAGATCGACCGGAATGCCGCCCATCGAGTAGTGGGCGGTCGGTTGGATCGGAATCGGGTCGGTGATCATGTCCAGGCCGAGGAACTTCAGGGCCAGCTCGCGCACCTGCGGCAGACGCTCGAGGATCTTATCCTTGCCCAGGTGACGCAGGTCGATGTGCACGCAGTCCTTGCCCCCGATGCCGCGCCCCTCGTCGATCTCGGTCTGCTCGGCACGCGAGACCACATCGCGCGGGGCCAGCTCCATCTTGGCCTTGGCGTACTTCTCCATGAACCGCTCGCCCTTGTCATTGGTCAGGTAGCCACCCTCGCCGCGGGCGGCTTCGGAGACGAGCATGCCGTGCTGCCACACGCCGGTCGGATGGAACTGCACGAACTCCATGTCCTCCAGCGGGAAGCCCTGGCGCATGACGAGCGACAGGCCGTCGCCGGTGTTGGCCATGGCGTTGGAGGTGATCCGCCAGCAGCGGGCGTAGCCGCCGGTGGCCAGATGGACGGCCTTGGCTTGAAAGACATGCAGGCCGCCGTGCTGCATGTCCCAGGCGACGAGACCTTTGCAAAGGCCGTCGTCGATGATGAGCGACAACGCATAGAACTCGTTGTAGAAGCGCACCTCGTTCTTGAGGCACTGCTCGTAGAGCGTGTGGAGCTGCACATGGCCGGTGCGATCGGCGGCGAAGCAGGAGCGCATCATCGGCGATTTGCCGAAGTTACCGAAGTGGCCGCCGAAGGGCCGCTGGGCGATCTTGCCGTCCTCCGTGCGCGAGAAGGGCACGCCCAGGTGCTCCATTTCGTACATCACCGGCACCGCCTCGCGCACCAGCAGCTCCTGCGCGTCCTGGTCGCCCAGGAAGTCGCTGCCGCGCACGGTGTCGTACATGTGCCACTGCCAGTGGTCTTCCATCATGTTGCCCAGCGAGGCGGCGCAGCCCCCTTGAGCGGCCCCGGAATGGGAGCGCGTGGGATAGACCTTGCTGAGCACGGCGGTGTCCGCGGCAGCGCTCGTCTTGAGCGCCGAGTAGAGCCCGGCGATGCCCGCCCCGACGACGACCACGTCGTGCTTGTGATAGGTGACATCCAGCTTCATGGTCCTGACCCTCTATCTGGTTTGCGGATTGACCGGCCATTGTGCCGCGGTAGCCGCGGCCTAGATCGGCTGCTTCATCGTGAAAACGGTGACCAGCCCGAAGGCCAGCAGTCCCAGTCCGGCCACGAGCATCACGGCGTTGATCGTCAAGCGCAGGCCGGGCGACCTGACGTAGTCCTGAACGATGGAATACCCGCCGTTCAAGCCGTGGTACAGGGCCAGGACCAGAAACGAGACCTCGAGCACCTGCCAGTAGGGCTTGTTGAGGAGCGTGATCACGTCGTTCCAGGCCAAACCGTGCTCGTGATAGCGGTGCATGGTCAGAAGGTGGGTCAGCAGCATGGGCACCAGGACGAGTCCCGAAACCCGCTGGAGAAACCACTGCAGGGCACCCCCCGATCCGATTCCCCGATCCTTCATCTCTCGAACCTCCCGTGAAACACCCGGCCTCGAACCGGGCTGAGACCGAGCGCTAGGAGTGCGCAGCCACGTCGTGAGCGGGAGCAAAGAACGCCCCCACCAGTTCCCAAATGCACACGACGTAGAGAACGGCGCCGATCCCCATCAACACCCAGAACAGGGTCTTGTGGTTCGTGACGCCTTTGCCGAAGTCGACCAGCACGATGCGAATGCCGTTCATCAGGTGATACAGCACCGCGGCGATCAGGCCGATTTCGAAGAGAATGAAGATCTTGCTGCTCAGGAATTCCATCACCTTGGTGTACTCCTCGGGACCTTGGGCCAAGTGATGGATGACCCAGATGTGGATCCCGAGGTAGACGGTGATGGCGATCCCGGTGATGCGATTCAGCAGCCAGGCGACGTACCCGGCGTGCCATCGGTACATCATGGCGGGCCTCCCCCTGCATCCTTAAGTCTGAAGTTGGAATCAGGTTAGCGCGCATACTAGCATGGGGGCATCGGTGGCACCAGCCCCGAAAGGAGGGGACCCGGCGGCGGGAACTACCACTAATGAAGTGTATTAGGGGGTTCTCTCTCGCGGTGAGCAGGCCGTGTCAACGCAGCCACAGGATGCGGGTACAGGCGCCTTCACACGAGGCCTGGCCCACGCGCAGCCAGTAGGATCCCGCGGGCAGCGCGCGGCCGGCGGCGTCGCGCCCATCCCAGATGCCCAGCCAGGTCGACGGCGAATCCTGTCGCATGCGCAGGCTGCACACACACCGGCCGCAGGCATCATGCAGCTCCGCCGGCGGCGCGGGCTGAGAGGCAAGCGCAGCCGGCGGCGACCAGGACACCGTCAGCGGTCCGGCGCCGGAGCGCAGCGGGTTGGGCCCGACGCGCAACGCCTTGGTCTCGGACCCGGCGGGATCCCACTCCACGTGCGTCGAAATCTCATCCAGCCAGGCGACCTGGTGGACCTCCAAGCTGTCGCTCATGCGCTGGGCGAACGCCAGGCACCGGATGTCGTTGGCGGCCCAGGACGGATCGCGGGCGAACACCGCGTCGATGGTCGCGGTGTCGCCCGGGTCGAGGAGAATCACATCTTCCTCGTAGGCACCCTGAGTGACCTGGTCGTAGTAGCTGCCGGCCCAGTAGAGGTCGTCGACCAGCATCAGCAGGAAGGCGCGCGTGTCGGAGAGCGTGTCGGGATCGAGCAGGGTGAAGCGGGCGCCCACGCGCACCGAATCGGCTTCGATCAGATAGGCGCCTTCGATCGCAATCGTCGTCACGCCGCCGGTCTCGCTGAGACGTTGGTTGATCGCTTCGCGATACTCCGCCGCCGCCTGACTGCAGTTCTGCGCGCCGCGTATCGCGAACTTGCCGTCGATGCGGACGTGCGGAATGCAGCCGGCGATGTAGAGATCGGATCGCTCCACCACCCACGGGATCTCGAACACATCGTCCTCGTGATGGTTGGCGATAATGAGCCGGTCGCCGAACTCACCCTGCACCACGTTCAGCCCGCACCGGGCGTTCCAGCACGGGCCTCACCAGGTGGCGGTGAACGATTCGGCCAGGATGATCTTCTCGGTGGTTGCCATGGCGTGCGGCGCAAGGGCCTGGACGAGCGCCAGGCTCACGCAGATCACGAACGCGATCCATGCCGCCGCGTAGCTGAGCCGTAGCCGTCTGCCTGACGTGTTGCGCTCTGCGGCTCTCGGCATCGGATCCTCCCGTCGAGGGGTCCGGGGGCTCCTGGAAGCGTCTTCGCCGGGACGGTGCCCCGGTGGGGTTCTATTATAGCACCTGCGCGCCGGCACGCCAGGGGGAGCGTGCAAGGACCCGCCACCACGCGGACGCGAACGCTGTAGTGTTTTGGTGGATCTACGGTTGCGCTATCGGCGGTCGAAGCTGGACGGGGCGGCCCAGCCGATCTCATCCGGATCGCGAGGCGCAGCCAGCAACGCGTCCACCCATCGGGCCAGGCTGTCGGACCGGCTGGCATCAACCTGCGCCTCATCCAGGCGCACGTCAATGCTGACGCCGCCGCAGCCGTGCACCCAGATCCGCAGCGTGCCCTGGCGGCCGTCGAAGACGCCTTCGCGCGCGATCGACGCGGCGTGGGGCCTGCCGGGAAGCTGCGTGGGTACCGGCCGATCGCGCGGCTCGTAGGTGTCGAGCAGGATCATGGCGGGCAGGTCGGCCCGGCGAAACGCCTGGTGCTCGTGCATCAAGAGAGCCAGGGCGAACATGCGGAAGACCTGCTCAAGTGCGTGGAACTCCCTGCGTTGAGCGGCAATCTCCGCGAAGCGCTCCGTGAACTGCGCACAGAATCGCTCGGCGATTGGATCGGACCGCCCGGCGTCGCTCGCGCGGCCGGCGGCACTCAGGTGCTGCTCCTCGGTCAGCAGCCAAACCGGACAGGCCTCGAGCGCGACCGCGGCGCTCGAGGCTGCGATCTCCAGCCGTCCGGGCTGGAACCAGAACCGGTGCGCGCCCATCGCGCGCAGGCCGTCGTGTCGCCCGCGAGCCAGACGATCGCGAACGTCCTGCTCCTTCGCACGCCGGTAACTCACGAATCCGGGCAGCGCCAATGAGTCTCCGCCGTCGGCCACGGCCTTCATCGCGTAGTCAGCGGCCAGCATGACATCCGCGAAGCCGGACCTCCCCGGCACGCCCCACACCTCGACACGCTGCGGGCGGCGGCACGTCTCCATCCATGCCGCCCGCAAGGAGTCGACCTCCTCGGCGCCCGCGGCGCTGATGCGCTCGGCCAGGCGGCGCAATTTCACCACCACCGCCGAATCCGGCTCGAGCGAGCACCCCGGCGGCGCATAGATGCGGCGATCGTCCTCGATCCGGGCGTAGCGCCGGTAGGCGTTGCGCAGGGCCACCACGAAGTCGTCCAGATCCAGATGCGGGGCGCCCGGCTCCCGGCGGCCGACGAGCACCAGGTCCTCGCGTAGGGAATCGATCGCAAATCCATCCACTCGGGTCAGCCCGTCCATGCGCAGGGCGCGCCCGAAGTCGCCACCCGCAACCTCGCCTCCGCTGAGAGCCTGTTGCAGATTCCGCAACGACAGCGCCCACGATCCGTGGGTTCCCGCATCTGCCGGCGCGTCGTCACCGGCACCGTCGTCACGGCCGGCCGCCGGAAGGAGGGCGGCCAACCACAGGCAGGCGGTCGCGACCAAGGGCGGGGCCAGCCGCCTGCAGGCGGGGAGGCTCCCTGCGCGCGGTGTGGCCCACGGCCGCGATGTCTGCGCCGCTCTGTGTCTGGGGGATCGCATCTTGGGTCTCCTACGCTATCCAACCGAGACTCCGTGGTCTCTGCGCGTGGACGGCTCGACTGCCGTCAGAGCCAGCGCTTGCGCCTGAAAAAGGCAAGCATGCCGCCGGCCGCAACGAGGATGACAACCCAGAAGATCGGGTAGCTCCATTTCCAGTGCAGCTCCGGCATGAAGTCGAAGTTCATGCCGTAGAGCCCGGCCAGGAAGCTCAAGGGGATGAAGATGGTTCCGATGATCGTCAGCACCTTCATCACCTCGTTCATCTTGTTGCTGATGCTCGACAGGTAGAGGTCCTGCAGCCCTGAAAGGATGTCGCGGAACGATTCCACGGCGTCGACGGCCTGGATGGTGTGGTCGTAGACGTCCCGCAGAAAGAGGTCGGTGCCCTCCTGAAACAGCTCAGACTCGGAGCGCTCCAGCCCTCCCACCACCTCCCGCAGCGGCCAGATCGACTTGCGCAGCAGGATCATCTCGCGCTTGAGCCGGTGAATCGCCTGAAGCTGCTCTTGGGTGGGCTCCTCGATCAACGCCTGCTCAAGTTGTTCGATCCGGTCTCCGATGCGCTCCAACACTACGAAGTAGTGGTCGACCACCGCGTCCATCAGGGCGTAGGCGAGATAATCGGGACCCAGTTTCCGGGCACGTCCCTTGCCGCGCCGCAAACGCTCACGAACGGGCTCAAAGACATCGCCCTCCCGCTCCTGAAACGTCAATACGTAGCTCGGTCCCAGGATCAGGCTGATCTGCTCCATGGAGATCTCGTGGCGCTTCTCGTCAAAGCCCACCATCCTCATGACGACATAGAGGTATCCCTCGTACTCGTCCGTCTTGGGTCGCTGGTGGGTGCTGACGATGTCCTCGAGAACCAAGGGGTGGATCCCGAAGTGTGTCCCAAGCTGTTCCAGGATGGGGACCTCGTGCAGGCCGTCGATGTTCAGCCAGGAGACACGGGGCGGCTCGCGGTAGGGGAAGCAATCCTCGACCGAGGTCAGCTCCCGCTCGTCGATCTGCTCTGCGTCGTAGTCGATGACGCGCATGCGCACGCGCTCGACCTTGCGCTCTCCGGTGTATTCCAATGTTCCGGGGGCCTGACCGGCCTTGCGGTGCGCGCGTCGAAAGAGCCGGGCCATGACGCTTCCTCCTTCCTTCCGCTGGCGACAGAGACCACGCGCGGCCGGGGGCGCGGCGTGTTCCTCCCCGGGGCGAGGCAGCCGCGTCTCCGGACCGTCCTCTGCTGCCCGCATCATCGTGGATCTTGGGCTTCCGGTCGAGGCTCTGGCGCCGGGCAGCCCCCGCCTGCGTCGATCGTCCCCAGTAAGATGCTTTCCAATAGCGCGTTACATGAGAGAAACGTCGCCCCGACCCCGCCGAGCCTTAGAGGTGGCGCACCGGTCGGCTGGAGGCGATCATGGCGCGGTAGGGGACGAACACGCACACGGCCACTCGCGGAGGTGTTTCATGGAGGCCGCCATCAAGGTGCTCCTCATCGACCTGGCGACCGGCTTCTATCGCGTGCGCCGCTTCCCGCTGGGGGACTTCTTCGGGCCCGTCGATCTGGGTCTGCACCTCGCGGGACGGCACAACAGCCTGAACATCGGCGCCGGCATCTTGGCCGGCTCCATCTTTCCCGGGTCCAACCGACTCGTCTTCAGCGGATTCTCACCCTGCTGGGGCGGGTTCTACATCTCTTCGATGGGCGGGGCCGCGCTGGTCTTCGACAACCTGGGCGTCAACATGGTCGCGCTCGTCGGCCGCACCCGCGCGCCCGCGATCCTCTATCTCAATCGCGTCCATGGCGAGGAGATCCAGGTCGACCTCGCGCCGGCGGATGCGCACGAAACCTGGCGCGTCGGACGCGGCGGCGTCTACGGCGTCATGCAGCATGCCCTGGATCGCTTCGGCGCCGCCTACGCCACCGATCCACGCGTGCTGGCCGTGGGACCGGCGGCCGAGGCGACCGACTTCGGCGCCATCGGCTCGGCCCCCATCAAGGACGGACGCGTGACCTTCGTCGATACCTGGGCCGGCCGCGGCGGGCTGGGCAGCAAGCTCTTCCGCGAGCACGGCCTCTTGGGCGTCATCTACGGCGGAACGTTCGTCGACGAGGACTTCCGCGACCGCAAGGTGGCCGACGCCTGGTTCGAGGAAAAGTACCTGAAGCGGATGGCCGCCAAGGACATCGAGGCGACGATCAAGTACCGCTTCGACCCGGCCTTCGGCACGGGCGGCACCTTCGGCGTCAATTTCGCGACGCTGCGGGGACGCATCATCGCGTTCAATTACCGCAGCATCTACATGGACGAGGCGCAGCGGCTCGACCTGCACCAGCGCCTGATCGTCGACCACTACCTGAAGCAGTTCAACGAGGAGACCATTGCGACCAAGAGCCAGCGCACGTGCGGCGAGCCGTGCAGCGCCGTCTGCAAGAAGATGCGCGGCGAGTTCAAGAAAGACTACGAGCCCTACCAGACGATGGGCCCTCTGTGCGGCGTCTTCGATCAGCGCGCCGCCGAGCTGCTCAACCACAAGGCCGATGCGGCCGGCTTCGACGCCATCTCCGCCGGCGGAGTGCTGGCCTGGCTGATGGAGTGCCTGCACGAAGGCCACCTGAGCCCCGAGGAGCTGGGCGTGACCGGTCGGCCCATCTTCGCGCTCGACGGGTTCGCCGTGGAGGCCGATTCGATGCACAACGCCCGCCTGGGGGTCGAGCTGATCGACGGCATCCTGGCCCGGCGGGGACCGCTGGACTTTGCCCAGGGCGCGCGCAAGGTCGCCCGCCGGCTCGCCCGCGAACGGAGCAAAGCGGTGTTGGACGCTCTGCTCTATACCGCCTTCGCCCGCAAGGGCTGGATGGTGCCCAATCAGTACTGGACGCCCGGCGTGCTCTCGCCCATGCCCATCATGGGCAAGTACTACATGCACTACGACGCCGCTTTCCTGCCCCCGCGGGAATTGGGGCGCCGCAATGCGCAGCGGATGCGGGCGGAACTGATCCTGGACAACCTCGGCATGTGCCGCTTCCATCGCGGCTGGGCCGAGGAGATGCTCCCGGAAGTGATCGAATCGCTCTGGTCGCTCGGAGAGCGGTTCCAGGTGCAGACCGACCGGACCGCCAGCCGCATCAACAGCCGCAACGCGTCGGTCTACTGGGAGTCGACGCGCAACGTCGACTTCGTGCACGCGTTCCTGCGCCGGCGGCGCGAGGTCGACCAAGACACCAGCCCGGAGCTGACCCAGTGGCTGGACCGTTTCGAGCGCGACAAGCAGGAGGCGGCGCTCGACTTCTGGTTCGAGACGCTCAAGGGCGTGCACGAGTCGCTGCGGGAGTTCTGACCATCCTCCGCGCTCGGCACGTCCTGTGGCACGTCCTGCGGCACCTCGCCGCGCACGATCCGTCCCGCGGCCAGTCGTCACGCACGATCCGTCTCGCGGCCATACGAGACGGAGGCCCGTCCGCAGACGGGCCTCCCCTCATGGGACGCGTTGCGTCCGGCTGACCCTCCGAACGACTAACGCACGATGACCATTCTCGCGCTCTGCGACCCTTCCAGCGTCGTGAGCCGCGCGTAGTAGACGCCGGCGCTCACCCGGTGGCCGTCGCGGTCGCGGCCGTCCCACGTCAGCGCGTTGACGCCGCTGGGCAGCGTGCCGGCGACCACGTTGCGCACCAGACGGCCGGTGAGATCCAGCACGTCCAGACGAATCGGAGCCTGGGCGCCGGCGGCGCTCAGGCGCAACCGCAGGGTAGCCTCGCCCCGCCCCACGCTGAAGCTGAGCGGGTTGGGCGCGATCCCGGCGATGCGCGAGGTCATCGCCGTCAGGGGCAGCTCGCCCACCGCCTGGGATTGGCCTTCCCAGATCCAGCCGAAGGAGCGGTCGATCAGGGTGGTCAGGTTGCTGGGATCCGGGTTGGGCTCGGTGACCGCGGCGGCGAAGGTGAAGGTCACCGCGCGCGCGGTGCCGTTGTCGGCGCGCACGCCGATCGGATGGCTCGCCGCGTTGTGGAAGATCGTGGTGGCGATCGCGTTGGGCGTGATGCGATCAGCCCGGTTGTAGCTGGAGTGCGAATAGTTCAGCACGAGATTCATGCCGTCGCTGATCGGATCGCCGGCGACCCCGTTGGCCTGCGTGGCGCCCACGTTGGCCTGCCAGCTCGCGATGCCGAGGTAATCGGTCGTGAGCGTGTTGGGCCCCGCGAAGCCGCTGAGGAAGTCGGCGCTCGAAAGCACCACACCCTTGCCCGTGTCCATGAAGGCCATCAGGTTTTCCTGGTCCTCGGTGGTCAGGATGTCGCCGAAGTCATAGCCCGTGATCCAGAGGATCAGATCGTACGGCGCCATGACGTCGAACGCGGGTCCGAAGCCGCTGTGATCGTTCCGGGCGTCCCAGGTGTCATAGAGGTATCCGCCGTTGTCCATCGCGGTCATGAACGGCTGCTCGGTGGTGTGCACGCCGTTGTCGTCGTCGACGAAGAGAATCGCCTGGCTGCCGTTGAAGACGCGGGCCTTGAAGCGGCCGGTCCGGTCGCTGGTGGCCGAGTAGATCGCCAGCTCGCCCTCGCCGATGCGATGCTCCGTGTCGGTCTCCACGCGCAGGTAGACCTGCACCGCCTCCTGCGCACCGAGCGTGATCTGGCTCGGGGTGGTGTGATAGCCCGCTTCCCCTTCCACCTTGAACTCGGCCGGCCAGCCGAAGGTGTTGTCCAGCGTCAGCGTGAGGTCATCGGAGGCCTCGCTGATGTTGGTGAGCGTGCCCTCGAACATCGCCGTGCCGCTCGCGTTGGGCAAGGAGATGATCGACTGATCCCAGGCGAACTCGAAGTCGGCCACCACGGGGATGTTGGCCGCGTTGTACATCTCCTTGTCGCCGGTCATCTTCTGGAGAAACGCCACACACTGGATCTCGTCGAGGTTCCATCCGCTGATGGGAAAGCTGTACTCGACCGTGGCCTGGTCGCCGGGATTCACCAGCGCGGTGATGTCCTCGTGGTGCTCGGCGCGGACGATGTGGTTGTAGGTGTCCGAACCGTAGGGGATGTTGCTCTCCAGAATGAGCAGGTACGCCCTGGGACTGAGCAGGGTGACCGGATCATCGAGGGTGAAGGTCACCGTCATCGTGATGTCGCTGGCCCCCACCGAGTGCACGCCCTCGATCGCCACCGGGGCCACGCCGCCGGTCTCCGTGAGGCGCGTGTTGATGTAGTTGCGGTAGGTCGACGCCGCCGCCGAGCAGGAGCCGGCGCCGATCGCGGCGTACTTGCCGTCGATACGCACGTGGGGAACGCCGGAGACGTTGTAGAAGCTCGTGCGCTGGTTCACCGTGGGGACCGCGAATGCTCCCGAGGTGTGCCATTCGGCCACAAGGAGCTGATCGGGGAATTCGCCGAGAACCGTTTCTAGCCCGCACCGGGCATAGGGACAGAAGCTTCAGCCGATGTACCCGAAATCCTCCGCCATGATGACGCGCGGCACAGAGGCCTGCGCACCCTGGACCGCCCCCAGCGCGAGCAAGACGCCCACGCCGGCGAGCAGCAGTAGCCTTCTTCTCATCGAATTCTCCTTTCCGCTGAGAGGACCCTGTGGGCGGATCGGAGAGGATCGGCAAAGGGGAAGCGCCGCGCGAGACCCGAGCCGCCCGATGATGCTCCGAGACACACTTGATCGTAGGGCAGGCCTCGATGCGCAGGCAAGCGGGCAGCACCCTCACTGGGGGCGTGGCGGGCCGAAAACGGGTCCCGGCTGCCGATCAGCGCGCAAAACACTTGCGTTGGACGGATCCACGACACGAACGGGGCCCGGTCGTTCATGACCGGGCCCCGCGCTCCTGCTGCGGGGCGAGCTTCGCGTCACCTGCCTCGTGACGCGATTCCCTGCGGGCCGGACCGGCCGGCGCGCGAGACCCCGCTCGATGCTCCTATCGCAATACCACCACCCGCGCGCTGTGGGAGCCGTCGAGGGTGGTCAGCCGCGCGTAGTAGACGCCCGCACCCACCGGCCGTCCGGCGGCGTTCAGGCCGTCCCAGCTCACCGCGGAGACGCCGCTCGGCAGCGAGCCGTCGACCACGTTGCGCACCAGGCGACCGTTGAGATCCAGGATGTCGAGCTGCACCGGGGCGAGCGAAGCGCGGTCGCCCAGGCGCAGGCGGATCGCGGTCCCGCCGCGCGCGCCGATCTGAAGCGGGTTCGGCGCGACGGATCCGATCTGCGACGTGAAGGCCGGCACGATCTCCTCGGCGCCCTGGCCCATCGCTTCCAGCACCCACTCGACCGACCGGGCGATCAGCGTGTTGAGGTTGTTCGGATCGGCGCCCGCCGCCACCGCGGTCGCGGCGAAGGCGTAGGTGACCGAGCGCGCGCCGCGCGTCTCGGCCCGCACGCCGATCGGAAGACCCGTCTCGTTGGTGAAGATCTCGGTGCCCACCGCGCTGGCGTTCACCTGGTCGGCCCGGTCGAGCTGCCACGACGGATAGCTGATGTCGAGGGCCATGCCGTCGGTGATCGGATCCGTGGCCACGCCGTTGGCCTCCTCGGCGCCCACGTTGGCGTCCCAGGTGGCGATGCCCAGGTAGTTCTCGATGAAGGGATCGCCCGCGGTGAAGCCGTTCAAGAAGTCCTGGCTGGAGACGATCAGCCCCTTGCCCAGATCCATCATCGCCATCAGGTTGGTGGCGTCATCGGCCGTGATGATCGGGGAGGTCGCCTGCCAACCGGCGATCCAGAGCACCAGGTCATAGCCCTTCATCTCGTCGAAGTTGGGCGACTGATCGGCGTGCTCGTTCTTCACGTCCCAGGTGTCGAACAGGTACCCCGCGGCGAGAAGGGCGTTCTCGAAAGGCACCTCGGTGGCCTGCAGGCCGTTGTCGTCGTCCACCAGCAGAATGGCCGGACTGCCGTTGAACACGCGGCCGGTGCTGAGCTGCGTCCGGTCGCTGACCTGCGAGTGGATCAGGATGCCCCCCTCGCCCACGCGAACCTCGTCGTCGGTGTGGACGCGCATGTAGACCTGCACCTGCTCCTGCGTGGCCAGGTTGATCACGCTGGGCGTGGTGTGGAAGCCGGCTTCACCCTCCACCATGAACTCGGCGATCCACCCGAAGGTGTTGTCGAGGTCGATGGTCAGGTTGTCGGCGCCGTCGCTGATGTTGGTCAGCGTGCCCTCGAACTCGGCCGTGCCGGTGCCCTGCGGCACGGACGCGATGTTCGGATCCCAGGCGAATTCGAAGTCCGCCACCAGCGGGATGTTGGCCGCGTTGTACATCTCCTTGTCGCCGGTCATCTTCTGCACGCAGGCCAGCACGTTGAGATTCTCGATGTCGTAGGCCGCCAACATCGGGAAATCGACATTGATCACGACCTGGTCACCGGGATTGGTGAGCGAAATCGACTGGTGGTGCTCCGCGCGGACGATGTGGTTGTAGACCTGCCCCAGATGGAGCACATCGTCTTCGGTCAGGAAGATGAAGGCGGTCGGGTTGAGCAACGTGACCGGATCGTCGAGCGTGATCGTCACCTCGGCCGAGACGCTCGTCTGGCTGGTGGAGTGCACGCCCTCGATCGCCACCGGGGCCACACCGCCGGTCTCGGCCAGCCGCGCATTGATGTAGTTGCGGTACGTCGCCGCCGCACCCGAGCACGAGCCGGCGCCGACGGCGGCGTACTTGCCGTCGATGCGGACGTGCGGAACACCCGAGACGTTGTACCAGCTCGCGCGCGTGCTCACGTAGGGGATGTTCAGACCGCCGGAGGTGTGCCACTCGGCCACCACCAACTGGTCGGGAAACTCACCGAGCATGACTTCCAGCCCGCACCGGGCATAGGGGCAGTAGCCTCAGCCGGGGTAGCCGAAGTCCTCGGCGATGATCACGCGGGGCACCGAAGCCCACGCGCTCAGGGGGGCCGCCAGGGCGATGGCCACGCCCAGAGCGGCGAGCAGGATGCGCCTGTCTCGCATTGGAGTTCTCCTTTCCGCTGCGGAGGTACCCGTGCGGGCGGCGCCGAGCCGAAGGGCTGCACGCTTCGGCCGGGCACCGCTCACTGCTGCAACAAACCTGGATATGATTGTACCTTAGCGCCGGTCGCCGAGGCAACAGCGCGGGCAGGCCCGCGGGCATCTAGCGTGCTTCCTGACAAGGAATTAGGCCGCGATGATGCAAGGCCCTTGCATCATCGCACGGAATCGGAGGATCGCGCCGCCCCAAGGCGCTGGAAGACCAGGCGCCCTCCGGACCGCACAGCGGACCCATCGGCAGGCGGCGGAGAAGCCGTCAGGAGTCGGACGGAGCGTTGCGCGCGAGCACCTTCGCCACCGCTTCCTCGGGCGAATCCGTGCCCGCGATCACGCTCTCGAGCGCGCCGTAGTACCGGTCCATCATCAGCACATTGACATAGGTGTAGTGGCCGATCACCTCGGGGGTGATGGCGCCGGGCGCCTCCGTGAAGTCGACGCTGGTCTTGAACCGGACCTCGCCGTCGCTGTGGTCCAGCTCGAAGTTGCCGATGACCAGGCCGTAGTTGGCGCGAGCGACGAACTCGGCCGCGCGGGAGAGGCCTTCTTCGGGCACGGCCTCGTCCAGAATCGAATAGAAGATGTACTGTTTCTGTTCCTCGCGCGCCTGGGCCACGCATCGCCACACGCCGCTCTCGCCCTGGAAGCCGACCTGGACCGCGGGCTGGTCCTCGATCAGGCTGTACTTCCAGTCGTCGGCGTCGAAGAACTGCCGCATGATCCGAAAGATCGCCCCCTGCTCCTCCCGACCCTCGCTGTCACGGCTCATGGCATCCTCCCTCGCCCGGCGTCAAACCTGGGGTCGCCGCGGCTTCTTCTTCTGGAACTCCTTGAACTGCTCCTCGAGCGACGAATGCTTGGCCTTCTTCTGCTCGCCGCATGAGTCGGACCGGAACATGTTCTCGATCTGCTCTTGGCGTGTCTTGACCCGGCGCTTGAAGTCCTGGACCTCATCGTCCAGGACCTCTTTCTCCGCCTCGGGCCGCAGATCCTCCACCTTGATGTGGTCGGCGACCTCGTAGTGCACCTCGAACGGGGTCTCGTGCTCGCGCAGGATGCCCACGTCCACCAGTCCCCGGAGGACCACATGGGTCTCCTCACCGGTCCACTCGAGCAGCCCGGCGATCTGCGCGGCCGAGGGCGGTGTGCTCTGCTTGTGATGGAGCACCCGCACCGCGGCCACGGCCAGATGGGCCCGCTCCCTGGAAGGAAGTACGGTTGACATGTGTCCGTCTCCTGTCTGACCCCTGGGCGGCGCGCCACGCGCGCTCGCCGACGCCGGCACGGGCTCGCCAGCGCCACGCGCGCTCGCCGACCCACACGGGCCCGCCAGCGCCACGCGCGCTCGCCGACGCCGGCACGGGCCCGGCGCTTCGCAACCGTTGCTGTTTCGGCCCGCCGCACACCCAGCTCTACTCGTAGCCTAGCATCGAAGATGGGGCCGGTAAACGGCAGCCCCCGATCCCGTCCCCGAGGAGGACGAGTTGTGGCCGCGCCCCGCGGGGACTACGATCCCGGCATGGAACACTCTCCGATCCAGATCCACACGCCCCAGATCCGGCTCGACGCCCTCCTGAAGTTCGCCGGAGCGGTCGGCACCGGGGGTGAGGCCAAGTTTCTGATCCAGAGCGGGCGCGTGCGGGTCAACGGCGCGCTCGAAAACCGCCGCAGCCACCGGATCGGCCCCGGGGATCGGGTGGAGCTGCTGGACGAGGACGGACAGGCGGCGCTGTCCCTGGAGATCGTCGGCCCGGCGGATTGAGCGCGCTGAGCGGCGGCCACGCGACGCAGGGGTCGCGCCATGCGGCGGCCGCACGAAGAAGCGGCCAGCTTGCCCTCGGCCGGGTCATTTCCTATGCTCCACGGACACATGAGCATCCTGCGCGCCGATCGGCGGTATGGCGCGGGGCCCATCGGCGGAGCACCCGCATGGCCCGACACCCGCAGCCGGCGGAGGACCAGCCACGAACCTGGAGCTGATCAAAGCGCTCTACGAGCAGGCCCCCCACGCCACGCTCTACACGCCTCTCTGCAAGATCCGCGAGCGGATCGAAGGCTGCGAGTATCTGGTCTCCACCGACGGCCAGCGGCTGAGCGCCGTCCTCGCGTTTGCGCAGGATTCGATCGAATTCACCTGGTCGCTCGCGGGCCGCGCGCTTTCGCTGCGCAACCTGATCGCCCAGGCGCAGCGTCGGATCGGGGATCTTCACTTCGTGCCGGTGATCGAGACCGGAAGCAAGAGCTGGAGCGAGATGCTGTCGCTGCCGGTTCAGGGCAGGTACTTCCGCGGCCACATGCCCAAGCCCGAGGTTTCGCCCCGCGACATCCCGGCCGGGTTCGAGATCGCGAACTTCGATGCCGAGCGCGACCTCGAGGCGGCCTGCCGCCTGATGAACGCCGCCTATCCAAGCCTGCGGCGACTCACATCGCCCGAGCGGCTGCGGCGTCACGTTCAGGCGCCCTACTTCGATCCCGACGGCTGGTTCTTCCTGGTCGAGAGCGTATCGGGCCAACCCGTGGGTCTGGCCGTCAGCGGGTATTGCCCCGAGCTGAGCGAGGGGTTCATCGACTGGATCGAGGTCATTCCCAGGCTCCGGCACCGAGGCTTCGGCATGCTGCTGGCCGAGGAGTGCATTCGACGGTTGGCGCCGAAGTCGCGCTTCATCACCACCCAGGGAAGCTTGGACGCGCCGTTCGTGCACGGGGACCTGTACCGGAAGTGCGGGTTCGGCTCCATTCGACAGTGGACCATCTTGGGGCCGCCCGGGCGAGATGCGGGCCGCGAGGACGCCTTCATCGTTCAACCGGGCCAGCGCCGATCGTAGCATTTTCCGGTCCTCGGCGAGAGGAGTCACGCATGAAGCTGGCCACGAGCTACTTCGGATGCCGCATCCCCCGGCACGTGAAGAGCGACATGCGCCGCCTGCGCCGCCTGGGCTTCGATCGGGTCATCCACACCTTCTCGGAGAACGACCTCTTCTACAGCCGCGACACCCTGCGTAACATCGTGGCGATCTCGAAGGCCGAAGGGCTGGAGGTTCTGCTCGATCCCTGGGGCGTCGCCGGCATCTTCGGGGGTGAGGCCTTCTCCGAGTGGATCGTCGAGAACCCCGACCTCGCGCAGCGCGGCGCGTCGGGGCGGCCGCTGGGCGGCGCCTGCCTCAACCATCCCGACCTGCTGCCCCTGATGCACGGCTGGATCGAAGCGGCCGCGGCCACCGGCGCCGACGGCGTCTTCTGGGACGAGCCGCACTGGGTACATCCGGGCCCGCGCAATCCCGGGGGCGAGGCCTGCGTGTGCCCCCACTGTCTCGGGCACCTGGGCGTGAAGCGTGGCAAGAAGCCTCCGGCCCCGGCCTTGCATCGCCTGCGAGCCGACTCGATCACCCGTCTGCTGACCGCGCTGGTGGCGATGGCCTCGTCGCACGGCCTGCGGTCCTCCGTTTGCCTCCTGCCGCACGCGGCCACCATCGCCACCGAGATGGACTGGTCCGCGGTGGCCGCCATCCCCGGGGTGAGCGAGTTCGGCACCGACCCCTACTGGCATGCGTTTCATGTCACCGGTGAGCAGGAGCGCGACGCCTTCATCGACAGGCACACGCGCAGCGCTCAGGAAGCAGCGCGGGCCGCCGGGATTCCGGTCATGATCTGGGTGCAGGCCTTCCGGCTGCCCGCCGAAGCCCAGAAGGACGCCATCGCCGGCACGCGGCGGCTGCTCACCCACGAGCCCGACGTGGTGGCGATCTGGGGGTTCGAGGCCTGTGCCCACATGAGCGAGCTGGCCTGCGGGGAAGCCCCGCGTCTGTGGCGCCGCCTGGTGAAGACGATCCGGGACCACCGTGACCGAACCGCGCCCTCCGCCCGCGGGGGCAGACCCGACAGCCGCCGGACGGTCGCCGAATCCCGGGACAGCCGATCCAGGCGGGCGCCGAGGTCGCCGCGATGAGCGCCAAGGTGGAACTGCGGGCGCTGCGCGGCGAGGACGGCTGGCCGATTTTCACCTTCGGTCCGTGGCTGCTGCGCCCGTCCACGGTGCTGCGCCGGCGCAAGAAGGAGCGCTGGCGCGTCTTCTTCCTGCTGCCGCCGCCCGGATTCACCGGCGGCGCGCGGCTGGGCGTCATCACCCCGCGCGGGCGGGAGGAGTTCTTCGCCGCCTGGCGCGACGGACGCATCCCCGAACCGGACGCGGGCCCCACGGCGCGTCTCGATGCCTGCTTCGAGGGTCTGCTGGCGCCCGATCCGGCGCAGCGACCCTCGTCCGCCGCGCGCTGGCCGCTGATCGTTCACGCACGCACGTCGGGACCCCGCGGCGCGGCCGAGGTCGATCTGCTTCTCGAAGCGCCCCCCAGCTCGCTCGGTGCGAGCGAGGCCGTATCGGGCGAGGACGGCGATCCGCCCCTCGCCCGGCTGAGCGGCAGCCTCCGCCTGCCCGGCCTGCGCCTGGATGCCACGCGCGTCTACTTGTTGGCGATGCTCCCTTCTCTGAAGCTGCGCCCGCCGTCGGAGACCCAGGAGCGGCGCCGGGAACTGATCGCCGCGGCGCTTCACCAGGCCGAACGCCACAAGGCGATCCGCCTGGGTCTGCCCGATGACTGGGCGCCGCTGGTCACGGGGTCGTCTCTCGAAAACCTGGTGCAACGGCTTGGTCGCGAGGGCCGGCTGGAAGTCCTTCACACGGGAAGCGCCGATGAGGACGCGCTGGCGGGCCTGCGATTGCCCTACGCGGGCCGCGTGGGGCTGACCCACGGGCCCGGAGAGCCTCCCGCAACGCCGGATCGAGGATTGCGCGCCGTGCTCCAGCTTCCCGAGGAGACGTCCGCCGAGTGCGCTCCGGCAGCGCCGGTCGCCTTTGCGGCCCATCGCTGGCGCAAAGATGTCGCCGGTCGGCGGCTCGAGGTGGCGGTGCGCCAGACCGCGGACGGGGACCTCTTCGACGCGCATCGCCAGGCCTACGCCTACGCCTTCATCGACCAGGTGGTGCGGTCGGCGCTGCTCATCCATGCGCCGCCCATGGCCGATCCGGTCCCGGAGATGGGCGCCGCCCCACCCTCCCAGAGGCCCACCCTGCTAAAGGGGCTGCACGCGCTGGGTTGTCTGCCGCTGCGCATCGACCGGCCCGAGGGTTGGCGTGAGATGGCGGGAGCGCTCCGGCGCTGGGAGAAGGTGCACGCCTCGCCGCAGATCGTCTCGGCCACCCCGTCGGACTACGTCACCCTGGTCGAGCAGCTTCAGGAGTTGGACGCGGTCCGCGTGGCAACCGGGTGATCGCGGGCTGCGGGGTGCTCACCAGCCCAGAAGAGTGAGCAGCTCGGCGGTCATCATGGCCGTGGCGCCCCAGAGCCGCGCCTCCCCGATCGCAAAGTAGCGCACCGTTTGCCAGCGGCCGTCGCGCGACCGGCCCTCGGTGCGCAGGGTGCGTGGATCGAGCAGCTCGCGCAGCGGCACCTCGAGCAATCGGGCCACTTCGGTGGGATCGGGCCGCAAGGGGGGGCGCTCGTCGGTCACCCCCACGACCGGCGTGACCAGATATCCCGAGGCCGGAATCCACAGCCGGCTGAGGCGGCCCAGCAGGCGCACGCGGTCGGGCGAAACCGCCGCCTCTTCGTGGGCCTCGCGCAGGGCGGTGTCCTCGGGGCTCTCGCCTTCCTCGGCGCATCCCCCGGGAAAGGCGATCTGGCCTCGGTGGAGCTCCATCGTCTCGGTGCGCTCGGTCAGCAGAAGCGTCGGCTCGCGGCGGCCGTCCCCCGCCGCCACGGGATAGAGCAACACCAACACGGCCGCGGGCCGCCCACGGGGCGCCTCGGCCTCCGGGTCCCAGCCCGGCCGGGGCACCGGCGCCATACGCATCTGTGCGCGGCCGCCGGGAAGCGATCCACGCAGCGCCAGGCGCAGATGCTCGCAGACCGTGTCGAAGTCCCAATCCAATGTCATGAGGGGTCCTGGGTTCGGGGCGCTGAGCCCTCAGCGGGCCGCGCGCAGGCCACCGAGGCCGGGCACACCGGCCGGACGGCGCGCCATCGAACGCAGGATCTTCAGGTTCGTGCGGTCCATGTCGTCCTCCTTGGGCGTCTCCAGGATCTTGGGCACGCGGGCGAAGCGAGGGTCGCGCATGATCCAACCGAAGGCCCGCTTGCCGATGCGCCCCTGTCCGATGTGCGCGTGGCGATCGATGCGCGATCCCGCCTCCCGCTTGGCGTCGTTGAGGTGAATCGCCCGCAAGCGGTCCAGCCCGATCCGCCGATCGATCTCGTCCCACAGGGCCACGTACCCGGCCGGACGGGTGAAGTCGTAGCCGGCCGCAAAGCCGTGAGCGGTGTCGAAGCAGAGTCCGAGGCGATCCCTCTCGCCCGAGCGATCGATGATCTCGGCCAGGTGCGCGAACACATAGCCCAGCCCCGTCCCCTGACCGGCCGTATTCTCCAGCACCGTCCGCACCGCGAAGCCGCGCGTGGCGCGATGGGCCCGCCTGATCGCGCCGGCCACAGCGCGAAGACCGCGCACCTCACCGGCACCCACATGCGCCCCGGGATGGAGGACCAGGCTGGGAACGCCCAGCGCCTCGCAGCGCTCCAGCTCGCCGATCAGCGCACGCACCGATCGATCGCGCAGCGCGCGGTCCGAGGCCGCGAGGTTGAGCAGATAGCCGGCGTGCACCACCACGTCCAGCGGGCCGACCCGGGCGAGCGTCTCGTGGAAGAGCCGAATCTCCTCGCCGCTCAGGCGCCGATCGCCCCACTGGCGGGCCGACTGGGTGAAGAGCTGGACCGCCGTGCAGCGCAGCGCGACCGCCCGCTCGAGCGCCAGGTGCAGCCCGCCGGCGATCGACAGGTGGGCCCCGAGCGAGACGCGGCCGCGCAGGCTCGCCGCAGGCCGTGGCGGCGGCTTCGGCTGCATCAGCGGCGGTGGGGATCGGTGTGGCAGCTCTCGCAATCGCTCGCGAGCCCCAGGTCCTCGTGGCACCGCACGCAGTTCTGCATCACCGCGTCCTGCGCCGAGCGCACGGGGAACTTGCGCTGCACGTCGGCATGGCAGACGCCGCAGCGCTCCAGGTGATGGCACGAGGCGCACGCCAGGCCGTAGTCCTCGGCGTGGGCCTTGTGCGCGAAACCGACCACGGACACGCCGTTGCGCGACGTGACGAAGATGTGATCCTCGGGCATCTCGGCCGCCTCGCGCTCGCGCGGCGCTTGCTCGCCGAAGAGCGTCAACGAATCGGCGGCCTCCTCCATCGACTCCAGCAACCAGTCGTGGATCTGCCGGCCGTACTGGGGAGAGGCGGCCACACCGGTGCGCGCCGAGGCGTTCTCGGCGGTGACGGCGGAGGAGGGCACATGGCAATCGGTGCACGTTTCGCCGCCGGCCTCCTGCTCGTGACACGGGAAACAGACCGCGTGCACCGATACCTGCGAGTCGCGGATCAGGGTGACGGTCCCCTCGGGAAGGTGGCACTGGCCACAGGCCTCGGTGTGATGACACTCGCCGCAGGCCATCTCGAATCCATCGACGTGGAGCGCATGGTCGAAGACCACGCGGCTGCCGTCCAGGTACCACGTGTCGAACGTCACCTCGGCGGGCACCTCGGCATCCGCCCGGGTCTCGGCGTTGATGTCGACCTCGGTGCGCAGGACGGTCGCATCATCACCCGCGTAACCCGTCACCGCCCACAGTGCCGCCAACGCCGTCAACACCGCGGCGCCGATGAACTGCGCGGTCCTGAATCGTCCGCTTCGCATCCCATCCTCCCTCAGCGTTCGTAGGGCGCGGGCTAGGCGGTCTGCGCCTGCTCGCTCGTCCGGTGGTGTTCCTCGTCCCTGGGGAAGACCGGCAGCCACTTGGTGAGCAGGCCGAATGCCAGGGCTCCGCATAGCACGATGAAGACCGACACCCAGATCTCCTGGATGTTCGGCAGGTACGATCCGCCGGCATTGCGCATCACGCCGACCAGGCTCACGTTGATCCGATTGACGATCAGTCCCAGGACCAACATGAGCGCGGAGGCGAACAGCGGCCCACGCCTCTGCCGCAGCCCGGACGGGAACAGCAGGAACAGGGGCACGATGTAGAGCAGCATCTCGAAGATGAAGGCCAGGCTCTCGTAGCTGCCGGTGAACGCCGCCCCCCAGGCCCCACGCACGAAGAGATCCTGGACACGCACGATGAGGTAGAAGATGTCGAAGAATGCCAGATAGGCCCCGATGCGGGTCAGGGCCTTGAGCTTCAGGCCGTGGCCCAGGAACCTCGAGCTCAGGAACGACTCGAGCATCACCATCGCCGCGCCGACCGTCAGGGCCGACAGGAAGAAGAGCAGCGGCAGGATGGGCGTGTACCAGAGCTCGTTGAGCCGTGTGGGCATGATCAGGAACAGGCTGCCCAGCGAGCTCTGGTGGAGCGTCGAGAGGATGATGCCCAGAATGTAGAGCGGAATGGCGACCGCCTTCATCACCTTGAGCGCCCGTTCGAAGCGCAGCCCTTCAAAGACCACCGGCAGGAATTCCAGGAAGAGCACCGTCGTGTAGAGCATCACGCACCAGGCTACCTCGAACATCACCGAGTGGGGGTTCCACCAGAAGATCGCGTGCCAGATGTTCCACGGCTTGCCCAGGTCGAAGAGCAGCCCCACGATGACGATGATGTAGCCGAGCAGCGCGGTCAGAATGGCCGGCCGCACCAGCGGCTTGATCGTGCGGTCGCCGGCGATGTGGGCCAGGAAGGCCATCGTGAAGCCGCCCGAGGCCAGCGCGACGCCCGAGATCACGTCGAAGCCGATCCAGAATCCCCAGGGCATCTGATCGGTGAGGTTGGTGGTGGCGCCCAGGCCGCCGATGAAGAACCGCCGGATGGTGATCAGCGCCCCGCCCAGGAGGATGATGCCCACCAGCGCCCAACCGGGAGTCAGATACTTGCGCACCTGCATCACGCCTCCTCGTCGTTCTTGGCCAGCTTCATCCGACGGTTGATCACCCAGTAGAGACCGCCCAGGAAGACCGCGCCGGTCAGCACCACGTTGGGGATCTTCTCCTGGACGATCCAGGTCAGGTCGGGCAACGCCTTGAGCGGCACCCGCGTGTTGTAGCCCAGCTCCTCGAACGGCACCGAGGAGAGCATCAGCACGCCGGTTCCGCCGGCTTCCTTCTCGCCGAAGACGTGATCGACGTAGAGGTCGGGGTGCGCCTTGATCCGCTCGTGAGCCACGTGGAGCAGGGCCTCGCGGGGCCCGAACCGGGTGGCACCGGTGGGGCAGACGGCCGCGCACGCCGGCTCCTGCCCCTCGTCCAGGCGGTGGTAGCACAGGATGCACTTGTGGATCGCGGGCGCGAGGCTGTCCCAGTTGTAGCGCGGTACCTGGAAGGGACACGACACCATGCAGTAGCGGCAGCCGAAGCAGAGATCGCCGTCGTAGAGCACCGGCCCGTCGTCCCGCTTCGAGAGCGCGGAGACCGGGCAGACCGAGACGCAGGCGGCGTCCTCGCAGTGCATGCACAACCGGCGGTAGTAGAGCGGATCGCCGCCCGGGCCCTCGCCCTCCAGCACGACGGTGAAGTTCGCGGCGTCGAGCTCGGTCGGCGGCGGCGCATCCGGCGGCGGCTTCGGAAGGTCATTGGCGTCACGGCACCCTTCCATGCAGGCGCCGCAGCCAATGCATTTGGTAAAGTCGATCAACAGCCCTTTTTGCATGCTTTTCCCCCACCCTCTAGTACAACGGGCATCTCGGCGGGCTCTCAGCGTCGGCCGCGCCCTTGGCACGGCACAGGGGGCAGCATACGGAAGGTTGATGGCCTCCACAAGAGCTAGGGAACGCGGTGAGAGGCCTCCGGCGGGCGCCCCGGCCCACCGCGGGAAACCCTGCCGCTGGCCCGCCCTGGCGCCGATAGGAACAATGGATCCATGGATCTCGACCGGGCGGCGGCATGGCCCCCCGCCCGTCCGGGAGGAGTGTGCGCGCCATGCACGACGAGGAATCCTTCGAGCGCATCCGCAAGGCCGTCGAGGCCCGCGACCGCTTCTTGAAGGAACACCCGGAGTTGCAGCCTCTCCAGGAGGAAATCACCGCGCTGATGCAGAAGCTCGGCTCGCGCGAGAACCGCATGGCGGTACTCGACGGCATGATGCGCGAGAAGCTGATGGAGCTGCAGCGGCGGCTGTCCGAGATGCGCCAGGCCTTTCTCGAGCTGCTGCCGGAGGACTTCGATCTGGAGGCGGCGCTGGAGGCCCAGAGGGGCGCCGCCCCGGACGGTCGGGCCGACGGCGCCACGCCTGACCGGGCCGATGCCGCCCCGGACCGGGAAGACCGTGATGCCGCCCGTGACCGGGAAGACCGTGTCGACCGGGCCGATGCCGCCCGTGACCGGGAAGACCCGACCGGCAAGAACCCACCCGAGGGTGGGAGGATTCTCGGACCCGCCGGGAACTGGCCGGTCCCCGACGGCATCACGGGCCGTGACCGCCCCGGGCGCAGAAGGCCGCCGGCCGCACAGCGACCCATCCAACCGCTGAGACCTCCATCGACCGGCCGTGAGGATCCACCGGCAGATCGACGTGACGAGGACCGGGGTGAGAAGGAAGGCGGCGGAGACGGGGACCCAAAACCCGAACGATGAGCCGCCGGGTCTCGAGATCGGTCGCAGGCGACCCCACGCGCCCGGAACCCGGGCCCCTGGGGCAATCGACCTGCCGATCTACCACCACTCGAACCACCAGCGCACGCCCACGCGCGCCAGCAGATGGCGCGCCTCCACCAGGGCCGCCCGGTCGTGGACGAAGCTCGTGCCGCTTCCGATGGGCGGCACGGTGCGATAGGAGATTTCGCTGTCCATCTGGACCGATCCGACCGCAGCCTCCAGAAGCAGAGTGGGCGTCAGCCCGTAGTCCAGGCCCGTCATGAGGGAGAACGTGAAGGGGCGCTGGCGGGTCAGGTGCACGTGACCGCCGCCCAGGCTCTCCCACCGCTGCGTGCTCCCGGTGGTCACGTACCGTGACCAGGTCAGCCCGGCGCCCACGTTGAGGAACCCCCACAGCCTGTCCGTGATCAGAGCGCGGCGAAGCCCCACCTGGGCCACGACCGGCAGCAGGTCGAAGGTCCCCACGCGGCCGCCGTCGTCGATGGGCACGCGCAGCAGATGGGAACTCACGCCGAAGGTCCAACCCGAATAGGCGTTCCAGGTGAGATCCAGCCACCAGCTCTGGCCCGAGAAGCGCCCGGTGCCTGCCGAGTACGGTACGCCGCCCACGAACTCCTGGTATCGCAGGCCCCCGATGCCTGCGCCCAGGCCGGCGCTGAAACGGGGGAACTGCGCGCGCGCCGGCGGGGCGGAAAAGAGCAAGAGCAAGAGGAGCAGCGCGCTCAAAAGCATCAACGGGGTGCGAGCGCGGTCTCTACCGCCGGGCACCCCCGCGGAACGGGCGCCCGAGCGACCGGTCGCCTGCACGCGGCGACGGCGGCTGCCCGGATCGTGCCGGCGGCCGGAGATCCCCCCTTGGTGGCACGGGGGCTCCTGCCCTATCGTGAGGGCCCGGCGATGCGCCGGCAGGCGCACGGCCGGGCTGAGCGTCGCGTCTCCCATGCGATCATGCTAGGCGGCCGGCTCGCGCGACGTCAATGCCGCTGTCCGCCGATCGCCGCCTGCCCGGGCGACTGCGGCGCCGGATGGGTGATGAGGACAATGGAAGAGATGCATCGATGACCCACGGGCGTTTCATCACGGTGGCCGGGGTGCTCGCGGTCCTGATCGTCGCCGCGCTGGCGGCGACCTGGATCCGGCTCGACATCGAGTTCACGCGCCCCTGTCGGATCTTCCCCCGAAGCGAGTGGGTCCTGCTGCAGACTCAGCCCGACACCTTCGAGGCCCGGCTCACGGATTACCGCACGGGCAGCCGCCCGCACCTCGACCTGTACCGGTTCGAGCGGGGGGATCTGGTGCGCTTCCGCCTCGCGTCCGACCTGGGGCCGGGCTCCGAGATCACGGCGAGCCAGGACGTGGCCCGGTTCGAATCCCAGATCAACCGGCGCACCCTCGACGAGCTGGGGCCCATGCTGGCCGAGGCTGAGGCCAACCTCCAGGCGGCCCAGACCGGCGAGCGGGAAGAGGTGATCGCCCTGGCCCGCAGCGAGATCGCCGCCGCGCAGGCCGACCGCGACCAGCTCGCGGCCGAGTACGAGCGCGCCCAGACCATGCTGGAGCAAGACCTCTCCAGCCGCGCCCTGTTCGACGTGGCGCAGGCGAACTACCGCCGGGCCGAGGCGAACCTGGAGGCGGCGCGCAATCGGCTGCGCGTCGCTCAGGTGGGCGAGAAGGAGGCCGTCGTGCGCGCCTGGCAGGCGCGCTGCGACCTGCTTCGCCGGCAGATCGCCGATGCGCGGGCGCGTCTGGAAGCGGATCGCGTGACCTGCCCGATCGCGGGCGAGATCGTGGCGATGCACGGCGACTCGGCCCTGGTGCGTGTGGCGGCGCTGGATACCCTCTACGCGGTGGCGCCCGTGTCGCCGTCGCGGGCGACCGAGATGGCGCCGGGGCAAGAGGCCGTGATCACCCCGCTGGGGGTCGCGGTGCCCAGCCTGACCGGCCGGGTGGCGGGCGTCGACCGCCAGGCGGCGGCCGTGGCGGGACGCTCGTTCTACTGGGTCACGGTGGCCGTGCCCAATCCCGACCGCCACGCGCTGGGCGGACTGCGGGCCTCGGCGGCGTTCAAGGGGCCGCGGGTGACGCTGCTCGACTGGGTGCGCGATCGTCTGGCGCATACGGCCGATCGAACGCTGGGAGGCTAGGCTTGGGCGTGGGGCAATGTGTACGCCCTGTGCGGTCCTGCACGGGAAGGGAGTAGCAAGTGACTGAAATACAATGGATTGGAGATTTGCCCCGGGGCAACTCGGTGCGGGGTGCGGGATGACCGACGTTCGTTTTCAGCGCTACGAGCTCAAGTTCTTCGTCACCGAGGCGCAGATCCGGGCCATCCGCGCCCTGGTCGCCCCGTTCATGGGCCCCGACCCCCATGCCGGATCGGGGGACCACGGCGGCTACACGGTCCGCAGCATCTACTTCGACACGCCCGACCTGCGCTTCTACCACGAGAAGGAGGCCGGGCAGGCGGTGCGCAAGAAGCTGCGCCTGCGGACCTACGGTGACCTCCCCGCCGATCCGCGCGCCCCGGGGGGCGTGGCCTTCTTCGAGATCAAGCGCAAGCGCGGGTTCACGATCCTGAAGGAGCGCGTCGGTCTGTCGTTCGACTGCGCCACCGGCCTCTGCGCGGAGGACCCCGCCCACCGCATGGACTTCCCCGCGCTGCGCAGCCTGGAGCTCTCCCGGGCCGCGCGGGCCACCCTCGAGCGCTTCTTCTTCCTGGAGCAGTCCCTCCGGCTGCGCCCGTCGGTGTTGGTCGTCTATGATCGGGAAGCGTACGTGGGCGTCGAGAACCCGCGGATTCGCTTGACCTTCGACCGCGATGTGCGGAGCATCATCCGGCCGGAGCTGGACGAGATCTTCGCCCAGAAGGGGCTGCGCCGGCTGACCGACGAGCAGCAGGTTCTCGAGCTGAAGTTCGACGGGTCGATGCCGGCCTGGCTGCGACCGGTGACGACGATGCTGGACCGTTTCAACGGGCCCATCTCGAAGTACTGCCGGGCCATCGACCTCTGGTCGCCCGCGGACGAGGCCGTGGCCGGGCTGACCGAGTCGTGAGGGCCCGCCGAGCGGCCCGCGGCAGGACGGCAGGACGGCAGGAAACCCAGGCGCCTGCGGCGGGACGGGTGGGGTCATGAGGGCGATAGGGTGCTGAACGATCTGGTGATGGGGGGCGAGCGGTTCCTGCTCGCCGACATCCTTGTCAACGTCGCCATCGCATTCGTGCTGGGGGCGGTCGTGGCGATCGCCTACCGCCGCACCCATCGCAGCTTCAACTACTCGGTCTCATTCGTGAACACCCTGGTCCTCCTGCCGATGATCACGTCGATCGTGATGATGGTGATCGGCAACAACCTCGCGCGCGCCTTCGGTCTGGTGGGCGCGATGTCGATCATCCGCTTCCGCACGGTGATCAAGGACACCCGCGACATCGCCTTCGTCTTCCTCGCGCTGGCCGCCGGCATGGCGGCCGGCACCGGCTACCACCTGATCGCCCTGGCCGGCACCGGCGCCATCGTGCTGGTCGTCGTGCTGCTCTACTGGGGCAACTTCGCCTCGGTGCGCAGCCGGGACCTGCTGCTACGCTTCTCGGTGATGCCCGACGAGCGGGGCGCCATGCTCCACGAGGACGCCTTCCGGCGCTACCTGCGCAAGCACACCCTGCTCAACATCCGCACCCGCCGGGGTGGCGAGGAGCTGGAGCTCTCCTACTTCGTCCGCCTGAAGTCCCCCGAGCAGAACCGCCGGTTCGTGCGCGAGCTGGGCGCGATCGACGGGATCGAGGGGGTCTCGCTGATCGCGCTGGACGAATCGGCCGAGGCGTAGGTCGGGTCGCCGGGTCGCCGGCCAATGGAGGAACAGCCCAATGGAGGAGCAGGCCGAGACCTTCGAGCCATGTCTTCAGCGGCTGTTTCATCCGCGCTCCCTTCCGCGGATGCGCGGGACTGGCTCCACCATCGTGATGGTGCTACGCTTCCTTTCACCCCCCCGTGGACTCGGTACCGTGATGCAGAACCGATCAGGAGGTAGGCCCATGCCGCCTGTCCCCGCTCCCCACCCGACCGCGCGTCCAACCAGAAACCCATGTACGAATGGCATTCTGCCAGGCCTCCTCAGCACCGCCGCGATCGCGGCGGTGGCGTGTGCGCTCGGTCTTCCCGCCGCAAGCGCGCAGACGAGCCCGCGCGCCATGGATGCGCAGATCCGATCCGGCACCATCGACGTCGACGGCGGCCGCCTCTTCTACGACGAGGCGGGCAGCGGCGACTGCATCGTGCTGGTTCATGACGGGCTGATCCACCGTCAGATCTGGGACGCGCAGTTCCCGGTCTTCGCGCAAACGCACCGCGTGGTGCGTTACGACCGGCGCGGGTACGGCGACTCGGATGCCGCGCACGCGCCCTATTCGGACGTTGCGGACCTGCACAGCGTGTTTGCGCAGCTCGGCATCGAGCGCGCGTGGCTGATGGGCATGTCGGCGGGCGGAGGTCTGTGCATCGACTTCACGCTCGCCCATCCGCAGGTGGTGAGCGGCCTCGTCCTGGTCGGGGCCGTGGTGAGTGGATTCGACTACACGCTGCACATGGCCACGCGGGGCGGACGCCTGACACCGGCGATCCGAAGCGATCCCGACTCCCTGCGGCTCTACATGGTCACCACGGATCCCTACGAGATGGCGCCGACCAGCACCGCCGCGCGGGCCTGGGTCCGGGAGCTGCTGGAGGCCTACCCCTTCCACACGGATCTCACCCGACTCCGCTTCGCGGTGGGCGCGGACCTCCCGGCGCTGGATCGCCTGGGGGAGATTCGGGTCCCCACCTTGATCGTGATCGGCGAGCACGACATTCCGGATGTGCACGCGCACGCCGGGGCGATCGACGCGGGGATTCCCGGCGCTCAGCGCGTCGTGATGAGCGGCTCGGGCCACCTCGTGCCCCTCGAGCAGCCCGAGGCCTTCACCGCCGAAGCACAAAGATTCCTCGAGGAGGGTCCCTTCCTCCACACACTCGCGCAAGAGGGCACGGCCGCGGCGGTCGCTCAGTTCGAGCGCTTCCGCCAGGCGCACCCGAACGAAGCGCCCTTCACCGAGCAGCGGATGAATGTCGAAGGTTATCGGCGCCTGCAAACCGGGCGCATCGACGATGCCATCGAGCTGTTCAAGCTCAATGTCCGGGCCTACCCGGAATCGTGGAACGTGTACGACAGCCTTGCGGAGGGCTATGCGGCGCGGGGCGATACGGAGCTGGCGATCGCCAACTACGAGAAGTCGCTCGAGCTCAATCCGGACAACGCGGCCGGCCGCCGGAGGCTGGAAGAGCTGCGTCAGGGCCGCTGAGCCAACGGGCTGTGCGGGTGCGCTATCGGATCTGGAGGATCTCCTTGGTGAGAACCTCTCCACCGAAGTCGAGACGAACGAAGCGCACCCCGGCATGGGAACGCCGCGCGCCGGCGCCATCCGTCAAGGGAGACCAGGCGATGGAATGGGTGCCTGCCCGTCCCGGCACATTCAGGCGCTCCACGAGCCGACCCTGGGCGTCGTAGAGACCCAGGTGCACGGGACCGGCATGGGGAAGACTGTAGGTGATCGTCCGCGACCCGATCCCCGGATTGGGGAAGACGCGCAGCGTCGGCGCCTCGATCGCAGCCCCCGCGATTTCCTCCACCGCCGAAGTGCCCATCGTCGTCGGCACCCACCGCGACTGAAGCACCTCGTTCATGATGATCGGGAATCCGCCCGTGCAGGGACTGACGCTCGTGCCGCCGGGTCTGCTGACCCACGCCGCGACGCCCATCAGCTCGTACTCCCACTCGGGCTGAACGACGAACGCATGGTGGATCTCCGCCTCCTCCCCCGCCATCAGGGTGAACGGGTCGCCGGTGAGCGGCGGCGTCATGTGGACCTTCACATGGTGCGGAAGATAGGACGTGCCGCCCGACGAAGGCACATCCTCGGCCAGCGTGGCGACCATGAAGAAGTCCGCGTCGATCACATCCTCTTCAGCGGTGATGCGCACGGTGAAGTCGCCCACCGCGTTCTCCGTGATGGAGAGGGTCAAAGGCGAGGGGATCGCCGCGTTGGCTTGGTAGTCTCCTTCGAGACAGTCCAGCGGCCATGCATCGGTGACGCCGTTGGAAACGACCGTCGGCCACGCGCCGATGTCATAGAACGTGACCCTGTCGGCGTTGAAGGGGTCGTCGTAATCGTTCTGGATGACGCAGATCTCATCCTCGCCGTGGGTGTTCATGAACTCCTCGACCACAACTGCGGCCCCGGGACAGGAGCCTCACCAGGCGGCCGTGAAGTGCTCGTAAAAGACGATCCGGTCGGCGCCGAAGGCGGTGCTCGCCGCCGCCAGAATCACGAGAGAGATGCTCAGCAGACGTTTCATCTCAATCCCCCCTGAACGTGGAAACCGTCCGAGCTCTGCCGCCTCGCGGGCTGCGGCACACCGGCTCATCGATTCGCGTCGCAATGTTCCAATGTGCGGGTACAGGCCGATTTTAGCATGTGCCCTGCTGCACCGTCAGCCGAACGAGAGATGATCGGAACCGTCTGGGCGCAGAACACCATCCTCGTGTCGCGCGGACACCCACAACAGTTTTGCGTCCTCAGCGCGCCATTCTCATCACAGGATGCGGCGCCCCATCCCCGGAGCACCATCCCCACCCACTGCCCCAACCGCTTGCGGTCCGGGAGCCCCATGTCGTAGCATGAGCGCTGCTTCCAATCGCATCATGTCGCCGATGCTCGGAACCCGTCGCGGGGCGGGTGGTGGATGCTCCGAGGGGGCCGTGAGGGCCCCCAGGCGGGACCTGAAGCATAGCAGTTTGCAAACAAAGAGGATACAGCCAATGGCCCAACCCCTAGCTATCACCGACACAGTGTTGCGTGACGCACATCAGTCGCTGCTCGCCACCCGCATGGGCACCGAAGCCATGCTCCCGATCGCCGGCGAGCTGGATGAGGTCGGCTTCCACTCGCTCGAGATGTGGGGCGGCGCAACCTTCGACTCGGCCATGCGCTTCCTGGGCGAGGATCCGTGGGAGCGGCTGCGCCAGCTCCGCCAGGCGCTTCCCAACACGAAGCTGCAGATGCTGCTGCGCGGGCAGAACATCGTCGGCTACCGCCACTACCCCGACGATGTGGTCGAGGCGTTCATCGAGGAGGCCGCGCGCGAGGGCATCGACATCTTCCGCATCTTCGATGCGCTCAACGACGTGCGCAACATGGCCAAGGCGATGGAGATCGTGAAGCGTGAGGGCAAGCACGTTCAGGCCACCATCTCCTACACGCTCTCGCCCGTGCACAGCAACGAAGCGTTCGTCAAGCTGGCCGAGGAGCTGACCGATCTGGGCGCAGACTCGATCTGCATCAAGGACATGGCCGGGCTGCTGAAGCCCTACGCCACCTACGAGCTGGTGACCGCGCTCAAGAAGCGCATCTCGGTCCCCATTCAGCTTCACACGCATTACACCAGCGGCATGGCCAGCATGGTGCTGCTCAAGGGCGCCGAGGCCGGCGTGGACGTGGTCGACACCGCCATCTCGTCGATGGCGCTCATGACCTCGCAGGCGCCGACCGAATCAATCGTGAGCGCCCTCGAGGAGACCGACCGCAAGACCGGCCTCGACCTGACGCGCCTGGCCGGGATCGCACGCTACTTCGGCGAGATCCGCAAGCGCTACCGCCGCTTCGAGAGCGGCATCGCGGGAGTCGACGTCAACGTGCTCGAATTCCAGATCCCGGGCGGGATGCTCTCGAACCTGATCTCGCAGCTCCGTGAGCAGGGCGCCGAAGATCGCTACATGGACGTGCTCGAGGAGGTGCCGCGCGTGCGCAAGGAGATGGGCTATCCGCCGCTGGTGACGCCCTCGAGCCAGATCGTCGGCACGCAGGCGACGCTCAACGTGGTCCTGGGCGAACGATACAAGGTGGTCCCGGAGGAGGTGCGCAACTACTTCCGCGGCCTCTACGGCCGCCCCCCCGCCCCCATCGACGAGACGATTCGCAAGAAGGTAATCGGCGACGAGAAACCGATCGACGGCCGGCCGGCCGACCAGTTCGAGCCGGCCATGGAGAAGGCCGCCGCCGAGCTGGGCGACCTGGCGCGCTCGCGGCAGGACGTGATCTCCTACGTCCTGTTCCCGCAGGTCGCGCGCCCGTTCCTGCAGCGGATCCAGAAGGGCGTGCGGCGCAACGAGCTGATCGCCGCCGCGGTGGCGGCCAGGCTGCTGAAGGAGCAGGAGCGCGGCACCAACGGCGATGCGCCGGCGGCGGCCGCAGTGAGCCCCTGGAAGGTCGCCGGACGGCGCGCTCCGGCGGGCACGACGTGGGGGATGGACTGATCACGCACATCGCAGCAGACGGAATCGGAAGGGAACCGGCCGCCATCCACGGCCGGAGAGTCGACACGAGAGGGAGCCAGGCCCGATGAGCAGGACATTCACGCTGAAGCTGGACGGGGTCGAGTACGAGGTGCAACAAAAGGGGCGCGCGATCCTGATCGACGGCAAGCGCTTCGAGCCCGAGATCACGGGGGACTCCGTCCAGATCGAGGGCAACTCCCACAAGATCGAGATCGAGACCGCGAACGTGCTGGTCGACGGCATCAGCTATCCCTTCGAGACCGAGGGTCTCGAGCGACGCAAGGGCGCGGGGCTGGCCGCCGTGGTCAGCGGGCCGATCGCCGGAGACGGCGCCGTGACCGCCATCATGCCGGGGATGATCATCAAGGTTCTGGTGGAAGAAGGGCAGGAAGTCGCCGCCGGCGAGCCGCTGGTCATTCTGGAAGCGATGAAGATGGAGAGCGACATCTGCTCGCCGCGCGACGGCGTCGTGCAGCAGGTGTCGGTCAAGTCGGGTGACAGCGTGGCCCAGAACCAGGTGCTCGTCGTGGTTGAATAGCGTGCTCGCGGTCAGAGGAGAGCGCGCACATGCCGAGATCCAAACCCGACCCGATCCCGCCCGGTCCCGGCCAGGAGTCGGTGTGGGACTATCCGCGCCCGCCCAGGCTGGAGGATGTGGCCAAGCGCATCCGGGTCGTCTTCGGGGGGCAGACCATCGCCGACACCACCCGGGCGCTGCGGGTCCTCGAGACCAGTCACCCGCCCGTCTACTACATCCCCCTAGAGGACATCTTGGCCGATTCCCTGGAGCCGACCGGGGGAAGCTCGCACTGCGAATGGAAGGGCCGGGCGCTCTATTTCGACGTGGTGGCCGGGGCCCGGCGCGCGCTGCAGGCCGCCTGGACCTATCCCCGGCCGACGCACGCCTTCGCGAGGCTCGCTGACCACGTGGCGTTCTACCCGGCCAAGATGGACGCCTGCTACGTGGGGGAAGAGCGCGCGCTGCCGCAGCCGGGCGGCTTCTACGGCGGATGGATCACGAGCGATCTGACCGGACCTTTCAAAGGCGAGCCCGGTAGCCAGGGCTGGTAGGACCGGCGCAGGGCGAGCGCGAGAAGCACCATCGCGAGCGCCCACCGACGCTGGCACGGCGTTGCGCCAGAATGAGCGGCGCCAGGCGGCAACACCGAGAACCGAGAACGGAGAATGGAGAACGGAGGCGGATGCTTTGCGAAACAGCGTGATTCTCGTCACGGCCCTCATCCTGGCTCTGGGTCTGTCGTTCGCCGGCTGGGCGGTGGGAAAGGGCTTCTACCAGGGCCGGCGCGCGGACCGCTACGTCACGGTCAAGGGTCTCTCCGAACGCGACGTCACCGCCAATCTGGCGCTGTGGCCCCTAAGCTTCGTTTCGACCGACAACGACCTGGGCCGGGCTCAGGACGGGATCGAGCAGAGCCACCAGGTTATCATGCGCTTCCTGCGCGAGCACGGCATCGACTCCATGCAGGTGGAGCTGCAGGGCTTGGTGGTGAATGATCTGCTCGCCAATCCCTATCGCAGCGGGCCAACCGAGAGCCGTTTCATCATCGCGCAGACGTTGATGGTGCGCTCCGAGGATCCGGCGACCATTCAGGCGGCCAGCCAGGATGTCGGCGATCTGGTGGAAGCCGGCGTCGTGCTCTCCTCCGACCGGGGCCCCGGCGCCGGGCCGACGTTCCTCTTCACGCGTCTCAACGATCTGAAGCCGGCCATGATCGCCGAGGCCACGGCCAACGCCCGCGAGGCCGCCGAGCAGTTCGCGCAGGACTCGGGCAGCCGTCTGGGGACCATCCGGCAGGCGAATCAGGGCGTTTTCGTGATCCTGGCGCGGGACCGCGCGCCGGGGATCATGGAAAGCAACCAGTTGCACAAGACCGTGCGGGTGGTCTCCACGATCGAGTACTACCTGACCGACTAGGACATCTCGAGACGCCGGCGAACGAACGCGCGTCGTCACCGGCGTCATCGTCCCGACACGTAAGGAGCAATCCATGAGCTACTATCTGAAGACGAAGCTTTCGTGCCCATTCCCTGAAGCCATCGACCAGGTCACCGAGGCCCTCAAGTCCGAGGGATTCGGCGTGCTGACCGAAATCGATGTCGCGGCCACACTGAAGGAGAAGCTCGGGGTGGAGTTTCGCCCGTATCGGATTCTGGGCGCCTGCAATCCCCCCTTCGCCCACCGGGCCCTGCTCGCCGAAGACAAGATCGGACTGATGCTGCCCTGCAACGTGATCGTACAGGAACTGTCCGCGGGCGATGTCGAGGTGGCCGCCATCGATCCGGTTGCATCGATGCAGGCGGTCGACAACGACGCGCTCGCCGAGATCGCCGGGACGATTCAGCAGAAGCTGAGCAAGGTGATTGCCGCATTGACGTCTCGCCGGAGCTAGTCCGCCACGCCGACGTACCGGCCGCGCCGGCCACGCTGGACACGCCGTTGGTAAACACGTTGCACTTCGGAGGCGCGAGCCATATACGCTCGGTCTTCCAGCTTCACCAGGGCTTGCTGCATGCATGCGCGCAGTGCTACCCTTCCGCTGATTCTTGCAAACGCTTGTTTCTCTGCACCCGTGCGGAATGCAGTCTCAGTGAAAGGAGAGAACCATGCAACTCTGGTCTGACATGTGCACTCATCGTTCGCAGATGCCTGGAATGCGCATCTGCGGTTTGGTTGTGTTCCTGATCGGTCTCGTGGCGGCAACCGGCTGGACGCTGGTGCTTGCGGACAGCGATCTCGACGTGGGCGAGCAGGTCCCCACTGCCCCTGCGGTCCCGCCTCCGGACGCCGGCGGAACCTTGCTCGATCTGGATATCGGCGGCTCGGCCAGCCAGCCCGGGCTCGCTCCCGACCCGCGCTTGGTTGCGCCGCGTGCCCCCGATGTGGACTTGGACGCCCAATCTCGGACTGCTCCGTCTGGTGAAGCACCGCATCCGGACTCGCCCATCGAACCTCTCGACGCCCTTTTCCGCGCTCCGGCGGAACCCGTCGGTCGCGGGTCTTCCGGCGACGATCGTGATGCCGGCGCCGAGGCCCAGGCAGCCCGCCTTGGCCCGCCCGACCTCGCGACCGACGCCATCGACTGCTACACCTTCGGCGGGGACACCGAGACATACAGTGGCATGAACCGGCTGCGCGGAAACACCTATACCGTCAACGAGCCGATGGCGTTGTCCGAAATCCTCATGGACCTGGAGTTCACGGAAACCGTGGACCTCTACTTCTACGTCCTGAAGTCGCCGACGTTCACAGGTGTTTACGAGGTGATCTCCGAGAAGATCGTCTCGATGCCCGGCTACGGTCGGGCGCTCTATTCCTCGGGATCGCTCGAGGTGTTGCTCGAGCCAGGCTATTATTACGGCATCGGTGTCGCCTGGGGCGAGCACGAGGTGGTCTATTTCCGCGATCCAGTCGCCCTGCCGCGTACTTGGGCGCTCGGCACGGTCGAGGACGCCATGCAGGGTAGTGGTCCGCCGCCCTACACGACGCTCGAATACAACCACTTCACGGGCGCCGAGTACTCGATGGAGCTCTGTCTGCATGAGGCCCACTGCTACCAGTTCGGAGGCAGCTCGGCCGCGTTCAGCGGTGAGAATCGGCTGCGCGGAAACACGTACACCTTCTCAGCGCCGCAAGTCTTGTCGGAGATCCAGATGGAGCTGAGTTTCTCCGGCACGCTGGACCTCTACTACTATGTTCTGGAATCAGCCACGCTCACCGGCACCTACGAGGTGATCTCGGAGGTCGTCATCCCGACCGAAGGCAACGGCCAGGCGTTCTACTCCTCGGGGCCCATCAACATCGCGCTCGAGCCCGGCATGTACTACGGCATCGGGGTCGCCTGGGGAGCATCGCCGGTGGGCTACTACCGAGACCCGACCGCCCTGCCCCGGAATTGGGCGCTGGGCACGGTCGAGGACGCCATGCAAGGCGGCGACCCGCCGCCCTACACGACGCTGGAATACAACCACTACACCGGCGCCGAGTACTCGATGCAGCTCTGTTTCGGCCCTCCCGAGGGCTGCTTCGCGTTTGGGGGCAACTCGAGCGCCTTCATGGGCGAGAATCGTCTGCGCGGCAACACCTATACGGTGACGACCCCGGCGGTCCTCTCCGAGATCCAGATGGAGTTGGATTTCGCCGGGGCCGCGGAGCTCTACTTCTACGTTCTCGAATCCCCGGTTCTGAACGGCACCTACAGCGTGCTCCACGAGTCTGTCGTGCCGACCACGGGCGTGGGCCAGGCGCTCTACTCTTCCGGCTCCATTCACGTCCCGCTCAACCCCAACATGTTCTACGGCATCGGCGTGGCCTGGGGCGAGGAGACGGTGGGTTACGTACGCGACCCCGCCGCGCTACCGCGTGACTGGGAGCTGGGCACGGTCGAGGATGCCATGCAAGGCAGCGATCCGCCACCCTACACGACGCTGGAGTACAACCACTTCACCGGAGCCGAGTACTCCATGCAGCTCTGCTTCGAGACACTCAACTGCCACGTGTTCGGCGGGGACACCGAGACCTACAGCGGTTCCGAGCGCCTGCGGGGCAACACCTACACCGTCGACCAGCCGCTGGTGCTATCGGAGATCTTCATGGAGCTGGATTTCGCCGGCACCGCGGATCTGTACTTCTACGTCCTGGAGTCGCCCACCCTTCTGGGCACCTATGACGTGGTCTATGAGGAGGTCTTGTCCACGGCAAGCGTTGGGCGGGCCTTCTACTCGTCGGGCCCGATCGCCGTGCACCTCGACCCAAGCATGTTCTACGGTATTGGACTGGCCTGGGGATCGGAGACCGTGACCTACTTCCGCGATCCCGCCTCCCTCCCGCGAAACTGGGAGCGGGGCACGGTGGAAGATGCGATGCAAGCCGAGGAGCCGCCACCCTACACGACGCTGGAGTACAATCACTTCAGCGGCGCGGAGTACTCGATGCAGCTCTGCTTCGATCACATCACTTCCGGGGCTGGCGACATGACGTGGAAGGGGGAATCCGCCACGCGCCCAGGCCTGGTTCTGGTGCGGCCCAATCCCTTCCATCCGACCAAGACCTTCGAGTTCGCCTTGCCTCACCCGGGTGAGGCGCTGCTGGGCGTTTACGACGCTTCGGGCCGCACCGTGCGCATGCTGCTGGATGGTCCCGGCCGCGCGGGCCGACAGACGGTGCGCTGGGACGGCACGGATGGCAGCGGCCAACCGGTGCCCACGGCGGTATACTTCTATCGCCTGGAGCTGGACGGCCGGCAGCTTGATGCGGGACGTACGATGGTTCTGAGATAGCCTCTGAATGCCTTGAACGCCATGGTGGGGCGCTCCAGGATGAAGACACCCTGGAGCGCCCGCCCTTTCGGCCACGGAGGCGAACGTGATCCACATCCGGGCCTACGAGCCCGCCGACGAGCAGGCCTGGCTGCGATGTCGGGTGCTGGCGTTCCTCGACTCGGCCTACTTCGATGACGTGCGCAAGCGCAAGCCGACGTACGAGCAGCCGGCGCTGGGGTTGGTGGCGGAGGTCGACGGCGAGGTCGTCGGCCTCATCGACCTGCAGGCGGAAACCGAGTCCGGCGCCATCTGCTCCGAGCGTCCCGGTCCACGGGCCATGATCTGGGACCTAGGCGTCCATCCCGACCATCGCCGCGGCGGCATCGCCGGTGCGCTGCTGCGCAAGGCATCGTCCTGGGCCCGGGAGCAGGGTGTTCGCTACCTGGAAGCCTGGACCCGCGACGATCCCCATGTCTGCCGCTGGTACGAGACGAAGGCGTTCGTCCGCTTCTACACCTACTGGCACATCTTCATGAATGCCCAGGAAGCACGGAACGCGCTGAGCACGACGCGTCCGGACTTGAGGGTCCAGGCGGCCTTCGCCCACAACACGCAATATGGCCGTTTCGATCCCCAGGGGTCGTTCGAGCGCTACCACGAATGCCGCGGCTACGAGTTGGACCTGAGCAGCACCGACAGAGATCAGCGCAGCGTGACCGAAGGCACACGTCGAGGACGATGACGCGTCCAAACCCAACGGCTGAGGACTCCGGATGCCACCCAGCGCGAAGAAGAGCAAGGCCCGTCCTGTGGCCAGCGTACACCTGCTCCACTGGAACGAGGCGGAGTGCGAAGAGCGCGCCCAGCGCATTCGGCGGGCCGGTTACAGGGTGACGACCGGCGTCGGCGCGGGCGCCGCCGGGCTGCGCGCCCTGCGGGACAATCCGCCCGACCTCTATCTGATCGACCTCACCCGTCTGCCCTCGCAGGGCAGGGCGATCGGCGTCTGGCTGCGCCAGCAGAAGGCGACCCGCACCGCGGCGCTCGTCTTCGTCGGCGGTGAGCCCGAGAAGGTCGCGCAGACCAAGATGCTCCTTCCTGATGCGGTCTACGCGCCATGGAGTCGGATCCGCTCCGCACTCACCCGAGCGCTCGAGAAGCCGCCGCGAGAGCCGGTCGTGCCCGGAACGATGGAGGGCTACAGCGGAACTCCCCTCCCCAAGAAGCTGGGCATCAAGGCCGCCTCGCGGGTCGCGTTGCTCGACGCTCCGAAGGGTTTCGAGAATACCCTCGGACCATTGCCCCAAGACGTTTCTCTTCACCGCCAGGCGCGAGGCCGCTTCCAGGTGGTGATGCTGTTCGTTCCCTCCCGCCAAGCGCTCCCGCGCCGTTTCCCCGCCGCCGCGCGGGCGGTGGCCGAGGGCGGGCGCCTCTGGCTCGTCTGGCCCAAGAAGTCCTCGGGGCGGGCCTCGGACCTGGGGCAGAACGAGGTCCGGGCCTTCGGGCTCGAGCGCGGATTCGTCGACTACAAGATCAGCGCGATCGACGCCACCTGGTCGGGTCTCTGCTTCGCCCGGCGCAAGGCCTGATAGGCTAACCCCACAAATGGCCGGTGTTGACCGGATGACCCTGGAGCTTCAGGTAGTAGAAGAGCTGCGCTTTGTGCATCTGCAGGTGGTTCACCATCTGCAGCAGGCGCTGTCCCAGCACGAACTCCATGTCATCCCACGGGGCGGGGGCCGGTTGCGTGGCGAGCTTCTCCTCGCCGGCCTGATCCAGCATCTCCAGCGCCAGCGCCTTGTCCTCGGCCAGCAACTTCTTGGCCTGTGCCACCGATTCCACCGCCGGCAGCTTCTCGGCGGGCGGCAGCATGTCTTCGGGGGACATCTTGCTGGGATCGACGTCCGGGGGCAGGCCCCAGTCGCCGGTCACGAATCCCTTGCATGACGCGCCGCAGGCTTCGGCGATGTGCTTCAGGAGCTGCCCGGTGGTCATCCAGTTGGCCCCGGTGGCGGGCTTCCAGCCCAAAGCATCGTCGGTCACCATGTCCATCAGCTTCTCGGTGCCGGCGTAGTTGTACTCGATGCTACCCTTCAGCATGTCCGTCCAGTTCATGATGCGATCCTCCGTCCCATTCGTTGTGAAACGACGCCATCAGCAGGGGTTATCGTGCTTATCCCACGAGCGTCGCGGGGAGCCTTCTCCGAGCGGCAGGGGGCGAGCCTTCACCGGCATGTACACTGCACCGTAGGCAGCGGACAATGCGGTGGGTCTCACGGGGTCTCCATTTGTAACACAGGACGCGGCGCCGGTTCCAGTCCTGGATGCGAGGGATCGGTCGGGTCTACCGCTCTCGCTTGACCGGGCGGGAAGGCGGCTGGGGCTGAGACGGATTGTGCCGCGCCGGGGTCCGAGTCTTGATCCGGGGAGGCGTGGAGGCCAGCGCCTGGAAGAGCCACTGATCGTCCCGTTCGCGGCGGCGACATGTGTGCAAGTAGAGACGCGCCACCGGATCGGGATGGGCACCTTCGTTGAGCAGCTCGAATACCGTCGCGGCCTTCGACCATTCGCCGCGGCCGTAGAGGTCGAGGGCGCCTTCGAAGGCCACCGCGGCGCTCTTGCGGGCCGACGAGATCGCCCCCGAGGGTCCCAACAGCTCATAGATCCCGCCGGTCGTCGGATGGAACGCCAGCAGCGCCTCGACCGTGATGCCGGTGGCGGCAACAGCCTCCGGGCTGCGGATGAGGCTGTGACCCCCTTGATCCAAGCCGTCGATCCGGCGGCAGACCATGCGCCGGGCCGCCAGCGCCCGCGTCACCGCATCCAGCAGGATCGTCGTCCCGAAGTAGGCGTTGGACCGCTGAAGGAGGCGCGCCCGGGCCAGGGTGCGTGGATCCATGTCATGCCGGGGGTCTTCCTTGCCGTCCCCGGCGATGCCGATGGCCACCCGCACAGCCACGCCCCGCGTTCGGGCCACGGGGCCGCGCAGTCGCTCGAAGCGGCGCAGAAGATCCCACGCTGCGCGGCAGGCCCGCACCGAGGGCGACTCGCCCTTGGGGCGTCCAGGCCAGCAAATGACGGGATCATGGCCCTCATCGCACTGCACCCGCCCGCCCTGTGATTCGGCCGCCTCGGTGATGGCCCGGTGGGTCATCTCCAGCAGGGCGACCAGTGCGTCCGGGCCGAGCAGGGCGGCTGCGGCGCGAACCCGCAGGAGGCGGATCGACAATGCCGTCATGGTGGGTCCTCTGCCTACCGATTCTCGTCTTGGGTGCGATCCCCGCTTTTGATAGGCTTTCTCGCCTTGACGCATCGGGCAGCCGTGGAGAGCGGCTCCCCCAGATCCATCGGCAGACCGGCCGATTTCTGGTGCAATACCTCTCTGGAAGGAACAAGGCGCGAAGGCCGCAGAGCCTGCGGAACCTGCCGTTTCCGCAAGGGGTTGAAACGATAAGATGTTGAAGATGAGGGAGGTTCGCGGGTCTTGGGCACGCGACTGAGCAACCTGGGTGAGAGTGCCCGACGCCGAGAACGCGGGCCCTGGGCGATCGGACTGCTGCTGGTCGCAGCGGTCCTCGTTGCGGGTGCTCTTTCCGCACATGCACTCTCGGATGACGAAGCTCGCACCTGGATCGAGAACGCCGAGCTCCAGGCCGTCCGGCGCGCCGCGCCCGAATCGGGCAACCCCGGGGATCCGCCCGCGCCGACGATCGGCGAGGTGTTCGACAGCGCCGACTACCAGTACCTGCTCCTCACCGCCCCGTCCTGGGAGCGCGTCTTCACGCTGGACCTGGCAACGGGCGACGTCCACGCCCATTCCGCCGACGAGACCCTGGATGACGCCGGTCGCCCGACGGCATTCGACCCGGCTTCGGGGGAATGGGTGGCCTCGTTCACGGCGGACGAGGACGGGCGCATCACCTTCATCACCCTCGACTACGATATCGCCGTGGAGCCGATGCCGCCCATGGTCGGCGAGGTGACCCTGGAGCAGCTCTATGCGCGGCATCCGGTCTACCAGCGTCGCGCGGCCGCCTACCAGCCCGACCCGGAGATGCTGGAGGTGCTGGCCGGCCTGGGCGAGGACATCGACGTCGTCGCCTTCTTCGGGACCTGGTGTCAGATCTGCAAGGAGCATCTGCCCGCCCTCTTGAGCACGATCGACCACACCGGTAACCCGCACTTGAAGCTGACCCTGGTGGCCCTCGACGAGTCGGCCAGCGAGCCAGCCGACTGGATCGAAGCCTGCGGGGTCGGCTACATCACGCCGACGTTCGTGGTGCGGGTCGACAAGATGGAGGTGGGTCGGATCGAAGAGGCGCCGCGGGTCAGTGTGGAGGCCGATCTGGTCGACATCCTCACGGGTTGGGATCGGCGCTGAGGGGGCTACGACACGCGTGCCGCGGCCAAAGGGCAACGCGCTGGAAGGCGGGTCGACGAGGATCATGGGACGCAGGCTACGAGTTGCGATCGCCTACCTGCTGGGCCTCTTCGCGGCGGGGATCCTGGCCTACGCGGCCTTCGCCAAGGCGGGGGACCCGGCCCTGTTCGCCGAGCAAATCACGGCCCACCGCGTGACGCCTCCGGCCTGGTCCCCATTCATCGCTTACTTCTTCATCGCCGTGGAGCTGCTGGCCGCGGCGGCCTTCATCGCCTTCATCTGGCCGCGCCTGCTCTTCAGCGCCACGATCCTCATGATGGTCGTGTTCGTCGTGGTCACCGCCATCGCCTGGGCGCAGGGGAATACCGAGGGCTGCGGTTGTTTCGGCCGCCTCGTGGAGCGCGGCCCTCGGGAAGTGATCGTGGAGGACGCCCTGGTCATCCTGAGCTGTACGGTCGGCTTGCTGCTGCTCCGCGACCGGCGGCAGCGCCCCCCGGCGGGAGGCTGGCTGTTCGGCGGCATCCGGGTACGGCCCTGGCAGTGGCTCATCGCGACGCCCCTGGTGGGGCTCGCGCTGGTGCTCACCGTCTTCGGCCGCGACCTGCCGATCGACCCCTACGTCATCGGCATCGATCGCGGCGCCGACCTCTCCAACATGGCCCTGGAAGGACTCCGGTCTCCGATCGACGAGAACCGCGTCCTGGTCGCTCTGGTGGGGCCCGATTGCGAGCGCTGCTCTAAAGGGGTGGCGGCGCTCAAGGAGGTCGTCGCACGCGACCTCGGGGTCGAGGTGGTCGCGGCCCATCCGGGCGAGGCGCGCGACGCACAGAGGTGGCGTTTGAAACATCTGCCCAACTTCCCCGTGGCCTACGCCACGCCGCGGGCGCTGCGCCAGTACTACCGCGAGCTGCCCACGGTGTTCTTGCTGCACGATGGGATTGTGGCACGCGCCTGGTGGGGGCGGATTCCCTCGGCCGACGAGGTGGCGGCCCACGTCTCCCCCGGTTGAGCGCTTCGGGATCTCGCCCGGCGGTGCATTTGCGGGTGCAGGACCTTTTGGCGTTCGGTATGGTTCTGCCTTTCGGGGCCGCCAAAGGCTCCGGCGATGGACGACCCGCCGCCGCGGTCGGCGGGATCCGATTCGTGGCGAACCGTACTGGAGGCCCCGCCCGTCGATGACCCAGAAGCAGCGGCCTGGAGCGCGTGGGCAGCATGCGCCTTCCCCGCCTTCCGCCGAACCGGCCACACCCAATCCGATCGCAGCGCTCTATCAGCTCCTCAGCGATCCCAGCTTCGCGATCTTCGTGATCATCGCCCTGGCGGTCGCGAGCATCCTGGGCATCGTGGTCATCGACCAGGTGCCGTTCCGCGGCGAGATGGCCCGCATGCGATTCCAGGACCAGGCCGACGATCCGCTGGTCTGGTTCCTGGTGAACATCGTGCCGGAACGACCCTTCCGCAGCCTGCTGTTCCGCACCCTGTTGGCTCTGCTCTCGTTGAGTCTGCTGGCCTGCGTCATCAAGCGTTGGCGCAGCCAGTGGCGGCTGGCGTTCAAGGTCCCGCAACCGGAGCGGGGCGCGTTCGACGGCTCAGGGGCCGTCGTGTGGCGCACCTCCAAGCGGCCTGCGTCCGAGGAACTGAAGGCCTTTCTAAAGAGGCGCTGGTTCGCCCTGCGTGAAGGCGGCGCCGACGACGAGCTGCTCCTGGGCGGCAACCGCTTGGGCGTGGCCCGGTTGGGGTCAGTGCTCACCCACGTGGGCTTCCTGCTCTTGGTTGTGGGCGGGCTGGTCATGGCGTCGACCGGCACGGCGGGGATGGTCTGGCTGAGTCCCGGTGAATCGGTCTGGATCCCCGGCACGGACGCTCAACTCCACCTCGAGGACTTCCGCATCGAGACGACGCCGCAAGGCCAGATCAAGGACTACGTCTCCTCGGTGCGCCTGGTGCGGGAAGACGCGCCGGTGCGGGAGATGGAGATCGAGGTCAACAAACCCCTGCGCTATCGCGGGCGAAGCGTCTACCAGACCAGCTACCGGGCCGAGCCGGACCGGGTGCGATCCCTCACGCTGGTCTACGACATGCCGGTTCCCGGGACGAGCCCCGGCGCCGGCGCCGACGACGCGGATCGTTCCAAGCCCTCCGGCCCCAACGAGGCAGATCGTTCCAAGCCCTCCGGCGGCGAAGCCGGCTCAAATGCGCCGAACAGCGACGACGCGCCGGGCGGCGAGTCGGCATCCTCGCGTGCACAGAGCCGCACGGACGCCGGGACCGCGTCCGCCTCGCAGCGTCCCGAGGGGCACCCCGATGTGGAGGCGGTACCGGCCTCGCTGCAGCCCGAGGGGCACCCCGACATCGAAGAGATGCGCCGGATGGCCTCGGAGATGGGCCGCGGCGAACCAGCGTCCCCCATGGGCGAGCCGCCGGCGGGGTCCGGGATGGCGATGCCGCCCCACGAGTCGACGGGCGGCGGACGGTTCCGCAACCCATCGGCCATGGTATTGCCGGCAGGCGAGCGCAAGGCCCTCCCCGGCACGCCTTACAGCGTGGAGATCGACACGTTCCTGGTGGACTTCCGCGTCGATCGCGGCGGCTTCCGGCTGGGCTCGGCCGAGCCGCGCAACCCGGCCGCGCGCCTGCGGTTCTTCGAGAGCGACAGCCTGATCGGCAGCGGCTGGTACTTTCTATTCCACCCGGACATGCCGGTGGGATCGGGACCCGACCTGCCGATCCGCCTCGCCGACTACGACCCCTTCATGCAGACGGGCCTGGAGGTGGCCACCCATCCGGGATCGGCGTGGGTGTGGGCGGGCATCGCGGTGATGACCTTGGGAACGCTGCTCTCCTTCCTGCTGCGACACGAGCGGATCTGGCTGCGCGTGCGGCCCGCCGCGGCCGCGACGAACGCACAGGCTTGGGAACTGGCCCTGGTGCACACCGGTGCGAGCAAACAGGACCCGTCGCTGGTCAAGCAGTCCTGGGAGTCGGCGATTACACCGCTGACCGCGCGTTTCCTGCGCCGCTGGCCGGCCCGTGGCGGGCGGCCCGATCGGGTTCCACGCAGCGACGAGCGGGCGGTGTCCGACCAAACGGAGACCGAGCCGGTCGAGGCCTCGGTCTAGACGACGCACGCCTGCGGGCGGACATTTTCGAAGGGAGTGTTTGAGAGCCGTGAACCAGACGCCGGATGTCAGTTTCTTCACCGCGGCCTTCGCCGTGTACGTCCTCAGTTTCGTGCTCTTCCTCATCCGCAGCGGAACGGGCCGCCCCCTCTTCGGCTGGATGGGCACGATCGGCCTCGTGGTGGGGTCCGTGGCCCAGCTCGTGGCCCTGGGCATTCGGTGGCACCTGTCGGGGCACATCCCGCTGGCCTCGATGCATGAGTACGCGAGCCTGATGTCCTGGATGGCCGCGATCTCCCTCGCCTATCTGGTGTGGCGCACGCGCCGCTTCGCGCTGGGCTCCTACGTCACCCCTGTGATCATCGGCGTCATGGCCATCGCCTCGCTCCTCCCGACGCGCATCAACCAGCAGCTCGTTCCCGCGCTGCAGAGCTACTGGCTCCACATCCATGTCTCGATGGCCGCCGTGGCGGAGGGGGCCTTTGCCGTCTCGTGCGGTCTGGCGATCTACTACCTCATTCGGGAGCGTCGTCCGGACACCTCGCCGCAGGAACTGGCGCGCTTGGACGAGCTCAACCGCAACGCCATCGCGATCGGCTACCCGCTCTTCACCCTGGGCGCGCTCTTCGCGGGCGCCATCTGGGCCTACAACGCCTGGGGCAGCTTCTGGAGCTGGGACCCGAAAGAGGTGGGCTCCTGGATCATCTGGCTCTTCTACACCGGCTACCTGCACGCGCGCTACAAGCGCGGCTGGCAGGGGCGGCGCGCCGCGATCCTGGCCATCATCGGATTCGTGATGGTCATCCTGTCGTTCGTGGGCAACCTGTTCCTGGGCGGCCAGCACGCGTACGAGGATTTGGGGTAGGCTGCCGGACGCATCGGGCCGGAGGCCTCTACTCACTCTCGGCTTCGTCCACCTCGAGAATCTGACGTGCCAGAGCGGCATCCCCGATGTGCACGTACAGATGCACGCCGCGCACGTACTCCAGCCCGGGCACCGGACCGCCGGTATCATCGGCCTTGATGATCGACTGGATGCCGTTGGCCGACAGGACGCTGCGGGCCAGTTCCGCCTCGTGGCGGTAGAAGAAGGTGGCCACCTTCACCTGGTCGCCGAAGCGATCGCTCGTTTGACGCTTGTCGCGACCCATGCGCACCTCGAGTAGGCGCCCTCCCGGCGACGAACCGCCGGAAACCCGCTCCCCTTCGCCGGCCGACACCACACCCTCCGATTATTCGCACGCCGCCGGCCCACGGCAAGTTCCTTCGGCGGAACGCTTGGGGGCCGGCGGTCCACGCCCGCCCGCGGGAACGTGCGGCGCTGCAGGGGGTAACAGGAGCACCACGTCCGTCCGATATCGTGGGAGCCCGGAATGCGACCGGTCCTGCCGAATCAGCCATGGAGGCGTCATGAAGATCGCCCTGGTCGGCCCCGATCTCGAAGAGAACCTCTCCCTGGCTTATCTCAGCGCGGCGGTGCAGGCCGCCGGGCATCACTGCACGCGCATCTCCTTCAACTGCGCGCAGGACGTGAAGCCTGCGGCCGCGAAGATCCTGCGGGCGGCGCCGGACCTGGTCGGCCTCTCCTTGGTCGCGCAGATTCGCTACCGTGACGTTCAGCACCTGGTCGCGCGCGTGCGCGATCGCGGCTACACCGGGCACATCACCGCCGGCGGCCACTTTGCCGGGCTGCGCGCATCCGAGGTGCTGCGCGACTGCCCTGGGATCGACACGATCATCCATCACGACGGGGAGCGCCGTCTGACCGCTCTGGTGGCGTGGATCTCCGCGTGTTCACGGCGGGCGATGACGACCACACGCTCACGGCCTGCGAAGACGACGGACGCGGTCGATTCCGCCGACCCGCCTGCCACAATCGACGGCGTGAGTTGGCGGCGCGCGGACGGCTCCATCGCGCACCGCCCACCGCGCACCGTCGCGGACCTCGACGAGTTCCCCAATCCCGCCCGCCGTCGCCCGGATCGCACGCTGGGGCTGGCGAAGGCCCCGTTGGTGGCCAGCCGAGGCTGCTCGGGCACCTGCGCCTTCTGTTCCATCCATGCCTGGCACCGGCAAGTCCCCGGCGCGCGATTGCGCCTCCGGTCACCCGAGCGGCTGGCCGACGAGATGGTGGCGTTGCACCGAGAGCTTGGCGTGCGGGTCTTTGTCTTCCATGACGATGATTTCATCCACCCCGACAAGCGCGAGGCGCTCCGGCGCTGCCGCAGGATCTTCGATGCCGCCGAGCGTGGCATCGGCCGGCGGTTCGCCTTCGTGATCAAGTGCCGGCCGAACGACGTCGACGAGCCGTTGTTTCGATACCTCAAACAGAAGGGACTGGCCCGCGCCTACGTGGGGATCGAAGCCCACGCCGCCAGTGGATTGCGGGCCTTGAACCGCGGCGTCTCGCCCCAGACCAACCTCCGGGCCCTGCGAACCCTGGAAGACCTTGGTGTCTACGCCTGCTTCAACCTGCTGCTCTTCCATCCCGACACGACCCCGGAGGAGCTGCGTGAGAACATCGACTTCCTGGCCGGGCACACCTCCCACCCCTTCGATGTCGCGCGTACCGAGCTGTACGCGCGCTCCACGCTCGAGGAGCGGATGATCCGCACTGGACGCGCGGTCGGCGACTACCGTGGGTTCGACTACCGCATCGCCGACCCCCGCGCCGAGGCGGCCTTCCAGCTCTTCGCCGACGCTCTTTGGGAGCGCCACTTCGGCGGGCACTCGATCCTGCATCGCGCGCAGGATCTGGGCTTTCGTCACAGCCTGCTGGCCCGGCTGTATCCCCAGCAGGCGTCGCCCGATCTGGCTCAGCGCGTGCGCGGGCTCATCCGGGACGTGAACGAGGACACCGTTGAGCACCTGCGCCTGCTCGTCAGCCTCGCGGCCTCGCCGCATCCGCCTTCCCGGACCTCGCTGAGCACGCTGAAACGTGACATCGGCGCCCGCGAGCGCTTGCGGATCATCCGGTGGGCTTCCTTGTCGGTCGAGCTCGAAGCCCGCGCGCTGGCCGGCCGTCTGCATCCGCAGCGGACCGATGGACGACCGGTTCCCCGGGTCCTCGCGGCTCTTCCGCGGCTGGCCGGACGCGTGGCGGCGGCGGTGCCCTGGATCGGGCTGGCGCTGGTGTCGGCATCCTGCGAACAGACGAGCGTCTGTGACCCGCCCCCGCCGCCGATCCGCTCGTTCTCCGACGACATCGAGCCGGCCCTCGACCAGGGGTGCGCCACGTCCGCCTGCCACTCGGTCGACGCCGCGGCCGCCGGGCTGGTTCTCGCGACCGGCGAGAGCTACGATCACACCGTCGATGTGCCGAGCACGCAGGTCCCCGCCCTCGACCGGATCGCGCCCGGCCGGCCCGACAGCAGCTACGTGCTCCACAAGCTGCGGGGGACCCAAGAGCTCGTGGGCGGCTCGGGGGTGCGCATGCCGAAAGGCGGGACGCCGGATACCGAGCTGATCAGCGACCTGGAGAGCTGGATCTCCGACGGCGCAGAAGAAAACTGAGATCGGCCGCGCGGGCGCGCGCCCGACGGGGAAGCACTTCATGCAGTACCGCACGCACCGGGACCTGAGGATATCGGCCATCGGTTACGGCTGCTATGCGGCCGGCGGAGCCTACGGCGCCGTTTCGCGCGACGATGTACGGAAGGTCATTGATCGCGCGCGCGCCCGCGGGGTCACTTTCTTCGACACGGCCGAGGCCTACGGGGATGCCGAAGCGCTGCTGGGCGATGCGCTGAAGCCCTACCGCAGCGAGGTCACGATCGCCACCAAGGTCGGCGTCAGGGGCGACGGCACGTCCAGCCTGAAGGCCGACGCCATTGCCGCCGCGTGCGACCGGAGCCTGCGGGCGCTGCAAACCGAAGTCATCGATCTGTACCAGGTCCACTTCGATGATCCCGAAACGCCGGTCGCCGAAACGGTGGCGGCCCTCGAGTCGCTGCGCCGGTCGGGGAAGATCCGCCACTTCGGTGTGGGCCACCTGCCGCCGGAGCGCGTGGGCGAGTACCTGGCCGCCGGCGATCCCTTTTCCATCTTGATGGAGCTGAGCCCCGTCCAGCTCCACGCGCGCAGCACCCTGCTGCCCTTGTGTCAGGAGCACGATGTGGGCGCTATTGCGTTCAGCATCACCGGGCGCGGCGCCTTGAGCGGCCGGCTGGGCCGCGATGTCCGGTTCGCGGAGGACGACATCCGCCGCATCGATCCCCTCTTCCAGCGCGAGCGCTTCGACTCCGCCCTGCGGGTGATGCGGCATCTGAAGGATCTCGGTATCCCCATGGGCCTGAGCCCCGCGCAGGTGGCCATCGCCTGGGTGCTGGCGCAGCCGGGCGTCGTCTGCGGGCTCACCGGTCCGACGTCCCTCGAGCATCTCGAAGAGAACCTCTCAGCGGCGAGCGCAACGCTGCCGGCCCAGGTTGTGGCCGACATCGAGCAGTTCCTGACCGCCGATGACGCGCGGATGCGGCGCGAGCAGCGGGCCAGCATCGCGCGCATCCTGAACGGTCCTCTGCCCGAAGACCCCGGGGCCGCCTTCACCGATCTGGTCTACGTCATGGAAACCGCCATCACCGCCGGGACGGCCACCGAGGCCCGGATTCTGCCTTGGTTCCACCAGCTCCTGGCCCTGCGCAAGCGACTCGCAGAGTCGCGCCCGGCCATGGTGGAGATTCAGACCGGGCTCAGAGCGCTGCTCGAGCAGCAGCGCTGAGGGCAGGACTCAGGACCCTGCTCGGACCGAGACGCGGAGGGACGACCAGAAGCGCTCGATCTCGCGCGGGTGGCGGAGCTCGATCCGGTCGAGCGCATCGTAGGGCGGCGTGGACAGCATCCGGCCCCTCGCCGCGGCCACCGCGCGGGCACGCCTCGGCCGTCAGACGTCGCCGTGCGTCGCGCCCTCGATCTGCACCATCCGCCATGCGTCGCCCAGCTCGACCATCGCCTTGACGATCACCAGGAAGCTGAACCAGCCCGCGCGGTAGGCCTCGCTCGCAAAGGTCTGCGGCCAGCCGCTGTGAGAGACTTCGAGCCGCGTGCCCGTCTCCGTGGGCGCGAGGGTCCAGGTCACCTCCGTCTCGGGCTCCTGCGCGTACCGCCACCGATACGCCAGACGCGCGTTCGGCTCGTAGGCGGTGATCGTCGTCGGACCGCCTTGCTCCCACCCGAAGGTCGCGGCACCGCCCACGTGGTCCTCCACCCGCGCGCCCTGGCCGAAGTAGCGGTCGATCTGCCGCCCGTCGGCGATCTTCTCGAAGACCTGCTCGGGCGAGCCGCTCACGTCGATGCCCAGTGTGAAGCTGGGGCCCGCGTGCGCGCGGTAATCCAACATCTGCTGAGGCCGACCGCTGAGCGCGCGCAGGCGCAGGTTCTCGAGCGCGGCGTACCAGAAGTCGTGCATGGCCCCCGCCTCGCTCGGCCGCGGCCCCAGACTGTCGTGGGTGACGGCCACGCGCGTGCCGCCGTCCTGCTCGGTGAGCTGCACATCCACCAGGCTCTCCGCCCCGCGCAGCCGCCACCCGAAGCTGAGCAGACCGGGCGCATCCACGCACGCCAGCCGGGTGTGGCCCGAGAACTGCACCGGCTCCTCGGGAGTGTGATCGCCCCAGAAGTTGAACAGCCCTGCGGCCAGGATAATCTCCGCCCCTGAAGCGAACCAGCTCCGGAGGCCCTCGCTGGTGCCGAAGAGGTCGAAGATCTCCTCGCGCGGCCTAGGGATCCAGACGTGCGCCTGCAGCCTTCCCATCCTCACCTCCGCCGACTTCAGCCGCGGCCAGCGCTTCGGCGCGCACCAGCTCCACAACGCGCTCCATCTTGCCGGCCACCAGGGGCGTGAGCTCCATGCTCATCGCCAGCGACTCGGGCTCGATCCCGATGAAGACCGTCTCGGGCACGTCCCCGATCAGCTCCGAGAGCTCCAGAACCTCGAGGATGCCGACCTGGTGGGCCGAGGTCATCTGCGGCAGACGTCCCTTGGGCGCGTCGTCGCGTGCAAAGCGGTAGATCGACCCCGGCGCGCCACCCCCTTTGATCGTATCCACGACGATGAGCCGATCACAATCGCGGATCACGTTCATCAGCCGGAAGCCGTCGGTGCCCCCCTCGACCACCCTGACATTGGGAGGCCACGACTCACGTTCCAGGCGCCGGGCGGCGTGGACCCCGAAGCCCTCATCGGACATCAGCAGATTGCCCACGCAGAGAATCATGACCCTGGGAGCGCCCGACATGATCGCACCTTTCTGCAGGCAACTCCAGCGCCCCTCCCGCTGCGCGCGAGAGGGGCGCCCGTTCATGTCGCCCTCAAGCTGCTTACTCGACGATGAACTTCTTCAGCTCGTTGGTCTGCGGATCGATGATGTGGATCGCGCAGGCCAGACAGGGATCGAAGCTGCGGATGACGCGCACGGCGTTCAGTGGGTTGTCGGCGTCGGGAATCGGCACCCCGATCAGCGACTCCTCGTACTGCCCGCGTACACCCCCCTCGTCACGCGGCGATGCGTTCCACGTCGTCGGCACCACCGCCTGGTAGTTGTCGATCTTCCCGTCCTTGATCTTGATCCAGTGACCGAGCGCGCCGCGCGGGGCTTCCCAGGCGCCGGCCCCCCGGCCCTCTTCCGGCGGCGACCAGTGCTCGGTGTCGTGGATCTTGAAGCCCGGCTTCGTCATCGCTTCGGTGAGCTGGTCCAGCCACTGATAGCAGGCGTCGACCAGCATGCCGGTCTCGATGGCGCGCGCCGCGTGACGGGCCACCGCGCCCGGCTTGACGCCCTTCTGCACCAGGTCGATGAGCTGCGGGTACCGGTTGACGATGCCGCGCGCCAACGGCCCCACCTCCACCGACAGCCCGTCGTAGCGGGGCGCCTTGACGAAGGTGTAGGCGCCGGCGCGATCCAGATCGAAGACCTGCTCGCCGTCGTACGGATGCTTCGGCTCCGACGCCTTGTACCAGGCATGCTCGACCGATTCGGTGACCTTGCCCTTGTCCATCTTCTCGACCGTGCAGCCCGGTTGGAAATCGCGGACCGCGCCCGCGTCGAACACCCACTTGGTCCCCTCCTGGTTCAGCTCGAGGCCGCCGTAGGAGATGTAGTTGGGGTGTCCGCCGCCGACGCCTCCCGTGGCCAGCGGCATCAGCGGACCGGTGCCGAAGGCCAGCACGTCGGGGATGTAGACATTCTTCACGAAGGCGGCGATCTCATCGAGCATCGTGCGGTACTTGGCCACCATGTTGATGTCGGGATACTGCGTGCAGCCGCCCACCACGAGGCTCTGGTAGTGGGGCGTGCGCCCGCCGAAGATGGCGCCCATGTTGCGTGCCTTGGCGTTGATCTCGAGCGCCTGAATGTAGTGCGCCACGGCCGTGGTGACGATCTCCGGGTCGGTGACGCAGAACTCGTCGGGCTTGTAGCGCGGCGTCAGCGGTGAGGTATCGCCGGCCTGCACCAGCGCCAGCACCTTCTCCTTCACGGCGTTCAGCTTGGGGTCCTTGCCGCTGTAGTTGGCGATCGCCATGATGTCGATGTAGTCGAGCGCGCTGAGCTGATAGAAGTGCAGGATGTGGTCGTAGATGTACATCGCGCCCATGGCCAGGTTGCGCAGCAGCGTGCCGCCCCACGGCACGGTGGCGCCGAAGGCCTCGTCCAGCGCGCGCACCGAGCAGTACTGGTGCACGCTGTAGCAGACGCCGCAGAAGCGGCTCGTCACGAAGGGCGCATCGCGCGGGTCGCGTCCCTGCAGCAGCGCCTCGAAGCCCCGCGCCATGGTGCCGGAGCTCCAGGCGTCCTTGACCTTTCCGTTCTCCACCTCGATGTCGATCTTGAGGTGGCCCTCGATTCTGGTGATCGGATCAATCGTGATTCGCTTGCCCATCTATCTCTCCCCCTTCTCCTAACCCTCGAACAGCGGCGACATCTCGTCGTAGAAGCCAGGCTCGGCGCAGCCCATGCACCCCGCGCCGCAGTCAATGCAGAAATTGATCCCGTCATTCCACTTGCGTGCCGGACAGTCCGAGAAGGTGTAGGGGCCCTTGCAGCCCTTCAAGAAGAGGCACCAGTCCTTCTGCTTCGGGTCGTTCCAGTCCGACAGCATCTGGTCGTTCTCGAAGGCGCCGCGGCGGCGGCAGTTGTCATGGATGAGCGTGCTGTAGTAGGCGATCGGCCGGCCGAGATCGTCCAGGGCGGGCGCCTTGCCGGTCGTCAGGAAGTAGAGCACGGTGCCGACGAGGTGCTCGACGTGCACCGGACAGGTGGGCAGATTGATGACCGTCTTGCCGGGCAAGGCCTTGTCCATGCCGATGCCCTGGGTGACCGTGGCGGCCGGAATGCCGCCGTAGGTGGCGCAGGCGCCGACCGCGATGATCGCCACCGCCTTGTCGGCCGCTTCCTCCAGAATCTCGCGGAACGGCCGCCCGCCGACCATGCAGAAGCGGTCGTCGGCCTTGGGCACCGAGCCCTCGACCACCAGAACGTAGCCGCCCTCCTTGATCGTCTCGTGCAGGACCTGCTCGGAAAGGTGACCCGAGGCGGCCATGACCGTCTCGTGATAGCGCAACGAGATCTTGTCGAGCAGGATCTGCGTGGCGGGAGGATTGAGGCTGCCCGAGAAGGAGACCGTGCAGCCGGCACAGTCCTGCCCCTCGAGCCAGATGACAGGCGGCTTCTTGATTCCCGGACTCAACGCCTGGACCACCTGCTCCACCATGGTCATCCGGGCCAGTCCGAACGTGGCCGCCACGGCTGTGCAGATCTTGAGGAAGTCACGGCGGGGGATGCCGCTGGCCTCGACGCGCGCCAACGCATCCTCACGGGTCCGTTCCACCTGCATCGCATACCCTCCCTGCATCTGTTGGAATTCAAGAAGTTAGCCCCGATCCGCAGGGGCACTTCTGTATCATATGGAGCATAGTTTATCGGATCCAAGGTGGATGGACAAGCGTAAGGCCCCCCTGGGGATGGGAATTGACCGCGGGACCCCGGCGGCTCCCCACTCCGGTGGCGCCACGAGGGGAGGGACCGTCTAATCTATTCAATGATAAATAGATCCGTCGATCCCCGCCCGAAAATCTCCGGATGGTACATCTCCTCGGCCCGGGACGGCGGCGCGATGAAGCGGCCCGGCGTCGTGGCTCGGGCCACGTACGCGTAGGTGTACACACCTCCCGGGAGCAGGCTTCGAAACGCCTCCGCCCGATCGTCGCGCAGGTTCTGATGCTCGAACCAGTGCCTCCAATCCCAAGGCGCGCCGCTCTGGGATGGCGGCACGCTCCCGGTGCCCGCCAGGCTGGGGTTGAGAGGCTCCAGGCCGGCGGGCAGCGGATCCACCAGCGCCACATGATACCGGCGCGCCGGCGCCACCATCGTGACATCCACCCGTACGCGGCACCCCGCACGTGCGTGATACGCCCCCTGCGCATCCCGCCACACGTCGCCCGGCTCGTCCACGGCGGTGTACGTGCGCGTCAGACAGAACCCATGGTCGGCCGGATCGAGCTGCAGCTCGCGCGGCGCATAACGCATGCCCACTCGGTAGTAGAGGCGGCCCAGCCCCTCTTTGCCTAACGTCAGCTCCCGGGCGTGACGATCGGAGCCGACGTGCACAGGGCCGACGTCCGGCGCCAGGTCGCCGGCCAGCGCGCGCATCGGAATCGACAGATGATGCCTCTCGGTGCTGCGCCCGGCGAAGCTGCCCTCGGACACCAGCGCCTCATCCAGCCAGGCACGGGCCACGAAACGGGGCTCCTCGGACTCGTAGCGCCGGAAGTACCCGTCGAGCGCGATCAGCACCCACGCGTTCTCCTGGGTCGTCGACCAGTGGCCCCGCCTGCGGTGCGCCAGCAGCCCGCACACGACCTTGGGAATGAGATCGTTCCGCGGGTCGGTCGCCATCAGGCCTTCCAGCAGAACAGCGTCGGTGCGCCGCGGGCCATGGAAGATGAGGTGAGCGCCGTCGCTGTAGTGGGTTGCGAACTCCGCCGTGGCAGCCGTTTCGGTTGCGCTGTTGAGAATCAGCCGGTGGATCGACGCCACCAGATCCCGGTCCTGATCGTCGCCCTCGTGCAGGACCGGTAGGAGCCAGCCGAGCGTCTCGCGCGGCAGGTTGGCGATGCCGTCGGCCTCCTCGATCAAACGCCGCGCTTGGCGCCGGTCGTCGTCTTCCAGGAGCTGGCGGACGTAGAGAGCGTAGGCGATCACGCACCACCGCGCGCGACGACTGTAGAAGGGGGGAATGTGCTCGCGGATGTGCCTCAAGTAGTTCCGCGCGCGATACAGCGTGGATTGGTCGACCCCAAAGCCCTTCTCCCGCGCGAGGGTCAGGGCGTGGACCGCGTGCACCGTGACGTAGGGCCAGACGTGGTCCGCGGCGCTCCACAGACCGAAGCCGCCGTCCCGGTTCTGTCGCGCCTCGAGCCCGCGAATATCGGCCTGCACGCGGGCCGCCAGCGCATCGGGCGCCGGGAGACCGTCGGCCGCGAAGGCGGTCAGCACGTCGCGCAGCGCCGCCACGGCCAGAATGCGGGAGGCGAGCTGCTCGCTGCAGTCGAAGCGGTAGGTGCTGAAGTAGAGTACCGCATCGGTGAGCGCCTGCAGGGCCGTGGAAGAGGTGGTGACCTCCAGCCCGCCGTAGTTCGGGAAGGCCTCTTGCGGAGCCGCGACGCGTTGCACGACCGCTCCGCTGTCGATCGTGCCGTAAGTCGCAAACGCCTCGGTCGTGGCCGGGACCCAGACCGGCACACACGCGCGGGCCGCATCCGACCACCGACCTGCCGCCGCCACCACCTCGGCCCAAGCATCGCCCGGGCCCTCGGTCTGGATGGGGAAGCGTACCTCCCGCCGGTCTCCGGCGGGCACCGTCACACGCCTGCCCGCCGGACCGATCAGCGCGAGATTGGCGGCCCGCATCGCCACCTCGACCGTCAGGCCGTCGGTCGTCCGATTCTGGATCTGGACGCACAGCTCGCAGCGATCCCCCAGGTTGAGGAACCGGGGGAACGACGGGCGCACCATGAGGGGGAGGCGCGCCGTCAGGTTCGCTTCGCCGCTGCCGCAGCGCCGGGCCCCGTCCACCGCCACCGCCGTCAGACGATACCGCGTCAGGTTGTCGGGTAGCTGGAAGCGCGCGATGGCCGCCCCGTCGGCGTCCGTCACCAGGGCGGCGGCGAAGCAGGCCAGAGGATCGAAATCGGAGCGGACGGCGATCGGGCCGGCGCCGGCGGACCCGTAGCGGCCCTTGCTCCCGATGGTCCCGGCAGAGAGCGACACCTCCGACAAGCTCATCACAATGCTCTCGCTCAGCTCGGCCGAGCCCCATCGGAGAGCCAATACGTGCACGCCGTCGGTGACGGGGGTTCCGTCTACATGGTACCCGACATCGCCGGCCCGCCCGCTGCGGAAGTAGAGCCCTCCCAACCCGATCACGCCGTGGTTCAGGGCCTCGAACAGCTCGATCATCTCTACGCGGGTGAGCAGCAGCAGATGCTTGCGCAAGTGGGCATCGCGCACGCCGCTCGGCCAGTGGCGGTAGAAGGCGCGCAGCGGATCGTCCAGCCGGTACCCGATCAACGCCAGCAGCGCCTCGTCCACCGCGACCAACAGCACCTGGGCGTCGGGAACCGGGCGACCCTGCGCGTCACGTACGTGCACACCCACGCGGGTGGAGTCGCCCGGCAGCAGCGTTTCCTGCGCCGGCGAAACCTCCACCTGCAGCGTCCGGCTGTGGGGCGGGACCGGGAGGTGCAGTTGCCCGGCGGCGTATGCGGGCCTGGCCGGAATGCTGTCCGCGGCCACCAGGACACCGGTCGTGTCCGCGGGACGGTCTCCCACCCCGCGGAAGCGTTTCGGCGCTTCCGCGGAATTCGAATCGGTGCGCGTCACGGGCCCCACCACATCCACGCGTAGGTGCAGCCCGGGAACATGGGCATCGTGGATCGGCACGTGGATCGTTTCGGTGTGCGTATCGAGGCTCAGCCGACGTGTCTCCAGAATCCCCTGCCGGCGGAGAGTGACGAGCGCTTCGCAGGGCGCGAACGGCACGCGCACGAGCACGTGGGCGGTATCCCCCGGCGCCCATGCCTCCCGATCCGGAATCATCTCGACCTTGTCGGCCTGGGCGCGGTGGGAGCGCGGCCTCTCGTGTCCACCCGAAACCCAGCGGATCACTTCGGTGAGGGTTTCACGCCCCAGCTCGTCGCGCACCCGGGCGCGCAGGCGCCACCTCCCGCTTAGGTCGGGAAGGAATGCGCGGCCGGCCGCCGAGTCGGCCGACGTGAGCGTCCAGATGTGCCGCCGGTCCGGGATCCAGCCCCTCGCGCCGCCCCTGTCGCGGTAGGCCATGTGCTCGGCGGTCAGCTCGATCTCGCGCTGGGATACGGCGCGGCCTTCGAGATCGGTGACGATGACCACCACCCGCAGCGACTCGCCCCACTCGACGAAGTGGGACTCGCGCCGGATGCCCACGTAGTAGGCGCAGGGGTGGACCAGAAACTGCACGCTGTGGCTCAAGGTCTGGCGAGTCAGGTCCTGGACCGAAGCCTCGGCCCGCAGCGTCATCGGCAGCGGGGGGCCGTCGCCGATCTCGATCCCCAGCCGGCGCCGGCCCTGCGCATCGGTGACCGTCTCCAGCGTCTTCGTTTCCGAGCCTGCCCGTTCGAGGAACGACGACCCCGCATCGATCATCCACCCCGGCGTCCACCGTCCGAAGTCGAAGCGCGCCTGGCCGGGCGGCCGATAGCGTCCCTGCACGGCCGACACACGCCAGGTCAGTTCCGCCCCCGGCAGTGGAGTCCCCGTGTAGTAGCGCGCTTCGACCTCGACGTGCGTCCGGGATCCCTGGAACACCGGACCCTCGGCGCCCAGCGTGGTCAACTCGAACTCCGGACGCCTGAATTCCTCCACGCGGAATGCGTGATGGTGCTTCTCCCCCTCGAACGACTCGGCACCCCGCGCCTTCAAGGCAATGCCGGCGCGTCCCAGATTCACTTCGGCCGGAAGGTCGAAGACCAGCGTGAAGCCTCCGAACCGATCGACCTGCGCCTCTCCCGTGGCGATTTCGTTGCCGCGCGATGCCTCCACCGTGTAGTGCACGCGGTCGACACCGTCCGCCACGGGGGCTACATCGCCCCGCGGACCGTGGACCAGGCGCCGCAGCCAGCCCTTGACGTGCACGGTATCGCCGGGGCGGTAGAGACCCCGGTCATCAACGACGTACCAGGCCAGGCGGTCCAGCTCCGGCGAGCGTTTCCAGCCGTTGCCCGCCGGCAGCATCGCTGCGCGATCCCCCTTGCGGACGGTCAGGTAGTCATGCGTGGCCTCCAGCGGCAGCGTGGCCAATCCGCCCGTGTCGCTGACCGCCGTACGGCTTCCCCAGGCGAGCTCGACCTCGGCGCCCGCGAGCGGCCTTCCGGTGAGAAGGTCGGTGACCCAGACCAACAGGCTGTCATTCTCGACGTGGGCCGATAGGCCGATGTCGGTTCGTTGAAGCCAGGCGCGCTGGTAGTAGTCCCGGCGATCGCCGGATCCCTTGATCAGGACGACCAGATTCCCTCGCGCCCGGTCGAAGGCCGGCTTCACGTTGATCAACAGCTCTTCTGCGCTCAGCCCGTCGTCGGGAACCTCGACGGACTTCTTGTACACCTCCTGACCCGGAGGGTCCTCACGCCGGTTCAGGTTCCGATACCGAGGCCAGTCCCCGGGTGAAACCGCCCTGCAGACGATCTCCAGCCTCCGATGCCCGATCGTGTAGACGGGCATGAACGGCGGGACCCCGGGATCGAGCACGGCGAAGTCGTGCACCCCCATTCTGAGCCGGGCCGACGGTCTGCCGACGGTGAACATCAACTGCACCTTCTTGCCCAAGGTCTGCCCAAAGACGTCCTTGAGCGCCGCCGCCACCGTGACGCGGTAGCGCGTCTGCGCCCGGGTACGGCCACGGATGTACAGAGCGTTGCGGGATGCGCGCACCTGGAGATCGTCCACGTGCGGCTCGATGGCGATGAGCTCGCCCGGATCGCCTCCGCCTAGATCGAGCGGGTTGTTGAATTCGATGGGCAACGGAGAGAGCGGACGGCATGCGCTGGTCCCGCATCCGTGTCTTTCCACGCGCAGGGGCGCATAGGTGTGGAAATCGAAGCCCTGCTCGGCACGCGTGCGCAAGGGACCCTCGGCCGAGGCCAAACCGGCGCTCAGCTCGAAGCGAACCCGTGCGTCCAGCGGCAGAGGCGTTTGGCTCCGCACGGCGGTGACCCGCTCCGGAGCGAACCGATCCAACCATCGGCGCGTCTCGCGGGCGGCCGCGGCGTCCATCGCGGCTTCAATCTCCGTCTCTACGGCGGCAGCGTCCAGCAGCCGCAGATCGACGCGCTCGCCGGCCGCCGTCAGGCGCGCGACCGCCAAGACGTCCTCTGGACGAATGTGTTGATCGAAGGCCAGCAGGATCAACGGACGGTCGCCCTGAGGCTCGGCGTCGGGGCGGTGATCGATCAGGCTGGGTGCCGGCGTGGCGAACGTCCAGCTCACCTCCTGCGGCAGCACCGCCCCACCCACCGCGCGCGTGCCCGCGGGCACCGTGACCCGGTATGTGGTCGCCATTGGAAAGCGTGGGGCGGGATCGAACACCAGCGTGCGCGTGCCCACCCAGCGCCAGACGCCCTCGGGTTGCGGCTCGAGACGCACCACCGGCCGCTCCTCACGATGCCCGGAATGGCTCGTGATTGCGACCATCGGCTCGGAGAAGGTCACCATCAGTCCTGCGGCCAGGTCGATCTCGCCCTCGGGCGCGTAGCGCAGGACGCGCAATCGCTCACCGGAAGGCTGCGGCCGCGCGGGTGCTGCGGACGAATCGCTGGGCGCCGCCCGCGGGAAGGGCAGCTCCACGCGCACACCGGTGCGGGGCGGCCGGGGACTGCCCGGTCGCAGCGCCAGGCGATCGGGCGGGGCGGGCCGCGCCAGTCGACCCGGCACGCGCGCCAGCAAGGCGGCGGCCCGCGACGCCTCGAGCGGCCCGATATCCGTGCCAATCGCGTGACGGCCTTCATCCTCGGCCCCCGCCTCCACCGGCGCGAGCGCATCGGGGACCGGTAGGTCTGTCAGCTCGATCTGCAGCTCGTAATGAGCGGGCGTGGAGGGCTCCAGATCGTGTTGCGCCACTACGTCGCAGCCCGCGCCGAGGCCGGACGAATGGGGGGCGCGAACCTGCTCGGAGCCGGTGCATCCCGAGATCTCCAGCAGCACACCTACACAGAGGAAGCGGAAGCACCATTCGCAGAACGTCGTCACAGGCCTGCGCATGACCGATCACCTCGCTTTCCACAATCCTGGCCTACGACCTTCACATCTGTGCAAGGTTGCGGTCGCTGCGCGGCGCCAAGCGTTCAATCTGAGCATAGTCGCGTCCAGGACGACCGACCAGAGGATGCCACGCGCCAAGAACTGGATGGGCTACACGCGGGGAGGCGGCCCTATTCCCGCCCTCAGCCGAGAAGCGTGCTGATCAGCAGGAGCAGACCCACCAGCAGCAGCAGGAGGTGAATCGCCCGCTCGAACTGAGGGCGCGGTATCGCGCGGCTGAGGCGCTCACCGAGGAGGATGGCGAGAATCACCACCGGAAGCGTGACGGCAAAGAGCTGCAGCACCGGGCGCGTCCACAGCCCGGCCGAGACGTGGCCGGCGATGATGAGGCCGTTGGTCAGGAGGAAGTAGCCCTGCAGGGTCGCCCGGAAAGTCACGGGGGACCAGCGCCGCAGGGCCCCGAAGATGACGACCGGCGGCCCATTGATGTTGTAGGCGCCACCGAGGATCCCGGCCACGAGGCCAAACGGGTAGGCGGTGCGCTCGGAGCTCAGGCGGGGCAGCCGCGGCCGCAGCAGGCCGGGACCGGCGAAGGCCAGAATGCCCAGCGCCAGAAGGATGGTCGTCAAGCTCTCGTGCACGCCCTTCAACAGGAGCAGACCCAGCGGGATGCCGGCCGCCGAGGCGAGCACGAGCCGCCAGGCACTGCGGACCTGCACGTCGCGCCAGTGGCGGAGCAAGATCGACACGGCGATGACGCCAGCCACCATGGCGACCAGCGGCGTCGTGCTACGCAGGCCGATCAGCATGGTCAGCAGCGGCATCGCCAGCAGCGCGTCACCGAACCCGAACGTGGAGCGCAGGAGCGTGGAGCAAAAGAGGACCGCCGCCACGAGCAGGGTCTGGGAGTCGATCGACATAGACCGGTCCTCCGAAGAGGCTCGCATCTTCGTTCGGCGCTCGACGCGCTCCGGTCAGGACCACGGCGACCGCGCGGCCGCTCCGCGGCCCGGTCGCGGCGGACGCGCCCAGGCCACTGCGCACGCACCCCGCGGCGCATACAGAGAGGCCGCGACCAGATCAAGCGAGCCGGTCGCGGCCTCCTGGAATACGCATCGATGCAGCCGCGCTCAACGGGATCAGCGGCTACTTGTCCTTCTTCTTCGGATTCGGGTGCGCGATCTGGGCCAGGGCCTCCTCGTACTTGAACTCCTTGTACGTGGGGCTCTCCTCGTTGTGACACGTCTTGCACATCGTCTCGTCGGTCGGGATCATCATGCCCACTTCCATCGCGGCTTCGACATCCTTGATGTGCAGCTTCTTCCAGTCCTCCGCAGGACCGTGACAGGACTCGCAACCCACGCCTTCTTCCACGGTGTACTTCTTGCCCAGCAACTCGGCCTTCACGCCGTGGCCCGTGACGTGACACTTCAAGCAGGCGTCGGCCTTCTCGGGCGCCTCTTTGATGCCCATCTCCGCGGCGATTTCCTTCGACTCGTCCGTCAGCAGCGTCTGGTAGGCTTGGGCGTGAGGACCGGCCTCCCACTTGGGGAATTGTGCGCCCTTGGCCTCGGCCTTGTGGCACATCTTGCATTCCTGCACGCCGACGTAGCCGTGCTCCGTCTCGCCCTCAGCCATGGCCGTGATCTGACCGCCCAACCAGGCCAGCGCCGCTACCGCCAGCGCGGCCATCGCCAACCAACCGATCCTTTTCATGCCGTCCCCCCACACTCTCCGGGTTTATGCCTCCCGGCCGATGCTCCCCCGACCCGCAGGGGAGCTCGCGCCTGGTGTTCCATCGCGAGGTCCCGTCGCAAACAGCGACCTTGCATAGTACATCGCCTCACCTTGTATGAAAACCCTTTGCTGGGATGCGGTTCCTCTCCGCCCCCGTCGCGCAATCACAGGGTCGCCGGAGCACGCCCGCCAACCCTTTGAAATTGATCAAGTTAGGACGTTTTCAGCCTCGCGGCGGCCCGCCACTGAGGCAGGATTCCTACTCCCATTCGATGGTGCCGGGAGGCTTGGTCGTCACGTCCAGGCACAGCCCGCTGACCCCCTCCAGGGCCAAGATGCCGTCGCGCAGTTCCGCGACCAGCCGCAGCGGCAGGCGCGCCGGCCGGGCCGTCATCGCGCGCTCGGAGTGAACCGGACGCAGCACCACCAACTCGCGGCCGCGACCCTCGACCCGCACGGGCAGCATGACCGTGGGGCATTGCCAAACCGCGTCCATCAGTCCGTGGCGCGCCAGTCCGGCCATCATCTGCGCATCGGCCTCGCGCAGCACATCCAGCCTCTCGCGCGTGGTGTAGCCCGCGAGAAGCTCGAGCGTGGGGCGCGCGGAAGCTTCGGTCGGGTCCATCTCCGGAGCATCGGATGCCTGCGCGCTCCCGGGATCCGCGGGGCTTCGCGATGCGCCAGCCCGGCGCCAGGCGCAACGGCTCAGGTCGTAGACGCAGCGGTTGACGCCGGCGACGTCCTTGTAGATCCGGTTGGCGGCCTCGAGGATGTCGGCCCAGGCGGCCTCCTCGTCGCCGCGCCCGTAGAGCATCACCGGCCACTCGTAAGCGCGCAGGTCGCCTTTCACACCCACCGAGCGGATGGGCAGGGCGGCGGCCCCGAGACCGAAGCCGGCCGCGATGCGCCGACACTCCTCGTCGATGCGCGGAAGCTGGCCGGTCGGATCGTCGGGGCGCCCACCGTGGCTGCACAGCAAGCGCACGCCCAGGCCGGGTCCCGGGAACGGGTGTCGTTCCAGAAGATCTCGGTCCAACCCCAACACGGCCCCCAGCTCGCGCACCTCGACCTTGTACAGCTCTCGCAAGGGCTCGAGGACCCTGCCGGCCCGCACCATCTCTTCGACCAGCGGCACGCGATTGTGATGGGTCTTGATCACGTCGGCCCGCGCGGTGCCCCCGGTCTCGATCGTGTCGGGGTAGATCGTGCCCTGGGCCAGGAGCGCATCGCCGACGCCCAGGCGCTCCATCTCCGCCTCGCAGACCTGGATGAAGGTGTTGCCGATCGCCACCCGCTTGTGCTCGGGCTCGACCACCCCGTCCAGCGCGGACAGGAACTCCGCGCTGGCGTCCTTGAAGTGCAGGTTGGTCGTGATTCCCCAGCTCCGGAAACGCTCCACGACCTGGCGGCTCTCGTCCTTGCGCATCAACCCGTTGTCGATGTGGAGCAAGTGCACACGCTCAGGATCGAGCGACTCCACCAGCAGACGGGCGGTGACCGTGGAGTCGACGCCCCCGCTGGCCAGCAGGAACACCTTCTGCTCGCCCACGCGCTCGCGGATCGCCCTCTTCTGCTCCTCCACGTAATTGGCGACGGTCCAGGTCGCGCGGCACTTGCAGATCCCGAGCACGAAGTTCGACAGCATCTCCTGCCCGTGCTCCGTGTCGTCGACCTCGGGATGGAATTGGAACCCGTAGCGCTGCAGGTGCTCCGACCCGATCGCGGCGTAGCGGTGATCCTGCCGCGCGTCGGGTCCGGCCGCCTTGCTCACGTGGGTCGAATAGGCCAACTCGACGAACCCGGGCGGCAAGGTCGACACGGAGTCGCCGTGGCTCATCCAGACGATCTCCTGCGGACCCAGACCCGCGAAGATCGGACTGTCGGCGATGATGTGCAGCTTCGAAAAGCCGTATTCGCGGCGATTCGATTCGACCCGCCCGCCGTAGTGCTTGGCGATCTCCTGGTGCCCGAAGCAGAATCCGAGGATGGGCACCCCGAGGTCGAAGATCTCCCGCGTGAAATCGTCGCCCTCGCCGATGGCGCTCATGGCGGGACTGCCCGACAGAATGACGCCCTGATACCCTTCGAATGTCTCGATCGGCGCCGCGGGATCGACGATCTCGGCCAGGACGTTGAGGCGGCGCACCTTGGTGGCGATCAGGTGAGCGTACTGCCCGCCGAAATCAACGACGGCGATGCGGTCATGCTGCATGGCGGCCGGCCTCCTGCCGATGGCGTCATCCGATCATGCCGGGGTCGGGAAGGATCCGGGACGGCCGCCCCGGACCGATGCCAAGCATATAGAGACCCGCAACCGACCCTGGCAAGGGAAAAGCACTGCTCACGACCGGTCCTCCCCACCGCCCTGGCCCAACAGCAGACGGCGTCCGCGCGCCGCCGGCGACAGGAGCAGACCCAGCACGAATCCTCCGAGGAAACCTCCCACGTGGGCCCGCCAGTCGGCGTGGAAGATCGCCGGCAGCACGACGACCATCAGAATCGGCACGTAGATGCGACGCGCCTTCCAGCGGTGCCAGCGGGGCAATCGCGGGTAGTAGCGGATGACGAACGCCGCCAGCGCTGCGATGAGCCCGTAGACCGCTCCCGAGGCGCCGACGCTCATCGGCGGGCTGCTCTTGATCACGAAGGAGGCGGCCGCGCCAACCACGCCCGACACGAGGTAGATCAGATAGACCCGCCGGCCGAAGAAGTACTCCACGAAGGCCGCCGACACCGCCAGCGTGACCATGTTGGCGAGGATGTGCCCCACATTCGCGTGCATGAAGAGCGTCGCCACGAAGCCCACCGGATTGCCGGACTCCACGAACCAGCGGTGGAAGCGGGTGGCCAGCTCGTAGATCTCCTGGGCGTAATCGGCCCGCCAGATCAGAACCAGCACGAGCCCCACCAGGAGGTTGATGCCCAGAAGCGTCTCGGTGCCCGACAGCCCGCGCTTGGGCAGGGCCACCGCCGGAAGGTCGGCGAAGGGTGTGGCGCCTGGAACCCCGAGACGGGCCTCGCGCCGATCCTCCTCGCCGCTGCGCCGGAAGAAGTCGTAGAGCGGCAACTCGTCGGCCCGCTTCCAGAGTCCGTCGGTGAACTGGAGCGAGAAGACCAGCGCGTCGGGCGGCACCCGACCCTCGGAGACCCACGCTTCCCATTGCCCGTCCGGGAACCGCTCCTCGCGGGATCCGACGCGAAGGTAAACCATCGTCTCGCTGCGCTCCTCGCAGTGATCTGGCTCGTGAGGCGACGCGTGGGCATCAGCGCCCGCGATCCCACCTCGCACCGTCGCCGGCAGATTACCATTCCGGGGGCGGACCACGGAACCTCCCATGGCCCCTCGATTGACATGGCCGTGGATCCGGGCCTCGGGTACCCTGGATCCGGCGGCTCCTCGCCCGCCGGCGACCGCACGCGAGCGCCCTCCAGGCTCCGCGCGCGCGCTCGCCGCCGACGGGCTTGGGCGCCGCGGCGAGATGAACGCGAGGAGGTGAACGGCGTGGCCGACGTTTACGTGCACCCCATGGGCATCAACGAGTCGCAATCCGTGGGCGACGGCACCAGGATCTGGGCGTTCGCCCACGTCATGAAGGGGGCCGTCATCGGCCGTAACGTGAACATCGGGGAGGGCGCCTTCGTCGAAGGAGGCGCCGTGCTGGGTGATCACGTGACGGTCAAGAACGGCGTCTGCGTCTGGGACCGCGTGACGATCGAGGACTACGTCTTCCTCGGACCGCATGCCGTTCTCACCAATGACAAAGTCCCGCGAAACCATCCCGACTACCGCACCGCACCCGAGGACTGGCTGCCGATCCACATCGGCGAGGGGGCGACCGTCGGAGCCAACGCGACAATCGTCTGCGGCCATCGGCTGGGGGCCTGGTGCTTCGTGGGCGCCGGGGCGGTCGTCGCCCGCGACGTGCCCGCCCACGCGATCGTCGTCGGCAATCCCGCGCGGCAGGTCGGATGGGTGTGCCGCTGCGGCGCGCGGCTCGGGGAGGATCTCACCTGCGAGGCCTGCCCGTTGCGCTATCGCGCCACCCCCGACGGACTCGCCCTGGTGGGCTGAGACCGGCGGCACCGCCGACGCTGGATGCAACCATGCCAACCACGAGTGTGCACGAACGGATCGTCCACGATCTGCGGGCCCTGATCGAGGGCCGGGCCGTGGTCGTCGACGCCTCCACGCGCGGCACCGAGGAGGTCCTGCTCCTGCTGGAGCTGAGTGTGGACGACGGTCCCGGCCCGCCGCCCGAGGTGCCGGCGGCCGGTCCCGAGCTCGATGTCTCGGGCGCCGTCCTGCTCCACCTGCTGCTCGTGGCGCCCACGCCGTTGGTCTGGCTGGAGCCGACGGCACGCCGCAGGCCGTTGCCCGCGACCGGGCTGGGGGACTGGCTGCGCCTGGCGCTCGAAGCGGCCCACGTGCTGCGGGTCGGAGCCGGCGCCTCAGGCCGCATCGTGCGCATCGACGCCGTCTCCGGAGCGGAGGGCCGCCACCGCAGCCTCGTCCTGGACCCGCTCCCCAACGCCTGCCGCTTGCTGGTGCTGGATGAAGCGGGTCGCGTCGAGCAGCGCTTTCCACCCCCGGTGCACGCCACAGCGCCCGGCCGGGGAACCCCGGGTCGCACCTATCAGGAGCCCCCCGGCGACTTCTCCGAGCGCTGGCTGCGATGGGAGCACTCCGCACGCAACGGCGAACCGCCCACGTCGACGCGGACGGACACAACACCGCTTCCCAACGGAGAGCAGACCGACGGGCTGTGGGTGTGCGCCCGGGATCTTCCGGAGGCGCCCGCGGCGCGGGACGCGGGCCTTTTCCTGAGCCCGGTCGCGTGCGAGACGAGCACCGCGATCGCAGGCCCCCTGGCGCCGCTCGAAGCGGCCCGGCGGATCGGCCGGCTCTGGATCGCCCACACGCGCGAATTCGAAGCGCGCCGCCGCACGCGCCAGCGCCTGACAGGCGAACTGAAACACCTGCGGCGACTCCTCGGGCGGCTCGACACCGAAGTGGACGAAGCCGAGAGCGGTCCCCGGTTGCGCCGTCAGGCCGAGGCCTTGCTGGCCGCCAAGGGCCGCGTCCCCAAGGGCGCCGCCGAGGTCGAGGTGCCCGACCTCGCCGACCCGGCGCGCACCCTGCGCGTGAGGCTCGATCCCGCGCGCGGCTTCGCGGACAACGTCAACCAGCTCTTCCGCCGCGCCAGCAAGCTGGAGCGGGCCCTGGCACTGCGGGCAACGAAACAGGAGCAACTCCGCGAGCTGATCGAGCAGACCGGCGCCTGGCGCGCCGACGTCGATGCGCGGCCGCTCGGCTGGAGGGACAGCCTCGAAGGCGAGCTCCGGCACAGGCGCTGGCCGCCGTGGCTGCCCGAGGTCGACCCCGCGCAGCGCCCGCGTTGGGCTCGTCTGGAGCCGGGACTGCGCCGGCGATGGGAGCGTCTGCTCGAGGGGCTGAGCGATGCTGCGGCCGCGCTGGAGCGTCCCGTCGATCACGCCGGATACGGGTCGCGCAAGGCCGCATCGCCCGACCGCGACCGGAGCGGGAGCGCCCCCGGGAGCGCCGAGGTACGCACCGGGACGGCCGCAGGGATCGCCGCAGACCGCGGTCCCACCGAAGCGGCCGCCGAGCGCGCCGGCATCCATCCACGCCGCTACGCGCTCGCCGACGGCTGGATCGTCCTGGTGGGCCGCTCCAACAAGGAAAACGACCTGCTCACCCACAAGGCCGCCCGACCAAGGGACATCTGGTTCCACGCGCGGGGCGTGGCCGGCAGCCATGTCGTGCTGCAGCGCGGCGACCGCAAGGACAACCCCAGCAAGGTCGTCCTCGACCAGGCCGCCTCGATCGCCGCCTACTACAGCAAGGCGCGCACCTCGCGCCACGCGCCGGTGATCTACACGGAGAAACGCTACGTGCGCAAGCCGCGCAAGGCGCCGCCCGGGCTGGCGGTGTGCATTCGGGAGAAGGTGTTGATGGCCGAGCCGCGACTCCCCGCCACGGCGGCGGAAGAGAACTAGGCGCGGGCGGTCGATGCGGCGGAAAGCTCCTGCTCGCGGGCCTTCAGGCGCGCTTCCCAGGCGCCGAACAGGCGCGGATAGACAAACCCCAGACCGATCCACATCGCCAGTCCGACGACCAGATAGCCCGCCAGCAGATCGATGATGTAGTGGTGCACCAGATAGACCGCCCCCACGCTCATTCCGATGGGATAGAGCCCGACCGGCGCCGCTTTCCAGCGATAGCGCTTCAGGGCGAAGATGAAGACGAAGAGCGCGTAGGCGGCGTGCAGCGATGGAAAGGCCGCGAAACGATTGGGGTTCATGTGCCGGTAGACGTTTTCGAAGAGCGGAAAGCCGATTTCCTCATCGAAGTTGATCAGGCTGCCCGCCCCGTGCCCCTTGAACTCCGCGGGCGGTTGCGAGAACCCGTATTCGGCGACGTACCAGGGCGGTGCTGTGGGCTGGGCGATGAAGGTCGCGAAGCCGAGGATGTTGATCAGGGTGAAGCAGATCACGAACTTGTAGAAGAGCCGCCGGTCCCCCGCCGTGTGCCACAGGACCCACCCCAGCAACAGCGGGGCGCCCATGTGCATCGCGTAGCAAGTGGAGGAGACGTTGTCGAGAAAACTCTTGATGAAGCTGCCGGCGTGCTGCTCCTGAAACGTGAGCGAGTAGATCGGTGGGGCCTCGCCGTGCGTCATCCAGCCGAACAGCTTCACCTCCAGGTTGTACAGAGCCTCGACCATGACGCGCGGACGCAGGTCATCGGCGATGCCGCGCATCAGGTCGTAGACGATCCACGCGCCGATGAACGGGCTCCAATCACGCAGGAACGTCCGCGTCTTGCCCAAGAAGAGCACCGCGAGGAAGAAAAGCAGAAAGGCTTGATCGGGACGCACCTTGACGTGCTGGTCGAGCCAGACGAAGACGCCCACGAGGACGATCAGCACCGCGATGCGCCAGCGCTTCGTCTGTAGCCGCGCTTTCCAGCGCGCGTAGGCCACGCTCATGATGCGCCGTCCTCGGCCGCGTCCCGGGAGCCGTGCAGCTTGGGTCCGGGCACGCGCACGTCGCCGCTGCGCTGGGTGACGCGGGACTGATCCAGGAATTCGAGCAGCGGCACAGCCTGCTTGCGCGAGACCCCGAGCATTTCCTTCAGGTCGCCCACCTTCATCTCGCCGTGATCCCGGAAGAAGGCGCGCACGCGCTCGATCGCATCCTCCAGCAGCGACGAGGCGAAATAGAAATGCGGCGGCACGCGCGTCAGCTCGCCGGAATCAGCCAGCAGATGCAGCAGGGCTTCGGTGTCGGCCACCAGCTTGGCCGGCGCCAGCGCCTTGAGGCGGTCCAAGCCCTCGCCTCGCAGTCGCCCGCCGGCCAGTTGGGCCTGCAGGTCCCCGATCAGCTCGTTCTGCTTGCGGCCGGCGAACCCCGCGGCCGTCACGATCTCCAGGATCGCGCCGCGGAGCAATTGGTGTTCCGGTGCCAGGTCGAGCTGCGCTCCGCCCGTGCGCAGCCGGTCGTGGCGCACGAAAAGCGTTCCGCCGGCCACCGCGCTCTGCACCCAGGCTTCGACCAGCTCGCCCTGGATGGCCGACTCGACGCGCTTCTTCAGCTCACTCTTGGAGATGCCCCATGAGAGCGGGTTGCCCTTCTGATGTCCCTCGACGATGCCCTGCAGCCGCGCGCCGGCCTCCTCGAACCCCGCGCGCGAAACGACCAGCCGTTTGCCGACGCGCACCGCGCTGCCCGCTTCGCACAGCGCGGGCACCGCATCGTCCACCTCGGCGGCCGTGCACCCGCTTTCCTTGCTCAGCAACGCCGCATCGGCCCCCAATCCGCCCCGCCGGCGCAGGACCGCCAGGACGCGCTCCTCGGGCGTGCCCTTCTCCGCCGCCTGGAGGGCCTGCAGGTCCTCGTTGCGGAAGCGGCGGCGCTTGCCCACACCCGCGGTCACGACCACACCGCCCGCCACGGTGTGCATCGGCGAGTAGCTGCGCAGGACGAAGTGATCTCCGCGCTCGGTCAGCACCTCGTCCTCCAGGCGAAGCTGGGCCCAGCCCTCCTGACCGGGAGGGATCTCGTCGCGGTCGAGCAGGATGAGTCGTCCGAGCGACTCGGCCGCGCCCAGGTGAAACCGCACCCGCGCGCTGTTGGCCAGAGGCTTCTCGGCGCTGCGCAGGACGCGCAGCTTGGCATCCACCCACCGCGTGGGCGCGGGGCCGTCACCGGCCAGCACCCAGTCGCCGCGCTGGATGGCCGCCTTGTCCACGCCGTGGAGCCCGACCGCCACGCGCTGGCCCGCCAGCGCCTGCGGCACGCGCTCGTTGTGCACCTCCAGCGAGCGGATGCGGGTCGTGATGCCCGCCGGCATCACGCGCACCGGCTCGCCCTCGCGGAGACTGCCCGACCAGAGAGTGCCGGTCACGACCGTGCCGAACCCCTCCATGATGAAGGTGCGGTCGACCGGCAGCCGCGTCATGTTCCCGCGCTGCCCCAGCACCACGCGCGCGGCCACCTCATCGAGCGCGCCCAGCACCTCGTCGCGGCCCTCGCCAGTCACCGCCGACACGCGCACGATGGGTGCATCCTGCAGGCAACCGCCCTCGAGGTACTCGCGCACGGTCTCCTCCACGATCTCGGCGAAGTCCTCCTCGACCATGTCCACCTTGGTGAGCGCCACCACGCCGTGACGCACGCCCAGCAGATCGATGATGTCCATGTGCTCGCGCGTCTGGGGCATCACGCCCTCATCGGCGGCGACCACGAAGAGGATCAGGTCGATGCCGCCCGCGCCGGCCAGCATGTTCTTGATGAACCGCTCGTGGCCGGGCACGTCGACCACGCCCAGCCGGTCGCCCGAGGGCAGCGTCAGCGAGGCGAACCCCAGCTCGATTGATATCCCCCGCTCCTTCTCCTGCTTCAGCCGGTCGGTATCGACGCCCGTGAGCAGGCGGATGAGCGCGGTCTTGCCGTGGTCGATGTGTCCCGCGGTGCCCACGATGAGCGGGCGATGTGCTTTGAGCGTCGTCATTTCATCATCGTCTTCTCTTGCGGCCCCATCTGAGCATCGTCGGCTTCGACGTCATCGCGTCGCCGCCTCGCCGAAGGGCTACGGTCCCTCTTCCTGCACCCGCTGAATCCTGGCGCCCAGCGCCGCCAGTTTCGTTTCGATCCGCTCGTAGCCGCGGTCGATGTGATAGACGCGCGAGACGTGGGTCGTGCCCTCGGCCGCCAGGCCGGCCAGAATGAGCGCCGAGCTGGCGCGGATGTCGGTCGACATCACGCGCGCTCCCTGAAAGCGCGTCCCGCCCTCCACGGTGGCCACGTTGCCCGCGAGGGTGATCCGCGCCCCGAGCCGCTCCAGCTCCGGCACGTGGGTGAAGCGGTCGGGGTAGATCGTCTCGCGCACGACGCCGCCGCCTGCCGCCACGCACAGCAGCGCCATGAACTGCGCCTGCAGATCGGTGGGAAAGCCGGGGTAGGGCTCGGTGACGATGTCGACCCCGCGCAGGCGCCCCTCGGACACGCGCAGGCGGACGCGATCGGCCTGGACCTCCAGCCGGCACCCCATCCGCTCGAGACGCGCCAGGACCATGCCCATATGATCGGGGCGCGCACCGCTGATCGTCACGTCTCCCCCCGTGATCGCGCCGGCGGCCAGCAGCGTGCCCGCCTCGATCCGGTCGGGGATGTTCTCGAAGGGTTCGCGCTGCCCGAGGTTTTTCACGCCGTGGACAGCCACGCTCTTGGTGCCCGCACCCTCGATCCGCGCGCCCAACGCGCAGAGGAATTCCGCCAGCGCGACGATCTCGGGCTCGCAGGCCGCGTTCTCGATGCGGGTCGTGCCCTCGGCCAGGACCGCCGCCATCATCGCGTTGGCGGTGGCCCCCACGCTGGAGATGTCGAAGACGATGGTGGCTCCTTGCAGGCCCCGCGCGCGCCCCACGATGTAGCCGTGCTCCAGCGTCAGCTCGGCGCCCAGCGCGCGCATGGCGTCGTGATGGAAGTTGACCGGCCGCGGCCCCCAGGCGCACCCGCCGGGCTGCGAGACGCGCGCCTCGCCGAAGCGCGCCAGCAGCGGCCCCAGAACGTAGATGGAGGCGCGCATCTTCTTGACGTGATCGTAGGGAGCTTCATGGGAGCGGACGCTCGTGGCGTCGAGCAGCAGGCTGTGATCCTCGAACCCGCCCTCCACGCCCAGGTCCCGCAGCAACGCGAGGAACGTGTGCACGTCCCGGAGTTTCGGCACGTTGCGGATCCGCACCGGGCCCGGAACCAGCAGGCAGGCCGCCATCATGGGCAGTACCGCGTTCTTGGCGCCACCCACCTGGATGTCGCCGCGCAGAGGCTGTCCTCCTTCGACGACGATTGCGTCCATCGAATCTCCTTCGCTTCTGACCTCTCGTGGGGAACCCGCGGCCGGATCGGATCGATCCACACAGCGATGCGCCGGAGCCTACCAGAAGTCGCCGCGATCATCCAGCGTGCGCGCCGGCGACGCCGCGGCCGCCGAAGAGTCCACACCGGTGCATGTTGCGGGCATCGCGCCTCTGCGGGCCTATGCGCGCTGCAGCGGGATGCCGTGGGGCGCCGGCGGATCAGTCCGTGCGCTGCGCATCCCAGTTCGGATCGTCGAACCTCTGGATCTCCACCAGGTATCCGCTCGGATCGCGCAGGAAGCAGTGCGTGATGCGGTAGGTGTCGCTGTGCTGCACGGGCGACTCGAATGCGACGCCCTGCGCCTGCAAGCGCTCGTACCATCCCTCCACGTCCGACGAGACCAGCGTGAGGATAACGCTGCGCTTCTCGGGCGGCGGGAGGTGAATGTCGCCCGCCGGACGCTCACAGACACCGAGGTAAGCCCGCCCGGCGACGCGGTAGATCCGGCAGCCGCCCTGATCGAGCGCCAGCGGCAGACCCAGCATGCGCTCGTAAAAGTCGGCCGAGCGTGTCAGGTCGGTCGTGTAGACGAAGGTGATCTGGTCATCGATCGGGGGTCGGTCCATTGCGTCGCTCCTCGCTTGGGGTGTGCGGCCATCGCCGGACGGGTGCCTCAACGTGCGGGCGGTCCCGGCGCGTTCGCGGGCTCGATGCGTGCGCGCGGGCCCGGCCCGACCGCAGGCTCGATCAACACCACCCGCGGCCGTCCGGCCAGGTCCGGGAAGATCGTACTCTGATCCTGAAACCCGTGCGCGCGCAGCAGCTCCCGCACCGCCGCCTCCTGCGTGGCGCCCATCTCGAAGCAGAGCAGAGCGCCCCGGTCCATGTGGACACGCGATTGTTCCAGCAGGATCCTGATGGCGCCCAGGCCGTCGGGCCCGGCGTGCAGCGCCTCGTGCGGCTCGTACTCGCGGATCTCCGCCGGCAGCTCCGCCATCTCGCCGGTCGCGATGTAGGGCGGGTTGCTGACGACGGCCGCCACGGGCGCCTCCCCGCCCACGGCCGACAGGAAGTCTCCCAACGCGAGCGCCGGACGGGGCAACCCGTTGGCGGCGGCGGTGGCGGCGGTGAGCGCGAGGGGAACCGTGGCGATGTCGATGCCCAGCGGCCGGAACCAGATGTCATCCAGAGACGAGCAGCCGCCGTCACGGGCGGCCTCGATCATCAACGACAGGAGAATCGCGCCCGAGCCCACCCCGACGTCGATCACCCAGGGCTTCTGGCCACGCGCGGCTCGCCGCCCAGGCAGCGTCCCTGCCGCCCGGCGACGCCGCCAGCGGCCCAGCGCCGCCCAGGCGTGGTCGACCAGCACCTCGGTCTCCGAGCGGGGGATCAGCACGCCGGGGCGCACCTGCAACGTCAGGTGGCGAAAGACCGCATCGCCCAGCACGTACTGCAGCGGCTCGCTGCTGGTGCGCCGGTCCAGGAGCGCGGCGAAGCGCGCGCGGACACGTTCCCCGAGCGGCTCGTCCGGGTGGGTCATCAGGTAGACGCGCGGCCGTCCCAGTGCGCGCGCGAGCAGCAGGTCGGCCTCCAGCCGCGGGTTCCCGGCGCCGATCGCCGCGAGCGCCTCGGTGGCTTCGATGAGCTGTTGCCGAATGGTCACGTCCCATCCGCCGATCTGCGCGCGGTCCGGCCCACCGACCGCTCGCGCCCCTGCACCCCGACCGGTCCAGCGGCCGCGCTACTCCAACGCCCCCCGCTTGAGCTTCTCTTCGGTGTCGGCCAGCTTGAGCGCGTCGAGCAGGTCGTCGATCTCGCCCTCCATGAAGCCGCCCAGATTGTGCTGGGTGTAGCCAATGCGGTGGTCGGTGATCCGGTTCTGGGGGAAGTTGTAGGTGCGCACCTTGGCGCTGCGGTCCCCGGTCGACACCATGCTGCGCCGGGCGGCGGTCGTCTCGGCCTCGCGCTGCTGGCGCTCCTGGTCCTGCAGCTTGGCCAACAGCACCTTCATCGCCTTGGCCTTGTTCTTGAGCTGCGAGCGCTCGTCCTGACACTGCACCACGATGCCCGTGGGCAGGTGGGTGATGCGCACGGCCGAGTCGGTGGTGTTCACGCTCTGCCCGCCGGGGCCCGACGACCGGTAGACGTCGATCTTCAGGTCCTCGGGGTCGATCTCGACGTCCACCTCTTCGGCCTCGGGCAGGATCGCCACGGAGGCCGCCGACGTGTGGATGCGTCCCGAGGCCTCGGTCACCGGCACGCGCTGCACGCGGTGGACCCCGCCCTCGAAGCGCAACAGTCCGTAGGCGCTCTCGCCTTCGACCAAGAAGATGATCTCCTTCAGCCCGCCCACCTCGGATTCGCTGGAGCTGAGCACCTCGAGCTTCATGCCCCGGCGCTCGGCGAACTTCGCGTACATGCGAAACAGGTCCGCGGCGAAAAGCGCCGCCTCCTGGCCGCCCGTGCCGGCGCGCACCTCGACGACCGCGTTCTTGTCCTCGTCGGGGTCCCGCGGCGCCAGGAGCAGTTTCAGACGCTCGCGCGTCCGCGCCTCGGCCTCCTTCGACTGCTCCAGTTCCTCTCGCGCCAGGGCCACCAGATCGGGATCGTCGGCTTCGGCGATGATTTCCTTGGCCTCGCGATGCGCGTCGCGCGCCCGGCGGTAGGCGTCCATCGCCTGGATCAGGTCGTCGAGGCGGGCGTGCTCACGCCCCACGCGGCGCATCTCGCGCGAGTCGGAGAGCACCTTCGGGTCGGACATCTCCTGGCTCAGGGCATCGTAGCGCGCCTTGATCTCGTCGTAGCTCCGGAGCAGGTTGTCGCGTTCATTGCCGCTCATGTCCCTCACCCCACGATCCGTGCCGCCGGCATCCGCCACCGGTCCCCGGACACGCGCCGGGTCGCCGGCGTCGACCTTCATCGCTCGCAACAAAGAACCGCCCGGATCCCTCGCGGCGGGGACCGGGCGGTGACTCTTCAGCTCGCGCTACTGATCGGCGGCAGGCTCTTTGGCCTCTTTGCCCGCCTTGGCCTCGGCCTTCTTGGCGGCCTCCTCGGAGGCCTTGCGCTCGGCCTCCTCCTCCGCCTCCTTCTCCATGCCGTACTTCTTCAGGAAGCGCTCCACGCGCCCGGCCGTGTCGACCAGCTTCTGGCGTCCGGTGAAGAAGGGGTGGCAATTGGAGCAGATCTCAACCTTGATCTCCTCGCCGGCCGTGGCCCGCGTCTCGAACGTGTTGCCGCAGACGCACGTCACCGTCGTCTTGCTGTACTTCGGGTGGATGCCCTCTTTCATCTCGCCATCTCCTCTGGCGCCGTGGTGGCAACAGGTGCTGTGGCCTCCACCGAAAGCGACGCGTTCGATCCAGCCCGACCGGCGCCGTTGGCGCGCGCGCCGGTCTTTCAGATCCTCTGTGGGTCATGCGGGCCCGCGGGCGGGGTGCGGCCACGTCACCCCGGGAGGGCCCAAAACCAAGCGGCGATTATAGCATCTAGCCGTTCATCGCCTCCAAGAACTTCTTGTTCGTCTTGGTCTGACTCATCTTCTCGATCAGGAACTCCATCGCCTCCACCGGATTCATCTCGCTCAGGAACTTGCGCAGAATCCATATCTTACGGAGGTCCTCCTCCATCAGGAGCAGTTCCTCGCGCCGGGTGCCGGAGCGGTTGAGGTCGATGGCCGGGAAGATGCGCTTGTCCGAGATGCGCCGGTCGAGCACCAGCTCGCAGTTGCCGGTGCCCTTGAACTCCTCGAAGATCACCTCGTCCATCCGGCTGCCGGTCTCGATGAGCGCGGTGGCCACCACGGTCAGTGAGCCGCCCTCCTCGATATTGCGCGCCGCGCCGAAGAAACGCTTCGGTCGGTGCAGCGCGTTCGAGTCGACACCGCCCGAGAGAATCTTGCCACTGTGCGGCACCACGGTGTTGTAGGCGCGCGCCAGGCGCGTGATCGAGTCGAGCAGGATCACGACGTCGTGCTTGTGCTCGACCAACCGGCGGGCCTTCTCGATGACCATCTCGGCGACTTGCACGTGACGCTCGGCCGGCTCGTCGAAGGTCGAGCTGATGACCTCGCCGTCCACCGAGCGCTCCATGTCGGTCACTTCCTCGGGCCGCTCATCGATCAACAGCACGATCAGCTTCACCTCAGCGTGATTCTCCAGGATCGCGTTGGCAATCTTCTGAAGAATGATCGTCTTGCCCGCCTTGGGAGGCGAGACGATCAGACCGCGCTGCCCCTTGCCGAGCGGCGCCAGCAGGTCGATGATCCGCGTGGTGATGTCCCGGCTCTTCATCTCGAGGCTGAACTTCTCCTCGGGATAGAGCGGCGTCAGGTTGACGAACAGTGTCTTCTGCTTGGCGACCTCGGGGCTTTCGAAGTTGGTGGCTTCCACACGAAGCAGCGCAAAGTACCGCTCCCCATCTTTGGGCGGCCGCACCTGACCCGAAACCGTATCCCCCGTCCGCAGATCGAAACGCTTGATCTGTGAAGGTGAAACATAGATGTCGTCGGGACTGGGCAGGTAGTTGTAGTCGGGCGAGCGCAGGAAGCCGTACCCCTCGGGCAAGATCTCCAAGACCCCTTCGGCGAAGATGAGACCGTTCTGCTGGGTCTGGGCCTCCAGGATCTTGAACATCAGCTCCTGCTTGCGCAGGCCGGTGGCGCCCTGCACGCCGAGGTCCTGCGCAATCTTGACCAGGTCCGTGATGGTCTTGCGCTTCATCACGGTCAAGTCCATGGCGCTGCTTCCGGCCGCTTCGCGCGTGGCGCGGGTAGCCATGGCGGTCGTCGCCGTTTCCTGAGAGACATCCACGCCGCCGTTGACCTCGTCGGCTTCGCGTGTCTCCACGGGATTGCGGGCGCGGGTGGAGGCCGAACGGACCCCGCTTCGCGTTCTGGGGCTTCGTTCGCGCTCGCCGCCGTTCTCGCTGCGCCTGGATCGTGTGGAGCGTGTCGTCCGGCCTTCGCTGGATTTGGTTTGTCTGGGTGACATAAGACCCCGCCTGAAAAGTGTTGTGTGTGGGTCGTGACGATCCGAAACGTAGTTCGGATCCCGACGCTCTGCTAAGGAAACTCCGGATGTGAACCTGGGAAATCTGCTGATCCCCGAGATGCTTGCCCATCCACCCCGCGGTGACTCAACCCAAAAAGGCGCTCATTCTCAAGTGCAATTCAACGCACGGGGTGGGGATCAAGGAGATCGGCGATTCGAATACCTCGGCGCCGCCGCGCCTTCGATCCGGAATGCTAGACGAGCGTATCCAGCCTGTCAACGGCTTTCGGCTCGAAATCCGCGCCCCGGCGAGCCCGCGCGTCGGCGCTCCTTTCGCGCTGTCACGTCGTGGCGTGTTCCCGCGCCCGTGCGCCCCCCCGGGCACCACCCCAAACCACTCGCACGCGCCCAGCAGCCCCACCGTCAATGTCGGCAGGCAATCGGGCAACTTGAATCCCACCGACCGTCAGCCGGGCGCGCAGGATCGATCACTCGCCGATGAGGTCCGGCAGCTTCTCCGGCGGCACCGGCTTGAAGTCCCCGCGGAAGACCTCGGTGCAGCGCTGGAAGATGAACACCCTGCCCTCGGTCCAGTAGATCCAGATCAGGTAGTCGCCGCGGCTGCCGCTGTAGCGGTAGAGCTGCTCGGGCTCGCCGCGATCCAACAGCGTGCGCTGCATATCCGACCCGGGGCAATCACGCGTCTCATCGCGCACCGCGCCCGGATTGAGCGGCGTTCCTTCGTCGAAGCTCTTGCGCAGCATCAGATGCGCGACGCTCTTCTCCGACTCCCCGGCCGCATTGTAGATGCGCACCATGACCAGGTGATAGCCCGGATTCCAGGGCTCGAGGTTCAACAACCGTCTTCCGATCTCGACGGCCGGCTCGGGCGTCTCGAGATCGAGGTAGACGAAGGCGAGGTTCTCAAGTGCTTCGGCGTCTTCGGGGTTGATTTCCAGAACCCGCAGGTAGCTGTCGCGCGCATTCTCCAGCGCCTCAATCCTCTCTTGCCCCTCCGACTTGTCGGCCAGGCCCTTGTAGGCCACCCCCAGATTGAAGTGGATGGTCGCCATCTCTTCCGGGGGACGATCGAACGTCGAAGCCTCGGTGAACATCTCGACCGCGCGGCGGAAGCCGTCCTTCGTGTTTTCGTTCAGACCTTGCACGCCCAACGAGCGGAAGACCAGGAAGAGGAAGCGCAGCAGCTCCGGACGGTCGCCCGCCATCGAGCGCGCCTTCAAGAACATCTGCTTGCCTTCTTCTTCGCGCCCGAGCTGGAAGAGCACCTTGCCGAGATTGCTGTAGTTCTTGACGCTGTCGGGCGCGAAGATGATGGCTCGCTCGAAGCGGTCCACGGCGGACTCCAGCTTCTCCATCATCGCCTCTTCGGCCTGCTCCCTCAGCGCGGTCTGCCCGGCGGCCTCGTAGCGGATCATGTTTTCCTTTTCGGTGTCGGCCGCCTTGGCGTCGGCCAGACCGCTGTTGTACCGGGCGCTCCAGAACGAGACGCGCGTGTTGCTGATCTCCTCGCCGATCTCGTTGGGCAGGGAGGCCGCCTTCTCCAGCTCGGCGGCCGCCGCCTCGTCGCGCTCCAGCTTGGCCAGGGCCCGGGCCCGCCACATGTGGACCTCGGCCGAATTGGGCTCCTCGGCGAGCGCCTTGTCGAAGTTCGCCAACGCCTGCTCGTAGCGGCCCTGGTCGAAGTGGAGCTTGCCCCCGGCGAGGTACTCGCTCTTGCAGCCGATGACGACGGCCGCCAGAACGACGACCACCCCCAGCACCAGGGTCCTGGAACGATTCAGCATCTCGCTTCTCCTTGAAAATGTGCGCCTCAAACGAGCCCCTCGTCCCGGACGCCGGGGCGCGGGCCCTGCAGGCCGAATTGCAGAGCTAAAGAGGGTATGCCGCTTGCGGCGTGGCTGTCAACCCAGGGACTTCTACCCGCAGTGGACGGCTGGAGGTCCGTTTCCTACCCGAAGCGACCGCCTCGACCGCTCCCGAATCGCCCCCCGGCCGGCTAGAGCATGCTGACCGGATCGACGTCGACCTGAACGCGCACCCGCCCGCGCGCACGTGCCGCCTGCGCCCGGGCGATCGCCTGGTGCAGCGCTTGCGAAAGCAGACGGGCCTGAGGGGCGATCAGCGTCAGGTGCCACCGATACTGCCCTTTCAGCCGGCTGAGCGGCATTGGCGCCGGCCCCAGAAGCATCAGCCCCGGGACCCGGCCCAGCCGATCGGCCTCGGCCATGGCGCGCCGGGTCACCTGCTGCTCGTCGGGACCGTCGAAGAGTAGATTGGCCAACCGGCTGTGCGGCGGGTAGTTCAACGGCCGGCGCTCCTCGACCTCCCGCTCGAAGAACATCCGGTAGTCCTGCCGTCCCGCAGCCCAGATGACGTGGTGATCGGGCAGGTAGGTTTGAAACACCACCTCGCCGGCTTTCGTTCCCCGACCGGCGCGGCCGGCCACCTGGGTGAGGAGCTGGAAGGCGCGCTCCTGACCGCGGAAGTCGGGCAGCCCCATCTCGCGGTCGGCGTTGATGACGCCAACCAGGGTGACGCGCGGAAAGTCGAAGCCCTTGGCCACCATCTGCGTGCCCAAGAGCACATCGGCTTCCCCGCGCTCGAAGGCGGTCACCATCTGCGCCATCGTGCCCCGCCGGCGCGTCGAGTCCAGATCCATGCGCAGCACGCGCGCGTCGGGCAGATGGTGCGCGAGCGCGTCCTCCACCCGCTGGGTGCCGAAGCCCGTGTAGGCGAAGTCGCTCCCCCCGCAGCCGGGGCAGGTCGTCAAGTTGCGCAGCAGGTGGTTGCAGTAGTGGCACCGCAGGACGCGCTCGGAACGGTGATGCGTGAGCGTCACGCTGCAGCGCGGGCACTCGAAGACGTGACCACACGAGCGACACTGCACGCAGGTGGAGAAACCGCGCCGATTGAGGAAGAGGATCGCCTGATCGCCGGCCGCCAGGGTCGCCTCCAGCCGCTGCAGCAGGTAGGGCGCCAGCGGGTCCAGGGGATCCCGCACCCCGGCCGACACCAGCCGCAGGCCGCTGGGCGTCTCCTCGCCCGGCTCCCGGCGCAGGTCCACCAGCGTAACCTCGGGCTGTGGCCGCGCATCCACGCGCTCGGGCAGCTCCAGGCGAGTGTACTTGCCGCGCTCGGCGTTGTGGGTCGTCTCGAGCGACGGCGTGGCCGATCCCAGAACGGTGACCGCCCCTTCCAGGCGGGCCCGCATCAGGGCAGTGTCGCGCCCGTGGTAGCGCGGGGTCTCGGTCTGCTTGTAGGAGGGCTCGTGCTCTTCGTCGACCACGACCAGCCCCAGCCGCCGCATCGGCGCGAAGACCGCCGAGCGCGCGCCCACCACCACGCGCGCCTCGCCCCCGTGGGCGCGCCACCAGGACCGGCGCCGCTCCCCCGGCGTGAGCTGGCTGTGGTATTCCGCCACCAGCGCGCCGAACCGGTCGCGCACCCAGCGCACGATCTGGGTGCCCAGGGCGATCTCCGGCACGAGGAACAGCACGCTCAGCCCGCGCTCCAGCGCGGCCTGCATGGCGTGCAGGTAGACCTCGGTCTTGCCGCTGCCGGTGACGCCGTGCAGCAGGAACGTGCCGCCCGAGCGGGCCTCGAGCGCGGCGGTCAGCGCTTCGACGGCCCGGCGCTGGGCCGGGTTCAGGGCGAAGGCGCAGGCCGTGGTCCCAACAACCGGGGCCGGTTTCGCCGCCGCGGCCTCCTCCTCGGTCGCGCTGCGCCCGGCCGCAGAGCCTTCGTCCGCGGCGTCCTCATCCGCCGCGCGGCCGCGCGGCGGGCGGGCCACCGAGCGCGGCACGGCCGTCTCGAGCGCGATGCCGATGGGCGCCACGTAGTAGCGGGAGATCCAACGGGCCAGATCCAGGAGCGGTGGGTCGAGCAGCACCGTCTCGGGATCCAGCTTCTCGAACGCCTTCAACGCCCCCGGCGGGATGTGGGGCGGCAGCTCGGCGCGCGGACGAACGCCGAGAACGAACCCGAAAGTGCTCCGCCCGCGCAGGCGCAGGCGCACACGGTGGCCGGGCTGTACTCGCCCCACCAGCTCGTCGGGCACGGCGTAGCTGAGCGCGTGGGCCAACGCCACGGGCACGGCGATATCGGCGATCTGTTGAGGACGGTTGGATTCGTTTGGTTCCACGCCAGGGCTCTCCGCACCGGGGGGTCGACCCGTGGCTCCGAGCCCTCTTTCAGCCCGCTCCGGCAATGGTCCCCCATCGCGAAACGGAACCTATCGGACGCCTTGGGACGAACCGCACCCGGTGCGGAGTATAGCGGCTGAGATGCCGGAATCGAGCCCCGCGATGCCGGCGCGGAACCACGCAAGCGGGGGACGGGCCCATCCGGGCCGCGGCGGCCGCGCCCCGGTTCAGGGGACCTAGTATCCGACCGCCTTCTCTCCCCGCGCCGGACCCAAGCCCAGCAGCGTGCGGATTCGATCGATCAGCTCGATCGGCCGGAAGGGCTTGGTGACGTAGGCGCTGGCGCCCACCTCGGCGCCGCGGGCGCGATCCTCGTCTCCGTGCTTGGCCGTCAGGAGGATGATCGGCGTGTCGGCGAACCGCTCGTCGGCCCGCAGCCGCCGGCAGACCTCGTAGCCGTCGAGATCGGGCATCAGGATGTCGAGCACGATCAGGTCGGGGTGTTCGCGGTCGGCCTTGTCGAGCGCTTCCTCACCGCTCATCGCGGTGATCACCTCGTAGCCCTCCATCCCGAGGCTGAACTCGAGGATGTGAGCGATGTAGACTTCGTCGTCCACCACGAGGATGCGCTTGCGCTTCACGCTGACTCCCCTTTCTCCTCTTGACGATGCGGTCCGACGCCGAGCCCATCAGGAAGCCGGGCGCGCTAGGCCGCCCTGCGCTCCCACACCACCAAGCTCCCCGGGCTCTTCTTGCCCAAGCTCTTCAGCTCGGCGGCCTTCTGGCTGATCTCCCCGACATGACCGAGCGCGCCGCCGTAGTTCGTGACGGCCGCGATGGTCACGCTCATCAAGGGGAAGCGCGTCACGTTGCCCGCCCGATCCTGCGTCTCGATGTAACCGCGCTCCCGGTCCTCGGCCTTGTAGAGCTTGGGCGCCTTCTCGTCGAACTCGCGGATGATCTCCTGCGCCACCGACTCGGCGCACGCGCTGTCGATGATCAGGATGAAGTCATCCCCGCCCACGTGTCCGACGAAGTCGTGTCCCGAGCCTTCGAGGCTGACCGCCGAGAGGATGATCGAGGCCGTCAGCTTGATGACCTCGTCTCCCTTGCGGAAGCTGTAGTAGTCGTTGTAGGCCTTGAAATTGTCCAGATCGAGATACATGAAGGCGAACTGCTCGCCGCGATCGATGCGCGTGCGCAGCTCGCGCTCGATGGCCACATTGCCCGGCAGACCGGTCAGGGGGTTGGCGGCGCGCTGGAGCTGACTCCACTGCAGGATGTTCCGGACGCGCACCAGCAGCTCCTCGACCTCGTAGGGCTTGGTCAGGTAGTCGTTGGCGCCGCCCGAGAGTCCGCGGATGCGGTCCTCCTGCTCCGAGCGCGCGGTCAGCATGATGACGGGCAGATTGGCCGTGGCGATGTCCGACTTCAGGACGTGACACACCTCGTAGCCGTTCATGCCCGGCATCATCACGTCGAGCAGCACGAGATCGGGGATCTCCTCGGCAACCATGCGCAGGGCCTCTTCCCCGTTCTCCGCGGCCCGCACCTCGTAGCCGGCCTTCTCGAGCTGCATGCGCAGGATCGTGCGCAGGTTGACATCATCCTCGACGATGAGGATCCGTCCCTGGGCGCTGCTCTCCGCCATCCGACCTCCTCCAAGTGCCAGGGGTGCATTTCGCGTTACACCAGTACCCATGATCGGGACGGTCGGATCCCTTGTTTAGGGGGTGATTCGGGGAGCCGGAAGGAAAGAGGCAACGGAGTCGCAATCGAACAATTGCGCAGGGTGTAAGCAGCTACGTCATTGCAGAACGCATCGGCGGGCGCGGTGCGATCGCAGTCTGCAACAGCTCTTTCGAGTATTCGGAGGCGTTCGGCCGGGTGGGGGACGCGGCGTGCCTCGGGTGGGCGACCGACCGCCTCAGACCGCTGGCCGATAATGACCGTCCCAGTCATCCAGGTTGGGGATCGCAGCCACATCGTAGGAGGAGACCTGTCCGCACCGCAGCCGCTGCAGGCCGGTCATCGCCACCATGGCGGCGTTGTCCCCGCAGAGGGCGAGCGAGGGGACGAACAGCTCCCAGCCGCGCGCTACCGCCTCGCGTTGCATCGTCTCGCGCAGGGAGGCGTTGGCGGCCACGCCGCCCGCCACCACCAGCCGGGGCGTTCCGGACAGCTCCGCTGCCTTGAGCAGCTTGCCCACGAGGACCTCGACCACCGCCGCCTCGAAGCCGGCCGCGACGTCGGCAACGAGCGCCTGCCGATCGGCCTCGTCGCGGGGCTGCTCGGGCCACCCGCGCCCGTCCAGGAAGAGCTTCACCGCGGTCTTCAAGCCGCTGAAGCTCAGGTCGAGCCCGCCGCGATCGACGTCCAGCCACGCGCGCGGGAAGGCGTGCGCGTCGGCGCGTCCGTCGGCGGCCGCTTTCGAGAGGGCCCCGCCGCCGGGAAACCCGAGTCCGAGCATCTTGGCCACCTTGTCGAAGGCCTCGCCGGCGGCATCGTCGCGCGTGGCGCCGAGCAGCTCCCAGCGTCCCCACTCCTCCACCAGCACGATCTCGGTGTGGCCCCCCGAGGCCACCAGCCCCACGAAGGGCAGCGCGACGCGCGCCTCGCCGTACTCCAGCGCGACGGCCGCCAGATGGGCCTCGACATGGTTGACCGCGATCACGGGGATTCCCAGCGCGTAGGCCAGCGACTTGCCCAGCGACAGCCCCACCAGCAGCGAGCCGATGAGGCCGGGCCCGTTGGTGACCGCCACCGCGTCCAGGTCGGTCAGCGCGACGCCCGCTTCGCGCAGGGCACGGCGCAGGACGGGCCCGATGAGACGCAGATGCTCGCGCGAGGCCAGCTCGGGCACGATGCCCTCGTACTCGGCGTGCACCAGGTGCGAGGAGATGACGCTGCTGAGCAGACGGGCGCCGTCGCCCTCGCCCCGCAGCACCGCGGCGCAGGTATCGTCGCAGGATGTCTCCAGTGACAGCAGCAGCATGTCGGGTTCGTCCCCCTGAATCGGGCGCGCGCGCGTCCAACCATTCCGAACAGTGCCGGCGACCCACCGCCTGCTCCGGGCCGCCGTCCGCGCCCCTCCGAGATAGCGCAGCCTAGCACGCGCCGCGCGATCTGGCCACGGGAGGGCGGGGTCGGTCACGGCGGTCCGCAACCGGGCTCACGGCTTTCGTTGCCGATCGATGCCCGGGGACGGTATAATCGCAACCGTTCGCGGCACCTCCCGGCCCTCTCCGCCGGCAGGCCTTCCCGCGGCCCGACCGCCCGTCGGGCCGCTCGGCTGTGGATTCACACCGGAGCGTGGTCGCCAGAATACGCTCCAGGGGGCAGACATCATCATGATCCTGATCAAGGCTCGATTCGGACGATCGATCCGCACCGCGGCCCTTGCGCTCGTCGTGGCGGCATTGCTGCCGGCGGCCGGTCTCTCGGCTTCCCGGGCCGTCGACATCATCGACCTGCACCACAACACGTCGCAGGGCGTGCCCGCCTCGCCCTACACCATCGGCACCCAGGTGACGGTGACGGGCGTGGCCACCGTCGGCCACGGCACCTTCACCTACGACTATCTGGACGTCTACGTGCAGGATGAGACCGCCGGCATCATGATCTACAGCCCCTCGGTGCCGTTCCAGTTCCAGATCGGCGACAGCGTGACGGTCACGGGCGAGATCGAGCAGTACCGGGGCATGACCGAGATCGCCTACAGCTCGCACACCTTGCACACCTCGGGTGCCACCGTCCCCACGCCGATGGTCGTCACCTGCGATGACGTCGAGAACGCCTTCCTGCCCGATTACAGCGAGCCGAACGAAGGACGGTTGGTGCGGCTGAACAACGTCTCCTGGACCGGCACCTGGCCCACCGGCTCGGGCGCCATCACGCTGCACGACGGGACGGGCTCCTGCACGCTCTACATCGACATGACGACCGGCATCCAGAACATGACCCCCCCTACCGGGCCCTTCGACGTGGTGGGGGTCATCAAGCAGTACGCCGGCTTCTCGCCGCCCTACACGAGCGACTACGAGATCCTGCCCCGCACGCCGGACGACTTCTACCTGCTGCCGGGCCCGCAGATCCTGGACGGCCCGCGCGAGACCGACATCCAGCACGACCAAGTGACGATCCACGTCGAGACCGACACGCCCACGACCGCCGTCGTCCGCTACGGCGAGACCAGCTCGCACGAGATGGGCGAGGTGACCGACGGAATCACCGACACCGTCCACGATATCGTCGTGCCCGGCCTCGATGCGGCCACCATCTATCACTACGAGGTCACCGTCGAGAATCAGGTGGGGCAGTCGACCACACCCGACCAGCTCTTCTGCTCGGCCTCGGCGCCCGAGTGCACCGGCGAGATCATCTGCCTCTTCAACGAGACGGTGGATCACGCCTTCGCCGGCGCCACCCCGGCCCTCGGCAATCAGGACCTCACCACCTGGATCATCGAGCGGATCGACGCCGCGCAGGCGACGATCGACGTCTGCCTCTACAGCTTCGACCTGCAGAACGTGGCCGATGCGCTCATCACCGCCCACGACCGCGGCGTCACGGTGCGCTTCATCTACGATGACCGCGATACCTACCAAACCCAGGTGCAGCGCCTGATCAGCAACGGCATCCCGGTGATTGACGACTCCTTCGGCCCCAACAACGGCGAGGGGCTGATGCACAACAAGTTCTGGATTTTCGATGCGGCCAGCGCGGTCGCGACCGAGCCCTGGGTGGTCTCGGGATCCTGGAACATCACCCAGCAAGGCACCTACACCGATCAGCAGAACGTCGTGCTGGTGCAGGACCAGGCCCTGGCGCGGGTCTTCACCGAGGAGTTCAACGAGATGTGGGGCTCCGCGATCTGGCTTCCCAATCCGGACAACTCCCGTTTCGGCTCCAACAAGACGGACAACACGCCCAAGCTGTTCAACGTCAGTGGGGTGCCCGTGGAGGTCTACTTCGCTCCGTCGGACGCCTGGCTGGGCGCGATGATCGAGGAGGTGCGCGAGGCGCACAGCTCGATCAACTTCTGCATCCTCAGCTTCACGCGCTACGATCTGACCAACGAGATGGAGGACCGCTTCACCACGATCCCCGGCTTCGCCGTGCGTGGCGTCTTCGATTCGGGCGAGAGCGGCAACCAGTACAGTCAATACTGGGACATGTCGGGCGTGGGCTCCTATCCCTGGAATCCGCCCGCCGATGTCTGGTTCGACGCCGAGACGGGCCTGCTGCACCACAAGTACATGCTGATCGACGCGCAGAACGCGGCCTCCGATCCGGTTCTGATCACCGGCAGCGCCAACTGGAGCACGTCGGCCTACAACGAGAACGACGAGAACGTGCTGATCTTCCACGACGCCGACGTGGCCAACCAGTACCTGCAGGAGTTCGCTGAGCGGTATCACGCCGCGGGTGGGTCCTCGCTCGAGCCCTCGGCGGTCGATCCCCGGGAGGCGCCGGCGCGCATGTGGCTGGTGGGCCCCAGCCCGGCCCGGCTGGACCTGACGATGCGCTTCTCGCTGGCCTCGGGGGGACCGGTCACCGTGGACCTGTTCGGCCCCGACGGACGGCTGGTGGAACGGGTGCTCGACCGCACGCTGGCGGCCGGCGAGCACAGGGTGCGCTGGGAAGCCGCGGGTGAGGAGGGTCTGGTCTCAGGGGTGTACTTCGTGCGGCTCACCACGCCCGAGGGGGTGCGGGAGAAGCGGGTCGCGGTGGTGCGGTGAGGTGATCAGGAACGGCCATGTCAAACCTCCTCGGGGATTCCTCGGAGGAGGCGCGGTGTTGGTACGGCCTGAGTCTACGAGAGCACCGGCGGTGGAGGCATGGAGGATTGCCCGCCGTGTGATCCTCAAGGGCGCTCGGAGTACGGCTTGAGCGACCGCCTTGCTGGCATCCCGGGGTCCTTCTGTCCTCAACGCTCACGAGTAGCCCGGCCGGGAAGACCTACGTTCCGCGCACGCGACGATCCATCCATGCGCGTGCTTGCACTTCGTTGGACAGCATGCGCACGGTATCTTCGATCATGCAGGCCCCGAAGACAACGCGGATATCCTCCGTGTGAGGATGCGGGTGGAGCGGGTCCACGAAGAAGATCACTACGTCACAGGCGTGATAGAGAATCTCCGTGGCGATCTCGATATCGCCGCCTTTCGGACCCGAGTGGTACCTGCACACCTTGTCGCGCAGTCGTGGCACGGCGTCAGCGATAAGCCGTCCTGTCGTTCCCGTCGCCAGAATGCACTTGAACTTCTCCAGCTCATGCTCATAGTCAATAACGAACTCCAGCATGCGGGACTTCATCTCGTCATGCGAGATGAGAGCGATGGTGGCGCGACTCAGTTCCTGATCCGACAACCTCTCGCTATCACAAGCCAATCGAACTTCACTTCCGCCGTTCCGCATTGGGGATACAGTGGGCGCGTGGGCTCCAACCTCGGCGGGCCTAGCAATGAGTTTCGTGTCCCCGCCGAAGGATATCTCGAACTGCCGCGATTGCAGATTCAGGCATGCATCACGGTCGGCCTCGCTGCGGAGCCACCCCTTGACCGAGCCTGAATTCATGAGCTTCTTGACGCGCCACTGATCGGCCAAGCGCAGCAAAGCAAGGTTTTCCGGATACAGGAGATGCGTTGTCAACGGACTGAAGAAGGTCCACAAGATGCTCACTTTCCGGGTCGTCACCAAGCTCGCAAGAACGGTGACGCCGCCTTCCATCGTTGGAGGCAGAATGATGAGGTTGCAATCGTCGTGAAGGAAGCAGCGCACCTCCTCCGGCAACCGGTGGTTGACCTCCCGAGGATCTTGACCGCTGACGGGTTGCCCCAAGAAGAGCCGCCGATATGTACCTCCCGTGAACACGAAGCGGAATCTCCTCAGAATGCCGCGCAGACCTTCATCTTTGTGTGCCTCGATGAGGACTGTGGCGAGGGCTTCATTCTTGTCCTGGCTGTCGTGACTGGCCAGGACCCCTATTAGTGGTTTCAGGGAGCTTTCATTCATGGCGAAACCTCCAGATCGCGACAAACGATCAGCACTTGTACTCGAGGCTGACAGCATGGGCTCTGCACATAGCTATAGGCGCACAGGATACATGCCCAAGGCTGCACGAAATATACAGCCATGGCCCAAGATTGACAAGCCTCTTGAAGTGTCGGGAGTTGCAGGCCCGGGTCGCGAGACACATAGCAGTGTACACCCATTGCAGCGGACTATGAGCGCATATCCGCAATTCGGGCGGCATTCCGGCGCTCGATCCCCTCTAACCTTCCAGCAGGCTGGAGTAGACCAACATTTCGCGACTCAGAGCGAGTTGTGCCTCACTCCCCCGGGTCTGCATCCCGTCACACCCGGCACTCAGTCTGTGGGCTCCACCGGCCTCGCGTTTGGCTTTCGCGCGATGCAGATGTAGTTCCACGTGTAGGACTCGTCGCAGTAGATGCGGTCCAACAGATACGACGCGGCCAGAATCAGCAAGTTCAGCGGTACAAGCAGGAACTGCAATCCGAAGCGCTGGAACTTCGCGATGCGGTAGGCGAGCGCCTGGCCTTGGGTAACCCAGAATCCGGCCATCGCCTGGATGTAGACCACCTCCATCCCGGCCTTGGCCACCAGATGCGCGAGCCCGTAGCGGGTGAAGCGAAAATAGTCGTGCGGCGCCTCGTGGACCGACCAGATGTGGGGCGCCGCCAGAATCAGATGTCCGCCGGGCACAAGGACGCGCCCGATCTCGGCCAGCTTCAGTGCCGGTTCGGGCACATGCTCCAACACCTGCAGCGAGAGCACCGTCTCGAAGCTGCCGGATTTGAAGGGCAGGGACATGGCATCCCCGAGAATGTCGATGGCTGGATTCGGATGGAGTGTGGCCGGGTGCTCGAGTCCGATGTACCGATCGACCTTCGGCGCCAGCAGCCCACGGTAGGGCTGTTCACCGCATCCCACATCCAGGAGGCGGCCGCGAGCGAACACCGCGCTTGCACGGATGAAGCGACGACCGATACGCCACACGAGCCAGTTCTTGGAGAGCAAGGAAAACTGATTCATCGCCGTCCCAATCATCGAACGCTGATGTCGGTCCAGGGGTCACGTGAGCTAGCTCAAGTCTAGCAGATGAGTGAGCGATCGTGTAACGATTTGTGAGGATATGTATTACGGTTGGGCACACCAGGCCATCCTGCAGAATCAGAGAACCTTCGGTGGTTTGGCGCACGGGGCCTTCGCGTGTTCTTCGGTTTGCAGCCCCGGCGTCCTCGTCCTACGACCCGCGGTTGTAGATCACCGGCATCTGTCCGCGCCACGTGTGCCACTGCTCGCGGTCTGAGATCAACGCGGCCATGAAGTGGGCCACGTTGATACGGCTGGTCCTGCCGGAATTGAAGATCGCGCTGCGAATGGGCGAAGGGTGCACGTCGTACGCCGTGACCTCGTCTTCGTGGGTGAGCGTGTCGGGACGCACCGCGGCCCATTCGATCACCGGGTCCTTCTGTCCGATGCGGGTGCGCAGGTACTCCGCTGCTTCCTCGTTGTCCGCCTGCGGTGGCAGAAGAAGACAAAGCAGCCCCACGACAACGGTCTCGCCGGGCGAGACCTTCTCGTTGAGATCGCGGTTACGGTTGCCGGTCGTGTTCATGAGCACGAACTTGACCGGCGACGCCGGTTGGGTCGCCTTGACGGTTTCACACAGCCGGCGAACGGCGTCGGTCACGAGTCGGCGCGGTGGTCCGAAGACGCCCCTCCAGGTCAGATTGTGTCCCAGACACGACGCCACGGCGTCGCACCCCCTGACATGCTCAGCCATCTCAGCGTCGGTGAGATCCAACAGGCTCGCGCGAATGAGGATCAAGCGATCGTGCTCCGGGAGGAACTCGGTCAGTCTGTCCGGCGCACGCACGATCGCCTTGACGTCATGGCCGCGATCCAGCAGTTGCCGCACCAAGAGCCGACCGGTCGCCCCACTGGCTCCCATCACGAGCACCGTCATCTTCCTCTCCCCTCTGTTGGCGCAAAGCCTTCCGGTGGGACACCACGTCCGCGCTGGTGTGGCCGTAACTCCTTTGGCTTACATCACCATGGATCGACTGCACGTTGGGACCTCCTACCCGGACCGTGGGTGCGCGTTCCATGTGCGACACTCTGAATCCCGTCGCCTACTTCCCCGGCACGCCCCTCCCCGGCGTCCACGGCACGCCCGCCGCCTCCAGGTCGCGTTGCAGCGCGGGCAATTCCTCGGTCAGGATCCGATCCAGCTCACGGCCGAATGCGGCGAATTCCTCGGCCGCGATCTCGAGGCTTCGCCGGTGGGTCGGCGTCGGGCCGTAGGTCGACATGAACACCCCGCTCTTGGCTACCTCGAGTCGGCGTAGAATCGAAACGGGCCCCGGGTCCTTGAACCTGCGGCGCAGCCGGTTGCCCCGAAGCCGATCGCTCAGCTCTTCCAGCCGGCGCTCGAGGATCCGGGTCTCCTCATCGAGCTGCGCATGGGGCACCTTCGACCGCGCGAGAGCCTCTTTGATCGCGTCGAGTCTCTTTCCGGCCTCCTTGAGGGCTTCGTTCGCGCCATCGGTCCGGCGCGTGAATTCCGCGATCTCCTGCCAGAAGGCCGCCACGTCATCGGGGGCGGCCCCGGGCAGGCCGCGGGATCTCAGAGGAACCACCTCGAAGCTCTGCGGGGTCCCCAGATCGGTCACCACGCCGTCCACGCGCTTGGCCAGATGCACCGAACAGGTCCCGGGCGCGACGAGAAAGCCCTTCTCGGGCTCGTCCCATGGATCGTCGCTGGCCGGCTTCCACGCCGTGGGCGCGGGGTAGCGCAGATCCCACGCGATCCGGTGGAAACCGGCATCCACCGGCCCCGTCAGCCGCCGCACGACATCCCCGTTGGCGTCTCTCACCGTCAGCAGGATGGCTGGATCCTCCTCCAGCTCTTCCTTGCGGATCGTCTCCCAGCCGGGATAGGGCGTGTCGCCCTGCTCCTTCTCGATCTCCTTCTCCCGCTCGCGGCGCGCCTCCTTGCGGGTCTGAAGCCCTTCACTCAGGTAGTAGGTGAAGACGGCGCCGAACGGGGGGTTGGGCGCGGTGAAGAACGCGGCGCCCTGGCTGGCCTTCTCATCCCCGCCCAGGGGCCGACGCTCGAAGTACCACCATGCCCGCCTCACCGGGAAGAGGGCCACCTCCTCTTCCAGAAGCGTCTCCGAGACCGTGCGCAGGGGCGAGTAGTCATCCAGCACGAAGAAGCCCCGGCCGAAGGAAGCTCCGACCAGATCGTTCTCCCGCCGCTGAATGGCGAGGTCCCGAAAGGA
>CAZPGB010000020.1:0-95482 GCA_964585945.1 uncultured bacterium | reverse complement strand
CCCCCCCTGGGGGGGCTACCTCAAGCCACGCCCTCTGGGCGTGGTCGATGACTCCTTGACAGATCGGAGCGACACGCCGAAAGATGGGTACGTCGACGATCCGCAAACCCGTTCCGGCCGACCGGCCGGATCGACGAGGAATGGGGGATGGTGATGCGCAGATCGGTGGGGCTCTGGCTCGGGGTGCTGGCGCTGATCGGGGTCTCGGCGACCTCGTGTGGAAGCGCGGGGCGCAACTGCCTGGTGATTCCGGCGCAGATCGAGCTGGTGCAGGAGCGACGCGAGGCGGCCCTGAAGGAGTTGGAGAACAAGGCCAGGCAGGTCGACCGCATGCGGGCCAGCCTCGAGCGCTCGGCCGAGCGTCTGGAGGAGCTCCAGGCGGAGAAGGCGCTGCTCGATCAGATCGGTGAGGAGAAATAGCGGAGGCTGGGATCGTCCCGACCGCCCTCGAGCGGGCCGGGGCCGATGGGGGTGCGACGATGAGTGATTTCGAGTCTGCGACGCCGGCGCAGCGCATGCGCCCGCGCCGCGCGCGGCTTCTCGCGCCGATCGGATGGGTGGCGGGAGCTGGAATGCTCCTTGTGGCGTGGGGCTGCAGCAGCGCGCCGAAGGTGGAGCTGCCTTCGCCCGAATCGGGTCGCTTCCTGTCGCTCGAGGAGCAGCGCCGGCTCAGCGACGAGCAGATCGATGCCTACTGCGCGATGCTCAACGACTACCTGGCCGCGTTGCGCTCGGACGTCGAGCTGGCCACGCACATGACCGACAGCCTGGCGACGGTGCTCGACTCGCTCAACAGCGCGCACAGCGAAGCCAACCGTGAGGCGCGCGTGCTGGAGCGCGAGCTGCGCCAGCTGAAGCAGGAGCGCACGAGACAGACGAGCTATGTCACCCAGGAGGGCGACACGCTCATGAAGCTCTCCGGCCTGTTCTACGGAACCGCCGCCGATTGGCGGAAGATCTACGACGCGAATCGCGACCAGATCGACGATCCGGGTCGGGAACTGAAGGCCGGAATCAAGCTGACCATACCGTAGCGACCCTAGAGGTACGATGTCAGAGGAGCCACAGCGAACTCTGGCCCTGGATGGCCTTTCCGCCCTCGACCTTTTCGGGGAAAGAGACTGTCACCTCAGATCGATCGAGAAGCGCTTCGGCGTCCGTCTGGTTCTCCGCGACGGCCAGCTCGCCGTCTATGGACCCCACGCCCAAGCCACGGCCGCGGTCCTGGTCCTGGAGCACCTGATCGACCGCGTGCGGCGGGGGGAGGCGATCGGCGTGGAGGACGTGGCCTACGCCTTCTCCGTCCTCGAAGCGGATCCGCCCGCGGAGGGTGAGCCGGCCCGGGAGCTGGGTCGGCCCGAGGTCGTCCTGCGCGGCGACAGGCAGCTCATCAAAGTCCGCACCATGGGGCAATCGCGCTACCTGCAGGCGATGAAGCAGTTCGACGTGGTCTTCTCGATCGGCCCGGCCGGCACGGGCAAGACCTTCCTGGCGGTGGCCTGGGCCGTGCACTGCCTGCGCGAGAAGATCGTCGATCGGATCGTGCTCGTGCGCCCCGCCGTGGAGGCGGGGGAGAGCCTGGGATTTCTCCCCGGCGACCTGCAGGAGAAGGTCGATCCCTACCTGCGGCCCCTCTACGACGCGCTGCGGGTGATGGTCAGCTTCGAGAAGCTGCAGCGGTACCTGCAGCTCGGCGTGGTCGAGGTGGCGCCGCTGGCCTACATGCGCGGGCGCACCCTGTCCCGATCGTTCGTGATCCTGGACGAGGCGCAGAACACCACCCTGCCGCAGATGAAGATGTTCCTGACGCGACTGGGCCCCGGATCGCGCGCCGTGATCACCGGGGACGTGACCCAGATCGATCTCAACACGCCGCGCGAGTCCGGGCTGGTCTTGATCCGCACGATTCTGGACAGCGTGCAGGGCGTGCGATTCATGTTCCTCTCCGATCGGGATGTCGTGCGCCATCAGCTCGTGCGGGACATCATCCGGGCCTTTCAACGGCACGAAGGGCTCGACGACGAGGCTTCCGGATCATGAAAGCGCATCCCGACGCAGTCGAGGGCTCCGGCGGCAAAAAGGCCTCGGTGTTCCTCTCCTGGCGCTCCTGGCTGGCGCGCATCGCCGAGCTGCCCGCGCGGCGCCCGCGGATGGCGCGATTGGGGATGGCGCTGGTGGCGCTGCTGTGCGGCATCAGCACGTTTCCCCGTCAGGAAGCCTACGAGGGAGAGACCTACCGGGTGGGAACCGTGCAGCCGAAGGCGGTGATCGCGGAGTTCGACTTCCCCATCCTGAAGGACCCCGCGGTGCTGGAGCAGGAGCAGCGCGAAACGATGGCCGCGGTCGCTCCGGTGCTGGTCATGCAGGACTCGGTGCGCGTCGCGGCGCTGGCCGAGCTGGAGGCCCTGCGCGAGCGGATCGACGACATGCGCAGCAATCAGGTGCCGCAGCCCCAGGACGAGACGGAGCACGACGTGCGCCTGTCACAGAACGCCTATCTGGCGCTGCTGACGATGGACTCCCGGACCATCTTCCGGGACGTGCGGCAGCGTTTGGGTGAGCTCTTCGAGCGCGGCATCGTGACCGAGGAGAGGGCTCGGGAGCTGGCCGGCGGTCGGGCGACGCTCCTGAGCGGGGGCGTCGACTGGGTCGGCCCCGCCAGTCGTTTCGCCAGCCCGCAGAGGATCGAGAGCGACCTGCAGGAGCTGGCCGGCTCGGGGCCCGAAGGCCGGGCCGTGGCCGAGCTGGTGGAGCGCTTCGCCTGGCCCAACGTGCGCTATGACGCCCGGGCCACCGAGGAGAGGCGCCAGCTCGCCCGCGACGCGGTCGAGCCGACCGTGGGGCGGGTGCTGAAAGGCGAGAAGATCATCGGCGCCCACGAGCGGATCACCCCCGAGGCGGTGCAGAAGCTCGAGTCCTACGAGGAGGCGCGCCACCTGCACGGCGCGCAGCTCGAGCTGCAGGAGCAGGTGCTCTCCTGGGTGGGCCGGGCGCTGATGCTGGGCTTCCTGCTCGGCGGCTTCGTGCTCTACCTGTGGGCCTATCGGCGGGAGGTGGTCGAGAGCGCCAGCGACCTGCTGCTGGTGACTCTGGCGTTCAGCAGCTTTCTGCTGCTGGGCGGTCTCGTGCTGAACGTGCTGCGCCTGTCGGGCTACCTGATCCCGGTGGCCGGCTTCGCCGTCGTGATCACGCTCCTGTTCGATGAGCGCTTCGCCCTGGTGGCGACCGCCTTTCTGACCGGCATCCTGGGGCTGGTGACCAACGAGGGGGTGGCCTTCATCGTGGTCATCGGCTTCGGCGCGGTCGCCGCGATCCTGAGCGTGCACCAGCTACGCGATCGCCGGCAGCTCTATCGGCTGCTGCTCTACGTGCCAATGGTGCACCTGGCGATGCTGGGGGCGGTGGGCATGTTGAGCTCGCTGGCGTTCGAGGAGATGCTGGCCCAGGCGCTCTACCTGGTCGCCAATCCCTTCATCGCCGCCGGTTTCGCTCTCTTCGCCGTGCCGATCTCGGAGCAGATCTTCGGCCGCTGCACCAACCTCACGCTGCTGGAGCTGCTCGATCTGAATCGCCCGCTCCTGCGCCGCCTGATGATCGAGGCGCCGGGCACGTACCACCACTGTTTGATGGTGGGCACCCTCTCCGAGGCGGGCGCGTCGGCGATCGGGGCCAACCCGTTGATGACCCGCGTGCAGGGCTACTATCACGATATCGGCAAGATCAAGAAGCCCGAGTACTTCATCGAGAACCAGATGGCGGGTCGCAAGAACCCGCACGACAAGCTGGCGCCCACGATGAGCCGACTGATCCTGGAGTCGCACGTGCGCGACGGCATCACGCTCGCGCGGGAGAACAAGCTGCCGCGCCTGGTGCGCGACGCGATCGCCCAGCATCACGGCACCAGCCTGATGACCTTCTTCTACCACCGGGCGAAGCAGAGGGATCCCCAGGTCTCGGAGACCGAGTATCGCTATCCGGGACCGCGTCCCCGCTCGCGCGAGCTGGGCGTGGTGCTGCTGGCCGATCAGATCGACGCGGCGGCGCGCAGCCTCGATGAGCCGACGCCGAGCCGCCTGCGGGGCGTGATCAAGCAGCTCATCGAGAAGCGGGTGCTCGATGGCGAGCTGGACGACAGTCATCTGACGCTCAAGGACCTGGCCGCGATTCGGGACGCGTTCATCCCGATTCTGATGGGCCTGTTCCACGGGCGCATCAGCTACCCGAAGGTGGAGCAGAGCCGTGGCAAGACGAGCGCGGGTGCGACTGCTGAATCGGCAGCGAAAGCTGAGGCTTGACGGGGCCGCCCTGCGGACGATGGCCGAGCGCATCCTGGACGAGGAGGGGACCGATCCGGGGGCGTCGGTGGAGATCGTCTTCGTGCGGGACGCGGCCATCGCGCGCTTGAACGAGGCCTATCGCGGACGGCCGGGCGCGACCGACGTGCTCTCCTTCCCCACCGATGTCTCGGCGTGGCCCGATGGGGAGACACCGTTGCTGGGCTCAGTGGTGGTCTCGGTGGACCGCGCCGAGGCGCAGGCGCAGGAGCGGTCGCTGGTGCTGGACGAAGAGATTCGGCGCCTGGCGGCCCACGGGTTGCTTCACCTGCTGGGGTACGACGACCAGACGCCGCGCGAGCGCGCGACCATGCGCCGGCGGGAGCGGCGTTATCTGGGCCCGCGCTCCGCGAGGAGGTAGGCCTGAGAGCCACGATGTCCGGGATCGATCCGATACACACCGTCTGGGCCGTGCTGCTGGCCTTCGCCGCGCTCACGCTTCTGCGGCAGATCTACCTGCTCCACCGGCGATCCCGCCCGGCCTCCACGATGCCGCGGCCGCGCTTCTGGCTGGGGGTGGGCGCCTGGACCGCGCTGGGCTTGCTCGCCCAGGCGCCGGACTTCGCGCTGGCCCCCGGCTGGCTGTGGCGCTGGGTCGTGCCGATCGGCGGATTGCTGGCCACCGCCGCCGTGCGCTGGGTGCGGGCGGTCATGCCCTCGCTGATGGTGGCCGCGGAGATGCGGACTGACAGCCTCCCCGCGCCGGGCAACGGCAACGGCGAGAACGGCCGTCGCGACGAGCGCGAGCTGGACGCCGAGGAACGCCAGCTCCTGCGCCGCATGCGCCTGCTGCTGAGCCGGCGGACCTCCGACCTGATGGTGCCGCTGGCGGACGTCCCCGCCGTGCGCGCCGAAGACGGTTGCCCCGAGGTGCTCGACGCGTTGACCCGCAGCGGCGCCCGGCGCATTCCCGTGCTGGATGAGAGCCACGCGCGCTCGCTGGGCGCCATCGACGGCCTGGAGCTGATGGCCCGCATGCGCCCCGCCTCCGACCAAGGGCGTTCCGGCCCCGCCGAGGACGGCCGGGTGGGGCTTACGAGCGACGGGCCCCCGGGGGACGCGCCATGCACGCAGCTTCGCCGCCCGATTCCCGCGGTTCAGGCCTGGAAGCCGGCGCGCGAGGGGTTGGAAGTGCTCCGCACAGGGCAGGCGGGGCTGGCGGCGGTGGTCGACGGGCGCGATCGGGTGGTGGGATACCTGGCCTGGCAGCCGCTGTTCCGGGCGCTGCTGGGTCGGGCGTCGCGGGGAGGTGAGCTGTGAGCCGGATCGATCTGGTGCTCGCCGCCGTGGGCGTCTATCTGCTCACCGCCTTGGTGGTCGCGGCGTGGCGCCGCTCGGCGGGGCTCAGCGACGCGGTGAGCGCCTGGGTGGCGCTGATCGGCGTGTGGGCGATCGGCACCCTGCCCCGGTGGCTGGACCAGAGCATCGCGCTCAGCCTGGGTCTGGGGGCGGGGCTGATGCTGGTGTGCTGGACCCTGGTGCGCCTGACCCGCCGGCTATCGGGACGCTCGGAGCACGAGAAGGTCGGCTGGCTGCTGGGCCCGGTTCACGCCCTCGGGCTGGCCGGTGCCTGGCTGACCGCCTCCCGGCGCCGCGCGCGCACCGCGCAGCGGCAGGACGAGCGGGCGGATGCGCCCATCAGCGAGGATGTCGAGAGCGTCGTCGAGTTGGCCGAGACCACCGTGGGCGAGGTGATGGTGCCGCGCAGCGAGATGGTGGTGCTCGACGCGTCGGCGCGCGTGGCCGATTGGGTTGCGCTTCTGAGCGAGCGGCCGCACTCCTTCATTCCGGTCTACCGCGAGGACCTCGACGAGATCGTCGGCTGCCTGCGCATCGAGTCGCTGTACCAGCAGCCCGACCCCGACCTGCCGGTGGCCCGCTTCCTGCACGAGATTCGCTTCGTTCCCGAGAGCATGCGATGTGACGACCTGTTGCGTGACCTGATCGCCGCCGGGGAGCAGATCGCCCTGGTGGTGGACGAGTTCGGCGGCACCGCCGGACTCGTCTCCGACGAGGAACTGTTCGAGATCCTGCTGGGAGAGATCTCCCAGGACGATCCCTGGGAAGGCCAAGTGCAGCGGGTTTCGCCCGGGACCTACGAGGCCGACGGGCACTGCCGGATCGACGATCTCAACGAAGTGCTTCCCTCCCCGCTGCCCGAGGGCGACTACGAGACGTTGGCCGGCTGGGTGCTCGAAAAGCTGGGGCGCATTCCGGCCGCGGGTGAGCGCGTGGAGGAGGGGTCCTGGGTGGTGGAGATCAAGGAGGCCTCGGCCCGCCGCATCCTGAAGCTGACCTTGTCGGCGCCGAAGGGCGCGTCTCGACCGCGCGCGGCGGGGGGACGTTCCACGTCGGCCGCCGAGGACCGACGGCGGCCCGAGGTCGCCCGCTCCGGGCGCGGCTCCGAGGCTTCGCGAGGCTGAGAGCGGTGGCGATCGTCGAAGATCAGGCCGTGGTCCTGCGCTCGCTGCGCCACGGGGAGACCAGCCGCATCGCCACGCTTCTGACGCGGCGATACGGCAAGGTCCACGTGATGGCGAAGGGCGCGCGGGACATCAAGGCCCCTTTCGGCGCCGCGCTCGAGCCGTTGACGCGCGTGGAGGTGGTCCTCTACTTGAAGCCGTCGCGCTCGCTGCAGTTCCTGCGCGCGGCCGCGACGGTGGCCGATGACGCGTCCATCCTGACCGACACCGCCGGCTACTGCGTCGCCGTGGCGGGGCTGGAGTTCGTGGACCGGGTGCTGACCGACGAGGATCCCGCCGCCGGCGTGTTCGACGCGCTGGTGCGTTTCCTGGAGGGATGCCGGCGCCGGCCCGACCATCCGCGCGCCGAGCTGCGGTTGCGGGCGTTCCAGCTTCACACCGTTTCCCTGCTCGGCTATGCGCCCCAAATGCTCCAGTGCGCGGGCTGCGGACGACCGCTCGACCCACCGGCCGGCTTCGGCCTGGCCGAGGGCGGCCTAGTGTGTCGGGAGTGTGCGGCGAGCGCCCGCCCCGTTGCGCTGTCGGCTCCCGCCGTCGCGCTGCTGCGCGAGATCGTGCTGCGGGCACAGGGAGACCGGGAGGCGGGAAGCGGTGCGCTCGGGGCGCGTCACCGGGGGACGGGGATCGCCGATGCGCCTGGGCCCCCCCGGCCGGTGCGCACTCCGCGCGGCGTCGACGCCGAGGTGATCCAGACGATCGAGTTGTTTCTCCGCTACCACGTGACCGGATACCGGGGACTGCGGTCGTTGACCTGCCTCGACGCCTGGCGCGCCCTGCGGGGCGGGCCCGGCGGGCGTGATCTTTTGGTTGGGGATACGCCCGACCGGCCTTAGAATGGGCCCATGGACGACAAGGTGCGCTGCTTTGGATCATTCGGCGCGCCGATGGTCTCCAGCCCCCTCAGAGCCGCGGCGCAACCCACACAGCGCCCGAACCCCGTCCGGCGGATGTGTGCCATGTACTTGCATTTCGGTCGCTGGAGGCATCTGCTGGCGGTCGCGTGGCTGACGGCCGGCGGTCTGGGTCTGCTCGCCCCGGCCGCGCCCGGCCCGATCGACGCCTCCGGCGGTCCTGGGCGCGATGGAGCCTGGTGGCAGGGCTTCCACGCTCCCGGGCTGGACGGCCGCGTCCACGCCCTTCAGGCCATGGGGTCGGATTTGATCGTCGGCGGCGAGTTCACCGCCGCGGGGAACACCGTCCTGGAGCACGTGGCGCGGTGGACCGGCCACCGGTGGCTGCCGCTCGGGGCGGGCCTCGACGACCGTGTGCTCGCCGTCATCCTCCACGGCGACCGCATCGTCGCCGGGGGCGAATTCACCGCCTCGGCGGCCGAGCCGCTCGGCCGCATCGCCTGGTTCGACGGCACCGCCTGGCGCCCGCTGGGTGAGGGATTCGACGGGCCCGTCCACGCGCTGGTCTCGTTTCAGGGGGACCTGATCGCGGCTGGAGACTTCTCCACCGCCGGCGGCCGGCCGGCGGCCCACATCGCCCGCTGGCGCGACGGCGAGTGGCAGCCCCTGAGCGCCGGATTCGACTACCCGGTCTACGCCCTGGCCGTCCACCAGGGCGCCCTCTACGCCGGAGGCGCCTTCTCGCGCACGGGCGACGAGCACGCCGGCCGCATCGCGCGCTGGACCGGCACCACGTGGCGCCCGCTGGGGGCGGGTGTGAACAACTGGGTGACCGCGCTCACCTCCTTCGGCGGACAGCTCGTCGTGGGAGGAAAGTTCACGCGGGCGGGGGACATCACCGTGCGGCGGGTGGCGCGCTGGGACGGGCACCGGTGGCTGGCGATGAGCCTGGGCATGAACGACCGCATCACCGACTTCGCCGTCTACGAAGGCGAGCTCCACGCGGTGGGGTACTTCTCCTACGCGGACAGCTACCGGGCCGAGCGGATCGCCCGGTGGGACGGCGACCGCTGGCATCCGCTGGAGGGCATCGCTCTCAACAGCTACGCCAGGGCGGCCGCCGTGCTCGATCGAGGGCTCTACGTGGGGGGCTACTTCACCCGGGCCGGAGAAGCCTGGGCCGAGGGGATCGCCTGCTGGCGCGGCCCCGCCGCCGGCTGGAGCCCGGTCACTCCGCCCTGGGCGGGCCTCGACGAGCGCGTCCACGCGCTGGCGACCTACGCAGGCCGCATGATCGCCGGCGGTCGCTTCAAGCAGGCCGGCGATCGCCTGGTCCGCAACATCGCCTCCTGGGACGGGCGACAGTGGCTCTCGTTGGGGGAGGGCACCAACGCGTTCGGCCACGTCTACGCGCTGCAGACCTGCGGCGACGATCTCTACGCCGGCGGTCTCTTCTTGCAGGCGGGCGGCGCCTCGTCGCCCTACATCGCGCGCTGGGACGGCAAGGGGTGGCACTCGGTGGGCGGAGGCACCGACGGTCTGGTCCGCGCCCTGACGTTCTTCGACGGCAGGCTGATCGCCGGCGGCGCGTTCCAGCAGGCGGGGGGCGTCGCGGCGTCCCACGTGGCCCAGTGGGACGGGCAGGTCTGGCGTCCCGTGGGAACGGGATGCAATGGACGGGTGCTGGCGCTGACCGAGCACAAGGGCGAGCTGATCGCGGGCGGGGAGTTCAGCGCCGCCGGCAGCCAGCAGGCGGCCAACGTGGCCGCCTGGAACGGTTCGACGTGGCGGCCCCTGGGGCAGGGGATCGACGGCGTCGTCATGGCTTTGGTCCCCTTCCGCGGCATCCTGGTGGCCGCGGGATCCTTCGAATCGGCCGGCGTCTGTGCCGCCGCCCGCATCGCCCGCTGGGACGGCGAGAGTTGGTGCGTGTTGGGCGAGGAGGGCGCCGACGGACCGGTGCGCACGCTGCTGGTCTGGCGGGACCGGCTGATCGCCGGGGGAGACTTTGGCTGCATCGACGGCGTGCCGGCGCCTCGCCTGGCGCAGTGGGACGGCCAAGGATGGTCCGCCGTGGGATCGGGGCTCTCGGACCAGGTGCTCGCGCTGGCCGCCTACGAAGGGACTCCCGCCGGTGGCAGCGGCGTGGCCCCGGGGTTGATGGTGGGCGGCGCCTTCCGCCTGGCGGGTGAGACGGCGACCGAGCGCATCGGGCTGTGGCAGCCGGAGGAAAGCCTTCGGGCGGGACAGGGGGATGCGGTCCCGCCAACGGCGCGGATGCACGTCCCGGGCCCGGCCGGCCCGATTCTGACCCTCGGCGTTCCCCAGCGCCAGGGCACCGGCCTGACCGTGCGCCTGCATCTTCGGATGCCTCGGCCCGGGGAGGTCCGTCTGTCGCTCCACGACCTGGAGGGACGCCAGCACGCCCGCCGGACCCCCGGTCACCTGGACGCGGGCGCCCATGAACTGGACATGAACTTTGGGCCTCATCTTGCTTCAGGAATATACTTTGTGCGAGTGGAGGCCCTGGGACGCGCGGTGAGCGGCCGGTTCGTGGTCCTTCCCTGACGCGCCCCCGGCCCCGCCGGCGGACCGCTGCCAAGGGAGTCCGCAACCTCACCCGGCCCGTCGTCTGCCATCGATCCGGAACTTGCGCCGATCATGGGGTTGTAGTACACTATATTTCTAGACAATTGCTGGAGATGTGCATCCACTCGATCTCCTGACGCGAGGGGCCGCACGGGCGGCCCCTCGAACCGTCGCCCGGCGGATCACCCGGCGCGGTGACGGCGGGCGGGTGGACGAGCAGGGGCATCGGCTCAAGGAGGACCCATGAAGACGCTGCCGCCGGGTTGCCGTATCGGTGCGGCGCCGTCGTGGATCGGGCGGACCGACGCCTGGTCCGTCTGCGCGATCGGCGTGGCTTTGATGGTCTTGACCCTGCCGGTCTTGTCTGGGTGGTCGCCGGCCCAGGCGCAGATCCAGGGCGACTGGTCGACCGAGTTCGCCTGGCCGGGGATGAGCGAGGCGGTCTACGCACTCCACACGGGCGGCACCGATCTCTACGCGGCCGGCGCGTTCACCAGCGCCGGGCAGACCGCCGCGAACTACGTCGCCCGCTGGGATGGCGCGCAGTGGCAGGCCCTGGGCGACGGACTCAGCGCCACCGCGCTCTGCATGATCGAATTCGATGGAGACCTGGTGGTGGGCGGCTGGTTCACCGAGGCCGGCGGAGCCCCCGCCAGCCGGATCGCCCGCTGGGACGGCGCCTCGTGGTCGGCGTTCGGTGCGGGCATGGATGGGCGCGTCACCGCGCTGGCGGTCTACGACGGAGCGTTGATCGCCGCGGGCGATTTCCAGAGCGCCGGCGGCCAGAGCGCCCGGCGCGTCGCGCGCTGGACCGGCTCCGGCTGGGAGCCCCTGGGCGACGGCCTCAACAACGCCGCCTACGCCCTGGCCGTCTACGACGGCGAGCTCTACGTCGGGGGCAAGTTCACCAATGCCGGCGGACAGACCTCCACCTATCTGGCCAGGTGGGACGGCAGTGCCTGGAGCACCGTGGGCGGCGGCGTCAATAGCTGGGTCTACACGCTGGCCGTCTACGACGGGAAGCTGGTAGCCGGCGGCATGTTCTATCAGGCCGGCGGCGCCGACGTGGGGTACATCGCGGCCTGGGACGGCGCGGCCTGGTCGACCCTGGGCAGCGGCGTCGACCAGACGGTCAAGGTCCTGCGGGTCGACGGCGCCGACCTGCTGGTGGGGGGCTTCTTCACCACCGCGGGCGGGGGTGACGCCGCCTACCTGGCCCGCTGGGACGGCGGCGCCTGGACAGGTGTCGGCGGCGGCACCGACCAGCCGGTGTGGGCCCTGGCGACGCACGACGGCGACCTCTTCGCCGGAGGATCCTTCACCCAGGCCGGCGGGATCCCGATGACCTACATCGGCCGCTGGGATGGTGCGGCCTGGTCGGCCATGGGCTCGGGCGCCGGCATGAACAACACTGTGCTCGCCTTCGCCGAGTACGACGGCCGGCTTGTCGCGGGCGGCGGCTTCACCCTGGCCGGCGGGGCGCCGTGCTCGTTCATCGCCGTCTTCAACGGCCAGACGTGGGAGCCGCTGGGCGAAGGCGTCAACGGCGAGGTCCACGCGCTGACCGTCTGGGACGGCAAGCTGATCGCCGGAGGACTGTTCACGCTGGCCGGGGGCGCGCCGGCCGAGCACGTGGCCGCCTGGGACGGACAGAGCTGGACCCCCTTGGGCGCCGGCGTCGGAGGCTGCTGAAGCCCCACGGTCACCGCCCTCGCGGTCCGCGAGGAAAGCCTGATCGTCGCGGGGCTCTTCGAGACGGCCGGCACGATCACCGCGCACAACATCGCTGCCTTCGACGGACAGTCCTGGTCGGCCCTCGGCGCGGGCGTGAGCGACCGCGCCAACGCGCTGGCCGTCTACGGGAGCGACCTCTACGTCGGCGGGGAGTTCCTCCAGGCGGGAGGGATGACCGTCCATCACATCGCCCGCTGGGACGGCCAGGCCTGGTCATCCGTGGCCGGGGGAATGAGCGACGGCTTCTGGCCGGCGGTGACCTCGCTGGCCGTCCACGAGGATCGCCTGATCGCCGGGGGCTGGTTCCAGCGCGCCGGCGCGACGCCCGCCAGCTACATCGCCGCCTTCGACGGCACCGATTGGGCCGCTCTGGGCGACGGCGTGGACAACTTCGTCTGGTCGGTGGTCAGCTACGATGGCTTGATCATCGCCGGCGGGGACTTCCTGAACGCCGGGGGCACAGCGGCGGCACACGTGGCCGCCTGGGACGGCGCATCGTGGCAGCCGCTGGGCGCGGGTCTCTCCGACTTCGTGCGCAGCGCCAGCGTCTTCGGAGGCGGTCTCTACCTGGGCGGTTGGTTCCTCCAGGCCGGCGGCCTGCCCTCCTACTACCTGGCCCGGTGGGACAATGCCGGCGGCAGCGCGGTTGGGGAGCGGGAGCCCGTGGCGGACGGCGCCCTGCGGCTCCGCGTCACGGGCGGCAACCCGCTCGGCCGCCAGACGCGCTTCGCGTTCACGCTCGATCGGCGCGCCGACGTGCGCCTGGACGTGCACGACGTGCAGGGCCGGCTCGTCGCCACCCTGCACGACGGCATGCTGGAGGGCGGACTGCACGACGTGGGTTGGGACGGCCGCTCGGCCGCCGGCCGGCGCGTGGCGCCCGGGGTCTACTTCGCGCGCCTGTCAGCCGGAGCGGCGCGGGACAGCCGCACGCTGGTCCTCACGGCCGCACCCTAGGCATCCGCCGCCCCCCCCAGCCCGGGTGGGGGGCGGCCGTCTTTCCGCGACGGGAGCCCACCGACTTGACGCCCCCCGGCCGGTCCTGCTAAGGTCCGCGCGATTTGCGTCGTCCCGAGGCCTTTAACTTGGTCCAGCGAGGTCAAGAAGGTGACGGGCTTGCCCCTCCCGAGGTGCGCCATGAACGGAAGAGGGGCCTGTGCGATCGCGCGGGCTGCGCGCGCACGCGTTTTTCCACGCTCGCCTTCCGGACCCTGTGCCGGCATCGCACCACCACCCGCCTGCACACGGCTGGAGATTGCCGCACGTGTGCACTGTAACCTTCATTCTCACAGCAGATTGAACACTTCGGCCCTGGGCCGCCGGGGGAGACCATGAACCTGAAGCGCAAAGCGATCATCATGAACGCCGAGGAGATGCGCCGCGCCATCGTGCGCATCTCTCACGAGATCGTCGAGGCCAACGGGGGCATCGCCGACGTGGTCCTGGTGGGCATTCGCAATCGGGGCGCACCGCTGGCCGAGCGCATTCGCGGTCAGATCGAGCAGATCGAGGGCGAAGAGGTTCCGATGGGCGTGCTGGACATCACGCTCTATCGGGACGACGTGCACAAGGTCGCGCCCCAACCTCTCGTGGGCACCACCGAGATCCCCGTGTCGATCGAGAACAAGGTGGTCGTGCTCGTCGACGACGTGCTCTTTACCGGCCGCACCGTACGCGCGGCGATGGACGCGGTGATGGATTTCGGCCGGCCGCGGGCGGTGCAGCTCGCCGTTCTGGTCGACCGCGGGCATCGTGAGCTGCCCATCCGAGCCGATTTCGTGGGCAAGAACGTGCCCACTTCCCATCGGGAGGTGGTCAAGGTGCTGCTCAGCGAGACCGACGAGCGTGACGAGGTGACCATTGCCGAAATCGGAGAGGAGTAGGTCACGATGGCGCTGAAACACCTGCTGGGCCTCGAAGAGCTGGGCTCGGAGGATATCCTCACCATCCTGGACACCGCGCGCACGTTTCGCGAGGTGATCGAGCGGCCCATCAAGAAGGTCCCGGCGCTGCGCGGCGTGACGGTCTGCAACGCCTTCTTCGAATCCAGCACCCGCACGCGCGTCTCGTTCGAGCTGGCCGAGAAGCGCCTGAGCGCCGACACGGTCAATTTCTCCGTCGCCGGATCGAGCGTCAGCAAGGGCGAGACGCTGCGCGACACGATCCAGAACATCGAGGCGATGAAGCTCGATATCGTCGTCGTCCGCCACCGATCCGCGGGCGTGCCGCAGTACCTGGCCCGGCACCTGAAGTCGCGGATCGTCAACGCCGGCGACGGCTTTCACGAGCACCCCACCCAGGCGCTGCTCGACCTCTACACGATTCGCGAGAAGAAGGGCCGCATTGCCGGGCTCAAGGTGGCGATCGTGGGCGACATCGCCCACAGCCGCGTGGCTCGATCCAACATCTGGGGGCTGTCGAAGCTGGGGGCCGAGGTGCGGCTGGTGGCCCCCCACACGCTGCTGCCGCCCGAGATCGATCAGCTCGGGGTGCAGGTCTTCCGCGATCTGGACGAGGGCATCCGCGGGGTGGATGTGATCAATGTGCTGCGGCTGCAGCTCGAGCGCCAGCGCGGGGGCTTCCTGCCCTCGCTGCGCGAGTATGCGATGACCTTCGGCATCACGCGCGATCGGATCGGCGTGGCGGCCGAGGATGTGCTCATCTTGCACCCGGGGCCGATGAACCGGGGGGTGGAGATCGAGCCCGAGCTGGCCGACGGCCCCCGCGCGGCGATTCTGGAGCAGGTGACCAACGGGGTCGCCGTGCGGATGGCGGTCCTGTATCTGGTCAGCGGCGGCACGCCGCCCGAGCCGATGGTGGAGCCCACCGGATTGATGAGCGCGCATCCGGCCGGGCGATAGCCCGGCGCGTGCGACCGGCCGCCGGTGCGCGCACGGCGGGGGCCCGGATGACGGGGGGAGGGAGCGATGAATCAGGGGGCCGACGGCAAGCGGCTGTGGGGACAAGCGCAGACGATCCTGCTGCAGGGGGCCCATCTGGTCGACCCGGCGCGCACGGTGGACGAGCCGTGCGACATCTTCCTGCGGGGCGGCGTCGTGGAGGGGTTGGCGCCACGCATCACCCGGGAGGCGGACTTGACCGTCGACCTGAAGGGCCTGGTCTGCGCGCCCGGCTTCAGCGACCTGCACGTCCATTTCCGCGAGCCCGGCGGCGAGGACGCCGAGACGATCGCCACGGGCTCGCGCGCCGCCGCGCGCGGCGGCTTCACCCGCGTGGCCTGCATGCCCAACACCGACCCGCCGATCGACACCCGCGGTCAGGTCGAGTTCGTGCTGCAGCGCGCCGCGGAGACGGGGCTGTGCCGCGTGGCGCCGATCGCGGCGGCGACCCGCGGCCGGCGCGGCGAGGAGCTGACCGACCTGCGCGAGTTGCAGTCGGCGGGTGCGATCGGCGTCTCGGACGACGGCAATCCCGTGGCGAGCGCCCTGATCATGCGCCGGCTGCTCGAGTACGCCCGCACCTGGGACATCCTGGTGGTGACGCATGCCGAGGACCCCAGCCTCTCGGCTGGTGGGGTGATGAACGAGGGCTACTGGTCGACCGTGCTCGGCCTGCGCGGCAATCCGGCCGCCTCCGAAGCGATCGCCATCGCCCGCGATATCCGGCTGGCCGAGCTGGCCGGCGCGCGCTTGCACGTCGCCCACATCAGCACACGCGAGGGCGTCGAGCTGGTGCGGGCCGCCAAGAGCCGCGGATTGCGTGTGACGGGCGAGACCGCGCCCCACTACATCCGCCTGACCGACAAGGCGCTGGCCACGTACGACACCAGCTTCAAGGTTGCGCCGCCCCTGCGCACGGAGGAGGATCGGCTGGCGATCATCGAAGGGCTGCGCGACGGCACGATCGATGTCATCGCCACCGACCATGCGCCCCACACATCGGTGGCCAAGGACCAGGAACTCTCAGCGGCTCCGCCCGGTATGATCGGATTGGAGACTTCGGTCGGCGTGGTGCTGGAGCATCTGCACCACCGGGAGGGCTTCGACCTGACGCGGATCGTGCGCCTGATGTCCGCGCGGCCGGCCGAGATCGCCGGTTGGGGCGGAGGTCGGGTGCGCATGGGGGAGCCCGCGGATCTGACGGTCTTCGATCCGGTGCACGAGTGGGTCATCGACCCGGAGGTCTTCGCCTCGAAGGGGCGCAACTGCCCATTCCGCGGCCAGCGCGTGCGAGGGCGGGTGCGCATGACGGTTTGTGGGGGACGGCTGACCCACGAGGAGGACCTCGCGTTTCACCCGTCCGAACGGATGCAGTCGCTGTAGCCTGCACGCATCCCGGAACTCGCCATGAGATCACGGTCTGCGAGCCAGCCGGGGGGGCGGCCGCCCCGCCGCGATCCGGCGCGCCGGCGACAACCGGCGCCGGGGGACGGGCTCGCCCGTCGCGCCGGTTGGGCGCCTTGGCTGCTCCTGGTTCTGATCGCGGGCGCCGGCGCCGGATGCGCCTACTTCAACACCTTCTACCATGCCCAGAAGGCTTTCAAGCGCGCCGAGAAGGTGCAGCGCGAATCGAAGTCGGACAAGCTGTCCCCCGAGGCGCTCAACAACTACGACAAGGCGATCGAAAAGGCGGCCAAGGTGATCTTCGAGCACGGCGGGGGCTGGAACGCCGGTATCGACGACGCGCTCTTTCTGCAGGGCCAGTGCTACTACGGCAAGAAGGAGTACGACACCGCGATCAAGAAGTTCAACGAGATCGTGATCAATTTCCCCGAGTCGAACCACGCCACCGAGGCGCTCTTCTACACCGGTCTCTGCTACCACCGCATGCGCAACTACGCCACGGCGAAACGGATCTTTGATCGGGTGCTGCGCATGCACCCCGATTTCCACCGGCGCGATGAGATCGTCCTGACGAGCGCCGAGGGGCTGGATGCGGAAGGGAACTACCAGGGGGCGCTGGAGCGGTACCGTTACCTGGTCGACAACTTCGGCGACAGCGACAAGCGCGTCGATGCGCTGCAGCGGATCGGCGACATCCACTACGAGGCCGCTCGCTACGACAGCGCGCTGGCGGGCTATGAGGAGCTGGCCCGCATCGCACGCGACGACGACGTCTACTTCGAGGCGCAGCTCAACGCCGGCGCCTGCCTGGTGCGTCTGGGCGAGCCCGAGGAGGCGATGTCGATCTACCAGCGCATCATGCCCGAGGAGCCCCGCAACGAGAACGCCGGCCGCGTCGCGCTGGCCATGGCGGAAGCGGAGAACCGGCGCGGCGGGCACGACGAGGCGATCGAGCACCTCCAACGGGTGTCGGAGGACTTCAGCAACCGGAACCTGGGCATCGAGGCCGATTTCCGCTTGGGCTACACGTACGAGGTCTACCAACAGGACTACGCGCTGGCGCGGGAAGCCTACGAGGCCGCTTCGCGCGCGTCGTCGCAATCGGTCTTCAAGGAGCAGGCGGCGCGGCGGCTGAGGAACATCCAGCACCTGGAAGAGCTGCAGGCCGAAACCGACGAGGAGGAGACCGCCGAGCGGCGCCGCGCCGACGCGGCGCTCAAGGTGGCCGAGTTCGCCTACTTCGAATCCAGCGACCCAGAGGATGCGTTCGAGAAGTACGGACTGGTCGTGGAGCAGTTCCCCGGCAGCGAGGCCGCCCTGCGGGCCGCCTACGCGCGTGCGTGGATCATGCGCAGCGACTTCGACTCCGCCTCCGTCGCGCGCGAGCTGTTCGCCGGCGTGGTGGACCGCTACCCGGCGAGTCCTCAGGCCGAGTACGCGCTGTCGTACCTCGAGGAGCTCGACTACCCGGCCGATCGCCTGGCGGTGCTGGATCGGCTCGCGCGCTCGGCCCGCGATCGACAGCGCTATGTCGACGACTCGTTGGCCGCCGTCCAAGCGGTGGCCGACTCGATCGCCGCCGTCGAGGCCGCGGCGGCGGCCGCGGCGGCGGCGGCGCAGGCCGACTCGCTCGATCGCGTTCGCCGCGTCGGGGCCCGCTCACGCGTGGCCTTCGAGGCCGCGGACCAGGTGGCGCAGGCCTACGCGACGGTCGATTCACTGGCGGCGGCCGCGGCGGCGCGGATCGACTCGCTGGGGACGCTGATCCACGGACCGCGCGATTCGGCGACCGCGGCCGTGGGGGCGTCGCCGGAAGAGGCGTCGCCGCCTCCGGTCACGAGCGTGGAGGAGGTCTCGCCTTTGGTGCTCGAGCCCACCCGGGCCGACTCGGCCGCGACCGGCGATTCGGCCGCGGTGGCGCATGAGCCGCCCGCGCCGGAGCCGGCGGTCGTGGACACGGCCGCCGTCGAGCGGCTGCTGACGGCGACGCGGGCCCGGTCGGAGGCGGACCTGACCGCCGCCCGCCGGCGGGCCGACTCCCTGCAGGTGTGGGCCGAGGGCGTGATCGACTCGGTGGCGCGGGCGCAGGCGGTCGCCGAGTCGCTCGCGGCCGTCCAGGCGCAGGCCCGAGCCGACTCGATCGCGGCCGCGGCGGCGCGCGCCGATTCGCTGGCTGAGATCCTGGCGGCGGAGCGCTTGGCCGAGCGGCGCGCGCTGGCCGAGGAGGATGTCGAGAGCTCCGATCCGCAGTCCACGCCGTCTGACTCCGCCTGGGTCGCGACCCAGGCGCCCGACTCCGCCTCCATCGCGACCCAGGCGCCCGACTCGGCCTCGGTCGCGACCCAGGCGCCCGACTCCGCCTCCGTCGCGCCCTCCGATTCGGCGGCATCGGCCGCCCAGCCGCCCGGCGAGGAGCCGTCTTCTCGCACGCCCTCCAACCCGCAGACGGAGTCCCCATGACACCGCCCTCGCCGCCCGCGGGCCCGCCCCGCGAAGAACGACCGCCCCGCGCGCCCATCACCATGGTCCCGGCCGAGGTGCTCGGCAACGAGCCGATCGCCCTCAACCTCTACCGGATGCGGCTGCGGCTGCCGGCCGGGTGGGGACCGCTGCACGCGGGGCAGTATGTCTCGATCACGCTCGAGCCGCCGTGGGATGACACGGTAGCCGGCGACGGCGGCGTCGGCCTGCTGCGCCGACCGTTCAGCGTGGCGGGGGTGGGCACTTCCCGCGGCCGGCCGACCGTCGACCTGGTCTATGCGTGCGTGGGGAAGGTGACGCACCTGATGGTCGCATTGGCGCCGGGCTCCCGCGTCGACGTGCTCGGACCGGCCGGCACGGCGTTTCCGCGCTTGCCCGATCGCCACCACCTGCTGGTGGGGGGGGGCCGCGGGATCGCCCCGATGCTCTTGGCCGCGCGGGAGCTGGCCGCAGCCGGAGTCGCCTTCACGCTGATCTACGGCACCCGCACGCGAGCGGAGTGGATGGAGCTGGGGCAGGACCTGGAGCCCCACGCACGGCGGGCGACGGAGGACGGCAGCGGGGGCGCAACGGGCACGGTGATCGACGTGCTGGACTCGCTCGGTGAGACGGGCGACGCGGTCGTACAGGCCTGCGGCCCGCACGGGATGCTCGCGGCGGTGGCGCAGTGGGCGGCCCGGCGCGACCTGCCCTGTTGGGTTTCCGTGGAAGAGATCTTCGGGTGCAGCGTGGGCATCTGCGGCGGGTGCGCCGTTCCCGTGCGCACCCCGCCCGGGCCGTACGAGCGGTTCCTGTGGGCGTGCCGGGACGGGGCCGTGGTTGCGGCCGAGACGATCGACTGGGACGCGTGGAGGATGATGCATGCCTAGCGGCGGGGCGGCCGAAATCGATCTCTCCGTGGAGTTGGGGGCGCTCCGACTGGAGAACCCCGTGCTCACCGCGTCGGGAACGTTCGGCTACGGCGACGAACACCCCGACCTGACGCAGGCGGTGACGCTGGGCGGTCTGGTCACCAAGACGATCACCCTCGAGCCGCGGGCGGGCAACCCGCCGCCGCGACTGTGCGAGACGCCGGGAGGCCTGCTCAACTCGATCGGTCTGCAGAACGTGGGGGCGTCGCGCTTCGCCGAGGAGGTGCTGCCGGAATTGGCACGTCTCGGGCGCCCGATCTTCGTCAGCGTGGGTGGGAGCCGGCCCGAGGACTTCGGCCGCTGCGTCGAGATCGCCGACTCCGACCGCGTTACGGCCTTCGAGATCAACATCTCCTGCCCCAATGTGGCCAGCGGCCTCGAGTTCTCACGGAGCCCGGGCGAGGCGGCCAAGGTGATCCACGCGGTGCGGCGCAGCACGCACAAGCCGCTCTTCGCCAAGCTGAGCCCCAACGTCACCGACATCGTCGCGGTGGGTCGCGCCTGCATCGAGGAGGGCGCCGACGGCCTGACCGCCATCAACACGTTCCTGGGCATGGTGGTCGACGTCGAGCGCTCGCGCCCCGTGTTGCCACGCACGGTGGGCGGGCTCTCGGGTCCGGCCATCCGCCCCCTGGCGCTGTGCCGGGTATGGGAGCTGGCGCGGCGGTTGAGCTGCCCCATCATCGGCGTGGGGGGCATCGTCACGGCTCACGATGCGGCCGAATTCCTGATCGCCGGCGCGACCGCGGTGCAGATCGGCACCGCGAGCATGCGGGACCCGGCGCGTGGGGCGCACGTGGTGGCAGGATTGCGAGAGCTGCTGCGCGGGAAGGGGCTGACGCGCATGCGCGACCTGATCGGCAGCCTGAGGTTGCGGGACCTTCACCGCTAGAGAGGACCGGGCGGGCCCGGGCCCGCGCAGATGGGAAAGGAGCTCGAGCGACATGCCCGAGAGTGCTCGCGATCAGCTCGTCGTCGCCCTCGATGTGGGTGGCCTCGACGACGCCACGGCGCTCGTCGATCGTCTCGGCGATCACGTGCTCTGGTTCAAGGTGGGCCTCGAACTCTACGTTGCGGCGGGGCCCGAGGCGGTCCGCAGGCTCACCGCGCGCGGGAAGCGGGTCTTCCTGGATCTGAAGCTGCACGACATCCCCAACACGGTCGCGCGCTCGGCGGCGATGGCGGCCGACCTGGGGGTGGACGTGCTTGATCTGCACGTGGCCGCAGGGTCCGAGGCGATGCGCGCCGCCGTGGCGGCCGTGACCGAAGTCTGCGGCCGGGCGGCGCGGCCCCGAATCCTGGGCGTGACCGTGCTGACCAGCGCGGCCAGCCTCGAGCCGGGCGGGGGAGGCCTGGCCCACGAGGAGCTGATTGACGCCGTGGCCGCCCGCGCGGCGCTGGCCCAGGAGGCGGGCCTCGACGGCGTCGTCTGTCCGGCGCCCGCCATGGCGGCGGTGCGCACCCGGTGCGGGGACGGCTTCGATCTGCTGGTGCCGGGCATCCGTCCGGCGGGCAGCGCCCGCGCCGATCAACGCTGGGTGGCGACGCCCGAGGAGGCCGTGAGCGCCGGCGCACGTTGGATCGTGGTCGGGCGCCCGATCACCGGCGCCCAGGACCCGCGCGCCGCGGCGGCCGCGATCCTGGCGCAGATGGCGGGCGGCGCCTAGCGCGCTGCGCATTTGACGCGTCACAGCGCCATCCGATACCATCATCTGTTTTCAGGCATCTGTTTTCAGGCATCTGTTCTTCAGGCATCTGTTTCGCAGGCGTCTGTTTTGCAGGAAGGTAGACGGCCCGAGCGCGGATCTGCCGCCGGGGTGGGCCTTGGACCGCGCGGGTGGGGAGGAACGATCGCATGCAGCGCATATGCGTGGTGGGGACCGGCTACGTGGGGTTGGTGACGGGCACCTGCCTGGCCGACTTCGGCAATCAGGTCATCTGTGCGGATACGGACGAGGAGAAGATCGCCGTTCTGCGCGAAGGGCGCATCCCGTTCTACGAATTCGGGCTGCAGGAGCTGGTCGACCGCAACATGCGCGAGGGGCGCCTCTCGTTCTCCACCGACGTGGCCGGCGGCATCCGCAAGTCGCGGGTAATCTTCTCGGCGGTCGGCACGCCTCCCGACAAGCAGGGCCGCGCCGACTTGAGCCAGGTGTTCAACGTGGCGCGCACCGTGGCCGAGAACTTGAGCAGCTACAAGCTGGTGGTGCAGAAGAGCACCGTGCCCGTGGGCACCGGCGGGCGCGTGAATGCGGTGATCGAGAAGCACCGGCCGAAGAAGAAGGTCGCCTTCGACGTGGCCTCGAATCCCGAGTTTCTGCGCGAGGGATCGGCGGTGGAGGACTTCATGCGCCCCAACCGCGTGGTGATCGGCACCTGGACGCGCAAGGCCGAGGCCTTGCTCTCGGAGATCTACCGGCCCCTCTACCTGAACGAGACGCCGATGGTGCGCACCACCGTCGAGACGGCCGAGCTCATCAAGTACGCATCGAACGCCTTCCTGGCCACCAAGATCTCCTACATCAACGAGATGTCGCTGCTGTGCGAGAAGGTCGGCGCCGACGTCAAGGTGGTGGCCCGCGCCATGGGGCTCGACGGGCGCATCTCGTCGAAATTCCTGCACGCCGGGGCGGGCTACGGCGGATCCTGCTTTCCCAAAGACACCAACGCCCTGGCCAGCTTCTCGAAGGAGGCCGGCATCACGTTCAGCATCGTCGAGGCGGCCATCAAAGCGAACCGCAATCAACGTCTGGAGATGACGCGCCGGGCCCTCGAGATGCTCAAGGCGCCCCACGGCAAGACGGCCGGTGTGCTGGGGCTGTCTTTCAAGCCGCAGACCGACGATGTCCGCGAAGCGTTCTCGCTGGCGCTCATTCCCGCGCTGCAGCGCAAGGGTGTCAGAGTGCGCACCTTCGATCCGATCGCCATGCCCACCGCGGCGCGCCAGCTACGCAACGTGGAGTTCTGCGAGGATGCCTACGAGGTGGCGCAAGGGGCGGATCTGCTGGTGATCGCCACCGAGTGGAACGAGTTCCGCATGCTCGACATGCGCAAGATCCTCAAGCTGATGCGCACACCCAACCTGCTCGACTGCCGCAACATCTACGTTCCGGAGGACATGGAGCGGCTGGGATTCCGCTACACCGGCGTGGGGCGCGGCATCTACCTGAAGCAATCCCAAGGGCGCCGCGCGGCGGGCCCGAAGTCCACGGGCTAGGGATCCGAGCGGGCGGTTGGATCGGGAGGGCGAGCGATGATCGAAGGGGTCAAGGTCAAGCCGTTGAGGGTGATTCCCGATGAGCGCGGGTTTCTGATGGAGGTCCTGCGCAGCGACGACGAGATCTACGACGGGTTCGGGCAGGTCTACATGACGACCGCCTATCCCGGCGTGGTGAAGGGCTGGCACTACCACCAGCACCAGATTGATCACATGACCGTCATCCGGGGCATGGCCAAGATCGTCCTCTGCGACATGCGCGAGGGCTCGCCGACGCACGGCGAGATCAACGAGTTCTTCGTGGGCGAGAAGAACCCGATCCTGATCCGCATCCCGATCGGCGTCGCCCACGGCATGAAGGCGATCGGGACCGAGACCGCCTACATGCTCAACGTGCCGGATCGGCCCTACAACTACGAGCAGCCCGACGAGCTGCGCATCGCCCCCCACGACGGACGGATCCCCTACGATTGGAGCCGAAAGGATGGATAGTCAGAAGCTGCTGGAAACGGGCCGCTACCTGGTGACCGGGGGTGCCGGCTTCATCGGCTGCAACTTCGTCCACCATATCCGCAGCGCCTTCCCGCGTGCACAGGTCACCGTTCTGGACAAGCTGACCTACGCGGGCAACCCGGCCAATCTCGCCGCCCACGAGGGCCAGGAGGGGTTCACCTTCGTCCAGGGCGACATCTGCGACGACCAGCTCGTCGATCGCCTGGTGGGCCAGGGCTTCGACTGGATCCTCAACTTCGCGGCCGAGACCCATGTCGACCGCTCCATCGGTGACCCGGGCCAGTTCGTCCAGACCGACGTCTACGGCGTCTACGTGCTGCTCGAGGCCCTGCGGCGCCACGGGGGTGCAACGCGCTTCATCCAGATCTCGACCGACGAGGTCTACGGCGAGGTCCTCGGTGAGGCGTCCACGGAGGAAGCGCCGCTGGTGCCGCGCAATCCGTATGCGGCCAGCAAGGCGGGGGGGGATCGGCTGGCCTACTCCTACCATGCCACCTACCAGCTTCCGGTGGTGATCACGCGCTGCAGCAACAACTACGGGCCCTACCAGTATCCGGAGAAGCTGATTCCGCTCTTCACCACCAACGCCCTGCAGGACGAGCCCCTCCCGGTCTACGGCAGCGGCAAGAACGTGCGCGACTGGATCCATGTCCAGGACCACGTCCGCGCCCTGGTGGCCTTGCTGACCGCCCCGGACGTCGACGGCGAGGTCTTCAACATCGGCGCCTACAACGAGAGGAACGTGCTCGAGATCGCCGGCGCCATCCTGAAGGCCACCGGCAAGCCCGACGCGCTCCTGGCCCACGTGGTCGACCGCCCGGGCCACGACCGGCGCTACGCGGTCGATTGGGGCAAGCTCGAGGCCCGCACCGGCTGGCGGCCCGAGGTTCCGTTCGAGGACGGGATCTCGGAGACGGTTCGGTGGTATCAGGAGCACCCGGATTGGTGGCGGCCACTCAAGTCGGGCGAATTCCTGGAGTTCTACCGGCGGAACTACAAGTTTCTTGACGGGAAGGATCCGGCCCCGGACAGTTAAGCTGCTGCGGCGATGCCATGGGGTGCGCTTTGCGGAGCGTGCCCGCGGCGGGGACAGGTTCGGCGCCGGCCGGCGGCGGGGCGCATCGCAGGGACCGCGGACGGGAGAAGAACCGCGCATGAAATGTCTCGTCACCGGGGGGGCCGGTTTCATCGGATCCCACCTGACCGAAGCGCTGCTCGCCCGCGGGGACGAGGTGCTCGTCCTGGACAACCTGGTCACCGGTCGCCGCGCCAACCTCCGCGCGGCGCTGCGCAATCCCCGCCTGAAGCTGATCGTTGGCGACGCCCGCGATCCCGAGCGGGTGCGCCGCAGCATGGCGCAGGTGGACGTCGTCTACCACCTGGCCGCGCACGTGGGTGTGCGCCGCATCGTGGGTCACTCGCTGGAGAGCCTCCTGAACAATCTGCACGGCACGATGGTGGTTCTCGATGAGGCGGCCCGCCGGCGCCTGCGGACCATCCTCTTCTCGAGCTCGGAGGTGTACGGCAAGGGCGGTGACGATACGCTGCGGGAAGAGGGCGACCTGGCCGTCGGCCCGCCCAGCGTCCTGCGGTGGACCTACGCCGCGGGCAAGGCGGCCGACGAGGCGCTCGCCCTGGCCTACCACGCCGATCGGGATCTGCCGGTGACGGTGGTGCGTTGCTTCAACACGTGCGGGCCGCGTCAGTCGGACCGGTACGGCATGGTGGTGCCGACGTTCGCGCGCCAGGGCCTTTCCGGCGCGCCCCTGACCGTCCACGGGGACGGGCAGCAGCGGCGCTGCTTCTCCTACGTCGGCGACGTGACGCGCGGCGTGCTGATGCTCCAGGCTTCGCCGGGCGCGGTGGGTGAGATCTTCAACGTCGGCAACGACGAGGAGGTCACCATCGAGGAGCTGGCCCGACGCGTCGTGGCGCGCACCGGCGGGCGCTCGTCCATCGTCCATGTGCCGTACGAGCGCGTTTTCGAAGAGCCCTTCGAGGACATCCGGCGCCGGGTGCCGTCGCTCGAGAAGATCCGGGCGTTCGTCGGCTACGAGCCGCGGGTGTCGCTCGACGAGCTGCTGGAGATCACCATCGCGAGCTTGCGCCCGCGCGGTCGCGCGCAACGGGCCCGCCGGGCGTCGCGAGCGGCCGCGCCGATCCGGGACCATGAGGCCTGATCCGCGCCACCTCGGGCGGCCGGCGGACGGGCCCCGCCGATGAACGCACCTCTCCTGAGCGCTTGCATCCTCCTTGCCTCGGTCCTGCTCTCCTATGGTGCCGGCGGGATCCTGCGGCGCGTGGCGATGCGCCGCGCGATCCTTTCGAGCGCCACGCGCCAGCGCGGCGGGCCCGGCGGGGTGCCCCTGCTGGGCGGGGTGGCCGCGTTGCTGGCGGTCGTCGGGGGCTACGGACTGGGGATGCTGCCCGCCGGGGACGCATCCAGGACCGCGGACCCCTGGACCGCGGCGTCGCTGGGAGCGCTGCTGCTGGCCTTCGGGGCGCTCGGGCTGCGCGATGACGTGGGCTCGCTGTCCCCTGCCACGCGCCTGCTGGCGGAAATCTCCTTGGCCCTGACCCTGCTGAGTCTGGCGTATCTGGGTCCGCCGAGCGCCTGGCGGGAGGCCGCGCTGACGCCGGAGGCGGGGATGTGGATCGGGCTGACCGCGGTGGGGGTGGTCGCCGGGGCCAACGCGCTGAACATGGTGGACAACGCCGATGCCCTGGCGGCCTCCACCGCCGGGTCGAGCCTGCTCGCGCTGGTCTTCTGGATGTCGACGGCGCCCGTCGAGCCCGCCGCAGGCGGCCTGCCGGGACAGCCGCTGCCCTGGGCGCCGGAGCACGCCGGGCTGGCGGCGGCGGGCGCCCTGGGCGGGTTCTTGCTCTGGAACCGGCCGCCGGCCCGGCTCTACCTCGGGGACAGCGGCTCCCTGCCGTTGGGCGCCCTGGGGGCGCTGCTGGTCTGCCACCTGCTGCGCGGAGGCGCCGGCGGGCCCGCCTGGGCCGCGATGCCGCTGGTCTTGGGGTACCTGATCGTCGATCCGCTCTACGCGGTCGCCGGACGGCTGCGGGCCGGCCGAGCCCCGTGGCGCGGCGGCGTCGATCACCTCTCCCATCACCTGACGCGGCTGACGGGCCGCTGGCCGCGGGCACTGCTGCTGATCCTCTCGGTACACGTCTTCTCCCTGGTGACCGGGATCGGCTTCCGGGGTGGCGTGCTGCCATGGCCCGCGTTGCCGGTGGCGCTGGCGCCCTGGGTCGCTCTCTGGATCGCCGGCCGCCGCGGCGCCCGACTTCCCGGCCCCGAGATCCGGTGATCCGGGGCAGGCCGCGCCCGCCGCCGGGAATCCTCGTTCCCCTGCTCGAAGGGTTGTGATAGGCTCCACGCGCGTTTCACGGGGACAGGCGGGTTGGGAGCCGAAGTGCCGGTCCCCGTTGGCGTTTGACTGCTCGATCGTCGGCGCGCGCGCGGCCCCGACCGCCCCTCGTCGACGACCGGCGGATCCGCGGGAGGTCGGCCATGGCTCGACAACGACTGCGCGTGGGTGTCCTGGGTGTCGAATCGGGGCACCTCCACGGCACCTGGCTACAGGAACAGCTCGAAGCCACCCGCCCGGAGCTGAACGTGGCCTTGCGGGCCGTCGGCGCCCGGCCCCGGGGGTCGCGCACCTCCTCGGCGGGGACCACGATCCCCATCCGCGAGTTCTACGCGGAGCCGATCTATCAGGCCCTGGTCCAGAATCGCGTCGACGTCGGCGTGCAGCGGATGAAGGACCTGCCGCACGATGTCCCCGCGGGCGTGCATCTCGTGGCGGTCACCGAGCGCAAGACCCCCCTCGACGTGCTGGTCACCTCCGACGGCGCCATCCTCGACGACCTGGAGGAGGGGGCCCGAATGGGGGTCAGCAGCCTGCGCCGTCAGGCCCAGCTTTCGCGCTATCGCCCCGATCTGGAGATCGAGTTCGTGATCGGCACGCTCTCGGAGCGGATCCAGATGGTCGATGCCGGCCGTCTGCGCGGCGTGGTGGTGGCGGCCGCGGGCATCGAGTGGCGCGGCTGGCAGGAGCGGGTCTCCGAGGTGCTCACCACCCACCTCTGCATCCCCGCCGTGGGCCAGGGGGCCCTGGCCATCCTGGTCCGCGAGGGCGATGAGGAGACCGCGACCCAGTTGCGCTTCCTGAACCACCCGCTCTCGAACCGGGAGGTCACCGCCGAGCGCGCCTTCCACAAGGCGATCGGCGCCTGGGAGGGCGCCCCGGTGGGGGCGCTGGCCCGGGTGCGCGGCGACATCCTCAAGCTCGAGGGCTGCGTGATATCCATGGATGGGAAGCAGATCCTGCGCGCTTTGGCCGAAGGGTTTCCCGACGACCCGGTGCGCACCGGCGAGCGGCTGGCCAAGCAGCTCCTGGAGCGCGGCGCCCAGAAGATCCTGGAGCACAACGGTCCTGAGAACGGAGCTTGACGCCCCGGGGAGCACAGCGATCGATGTTCGATGCGAAGTTCATTCGTGAGAACGAGGCGCAGGTGCGCCGCGCCATCGCGCTCAAAGGGGAGAAGGCCGACCTGGATCGGATCCTCGACCTGGACCGACGCCGCCGGGAGCTGCTCGGGGAGGTGGAGCAGCTCAAGGCCGAGCGCAACCGGCGCTCGCAGGAGATCGGCAAGGCCAAGGCGGCCGGCCGGGACGCCCAGGAGGCGATCGAGGCGATGCGCGCGGTGGGCGATCGCATCAAGGAGCTGGACGCCGCGGTGGCCGAGGTCGAGGCGCAGAGCGCCGAGCAGCTCCAGTGGGTGCCCAACCTGCCCCATCCGGACGTGCCCGAGGGGGGCGAGGAGTCCAACAAGGAGCTGCGCCGTTGGGGTGATCCGCGGCGCGAGGAGGGGCTGCGCGATCACATCGCGCTGGCCGAGCTGTTGGGACTGATCCATTTCCCCGCCGCGACGCGCATCAGCGGCTCGGGCTTCGCCGCTTTCACCGGTCTGGGCGCACGCATGCAGCGCGCGTTGATCGACTTCATGCTCGACCTGCAGGTGGAGCGCGGCTACCGCGAGGTGCGCATTCCTTACGCCACGCGTGAGGAGGCGCTCTTCGGGTGCGGACAACTGCCCAAGCTGCGCGAGGACATGTACGCGATTCCCGAGGACGGCCTCTACCTGATCCCCACCGCGGAGGTGCCGCTCACGAATTTCTACCGCGAGGAGAAGCTGAGCGAGGAGGACCTGCCCATCAACCTGGCGGCCTACTCGCCCTGCTTCCGGCGCGAGGCGGGAACCTACGGCAAGCAGACGCGCGGGCTGATCCGCATGCATCAGTTCGACAAGGTGGAGCTGGTCAAGCTGGTCACCCCCGAGAGCTCCTACGATGAGCTGGAGCGGTTGACGGCCGACGCCGAAGCGGTCCTCCAGGCGCTGGAGCTGCCCTACCGGGTGGTCCTGTTGGCGTGCGGCGATCTGAGCTTCGCCTCGGCCAAGACCTACGATCTCGAGCTCTGGGCGCCGGGCGAGGAGCGCTGGCTGGAGGTCTCCTCCTGCAGCAACTTCCTCGATTTCCAGGCCCGGCGCATCGATCTGCGCTACCGCAGCAAGCAGGGCAAGCTGCGCTACGTGCACACGCTCAACGGATCGGGCGTGGCGCTGCCGCGGCTGACGGTCGCGATCCTGGAGCACTACCAGACCGAGCGCGGCACGGTGCGCGTGCCCGCTGCGCTTCAGCCCTACCTCGGCGGGCTGGAGGAACTGACCCCGCCGCAAGGGGTATCGACGATGGACGCGGGCAACCACTGAGGGTGAGCGGATGTCGGTCTCGCGGTCCAACATGTCCACGCTGCTGAGGGCCTACCTATTCCTGGGCAGCTTCATCTTGGTCGCCGCCGCATTCGTCTACTCCTATAGCTGGGTCCGCAAGGTCAACCAGGAGTCGCAGGCCGTCTCGCAGCTCCTGGCGCGCTTCGTGGCCTTGAGCGCGCTCGAGGCGCCGGGCAATCCGGAGCTGAAGGAGCTGTTCACCGAGGTGATTCGGCCCAGCGACCTGCCGCTGATCCTGACCGATCGGGCGGGCCGCCCCTTCGTGTGGCACAACATCGGCGTCGACCGCGATGCGATCGACATCGAGACCATCTCGCGCTGGGACCCGCGCGGCGAGGAACCCGCGCCGGCCGTGCTGCAGCACATCCTGGACCGCAAGGACGCGTTCGACGGGATCCACGATCCGATCCCGATCTATGCCCGCGACGACGCGCGCCCCTTCGGCTACGTCCACTACGGGGAGAGGCGCCTGGCGCGCGAGCTGCGCTACATTCCCCTGGTGCAGATCGGGATCATCGGCGTCTTCATCGCGCTGGGCTACCTCGGGTACCGCTCGATCCGCACCAGCGAGGAGCGGGCGATCTGGATCGGGCTGGCCAAGGAGACGGCCCACCAGCTCGGCTCGCCGATCAGCTCGCTGATGGGGCTGGTCGAGCTGCTGCGCTCGAAGCAGTCCGACGCCCAGCGAGCCGGCGCCCAGGCGGCACCGGACGCCCAGGCGCCGCCCCCGGGCAGCGACGAGGTGCGGCTCAGCCAGTCGTTCATGGGCGACGTCCTCAACGTGATGGAGGACGACGCCGAGCGGCTCAACAAGATCGCCAAGCGCTTCGGTCAGATCGGGTCGATCCCGCGGCTCAACACCGAGGACGTGGTGCCCATCGTCAGCTCCGCGGTGCGCTACCTGAAGCGGCGCGTGCCGCATCTCAACAAGGAGATCGAGATCCAGGAGCGCTACGAGATGGCGCCCCCGGTGAACGTGAACGAGGAGCTGATCGAGTGGGTGGTGGAGAACATCGTCAAGAACGCCATCGACGCGATCGGATCGCGCGGAACCATCAAGGTCGAGGTCTTGTATCGACATGAGGCCGAGAGCGTGGAGATCTGGGTCACCGACGACGGCAAGGGCATGAGCCGCACCGAGGCGAAGCAGGCCTTTCTGCCGGGCTACACGAGCAAGGGGCGCGGCTGGGGACTGGGGTTGACGCTGGCCAAGCGGATCGTCGAGGACTACCACGGCGGCGGCATCTGGATCGAGCGCACCCAGCCCGGGCGCGGCACCACGTTCGTGGTCTCGTTCCCCGTCTAATCCCCAGCAGCACCGCGTACAAGGAACCGATGGCAACCAATCGGCAAAGCATCCTCTGGGTCGATGACGAGATCGACCTCCTCAAGCCCCACATCCTCTATCTGGAGGGGCTGGGGTATCAGGTGACGGCCGTCACCAACGGTGTCGACGCGCTCGATCTGGTCGGGCGCGAGCGCTTCGACGTCGTGCTGCTCGACGAGATGATGCCCGGGATGGGCGGTCTGGAGGTGCTCGAGGGGATCAAGGAACACAGCCCGCGCCTGCCGGTGATCATGATCACCAAGAGCGAAGAAGAGAACCTGATGAACGAGGCGTTGGGCCACAAGATCAGCGACTACCTGATCAAGCCGGTCAACCCGAGCCAGATCCACCTGGCCTGCAAGAAGCTCTTCGAATCGGCCGATCTGCAGCGCGGACAGGCGGTGCGTGACTACGTGCGGGAGATGGGCCAGGGCGTCGAGGCGACCGACGCGGCCGACTGGCGCTCGTGGGCCGACCTCTACCTGCGGGCCATGCGCTGGGACCTGGAGCTCGACCGCATCGCCGAGGAGGACCTGCGTCAGGCCCACGGCAGCCGCTTGGCGGAGATGAACCGCAACTTCGGCCGCTTCATCGAGGCCAACTACCGGGGTTGGGTGCAGCGCACGCCGCAGGGGCGTCCGACGCTCTCCCCGGACGTCGTGCCCCGGACGGTGATCGAGCCGCTGCGCCAAAGAGAGAAGGCGGCGCTGATCGTGGTCGACTGCTTGCGCCTCGATCAGTGGCTCCTGCTCGAATCGGTGCTGCCCGGCGGCCTGCAGGTCGACCTGGAGCTGGCCTGCTCGATTCTGCCGACGATGACCGCCTACGCGCGCAACGCGATCTTCAGCGGCCTCTACCCGCGCGACATCGCCCGGACCTACCCCGGGTTCTGGAGCGAGACGCAGGCCGACGATCTGGGCAAGAACCGTTTCGAGCGCGAGATGCTGATGGCGATGCTCCAGCGTGAAGGGATCGCGGCCGAGCAGGTGGTCTACCGCAAGATCGTGGATCGCAGCGACGCCGAGGGCTTGACGCGCCAGATGGGCAGCTTCGCCGACATCGACTTCGTCGCCCTGGTCTTCACCTTCGTCGACACCTTCGCCCACGGTCGCAGCCGTGACGCGATCGTGGCCGAGTTCGCCCAGGACGTCAGCGCGCTGCGGGCGCACCTGCGCACCTGGTTCGAGCGCTCGGTGGTCCTCGAGGTGATTCGGGAGATGGCCCGCCAGGGGCGGCGCACCGTGGTGACGACCGATCACGGCAACACCCAGGTGCGCCGGCCGGCGCTGGTGCGGGGCGACCGCGCCACCTCGGGCGGCGTGCGCGCCAAGGTGGGCAAGGCGCTGGGCTGCGATGCGCAGGAGGCGTTGCTGGTGCGCGAGCCGGCCGCGTTCGGCCTGCCGGAAGGCGGGCTGATGAAGAACTACATCTTCGCGCGCGAGGATCGGTTCTTCGTCTACTCGCGCCACCGCCACGAGCACGAGCGACAGTTGCGCGGCACGTTCCAGCACGGAGGCATCTCGATGGAGGAGATGATCCTGCCGCTGGCGACCCTGAGACCGGTCTGACGCCCGCGCCGGGACGCGTCGGGACCTAGGATGAAGGCTTCGCCGATGGTCGAGCTGTCCAGCCACAGCGTCCAGGAGACCGCGCGGATCGCCGCGCGCGTGGCCGCGCATCTGGTGTCGGGGGATGTCGTCGGGTTGTCCGGCGATCTGGGCACGGGCAAGACGCGCTTCGTCGAGGGCGCCTGCCGGGCCCTGGGGTACGAGGGCCGCGTGCGCTCGCCGAGCTACACGCTGCTCAACGTCTACCGGGCCGCGATGCCCATCCGCCACTTCGACCTCTATCGCTGGCAGGCCGACGGGGCGGCACGAGAGCTGGCCGAGTGGGAGGAGATGATGGAGGAGCCGGGCGTGACCTTCATCGAGTGGGCCGAGCGGGTCGGCGAGCAGCTCCCCGAGCGCACGCTCTGGGTGGCGCTGGCCCACGCGGGCGGCGACCGGCGCACGCTGACCCTGAGCGGGCCGCCGGGACGGCGGATCTGGGAGCCGACGGCGTGACCGTGTTGGGCATCGACACCTCGGGGATCCTGGGAGGGGTCGCACTGGTGCGCGCGGGCCGGCTGATGGGCGAGGTGCGCTGCGACGCGCGCGCCGCGGCCAGCGAGCGCATCCTGCCCCAGATCGAGCAGCTCCTGGCGGACCTGGGCGCCGGCGTGGCCTCGGTCGAGCGCATCGGCGTGGCGATCGGCCCCGGGTCCTTCACCGGCCTGCGGGTGGGGCTGGCCACCGCCAAGGGCCTGGCGTTGGGTCTGGGGGCGCCGGTGGCTCCGGTTTCCAGTCTGCGGGCGCGCATGCGGGCGCTCGACCTGCGCGACCGCGCGATCCTGGCGGTCACCGCGCACCGGCGGGGCGCGGTCTTCAGCGGGGCCGGCTGGTGGTCGCAGGATGGGTACCACGAGCTCCTGGCCGAGGAGGCGCGCGAGGTGGCCGACGCGCACCGCTGGGTGGCGGAGGCCTCCCTGGCGGCGGAGGGGTCGGCGGGCGGGTCGCTGATCGGCACGGGCGATGCGGTTGCGGTGGTGCGCGCGGCGCTGGCCGGCGCGCCGGCCGATGCGGCGGCGCCGGGGGCGGTCGTCTGGGTGCCGGGCCCGCCGGGCGCGCAGCCGGGGGCGGCGGCGCTGCTGGCCCACGAGTGCGCGCCGGAAGAGCTGGTGTCGGGCGACGCGCTGGATGCGCTCATTCCGCGTTATCTGCGCGGGTCCGACGCGCGCCGGCCGGGCGGCGGTCCGCAGTCGGACCGCCGTGGGGGAGGGGCGCTGGGGGCATGAGCCGGGACGCGGCCCAGAACGGTCAGCCGCCACCGCCCGGGGCGACGGGGCTCGACTGGGAGCTGCGTCCTATGCGCATCTGTGACCTGGACGCGGTCCTGGCCCTCGAGCGCACCTGCTTCACGGACCCCTGGTCGCGTCGGTCCTTCGCCGTCGAGATCGACGATCCGGACGGAATCCGCTGGACCCGGGTGGCGATGCGAGGCGATCGTCTGGCAGGATATGTGGTCGCCTGGTTCGTGTTGGACGAGGCCCACCTGGCCAACGTGGCGGTGGCGCCGATCTACCGCTTCACGGGGCTGGGACGGCGGCTGGTGGGCCTGGCGATCGAGGAGGCGCGGCGCCGGCGCGCCCGTTGGCTGGCGCTGGAAGTGCGTCCGTCCAACGCGGCGGCCCTGGCGCTCTACCGGAAGCTGGGCTTCCAGCTCACGGGCGTGCGCAAGGCCTACTACCGCGACAACCGCGAGGACGCGCTGGTCTTGACGCTGGAGCTGCCGTCCCCGGGGCCGGTCGACTGAGGCGCCCCGCGGCGCGCGGCAAAGGAGAGGCGCACGTGTCCTGGCTACGCAAGATCATCTCCGGGCCCCAGGCCCAGCCCCGCCGCCCGGTGCCCGACGGCGTCTGGCTCAAGTGCACGGGCTGCGCGGAGATTCTCTACCGGCAGGAGCTGGAGCGTCACCACTGGATCTGCACCCGCTGCGGCAAGCACTTCCGCCTGGCCGCGCGGGACTACATCGCGCTCTTGGCCGACGAGGGCTCCTTCCAAGAACGGTTCACCGAGCTGCGCAGCGCCGATCCGCTGAAGTTCCGCGACGGCGGTGGGCGGTACACCGACAAGCTCAAGCGCGCCGCGGCCGGCGAATCCGCGCGCGAGGCGGTCATCACCGGTCGCGCGCGCATCGCGTCGGTCGAGACGGCCCTGGCGGTCATGGACTTCACGTTCCTGGGCGGCAGCATGGGCTCGGTGGTCGGCGAGCGCCTGTCCCGCCTGATCGATCTGGCGCGGCGCGAGCGGATCGTCCTCATCGTCGTCTCCACCTCGGGCGGCGCCCGGATGCACGAGGGGATCCTCTCGCTCATGCAGATGGCCAAGACGAGCGCGCAGCTCGCCCGCCTCGCCGAGGCGCGCGTGCCCTTCATCTCGATCCTGACCGATCCGACCACGGGTGGGGTCAGTGCCAGCTACGCGATGCTGGGCGATGTGATTCTGGCCGAGCCGGGGGCGCTGATCGGATTCGCGGGGCCGCGCGTGATCCGCGAGACGATCCGCCAGGAGTTGCCCGAGGGGTTTCAGAGCAGCGAGTTCCTGGAGGAGCACGGGTTCGTCGATCGGATCGTTCCGCGGGACATGTTGCGCGAGACGGTCGCCTTGCTCCTGCGCCACTTCGCGGACAGCGGATGGGCGTCGGCGGGGGACCGCGGCGCGGAGCGCGCCCCATGACCTACGCCGAGGCGATCGACTTCCTCTACAACCTCGAGCACGGATCGGTGAAGCTGGGGCTCGAGCGCATCGAGGCCGCCACCGAAGCGCTCGATCATCCCGAACGCCGCTACCTGAACGTGCACGTGGCCGGCACCAACGGCAAGGGCTCGACCTGCGCCTTCGTGGCCGCGGCGCTCGAGGCGGCCGGCTACCGCACCGGCCTGCTGACCTCGCCCCACCTGCTCGCCTTCGGCGAGCGGATCCGCGTGGGGGGGAGGATGCTGGCCGAGGAGACGGTCGCGGCGTTGACCGCGGAGCTGAGGCCGATGATCCTGGCCGAGAAGCTCTCCTACTTCGAGGCCACCACCGCGCTGGCCTTCGAGGCGTTCGCGCGCGCGGGCGTCGAGGCCGCGGTCCTGGAAGTGGGGATGGGCGGCCGGCTGGACGCCACCAATGTGGTGCGCCCGGTCCTGACGATCGTGACCGGCATCGACCTCGACCACACCAAGTCGCTGGGCGCGACGCGCGAGCAGATCGCCGGCGAGAAGGCCGGCATCATGAAGCCGGGCGTTCCGATGCTGGTGGCCGAGGCGCCCGCGTCGGTGCGCGAGGTCTTCGACGCGCGCGGCGGCCGCATCGATGCGCCGGTGGTGCACCTGGCCCAGCGCGCGGCGCTGGAGTCCTGGGCCCCGGATGCCGGGGGCACGTCGGTCGCCTTCCGGCGCGCCGACGGCACCCGCGGCGCCGACCGCATCGGGCTGGCGGGTGAGCACCAGGCCCGCAATGCGCTGCTGTCGCGCGTGGCGTGCGAGCTTCTGAGCGAGCGCAGGACGAAGGTCGCGCCCGAGGCGATCGCGCGTGGTTTGGCCGTGGCGCGCTGGCCGGGCCGCTTTCAGATCCTGCCGGGCGACGGGCGACGTCCGGTGGTGGTGTTGGACGTGGCCCACAATCCGAGCGGCGCCGAGACGGTCTGCGCCACCTATGCGGCCTGGATGAACGCCTTGCCCGAGCCCACGCTGCTGGTGGGAATGCTGGCCGACAAGGACCATGGGGCGTTTCTGGGCGGGCTGCGCCCGCTCTCGGAGCGGCTGCATCTGATCCCGCTCGAGGGGCCGCGGACCGGCCCGGTAGAGGACGTGGCCACCGCGGCGCGCGGCGCGGGTTTCGCGCCGCGGGTGCACGCAAGTCTGGACGAGGCCTGGACGGAGGTGGCCGCGGTGGGGCGGCCGATCGTGGCGTGCGGATCGTTTCGGACCGTGGAGGCGGTCATGCTGCACCTGGGATTGGGTCCCGAACCCAATCTCTATCCGCTGGGTGAACCGGTGTAGGGGCCGCGTCCCCACGTTCGATCACGGCGCCACGAAGGAGGTGCACGGCGATGGCGCACGAGGCGGTGGGCATCGACATCGGGGGCACGGGCGTCAAGATCGGCCGCGTCAACGCGCGCGGCGAGGTGTTGACGCGCACGCAGATCCCGGCCCCGGTGGAAGCCGGCGGGGAGGAGGCCGTGGAGGCCATCGCCGCGGCGGCCGCCCCGCTGCTGGCCGCGGCCGTGATGCCCGCCCTGGGCGTGGGCTGCGCCGGGCTGGTCGACAGCGGGGAGGGGCTCGTCCACACCTCACCCAATCTGCCCCGCTGGCACGAGGTGCCGCTGGGCGCGCTGCTCACCCGTCACCTGGGCGTGCCGGCCGCGGTCACCAACGACGCCAATGCCTTCGCCCTGGCCGAGGCGCGTTGCGGCGGTGGGCGCGGCCACGATCCGGTGGTGGCGCTCACGCTGGGCACGGGCGTCGGCGGGGCGATCGTGATCGGCGGGCGGGTGTTCGGCGGCCGCCACGGCTTCGCGGGCGAGATCGGCCACATGACGGTCCAGCTCGACGGCGCGCCGTGTCCCTGCGGCAACCGGGGCTGCCTCGAGCTGCTGGTCGGCAAGCGGGGCATCGTCGCGACCTATCTGGAGCGCTGCCGCTGGCAGCCGGGGCAGGCCACGCACGATCTGGCCGGCGGCGACCGCGGACGCGTCGAGCCCCGGCTGATCGCGGCGGCCGCCGGCGCCGGCGAGACGGCCGCGCGCGACACCTTCGCGCGGATCGGCGCCTTCCTCGGCGCAGGGCTCGCCAACGTCTGCAACCTGTTCGATCCATCGGTCATCGTCATCGGGGGCGGCGTGGCCCAGGCCGGCGAGCTGATCCTGGGACCCGCGCGCCGCGCGATGGTGGAGCGGGCGATGGCGCCCGAGGCGAAGCTGCCCGCGGTGGTGTCCGCGGCGCTGGGCTTCGATGCGGGCCTGATCGGCGCGGCCTTCTTCGGCATGGACGCGGCCCGCCGGCGGGGTGGGAGCTGATGCGCGCGGCCGCCTTGGCCGGGCGTCGCATCCTGTCGGCGTCGGTGAGCCTGCTGTTGATCGCGGCCGGGTGCGCCGGCACCCGCCTGGCGGGCGAACGCGACCGGGCCGCCCCGGGCGCCGGGGAGCGTCCCGTCGCCGAGGCGCCCGCGACCGGCGACAGCGTTGCGCCGCAGGCGGCGATCCCGGGCCCGGGTCCTCAAGCGGCCGACAGCGCGGCCGGGGGACAGACCCCGACACCGTCCGACTCCGTCGCGGCAGCGGCGGCCGCAGCGCCGCCGGACACCGCCGGAGCGCCGGCGGGACCGCCTCCGCTCGAGTCCTCGGGCGATGCGCTCGAAGGTGAGCCCCAAGAGCCCTGGTTCGTCGACGGGGACCAGCTCAGCGGAAGCCTGGAAGGGCCGATCCGCGTCGAACAGGTGCGCATCCGTCACGGGGGGCTCTTCATCGAAGCCGATCTCGGATTGCTCGACCCCGATCAGCGCCGGGCCGAGCTGCACGGCCACGTCATGATCCGCGACAGCCTGCGGGCGATGACCGCCGAGCGGGGGTTCTACTACCGCGAGCGCGCGCTGCTGGAGATGGACGGAGACGTCGAAGGCCAGGGGCCCGAGGGCGAGTTCAGCGCCGACCACCTGCGCTACGACCGCAACGAAGAGCGCCTGCGTCTCACCGGCTCGGTGCATCTGGAAGAGCCCGGCCGCAGCCTCGGCTCGCAGTGGCTCCTCTACGAGATGCGCGACTCCCTGGTGACCGCGGGCGGCGGCGTTCAGGTGATCGAAACGGGCGACAGCGTCGAGGTGCGGGGCGACGACCTGCGCTACGACCGGTCCAGCGGTCGCGCCCAGATCACAAGCGCCGGATCCCGGCGGCCGCATCTGACGCGCCACTTCGCCGCCGGCCCGCCGTTCGAGGTGGAGTCCGACTCGCTGGAGATGTGGACCCGGCGGCGTCGGGGCGAGGCTTTCGGGAACGTCACCTTCGAGCGGGGCGCCGTGGGCGGCCGCTGCGAGCGGATCGTCTTCGAGATGGAGGACGACCGCGTCTTGCTGCTGGGCGAGCCGCGCGTGGACGATCCCGACGGGTGGGTCCTGGGCGACAGCATGGCGGTCGATCTGGCCGCTGGCCGCGCCGACCGGCTGGTCGTTTGGGGCGGGGCCCGGGCCGAGTACTTTCCCCCCGGACGTCCGCGCGAGGGGCACTTCACGGTCGGCGACAGCCTGATCGCCCTGCTCGAAGACGGCGCCATTCAGACGGTGCTGGTGCGGGGCGACGCGCAGGCGCTCTACGTCCCGACCCGGGAGGACATGGACGAGGGCGTGGGCCTGAACTGGACCCGGGCTCACCGTCTGCGCCTGCTGATGCGCGCGTCGAGCGTTCGGCTCGTGCAGTTCGAGGGCGACACCGAGGGCCGCTACGTGCTTCCGCTCTCACCGGAGCGGCGCGAAGCGCTTTCGGCGGGTGCGGAGAGCAGCCTCGTGGCGCAGGCCGACAGCGCCGCGCGGGCCGCGCCGCGGCCGCCGCGTCACGCCCTGCCCGGCGACTCCCTCGCCGCCCGGCCGCGCGCCTTCGGACACGGCGCCTTCTCCGGCGACTTTCTCGCCGCGCTGCGGCGCATGGAAGCGGCCCGCGATCTGTCGCCAAGCGACACGCTGCTGCTCTCGCAGGGCTTCGATCCGGACGAGACGGTGCGTTACCGCGGCCAGCAGATCGACTTCGACGTGGCCACCGATCGCATCACCATCAACGACGAGAGCTGGGTGAGCTACCAGGGCATGGAGCTGACCGCCGAGAAGATCCTCTTCGATTCGCCCCGCAGCCTGGTGCGCGCCCGCGGCGAGCCGCATCTGAAGGACAGCGGTTCGGAGGTGGTCGGAGATGAGATGACCTACCGGATCGACAACCGCAAGGGGCTGGTCTTCAAGGGCCGCAGCGAGTTCGAGGGCGGCTACTACCGGGGCGACCGGGTCAAGCGGATCGACCAGGAGACCTACTTCGCCGCCGACGCCGACTACACCTCGTGCGAGCTCGAGGAGCCGCACTACCACTTCCACGTCGACCGCATGAAGATCACGCCCGGCGAAAAGGCCCTGGGGCGGCCGGTGGTGCTCTACATCGGCAACGTGCCGATCCTGGCCATTCCCTACGCGGTCTTTCCCATCCGCAGCGGGCGCCAGAGCGGCATTCTGATTCCCGACATCGAGTTCGGGTTCGATTCGCGGCGGGGGCGCTTCGTCAAGAACCTGGGCTACTACTACGCCCCCAGCGACTACTGGGACACGATCCTCTGGATGGACTACGTCGAGAGCGCCCCGCGGGTCACGATCTGGAATCGCACCCGCTACAACGTGCGCTACCTGCTGCGGGGCGGGTTGCAGGCATCCTACGCCCAGGACCGCTCCCGCGGGCGGAGCGACCGGTGGAGCGTCGACGCGGATCACGACCAGGTGCTCGGCGAGCGGTTCAACCTGAAGCTCTCGGCCCGCTTCCTGAGCGACAAGGACTACATCGAGGACCAGGAGTTCGCCGCGGGCGTCGACGAGCGGCTGAACCGCCAGCTCCGCTCGCAGGTCAGCCTGTCGAAGAGCTGGTCGGGTGCGTCCCTCAGCCTGGCGGCCGACCGTACCGAAAACCTGGACGAGTCGAGCGGCAGCACGCGGATCAGCCAGTCGGCCCCCAGCCTGAACGTGAACTTCAACACCTTCCCGTTGGGGGAGAAGCCCAACGAGCGGGGCCTCGGAGGCCGGTTGCCGTTCCTGGCCTCCACCTATCTGAACGCCGGCGTCCGCTACCGCGGGGTCTACCGCAAGCCGTGGGAGGGCGCGTCGACCCAGAACCAGGCCGCGGGCCTGTCGCTGCGGCTTTCGGACAAGCGCCGGCCCGGCGACGTGCTCAACGTGACCCCCAACGTGAGCATCTCGGCGGCGTGGGCGCACAAGGGCGACCAGGGGGGACGCAATCCGGTGGGGGCCACCTGGCGCGCGGGCCTGAGCCTGGGCACCACGCTCTACGGCACCTTCTTCCCGCGTCTGGGCGGTCTGGAGGGCGTGCGCCACGTGGTCGATCTGAGCGCTTCCTACGGCTACAGCCCCGAGAATCGGAGCGTGGAGGATTTCCCGTCGGTGGGCGGCATCAGCCTGGGCAGCTCCAAGTCGAGCAGCGTCTCGCTCAACATGTCGCAGCGATTGCATCTGAAGCTGGGCGCCGGAGAGGATGCCCGCAAGGTGGAGAACCTGCTCACCTGGTCCAGCTCCACCAATTACGATTTCCTGGCCCGCGAGCGGGCCGAGCGCCGCGCCCGGGAGCAGGGGCGCGAGGTGGACGAGGACGAGGCCTGGGCGTGGGGCGACATGTCCCACACGGTGCGGCTCAAGCCCGGCCGTCTTCTCTCCAACGACCTCAGCCTCACCCACGATTTGAAGACGTGGACGCGCTCGCGGCTGAACATCAACACGCGCGTGAATCTCTCGGGCGGCGGGTCGGGGGGCGGCGCTTCGGCGGGAGAGGATCCCGGCCTGCCGGAGGTGCCCGGCGAGTTCGGCTCCACCGGCGGCCTGACGATCGGACCCGACATGGAGCCCGAGCCCGGGGCGTTTACCGGTCCCTGGAGCCTGAGCCTGACCCACACCTTTTCGGTGGGCCGCGAGTGGGACACGCGCCGCAGCACGCTCAACATAGGCACCAGCCTCAACCCGACCCGCAACTGGCAGCTTCGCTACGCGATCTATTACGACCTGACCGAGCAGGAGGTGACGTCGCAATCCTACACGCTCTCGCGCGATCTGCACTGCTGGCGACTCGTCTTCGATCGGCAGATGCGCGGCGGGCGCGCGACGTACCGCTTCCTGCTCAACGTGAAGGACCTGCCCGACATCAAGTACGAGCGCAGACGCAACTAGCCGACGCCACGCGAGGGATCACATTCCGTTGCGCCGGGTGTGAGCGGGGTGGTAGAAGCGAGACATCGTCGCGCATCGGGCGCCGCTGTGTTTCGCAAGGAGAGGCAACGCGATGGATAACAACGCCGTGCAGAGACCGCGGTTTCCGGCCGTCCGCGCGCGCTCGGGGCTTGCGTTGGGCGGGCTGGCCGTCCTGCTGTTGGCCGTTGCGCTGGGGCTGCCCGGCCGTACGGCCGCGGAGCGGGCCGAAGACCGGCTGCGCCCGGCCAACGCCGAGGTGATGGTGATCAGCCGCGGGTCGCTCGAGGGCACTCTGGCCCCCTCCGGGTGAGGCGGTCCCAGCCGTCGCAAGGGCGGGGTGGCCCGGCGGGCCGCGTTCATCGACTCCCTGAAGGATAAGGGCACGCCGCTGCTCATCGTGGAGCTGGGCGACTTCATGGAGCCCGACCCGTACGAGGGCTCGATCGTCAATCCCTTCCTGCTCGACCGGATGGAGGCGGAGGGCACCGCCGCCGTGATGCCGGGCGTCCTGGAGGTCACCCACTGGGGTCGGTTCGAGGAACTGATGGCCGGACGAGCGTTGCCCGTCGTGCAGTCCAACGTCACGCGCGCCACCGAGGATGGCCGGCGACCGATCGGGCGACGCAGCCTGATCACCTACGTCGGCGACGTTCGCGTGGGACTGATCGGTGTCATGGGACGGAAGGAATTCGCGCAGATCGACTCGGCCGCCGAGCGGGGATTCGCGATCGAGGACCCGCTGGCGGTGATCGATGAGCTTGCGCCGGAGTTGGCGCCCGAGGTCGACCTGGTGGCGGTCATGGCCTGCATGGACGATCGCGACGTCGCTCGGATGGCGCGTGAGGTCGAGGACGTCGATCTGATGCTGGGCGGGTACGAGTCGATCGCCAGCGACCGGCCCTTCCTGGTGGAGGACGTGATCGTGAGCCGCTGCGGCATGCGCGGCCAGCAGCTCAACACGACGCGGCTGATCGTATCGCCGCAGGGTGAGATCGTCGATTGGTTCGGATACAACTACAGTCTCACGATCGCGTTTCGATCCGACGCTCGGGTCGATTCGCTCGTCGATGAGGTGCGGCGCGACGCCCAACTCGCCAAGATGCGCAAGATGCGCCGCGAGGTGCGGCGGCGTCCCCCGGCCGAGGCGGCCACCGAGATCGGACAGCGCGAACCGGTCGAGCCGATGCGGTTCGTCGGCGCCGCGACGTGCGGGAGCTGTCACGGTCGGCAGTACGCTCACTGGCAGAGCACGGCCCACGCGCGCGCCTTCGAGCTCTACGAGGCGCACCGCTCCGAAGGGGCGACCGTCTCACGCTACGTGACCGGGTATGGGCAACCGCTGGGCTGGCGCGCCGATCGACGGGACGTCGACCTGCGGGGCGTGCAGTGCGAGGCGTGCCATGGGCCGGCCAGCCGGCACGCGCGTGGACCTCAGGCCCAGCCCGTCACCGAGGCGGTGTGCCGCTCGTGCCACGATCCTGAGGACGACCCCACCTGGAACATGGCCCAGGCCTGGATGCGCATTCGCCACTAGGGCATCGGGCCGGCGAGCTCGCGACGCGCCGGCGGACGAAACGGGGGACCGGAGGCTTCCATGAATGGGGACCAGGAATACCAGCCGACCGTCGGCACTCCCGAGGACGGGCCGCCGGTGGGGTCGCCGGAGTTCGATCCGTCCTTCCACGATGATCTGCGGGCCCTGCTCGAGACGCGCAACGACGGCTTGATCCGTGCGCTGCTGGCCGAGCTGCATCCGGCTGATCTGGCCGACGTCTTGGAGCACCTCGATACGGACGACCGCGCGTACGTGTTCGGCCTGGTGCCCCGGGAGGAGAGCTCGCTCGCGCTGGCCGAGATGGAGGAGGGTGCCCGGGAACGCCTGCTGCAGGAGCTGGGCGCCTCCGAGATCGCTGATCTGATCGAGGCGCTGCCCTCCGACGATGCCACCGATCTGGTCCAGAACCTGCCCGAGGACCTGGCGCGCACCGTCTTGACGGAGATCAAGCCCTCGGAGCGCCGCAAAGTGCGCCGGCTGCTGGCCTACGACGAGGACACCGCCGGCGGCATCATGGCGGTCGAATTCGTCGCGGTGCCCGAGAGCGAGACCGTCGGGCAGGCCACCGAGCGCATCCGGCGGGCCGGCGAGGAGCTGGGCGACATCCCCAGCGTCTTCGTCGTCGACCAGGACGGCCGCTTGAGCGGAACGCTCTCACTGCGCGACCTGTTGATCAGCGGCTCGATGCGCAAGGTCGCCGAGATCGCCGACCGGGAGGTGCGGGCGGTTCCGGCCGACATGGATCAGGAGGACGTCGCCGAGCTGGTGCGCAAGTACGACCTGGGGGTCGTGCCGGTCGTCGACCGCGACGGCCGCCCGATCGGTCAGATCACCCTCGACGACATCCTCGACGTCTACGAGGAGGAGGTGACCGAGGACATCGCCCGCATGTCGGGCAGTCTGCAGGAGGAGTCGCCCACGGATCCGCTGGTGACCGTGGCGCGTAATCGTTTGCCCTGGTTGGGATTGGGATTGGCGGGCGGCATCCTGGCCGCCTGGATGATCAGCCTCTTCAGCGAGAGCCTGACAAAGGCGCTCCAGATCTCCTTCTTCATTCCGGTCATCGCCGCCATGGGGGGCAACGTGGGCATCCAGAGCAGCGCCACCATCGTCCGCGGACTGGCCACCGGCGAGATCGACCGGCAGAACACCCGCGTGCGCCTTGTCAAGGAGGTGGCGGTGGGGCTGGTCAACGCGCTGCTGCTGGCGGGGGCGCTGCTCGGCGTGGTCACCCTCTGGCTCGGCGACGTGCGCCTGGGCGCGATCGTCGGCGTCGCGCTGGCCGCGGCCATGGGATTCGCCGCCCTGGTGGGGTCGGCCGCCCCCATCGTGCTCCATCGCCGCGGCATCGACCCGGCGCTGGCCACGGGCCCCTTCGTGACGACCACCAACGACATCCTCGGCTTGACGATCTACCTCCTGTTGACACACCTGCTCATCGGCTGGGGCTAGACACGAAGGGGAATTTGTTGTTGAATCGTGTGTTTGAAGTATGTATACGAATGTAACTGTCGTCGCCCTTTTATCTGCGTGGTTCCTGAAGTACTCTTACCAGGACTGACAGGCCGGGTTCAGTTCTGGGGAGTGATGGGGTAGGTGTGGATCCATTCGAGGATTGCGTTGCCAAAGGCCGGCTGAAGCCGATCGAGCCGGATGCCGAGCGGGTGGCAACGGAGTTGAACCGTGCGCTGGAAGAGCTCGAGCGTGCGCGCGCCTGCTACGTGAGCGGCAACTGGGACGAAACCGCGATGCAGGCCTACTTCTCGATGTACCGGTGCGCCCGCGCCGCGATCAACGCCCGCGGCTATCGGGACACCAATCTCTACGGTCTCTGCGTGGGGCTGGAGCGGCTGTTCCTCGAGAAGGAGGATCTGCCCGCGGAGATCGTCAAACAGCTCCGCGAGGCGAAGGACATCAAGGACGCCGTCTACAACGGCCATCGGGCCACCCCGCACCATGCCCGCAATCTCCTGCTCTGGTGCCAGCGTTTCGCCAAGATCATCTTCACCCGCATCCGCTTGCCGGGCTTCGAGGACGTCGTCATCGAAACCGAGCTTCCCCAGCCGCCCGATCCCTCCCGCGACCGCCCGGGGCGCGATCCGGGGCGGTCGACCTTTGGCGAGGATCGCCCCCGCGACCGCCGATAGCTAGGTCGGGATCGTCTCATGGGGCCTGCCGCGCATTGACACCCCTTGAGCGGAACAGGATAGTTGCAGGGTGAGGGGATCCACAGGACCCGGCCTGCGGTACAACTACGGGGTGAGAAGCTTGAAAGACCGACGCCACATTTCGAGGCTCGCTTGCGTCCGCCCGCGAGATGCCCGGGCCCTGTTCTCGGCCACCGTCTGCACCGCCTTGCTCCTGCTGGGTGCGCAACCGGCAGCGGCGATCGTGCCGCGCGTGGGCCGCATCCTGCTGCTGGACCAGGCAGGGCCCAACGGTCCGACGATCTACAGCGCCCGCATGAGCCCCGAGACCGGCAACACACTGAGCACCATCGGGGGCTCGGCCGAATTCGGCGACGCCGCGGCCATCGCCTGGGGCCCGCGCAAGAAGCTCTACGTGGCGAGTCGCGACGAGATCGCCCCGCGCATCGTCCGCTACGACCCCTACGCCACCGGCGGCGGCGGCGTGACGCAGATCTACGAGCATCCCTACCTGGGCCGGATCGCCGACCTCGTCTCCGACGGCGGGGGCGGACTCTACGTGCTGGATGCCATCGCCGATCCGCTGGGCGAAGGCTACGTGGGCGCGATCTTCCACCTCGATCCCGATGCGGGGACGTTCACCCAGGTGATCAGCGCCCCGCACTTCACCGCCCCGGCCGGATTGGCGGTGGAGTCGGACGGGCGCATCCTGGTGCTGGATCCCAGCGGACGGATGGAGCCCGGGGGACCGCTGCGCGGAGCGATCTATCGGGTGGATCCGGTCGCGCACACCATCGAAGCGCTGACCGCCCTCGACGAGATCACCGTGCGACCCGAAGCGATCGAGCTGCTGGACGACGAGACGCTGCTGCTGCTCGACTCCAATCTGATCGTGCCCGGCATGTCGCCCGCCGGCGGGGGCATCCTGAAGATCGCGACGGCCACCATGACGGTGCAGGACACCCTGGCGCTCTTCGAGTTCGGCGATCCGAGCGATCTCGCCGTCGACACCGAGGGCGCGATCGTCGTCATGGATACCGACGCCACCGTCCACTCGGGCAAGCTCCTGTTCAGGATCGATGCCCAGACCGGGGAGCTGCTGGGCAACTACTTCGAGAACCCGCTCTTCAGCCAGCTGCGCGCCGTCGAGGTCCTGGGGGGGCCCGACCTGGACGGCAGCACCTACGCGTTCACCAAGGTCAACGGCCTGCCGCCCCTGAATCCGGGCGACCGCGTGCGCTTCTCCGGCGTGGTGGAGAACACGGGTGTGGCGCCCACGGGGGATTTCTCTCTCGCCATTCAATTCGGCTCGTTGGCGCCCTTGCTGGGGACGCAGTCGGCGTCCATCGGGGAGCTGAGCTTCGATCCGGCCAGCAACGCCCTGCAGTGGGACGGCTCCCTCGAGCCCGGGGAGTCGAACGAGATCGAGATCACGCTGCGCATCAGCGAGTACCCTGAGAACGTGGGCGAGCTGTCGACGCTGATCACCGCGACCGGCGAGTGGGTCCAGCATCGGGCCACCGCTTCGCTGTCGGTCTACTCGGCCACACAGGGCGGTGACGTGGTGGTTTGTGACCCGGGCGTGCCCGGCTCGCCGACGCTCGCCACCCCGCGCATCTTCCGGCGCGTGAGCCAGACCCAATCCGAGCGTGTCTTCTGGGATCCGGTCCTGCTGCCCTGGCCCGCGGACCTGGCCTACGGCACCGACGGGCTGCTGTACGTCCTGGACAGCTCGCGTCCCAACAACCGGATTCTGAGGATCGATCCGCGCGAGCCCTCCACGGCGACCGTCATCTTCGAGGGGGCGCCCCTGCAGCTTGCGTCGGCCATCTGCGTGGGCCACGACGGGTCCCTGTTGGTGGCCGATCCCAAGGTCTCCTTCGGCAGTATCAACATCCCCGGAGTGATCTATCGGCTCGACCCGGTCACGCTGCAGATGGCGGAGTTCTTTGCCGACAGCACCATGCTCGATCCGGTCGACATCGTGCAGGACACCGAAGGCGGCTACATCGTCTGCGACTATCGTGAGGGCATCGGCGGTGAGCCGCGTCCCGGCTACATCTTCGAGCTCGACGGCCAGGGGGTGCCGCGCCGTCCCGTGGCCCTGCGCCACAACTTGATCAAGGACCCGGTCAGCGCCACGGTGACCGCCGATCACACGATCTACATCGCCGACGCCCGGTACGACAGCGAGCCCGACCGGGGAGCGGTCATCCGCGTGCGGCGCCCCTCGGGGCCAGGCGGCAGCAGCGTGAACATCGCCGAGCTGATCGGCGAGGAGAACGCTCTGCTGGTCGAGCCCCACGGCATCGAGGTCCTGGACCTGGACAACGACGGCGACGAGACCGACATCCTGATCTGCGACCGCAAGCCGATCAACGCCGGCGGCAAGCGCGCCGTCTACCAGCTCCTCGAGGAGGACGGCACCTACGGCGACCTCCTGGCGTGGGTGTTGGAGGACAGCATCCGCGCGCCCTACCGCATCGCCCGCCGGGAGCTGCCGCGGGCGGAGGTCGTTTCCCTGGAGATCGAGGACGCCTCGGGAGACGAGGTCGAGCCGGGCGATGTGCTCGAGGTGAGCGTCGTGTTCCAGAACCCCTCGCAGACACCGGTGCTGGATATCGCCGCGCGGCTCGAGTATCCGTCCTCGCTCACGCTGCTCGATTTCACGTACGACGACTCGCGCGGCGTCATGTTCAACAATCCCTCGGGCCGCGCCCTGCACTGGTCGGGAGACCTACCCTACATCCATCCGGTGCTCATCGAGGCGCGCTTCCAGGTCGGGGAAACGGTGCCCAATCGCGAGCAGATCGAGGTGGACTTCCTGATCAGCGGTCTGGAGTTCCCCGTGCGCGAGACGAGCACCGTGACCGTGAGCGCCCCGCTGAGCGGAGGCGAGCTGGTCGTGCTCGACACCCAGGCCGACCCGTTCGGGACGGGCAACCTGGGGGGCACGCTCTACCTCGTCGACCTACAAGAGGAGACCCTCATCCCCTACTACGCCGATGTGGCCGAGGAGACCGCGGCCGACATCCAGTTCCTCGCGGCCGATGAGCTGCTGGTCGTCGACAAGACGACCGAGACCTTCTCGGGGACGGGCGCCATCCTGAAGCTCGACCTGCGCACGGAAAGCCGCACGGTGTGGGCCTATCACAGCGAGTTCGCCGCGCCCTCGCGGCTGGTGCGGCGCCCCGACGGCGGATTCATCCTGATGGATCCGGCCTCCGACCTGTCGCTGCCCCCCGCGCGCGGCGCGCTCTATCAGATCAACGCCGACGGCAGCGGACTCGACGTGGCAGCCTACTCGCGGGCGTTCCGATCCCTCGCCGATATGCTCTTCGCGCCGGACGGACGGCTGTGGGTCGCGGACATGTCCGCCGACCCCCTGGGGCTGGGCGGCGACACCGGTGCCTTCTTCGTCCTGGCGCACCAGCCTTCGACGGGGCAGTACACCATCGTGGACACGGTGGCCTCGGCCAAGCTCAAGAGTCCCCAGGGGCTCGTCTGGTTGCCGGGCGAGGGTCTGCTCTTCACCGACCCAGGATGGCGCGACGCCTTCGGTGAGACGGGCCTGCGCCTCTACGATCCCGAAGCCGATTCGATCCGCACCGTCGCCACCCATCACGAGCTGGTCGCCCCCGGAAGAATGCTCGCTCTCTCGGACGAGGAGGTGCTGATCGTCGATCAGTGGGCGACCGGTCTCGGCAACGAGGACGGGGCCATCTTCCGCCTCGATCTCAGCACGACCCCGCCCGAGATCGGCTACGCGGCCACCACGTGGGGCACCGACGCCCTGCGCTCGTTGGCGACCGCCCCGCGCCCGCAGGCCCAGATCGCCTTCTTCGGAGCCGACGAGGATTCGCTGGGGACGTGGGCGCAGCGGGGCGACACGCTGCACTGCGAGCTGCGGATCGCGAACCGTACGGGCACGCGCGAGCCGTCCGCGGCGCTGGGCGTGACCGTCAGCGAACACGTGGTGATCGATCCCGCGACGGCGCAGGCCAGCTCGGGCGAGATCTCGGTCTCGACGCAGGGTCTGACCTGGGAGGGTCAGGTAGCCGGCTGGGACAGCGTGACGATCCGCTACGAGGCGCGTCTTCTCACCACCCCCGGCCTGTCGGCCTATGCCGACCAGCAGGTGGAGATGAGCACATCGCAGGGCGCCGAGACGGCCCGTCTGCTGACCTACCTCTCGACCGTGATCAACTCCGGCGAGTACGTCGTGCTCGACAAGAGCGCCGATCCGCTCAACCTGGGGGGCGCCCCGGGCGCGGTCTTCCGGGTGGACATCCCCACCTCGGGCTACGCGCGGCAGGCGGTGCCGCTGCTGAGCGATCCAATCTTCATCACCCCGGTCGACGTGGCCCTGGTTCCCGGCAGCGACTGCGATTTGCTGATTGCCGACGCCAACGCGCCGGCCGGCACGAGCAACCGCGGAGCGGTGCTGCGCGCCAATACGCGCACGGGAAGGGTGGAGGTCGTCTGTCAGGACTCGACGTTTTCCGAGCCGCGCGCGCTGGCGGTGGTCGATTCGACCACCTGCTATCTGCTCGATGAAGGGGCCGACCCCTACGAGCTCATTCCCGGGCCGTTCGCCCCAGGCGCGGTCTATCGCATCGACCTGGAGCGGGATTCGGTGTGGGTGGCCTTCTCCGACACGGTCATGAGCACCCCCGTCGACCTGGCCGTCGATCCGGCCACCGGCTACCTGGTGCTCATCGATCGCGAGGCGGGTGGCTCGGGGGACCACGCCGGCCGCGTGCTCAAGATCGACCCCTTTGCCGGCACCTACGAGATCATCCGGGAGGGCGACCCCTTCGTGGGGCCGCGGGCGATCGGGTTCGCCGATGATGGCAGCCTGCGTCTGATCGACTACAAGGCCGGCGCCGCCAACGGCACGATCTACGCGCTGGATTACGACGGCAGCTACGAAGCGCTGGCGCGCATCTCCAGCCTGCGCTTGCCGACCGGGTTGTTCGCGGACCACCTGGGCCATCTGCTGATCACCGACAGCCATGCCGACCCGGCCGCCTTCGGCGGAGCGACGGGCACCGTCTTCCGCTACAGCGGCACGGGCACCGAGGCCGAGCTCTTCTTGAGCGGGCCGCCCCTGAACGATCCCCGCGCGGTGGACTCGTTCTACGATCCCGTGCCGGTGACCCTCTCGGCCTTCGAGCTCTCGGAGACGATCGAGGGGGTGCGCCTGTCCTGGCGCGCGCCCAGCGAGCTGGCGCACGCGGACTTCTATGTCTACCGGCGCACGGCCTTCGCGCACCAGGAGCCCTGGGGGCTGCTCAACGCCACCCGGCCGGTGCGGGGCGCGGGCGACCTGACCTATCTCGACGACCAGGTGTGGCAGGGCGGTCACTTCGAATACGTGTTGATCGCCGCGCTCCCCAGCGGGGGCGACTTGGAGTTTGGGCCGCTGAGCATCGAGGTGCGCCTGTCGATCCGGCGGCTGCAGCTCGAGCGGGTTCGGCCCAATCCGGTGCGCTTGGCGGCCGGCCGCGAGGGGATGACGATTCGCTTCCAGGTGCCGCCGCCCGCCAGGCGGATCACGCTCGACCTCTTCGACATCACCGGCCGCCGGTTGGTGCGCCTGCTGGAGGGCCACTACGAAGCCGGCTCGCACGTCTTGCTGTGGAACGGCCGCGACACGTCGGCCGCCCCGGTGGTCAGCGGTGTCTACTTCCTGCGGCTGGAGGCCGGGGCCCGGGTCGACCAGCAACGCTTCGTGCTGATTCGTTAGCACCTTCATCTGAGCGTCCCATTACGGGCACCCACCGTACCCCGAGGTACAGATCGAGCCCCCCCAAGCCGCCGGCCGATTGCCGGTCGCCGGCGGTCCCCGTTTCGAATCCCTTGAATACATGCCACTTGTGGCGCTCGTCGGCGGGGGGGCGCGCTTTGGCACGACTCTGGCAGGAAGACGCGGCAGGGGCGCAAGACGCCGGACGACAGGATGTGCATCCGAGGTGAACGAGCGCACCTGGGGCGCGGTTGTCCGAGGATTCAACAGGAAGGAAAGGGGTGGCAAAGCCATGAGACACACGACGAGGAAGCTGGCCCTGGTCCTTGGCCTCCTGGCGGCCGTGTGGGTGATCGCGGGATGCAGTTCGGATGAGTCTTCCAACGTCACCGGCGGCTCGACCACCGGCGACCCCGATCAGCAGACGGTCAATCTGGACGACACCTACGGCGGATTCCTGGCGGTCGACGAGGACCCGGCCTTTGGAGACGACGAGCTTGCGGCCGCGATCAGCGAAGAGGAAGCGGTGGCCGATGGCTACGAGGGCCTCGACCCCAACGAGCGCGCCCGCGCGCAGGAGATGGAGGAGAACAAGCGGGTCTGGTACTCGCTGACGGTTTTGTGGGGCAACCTGGATACCCCCAATGAGAACGAGGTGAGCGGCGGATCCCAGGAGGAAGATCCGGTCGTCTGGGATGGCACGATGACGATCGGCCTGGGCGCCATCCGGGTCATGCGGCTCATCTCCTTTGAGCACCCCGAAGACCATCTCATTCTGCCGCGGCCCGCTGCCGGCACCGTCCAGTGGTCTTCGGTCACGCACGGCTACCTGGACGGTCTGCGCGTCCTGTTGATCTACGGCGGAGACGAGCCCGCCGCCCAGGCGCCCGATGACACGCTGCACTTCAGCGCGGGTCCGCTGGGCACCGTCTCGCTGCCGATCGAGGAGCTCGAAGATCTGAACGTGATCTACGACATCCCCGGGTCGGTGGAGAAGGTCTCGTTCTCGGCCTTCCGCGTCGAAGAGGCCCATCACGTGCGCGGCTTCATGGCCGGTCGCTGGGGCTGGGCCGAGGGCGACTCGGTCGGCCGCTTCCGGGGCCGCTGGATGTCGCACACCGGGGCCCACCTGGGATTCATGCGCGGCCACTACGGCGAGAACTCCCACGGCGACCAGGTCTTCTTCGGGAAGTACATCGACCATCAGGGCGCCTTCAGGGGATTCCTGCGCGGGACCTACGAGATCCTGCGAACGGTCGGCAATCCCGACAACCCGGCCGGAGCGCCGGTCAACTTCGAGGTCGGCGCCTTCCAGGGTCGCTGGGAGGACGCCAGCGGCAACCAGATGGGAGATCTGCACGGCCGATGGAGCCGCGTGGGCAAGCGGCCGGGCGTGTTCAGCGGTAGCTGGCGGGGCTTGGGGATCGCTCCGTAGACGGCCCTTGCCTACGCGACTGCCCCGGAGCTTCGGCTCCGGGGGGGACCTCCCCAGATGTGCCCAAAGCGCCCCTCGGGCCGTCCCTGGGGAGTGGAGAGGGAGCCGAGAGGCTCCCTCTCCTCGTTTTGCCTGGCGGCGGGGCGTGATCTGAGCTAGGAAGAGACCATCGTCACATGTCCGAATCGTCGGAACGCACCCACGCATCCACGGGAACGCCATGAACGAGGTTCGCTGGTCGGACCGTCTCTGGATCATCGATGGCCACAACGCCATCTTTGCCTTGCCCGATCTGCAGCGTCTTCAGACCACCAATCAGCGGCAGGCGGCGCGCCAGGCTCTCGAGGCCCTCCTGCAGCCCTTCGCCCGCAGTCTGACGCGTCCGCTCGTGGTCGTGTACGATGGCAACCGGATGCCGCGCAACCCCGAGGCGGGCGAGCAGCAGGGCGTGCTCGCCGTCTTCAGCCAGCCCCCCGATGAGGAGGCCGACGACCGCATCGTGTTCCTGGCCGATCAGGCGATCCGGCGCGGCGAGGCGGTGACCGTGGTCACCAACGACCGCAGGAGCCTGGCGGCGGCCCTGCCGCGCGTGGCCCGCGTGCTATCGGTCGACGCGTTTCGCGAGCGCCATCTGCCCGCGCTCCCGGCGGCGCCGGAGCCGGACGAGAAGCATCTGGGGGCTGAAGAGCGGCAGGAGATCGAGCGCGCCTTCCTGGACCGGGCCGAGGAGATCATGGCGCGCGCCCGCCGGGGCGCCTGCCGCCGCGAGCGCGAGCTGGCCGCCCGCTGGCGGGCCCGCACCGGGGCCGCCGGGGCGGTGGGCCCGCGGGGCGCGGGGGCGGATGGTCTGTATCATGAGGAGCCTCCTCACCGCTGGTCCTGGCTGGTCGCAAGCCCGAGCCGCGGGCCGGCCCGAGCTGAGCCCGCGTCGACGCCCGGCGCGGGCGGGGACCCGGCGCCGCGCCCCAGCTCGAACGGCCCGGGCGAGAAGGCCACGCGCGGGACCGATCCGTCCGCGCGGCCCGGGCGTCCCGATCGGGAGGCGCGACGGAAGCGGGGACTGCGCAAGCAGCAGCGCCGTCTCGAGCATCAGAAGCGCCGGCGACGCAAAAGCAAATAGAGTAGTCAAATACGGCAGGGCTCCCTTCCTTCGCTCCAGAGAGGCGAAACCTGGGTTGAGGGGCAGGGGTGTCAAACGGTGGAGGTTTCCAGATGACGTTGGGCAGGTGTGGAACGGCGTGTCTCGGCGCCCTGGTGGGTCTGTTCGCGCTGTGGCTCGTCGGCGCGGCCGGCGCCGATCCGAGCCTCGACCGGGCGCAGGTCGATCCGCTGGAAGCCGCGCGCGCGAGGGTGGCGGCCGAGCCGAACCACGTGGAGGCCCTCAACGATCTGGGTGAGATCTACTACCAGCTCGACCGGCTCGAGGAAGCGCTGGCGGTCTTCACCCGGGCGGCCGACCTGGACACGACGCAGATCGCGGCGCGGGTGAACCAGGGCATCGTCCTGCTCGATCTGGGACGACCGCAGGTGGCGGCCACGGCGCTGGAGCAGGCCTTGCGCCTGGATCCCGACGACGTCTCGGCCCTGATCAACCGGGGCTTGGCCGACTACGCTATGGACAGGACCGAGCAGGCGGTCGCCGGCTGGACCCGCGCGCTCGAGCTGGATGCGGACAATGTGCTGGCCCACTACCACCTGGGTGTCGCCTTCGCGGATGCCCAGCTCTTCGAGGAGGCCGTGCGCGAGTGGGAGCAGGTGGTGGCGCTCGAGCCGGAAGGTGAGGCGGGCGAGCAGGCCCGGGCGAACATCGAGCGGGTCGCGGCCATCCTCTCGTTCGAGCGCGAGCGGATGCGGGAAGGGGCCAGAAGCAACACGCGCTAGGCGTTAGCTTGACACCCCCCGGGGGCTTTGCTAGGTTGCAGGGCGTTTCATTCCAGGACGCCAGCGGGAGGATTCGAACATGAAGTGGGGTACGGATCACAACAGGCGCGGGTCGCGGCCTTCGCGGTGCGCGCGGATCCGGATCTGGGCGCAGCGTGTCGCGGTTCCCGCGGCGGTTCTCGGCCTCTTCCTGGGCGGTTCGGGGGCCTGGGCGCAGGGCGACGTGGTCTTCTCGCAGGAGGAGATCTGCAAGCAGAAGTACCAGACCGGTCTCGAGTACATGAAGAACCAGCGGCTTCACGACGCGGCCGCGGCCTTTTCCGAGGTCAAGGAGGCGTGTCCTTCGATGGTCGACGCCTACCTCAACCTGGGGTTCATCCAGACCCAGCTCAGTCAGTACACCGAGGCGATCGCGACCTTCGAGGACGCTCTCGACCAGGATCCGCAGAACCTCGATATCAAGGAGGCCATGGCCTTTGCCCTCAGCTCGGCGGGGGAGCTGGATGACGCCGAGGAGATGTATCTCGATCTCCACGAAGCGCGCCCCGAGAAGTCCGAGATCATGAAGAACCTGGCCTTCGTCTACGAGAAGAAGGGCAAGGTGGCCGAGGCCATCATGCTGTACAACCGGCTCGTGGAGCTGGGGCACAACGACCCGAACATGGTGTCGCAGGCCGGACAGTTGGCGCTCAACGAGAAGCTCTTCTTCCCGGCGGTGACCTTCTACAGCAAGCTCTACGAGTACAATCCCGAGAACATCGGCACGCTCGGCATTCTGGGCGGCTACTACTACAAGATCCGGTTCAAGGGCCAGGCGATTCCTTACTACGAGAAGATCCTGGAGCTGGAGCCGGACCACGAGCAGGCGCTGTTGTTCCACAAGATCCTGGTCGACTGCTACAAGAGCACCAAGCAGTGGGAGAAGTCGGCCGAGCACGCCGAGTACGTGCTCAGCCAGGAGCCGGACAACACGGACAACTACTACAATCTCGGCTCGACCTACAAGGACGCAGGCAACCTGGGCAAGGCGATCGAAACGATCCGGCGCGGGCTGGAGATCGATCCCAATGCCGGCTCGCTCTGGTATCTGTGGGGCACCGTGATGGAAGCCGAGGGGCGGACGTTCGAGAACCGCAAGCGCTACGACGACGCGATCGACTCCTACGAGGAGGCCAAGGAGAAATTCCAGCGCGTCATCGATCTGAACGACCCGCGCTTCGGCAGGTACGCCCGCCAGCAGCTCGACCGGATGGACCAGCTCATCGAGCGCGTCTACAAGCTGAAGGAGCGCGACGAGATGGGCGGTTTCTAGGGACGGGCAGGATGTCGCAACACTTGACACCCTCCCGGCGGCTGGGATAGGCTGCGCGGCTGGGAGAGGTGGCCGAGTGGCTGAAGGCGGCACATTGCTAATGTGTTGTGGGGGAATACCTCACCGCGGGTTCGAATCCCGCCCTCTCCGCTGGGTCGTGCGCCCTTAGCTCAATTGGATAGAGCGTCTGACTACGGATCAGAAGGTTGGGGGTTCAAGTCCTCCAGGGCGCGCAGTTTCCCCGCCGCCGGGCATGCCCCGCGCACGGGAAGAGCTCTCCTTTCCCGCCACCGTGCGCCCCAACGCGGGGCCGCTGTTCCACCCGGGAGGTACGCGTCATGAAGCACCACGTGATGATGATGGTGGGCCTGAGCGCACTCTGCCTGGTCGCCCTCGCCTGCCAATCCACCGGTGGTCCGCCCGCCTCGCAGAGCGGCAAGGATGCCTTCGATCTGTCCAACCTGGACGTCGTCGCCTTCATGGGCGTCTCGCCGGGGAGCGGTGCGGACGAGCTGGCCGTGCCGATGGTCGAGCCGATGCTCGAGCGGCAGCTCGAGGGCATCCGCCCGCCCTTCGTCTTGCTCTCCGGGGCGGAGACCGAGACTCGCGCGCGGACCGAGGGCGTCTACAACGACTTCAAGGCGGTTTCCGACTACTGGCGCGACCGCCAGAAGGTCGACAAGATGAAGTTGCAGAGCTTCTGCCAAGCGCTCGGCATCCAGGGCATCCTCGTGGCCTCGGTGCGGGACTGGATGCAGGTCGAGGCGCAGCCCAACGCCGACGAGCCGGCCTACACCAAGATCGGCATGCGCATGGAGATCTACGCGGCCGACACCGGACGGAGGGTCTGGCGCACGCGCACGACGCGCACCGTGGAGGCGACGCAGTTTCAGGACGACGAGTCGGCCGCGTCGCGCACCAATCCGATGAGCACCGGCTTCGTGGGCGGTCTGCGCACCGGGGCCGACGCCCCGCCGCTGGAGCAGGTGGCCCAGATGGTCGTGGAAGAGCTGGCCGCGACCCTCGATCAGTAGGCGGAGGCCGGAAGGGACGCGCGCGTTGGACGATGCCACCAGACGGACCTGGAGCGGCGAGGAGCGCTGGATGCGTCTGGCGCTCGACGAGGCGCGGGCGGCCGCCGACGAGGGCGAGGTCCCGATCGGCTGCGTCATCGTGGCCGGGGATCGGCTGGTGGGCCGGGGGCACAATCGGGTCGAGGCCCTGCAGGACCCCACCGCGCACGCGGAGATCCTGGCCATCTCGGCCGCGGCCGGCACGCTGGGCTCGTGGCGGCTCAGCGAGGCGACCGCCTACGTCACCGCCGAGCCGTGCATCATGTGCATGGGGGCGCTGTTGCAGTCGCGCGTCGGTCGCTTGGTCTACGGGGCCCCCGAGCCCAAGTTCGGGGCCTGTGGCTCCCGGCTGGACTTGACTCTCGTGGAGGGTTTGAACCATACTGTCCGCGTTCACAGCGGGTTGCTGGCTTCGGAGGCGGCGGCCCTGATGCGGGGCTTCTTCCGCTCGCTGCGCGGGGAATCGAACTCCTCTTCCTGAGGAGTGTATGCGTCTAGCGCGAGGGACCTCCTCAGCCGGAGCAGGGGCCGGGTAGGCCCCTCGATCTTTGACAGAACGATACGGTTCGCGCGGAGAGGTGTCCGAGTGGTCGAAGGAGCACGCCTGGAGAGCGTGTAGGGGCTTACGCCCCTCCTGGGTTCGAATCCCAGTCTCTCCGCCAGGCTCAGGGACCTTCGGGTCGATACCGGCGGCGGGCGACGAACGAGCCGGCGTCCGCCGCGCGACGTCAAGTGATTGGGCCGGATGATTGGGCCGGATGATTGGGGATGTAGCTCAGTTGGGAGAGCGCCTCGTTCGCAACGAGGAGGTCGGCGGTTCGAGCCCGCTCATCTCCACAGATCCCCTGGAACATGGGATGTCGATTGGGGAGCCGTGCTAGACGGGGAGTTAGCGGTGCCCTGCACCCGCAATCCGCTGTAGCGGGGTCGAATCCCCTTCTGAGATCCCGATGCCTCTTCTCCAATCTGGTTCCGGATGCTGAAGGCCGGGCCCCGCGCGACGGCGGCCTACGAACCCCGTCAGGACCGGGAGGTAGCAGCGGTAAGTAGCCACCGCCGGGTGCCGCGGAACTGCCTGGCCGGAGTCTCGGGGCCTTTGCGGAGCAGAGGATAGGTGACCGAGGAAGGGTGCACGGTTCCACCTCTTCTTTGGGGAGGCGTCCGCGCGGGGCGCTTCCCTCATGCTAGGGACGGCGCATGAGCTATCTGGTTCTGGCGCGCAAGTGGCGCCCGCAGCGTTTCGAGGACGTGATCGGCCAGCGCCATGTCTCGCTGACGCTGGCCAACGCCATCAAGAGCGGTCGCCTGAGCCACGCCTACCTGTTCGCCGGGCCGCGGGGGGTGGGCAAGACCTCGGTGGCGCGCATCCTCGCCAAGGCGCTCAACTGCGAGCAGGGGCCTACCGACCAGCCCTGCAACGCGTGCGACGCCTGCCGCGCGATCACCGAGGGCCACTGTCTCGACGTGCTGGAGATCGATGGCGCCTCCAATCGCGGCATCGACGACGTGCGCCAGCTCCGCGAGAGCGTCAAGTACGCGCCCTCCAGCGTGCGCTCGAAGATCTACATCATCGACGAAGTGCACATGCTCACGACCGACGCGTTCAATGCGCTCTTGAAGACGCTCGAGGAGCCCCCCAAGCACGTCTGCTTCGTCATGGCGACCACCGAGCCGCTCAAGGTGCCTTCGACCATCCTCTCGCGCTGCCAGCGCTTCGACTTCGGTCGCGTGGCGGCCGCCGATCTGCAAGCGCATCTGCGCGCCGTCGCGAGCGCGGAGAGCCTGGACCTCGACGACGACGCGCTGCTGCTGTTGGCGCGCAAAGCCGACGGCGGCGTGCGCGACAGCCTCACGCTGCTGGACCAGGTGGTGGCCACGGGTGAAGGGCTGTTCGATGCGACCCGCGTGCAGGAGATCCTCGGTCTCTCGGGCACCGCGCTCTACTTCGAGATCTCGGCGGCGGTGGCGGCGCGCGACCCTCGCCGCGCCCTGCTGCGGATGCAGGACGCCTATCGCGGCGGTGCCAACTTGCAGGAGGTGGCCGAGGAGCTGGTGCGCCACTTCCGCAATGTCTTGCTGGTCTCGTTCGGGGAGGGGCTGGCGGAGATTGTGGAAATGACCTCCGACGAGCGCAGCCGCCTCGAGGAGCAGCTTCGCGAGCACCGCGTCTCTCCGGCCGACGCGCTGCGCTGGGTGCGCATCCTGCTCGACGTCAGCGGCCGGATGCGGCGCAGCGGCCATCCCCGCGTCCACCTGGAGGTGGCGTTGGCTGAGATGGCCACGCTCTCCCGGGCCGTGGATTTGGGCGAGGTGCTGGCGCGGCTGCGCGGCGCCGGCGGCGATCCGCCCGTGACGCCGCCCCCCGCGCGGAGGCGGAAGCCGGAGGCCGCCGGTGGGCCGGAGAGCGGACCCGAGCGCGCCGGTGCGGACCCGCGGCCGGACAACGATGCAAACGGCCCCGCCGAGGCGCGCGATGAGGCTCCCGAGCCGCGGGGCGATGACGGGGGCGACGCGCGCTGGGCCGAGGTGGTGTCCCGGGTGCGCCGGGCGCGCGCGTTCCTGGGATCGTGCCTGCACGCCAGCCGCACCGGCGGCGTGATCGACGGCCGGCTGCAGGTGCGGCTGCAGGACGCCAACGGATTCAAGCGCGATCAGGTGGAGCAGCCCGGCAATCGGCGCCTGATCCTGCGCACCATCGAAGAGGTCTACGGTCGCCCGCTGGGGCTGCGCGTGATCAGCCGTCCGCCACAGGGCGCAACCAACCCGGACCCCCGCGTCGAGCCTGGGACGGAGAACTCTGGAGACAACGAGCAGGTGGCGGAGGCACCGCCGCCCGAGACGCCGCGGCCTGCGGCGTCGACACCCGCGCCCACCTCCCCGCGGCCGACCGGCGGTCACGTGCGCGAGCGGGCGAGGCGCATCGCGGAGCTAATGGACGGGGACATCGTGGGTCCGGCGATGTAGAGAGAGAACCTCAAACGGTGAGGATGCGCAGATGAAGGGCATGGACAAGATGCTCAAGCAGCTTCAGGAAGCTCAGAGCAAGATGATCAAGGCCCAGGAGGAGCTCGCCGCCAAGATGGTGGAGGGCTCCGCCGGGGGCGGCATGGTCACGGCGGTGGTCAACGGACGCAACGAGGTGCAGTCGATCAAGATCGACCCCACCGTGGTCGACCCCGAGGACGTGGAGATGCTCGAGGACCTGGTCACGGCCGCGATCAACGACGCGCAGACCCGCGCCCACGAGATGATGCGCGAGGAGATGGGCAAGCTCACCGGCGGGCTCTCCCTGCCGGGCCTGATGTAGGTGCGGCGGCGCGCAACGCCGGATCTCCGCGCAAGGACGTCGCCGATGCAGTACAGCTCACGTCATCTGGAGGATCTGGTGCGCGAGATCGCCCGCCTGCCGGGCATCGGCACCAAGACGGCCCAGCGGCTGGCGTTCCATCTGCTGCGGGTCCCCGCCGAAGAGGCCCTGCGCCTGGCCCGCGCCATCGACCAGGTGCGCACGGGCGTGGGAACTTGCGAGACCTGCGGCAACATCGCCGAGACCCAACCCTGTTATCTGTGCGCGGACGCGAAGCGCGACGACGCCATGCTGTGCGTCGTCGAAGAGCCGAGTGACGTCATCGTGCTCGAGCGCACCGGCCACTTCCGGGGGCGCTACCACGTGCTGCGCGGGGCGCTCTCGCCGGCCGAAGGGATCGGTCCCGAGCAGCTCCACCTGCCCGAACTGGTGGAGCGCGTGCGTCGGGGACACTTCCGCGAAGTGGTCATCGCCACCAATCCCACCACGGCCGGGGAGGCGACCGCCCACGCCATCCGCGAGCTGCTGCGCCCGCTCGGCGTCACCGTCACGCGCATCGCGCGCGGGGTCCCGGTGGGCAGCGACCTCGAGCTGGCCGATCAGGTCACCCTCTCGCGGGCCCTCGAAGGCCGCAAAGAGCTGGAATAGCGGGGCGTTTACACTTGACACCCGCGCTCGGGCGGCCATTATGCGGCCTTGAGCGCCACCGGTCCGATAGGGATCGGTGGGAGAGGGGTTTGCGCCCGCATCCAAGCCGGGGGCCCGCGGGGCCGACCGCCCCGGGCCCTCCACGACGTCCGACTCGGCGTGAAACCGGACTCTCGCACACTTCCCGATCAGCGACCCGGCCCGGTTCGGATCACGAAACACGCATCCTGCGGCGGGTCGCATCGGAACGGCTGCATCAGAGGAGATCGAGACCATGGTGCAGATCCGATGGGAGGGGTTTGGCGGGAACCTCGTCCAGCTCCAAGCGCAGTTGGACCACCTGCGCGACGAGAGTGCGGGCCGGGCCATCCTGTTGATGGACTCGGCCGGGCGGTTGCTGACGCTGGTGGGGGACGCGCCGCAGTTCGACCTGACCACGTTCGTGTCGCTGATGGCGGCTGATTTCTGCGCGACCCGCGAGCTGGCCCGGCTTCTGGGTGAGGACGCCTTTCACACCGTCTACCATCAGGGCGAGGATGCCTCGCTCTACCTCACCCAGGTCACCGAGGGGACGCTTCTGGCGGTCGTCTTCGATCGTGAGACCACCCTGGGCTTGGTGCGGTTCGCGGTGCGGCGGATGCTGGGCTCCTTGGCCCAGACGATCCGCCAGGGCTACGAGGATGCGGCCGTGGACGAGGTGGCGTTGGGCGAGGGCTTCCAGGGCGAAGCCTCCAGCCGCCTCGATCAGCTCTTCGACACGTCGACCTAGGGTGACGGATCTGGATTGTCCCGATGGCGTTTCTGAACCGAGCGGCCGGGGAGCTGCACTGCAAGATCGTCTACTACGGCCCCGGATTCGGCGGCAAGACCACCAACCTCGAGCACCTCTTCGGGCGCCTGGCCGGCAAGACCGAGGCGCAGATGACGCGTCTGGCCACCGAAGGCGACCGCACGCTCTACTTCGACCTCCTGCCGCTCGACCTGGGCGACATCCTGGGCTACCGCACCCGGCTGCACCTCTACACCGTGCCCGGCCAACCCCGCTACAACGCCAGCCGCAAGATCATCTTGGAGGGCGTCGATGGTCTGGTCTTCGTGGCCGACTCGCACCCCGAGCAGTTCTTCTGGAACCGGGTCAGCCTCGAGAACCTGAGGCGGAATCTGGCCCTGACGACGCGGACGCTCGAGTCGGTCCCGATGGTGATGCAGTACAACAAGCGCGATCTGCCGGGGGCGGTGCCGATCGAGCAGCTCGACCGGCTGTTGAACCCCGGACTGTGGCCCACCTTCACGTCCGTGGCCACGCGCGGCGAGGGCGTGGTCGAGACCCTGCGGGCGATCCTCAACCGCGTCATCAAGGAGCTGGCGCGCACGGCGCGGCCTTCCGGCGCGGCGCTGCACTCCCAACCCTGAGTCCGCAGAAGGGCGACGGCGATGGCTAGCGAACCCGGTCCCTCTCGTCGGAGCAAGCTCCGCCGCAAGGTCGAGCGGCCCGTTGGCGGATTCGATCCGCACCCGGCGACGATGGTCGCCTCCTTCTTCGGCGTCGGCTTCTTCCCCCTGGCGCCGGCCACCGTCGCCTCGGGCGTGGTCGGCGTGATCCTCATCCTCCTGGGGGCGCCGTCGATCGCCATCCGCCTGCTGCTGTTGATCGGGGTGACGGCGGTGGGGACCTGGGCCGCCGGCCGCACGGAGGCCCGCTACGGCGAGGATGCCCGGTGCATCGTGATCGACGAGGTGGCCGGGATGCTGGCGGCGACGCTGTTGGTGCCGTGGGACGGTCCGCACGTGGCGCTGGCGTTCCTGCTGTTCCGCGCTCTCGATATCCTGAAGCCCCCGCCGGCCTATCAAATGGAGACGCTCCGGCGCGGGGTGGGCGTGATGGCCGACGACATCGTGGCCGGGTTCTATGCCCTGCTGCTTCTCCTCTTGGCCGGGCTTCTGCTACCCTCCCTCTAGCGCGCCGCCGGCCCCGTGGGCAGACACCCAACCGCCGCGGCGCAGACCGCGTGACCGGAGGTGAGCATGCATGCCGAGGCGATCGCCGTGGGCAGCGAGATCCTGGCGGGGCAGACGCAGGATGAGAACTTCGCCACGATCGCCGCGCTGCTGGGACGCGAAGGAATCGCCCTGACGCGCCACACGGTCGTGCCCGACGAGCGCGAGGCCCTGGGTGAGGTGCTCCTGGGCGCCCTGAAGCGATCGCCGCTGGTCGTGATCACCGGGGGGCTCGGCGCCACGCCCGATGATGTGACCCGCCGCGTGTTGGCCACCGCACTGGGCCGCAAGCTGATCTTCCGGGAGGCGGTGCTGGTCGCCCTGCGCAAGAAGTTCAGCGCGCGGGGGGCGACCATGAGCCCGGCCTGCGAAGCGATGGCCCTGGTGCCGGCCGGGGCGCAGCCGATCGACAATCGCGTGGGCATCGCCCCGGGGCTGCTGGTGCGGGCCGAGGAGAGTCTGCTGGTCGCGCTGCCCGGGGTCCCCGGCGAGATGGAGCGGATGCTGGCCGACGAGGTGATTCCCCTGCTGCGGCGCGAGGGATTGGCCGGACGCAGCCGCAGCGAGACGTTGCGCACGGTCGGCGTCTCGGAGACCACCCTGGCCGAGTGGGTGCGACCCCTGCTGGGCGAGGGGGTGCAGTGCGCCTATCTGCCCGCGCCCGGACGGGTGGATCTGCGACTGATGGTGCGCGACGCCGACCGTGACGGGCCTAGCCTGCGCCAGACGCTGCAGGGTGTCACCGAGCGCTTGGGCCCGGCGGTCTACGGCCGTGGCGAGGTGACGCTGGAGAAGGCTGTCGTGGGGCTCCTGGGTCAGCGGCGGGTGACCGTCGCCGTGGCCGAGTCGGTCACGGGGGGGCAGATCGGGGCCGCGCTGACCCGCGTGCCCGGAGCCTCGCAGGTCTTTCGCGGCGGGGTGATCGCCTACAGCAACGACGTCAAGCGCGACATCCTGGGTGTCGATGCCCCGACGCTGGAGGAGCACGGCGCGGTGAGCCCGAAAACAGCCCAGCAGATGGCGCGCGGGGTGCGCGAGCGATTGGGGGCCGATGTCGGGTTGGCGACGACGGGGATCGCCGGACCCGGGGGCGCCACGGCGGAGAAGCCGGTGGGCCTGGTCTACTTCGGGCTCAGCGAACCCCGCTTCACGCGCAGTCTGCGCTACCAGTTCGGCGGGTCGCGCACCATGATTCAGGAGCGCTGCGTTACGGTGGCCTTGAATATGCTACGGCTCTTTGCGATCGAACGGCTGGATCTGCTCTGGGATTGAACGCGCGGGCGCCCTCGCGGGGTGCGCCCGGGCGGGAGGCTGCGAGATGGGGGGAGATGCGACGCGCTGCTTCTTGGCCCTCACCTTGCCCGCGGGGGCGAGGGCCGGCGCGGCGGAGGTCGGCGATGCGCTGCGCGCGCGCATCGGCGAACGGGAGGTCAAGTGGGTCGACCCTGAGAACCTCCACATCACGCTGCGCTTCTTCGGCGATCTCGACCCGGACGCCGTAGAGAGCGCCGCGGCCCTGGTGCGGCAACAAGATGGCGCGTTCGACGCCCCGCCCACGCGCTGGGCATCGGTGGGCGCCTTTCAGTCGCCCCGTCGGGTGCAGGTCATCTGGCTGGGGCTGGAGGACCCCGACCGGCGGTTGGACCAACTGGCCGCCGAGGTCAATCGCGCGCTCGAGGCCGCCGGCTTCGGACGGGCGGACAAGCCGTTCAAGAGTCATGTGACGTTGGGGCGCGTTCGCCGCGGGCGCCGCGTCTCCTTCGAGCGATTGAGCGAGCGTTTGACAATCCCGGCAACCGGATTTAGCATCTCCGGCATTGCGCTCATGAAGAGTGTGCTGACACCCCAAGGTCCCGTCTATACGCCGCTCGAAACCGCTGCTGCCCGCCGGTAGGACCCGCTCGCGAAGGCGGGGGCCGAGGGGGAAGGAGTATCAGATGGTGGACACTGCCAAGGAGCGCGACGGCAGGAGCAAGGCTCTGGAGCTGGCCGTCGCACAGATCGAGAAGCAGTTCGGCAAGGGAGCGATTCTGAAGCTGGGGGCCGACGAGCCGCGGGTCCAGGCCGATGCGATCCCCACCGGGTCCCTGGGGTTGGACAAGGCCCTCGGGATCGGCGGAATCCCGCGCGGCCGCATCGTGGAGATCTACGGGCCCGAGTCCTCCGGCAAGACCACGCTCAGCCTGAGCGTGATCGCCCATTGCCAGAAGCAGGGCGGCACCTGCGTCTTCATCGACGCCGAGCACGCGCTGCAACCCTCCTATGCCAAGCTGATCGGGGTGGACATCGAAAACCTGCACGTCTCCCAGCCCGGGACGGGCGAAGAAGCCCTCGAGATCGCCGATCAACTCGTGCGCAGCGGCGCAGTCGACCTGATCGTCATCGATTCGGTGGCCGCGCTGGTGCCCCGCGCGGAGATCGAGGGGGAGATGGGCGACTCGCACGTCGGGCTCCAGGCGCGGCTGATGTCGCAGGCGTTGCGCAAGCTGACCGGCTCGATCAGCAAGTCGCGCTGCACGGTCGCCTTCATCAACCAGATCCGGATGAAAATCGGCGTGATGTTCGGCAACCCGGAGACGACCAGCGGCGGCAACGCGCTGAAGTTCTACGCCTCGGTGCGCCTGGACATCCGCAAGATCGCGTCGATCAAGGAGCGCGACACGGTGGTCGGCAACCGCACGCGCGTGCGGGTGGTGAAGAACAAGATGGCCCCGCCGTTCCGCTCGGCGGAGTTCGACATCATGTACGACGAGGGCATCTCGCGCACCGGCGAGCTGCTCGACATCGGACTCGACGAGGGGCTCGTGTCGCGGTCGGGCACCTGGCTCTCCTACGGCGACGAGCGGCTCGGCCAGGGGCGGGAGAACGCCCGGCGTACCCTGCGGGAGAACCCGCAGTTGATGGAGAAGCTCCTGCACGAGGTGCGCGCCAAGATGGGGCTCGAGCCGGGCGAGACGGCCACGGAGAAAGCCGGCGAGGGTGCCGCCAAGGAGCCGGCCAAGGCGCCCGGTAAGGAGAGCGAGCCGACGAAGTCGCCGGGCGCCTCCGATCCGCCCGCGCGGGCGACGGCCAAGGCCGGCAAGGGTCGGTGATGGGGGATGCCGAGCGGCTGCGCGCGGACCTGTTGCGCTACCTGAAGGTCCGCGAGCGGACGCGCCGCGAGCTGGCCGAGTACCTGCGGCGTCGCGGACACGAGGCCGAAGCGATTGCGCGGGAGGTGGAGTCGGCCGTAGCCTCCGGCTGGGTGAACGATCGCCGTTTCGCCGAGATCTTCCTGCGCGATCGCCGGCGGCTCAAACCGATGGGCCGCCGGGCCGTGCTCAGGGATCTCGAACAGAGAGGCGTTGCGCCCGAGGTGGCCCGCGAGGCGCTCGAGCAGCTCGACCCTCCCTGGGACGAGCACGCGCTGGCGCTTCAGGCCGTGGCCGGGCGGTGGGAGCGGTGGCCGCAAGAGGTGCGTCGCCGCAAGGCGGCCGCCTTCCTGCAGCGGCGGGGCTTCGCCGGAGGGCTGGTCTACCGCGTGCTGAAGGAGCTGGAGAGCGACGTCCCTTGAGCGGGAGCGTGCCTGGACGGCCGGGATGGGTCGGATGGGAGCCATGAAGTCGGACACGATACGCGAGACGTTCGTCGAATTCTATCGCAGCAAGGACCACACGGTCGTCAAGAGCGCCCCGCTGGTGCCGCACGATGATCCGACGCTGCTGTTCACCTCGGCCGGCATGGTGCAGTTCAAGCGCTACTTCGCCGGCACCGAGGCGCTGCCCTACCGGCGCGCGGTCAGTGTGCAGAAGTGTCTGCGGGTGACCGACATCGAGGACGTGGGCCGCACGCCGCGCCACGACACCTTCTTCGAGATGCTGGGCCATTTCTCCTTCGGCGACTACTTCAAGCGCGAGGCGATCCGCTGGAACTGGGAGCTGTTCACCCGCGTCTACGGCATCGACCCGGCGCATCTGACCGCCTCGGTCTACGAGGAGGACGAGGAAGCCTACGAGATCTGGCGCCGTGAGGTGGGCCTGCCCCCGGAGAAGATCGTGCGCCTGGGCGCCGAGGACAACTTCTGGGGGCCTGCGGGGGGCACCGGCGCCTGCGGGCCCTGCTCGGAGCTCTATTTCGACCTGGGACCCGAGGTGGATCCCGATCGTCCCGACGTGAAGCCCGGCGATGAGTGCAATCGCTTCGTCGAGGTGGGCAACTTCGTCTTTCCCCAGTTCGACCGCCAGCCCGACGGCACCGATCGTCCGCTCAAGAACCGCGGCATCGACACCGGGATCGGCCTCGAGCGGCTGGCGATGGTGCTCCAGGGCAAGACGTCGATCTTCCACACCGATTTGTTCTGGCCGCTGGTCGAGGCGGCGGCCCAGGTCTGCGGACGGCCCTATGAAGGGCATGAGGTCCCGCTGCACATCATCGCCGATCACGTGCGCGCGCTCACGTTCGCCCTGGGCGAGGGCATCCTGCCGAGCAACGAGGGGCGCGGCTACGTCATCCGGCGTCTCATCCGCCGCGCGGCGGTGCAGGGCCACACGTTGGGCGTCAAGCAGCCGTTTCTCTTCCAATTGGTCGATCTGGTCGTCGACGGGATGAAGCGCGCGTACCCCGAGGTGGCCGAGGGTCGCCGTCGCGCGCGCCTGGCGCTCGAGAACGAGGAGGAGCGGTTCCACGCCACGTTGGAGCAGGGCGTCGGCAAGCTGCAGCACGTTCTGGACCGCGTGAGCCGGGAGGAGCGTGGCCGGGTGGCCGGAGAGGAGGCCTTCGTTCTCTATGACACCTACGGTCTGCCGCTCGATGTGATCCGCGACATGGCGCTGGGCCGGGGCATCGGAGTCGACGAGGAGGGATTCGAGGCGTGTATGGAGCGGCAGAAGGAGCGCTCGCGCTCGTCGGCCGGTTTCCAGCAGCACCGGGAGGACCTCGACTGGCACGAGGTGAGCGGCGGTCCGGACTCCGCGTTCCTCGGGTACGACGCGCTGCGCGTCGAGGGCGCGCAGGTGAGGCGCTTCGCGCTGCTGGAGGAGGGGAGCCAGCGTGCGCTGGTCGTCCTGGATCGGACGCCCTTCTACGGCGCGTCGGGTGGACAGGTGGGCGACGTCGGCGTGCTGTGCACCGGGGACCTCCGGCTGCCGGTCGTCGACACGGCGCGCGACGGTCAGGAGATTCGACACGTCGTCTCGCTCGTCGACGGTGGTGAGCCGGCGCACGCGCGTCTGGCCGACGGCGCGGCGCGCTGGACGGCCGAAGTGGACGAGGAGCGACGCTGGGCGACGGCCCGTCACCACACGGCGACCCACCTGCTCCAGGCGGCGTTGCGACGCACGCTCGGCGATCACGTCGCCCAGGCCGGGTCGCTGGTTGCGCCCGAGCGGCTGCGCTTCGACTACACGCACTTCTCCGCGCTGGACGCCGAGCAGCGCGTCGCCGTGGAGCGTTTCGTCAACGAGGCGATCCAGCGCGATCTTCCCGTCGAGATCCGGTTCTCCTCCTACGACGAGGCGGTGGCCGAAGGCGTCATCGCGCTCTTCGGCGAGAAGTACGACGCCGACGCCGTGCGCCGCGTCCGGACCGGCGATGTCTCCGAAGAGCTCTGCGGCGGGACCCATGTGCGGGCCACCGGCCAGATCGGCGCCTTTCTGATCCTGGAGGAGAGCGCCGTCGCGGCGGGCACGCGCCGCATCGAGGCGGTGTGCGGCCAGCAGGCGCTGGCCCATGTGCAGCAGGTCCGCGCCGCCCTCGACGACGTGCGCCGCACGCTGGGCGCTTCGGTCGAAGGGCTGCCGAACAAGGTGCAGGAGCTCGCCCAAGAGGTCGGCGACCTGCGCAAGCAGCTCGCGCGGGCACGCCGCGGCGAGGGGGTCTCGAAGCTCGAGACCGTGATGCAGGCGGCCGAGCGCGTCGGGGAGCGGCGCATGCTGGTGGCCGAGGTGATGGCCGAGAACCCGGGCGAGCTGCGCGCCATGGGGGATCGGGTGCGCGATCGTTTGGGCAGCGGGGCGGCGGTGCTGCAGGCCGCCATGGGCGACAAGGTCAGCTTCCTGGCGGTCGTCACCGAAGACCTGGCTTCCGCCGGGCGGGTTCGCGCCGACGAGATCGTGCGGGCGGTGGCCGGGGTCACGGGCGGCAGCGGCGGCGGCCGGCCGCAGATGGCCCTGGGTGGGGCCGCCGACACCACGAAGGTGAGCGCGGCGCTCGACGCGGCGCGGGCGTTGTTGCGCGAGAAGCTGCAGGAGGCTTGAGCAGACGCATCATGAAGATCTTGGTGACCGGCGCCGATGGCCAGTTGGGCCAGGCCCTGCGCGAGGTGCTCGAGCCTCGTCACGACGTGCTCTGGACCGATCTGGGGGACCTGGACGTCCGCGATCTGGTCGGCGTGCGCGCCTTTGTAGCCGAGGCGCGGCCCGAGGCCATCCTCCACCTGGCCGCCACCACCCAGGTCGACGCCTGCGAGCGCCACCCGGAAACGGCCTATGAGGTCAACGCGCTCGGCGCGCGGTTCATGGCCCTGGCCGCGCGCGAGGTGGACGCGGAGATGACGCTCATCTCCACCGACTACGTTTTCGACGGGCGCGCCACGGAGCCCTATCAGGAGTACGACCAGCCCGGCCCGCTCAACGCCTACGGTCGCTCGAAGCTGCACGGCGAGCGGGCGGTTGCCGCGGTGCTGCCGCGCCACACGATCGTGCGCACCTCGGGGCTCTTCGGTCGCGGCGGGCAGAACTTCGTCGCCGCCATCCTGGCGGCCCACGGGCGGGGAGAGCGCCTGCGGGTGGTTCACGACCAGGTCTGCCGCCCGACCTACGCGGCGCACCTGGCCCAGGCGCTGGGACGGATGGTGGGATCGGGCAACTACGGCACGTTCCACGTGGCCTCGGCCGGCGAGACGAGCTGGCATGCGTTCGCGTGCGCGATCCTGGAGTCGGCCGGGCACGACCCCGGCGGGATCGAGGCCATCGGGTCGGACCGGCTCGAGCGCTCGGCGCGACGGCCGGCCTACAGCGTGCTGTCCACGCGGGCCTACGAGCTCACCTTCGGCCAGGTCCTGCCGAACTGGAAAGAAGGGCTGCGGGACTACCTGCAGCCGTAGCGCCGGTCGCGATCGCGACCGGGAGAGGGGAACGCGCGGGGACGTGGAGGCCCCGAGGAAAAGAGGGGAACGCGCGGGGACGCGGAGGCCCCGAGGAGGAGATCGGCCACGTGCTCAAGGCGTTGCTCCAGGAGATGCGTCCCCGGCAGTGGACCAAGAATGGGGTCGTCCTGGCCGGGGTCGTCTTCTCGCTCCAGGCCGGCGTTCCTCACCAGCTTCTGCGGGCCTTGCTCGCCTTTGCGGTCTTCTGCCTGCTCTCATCGGCCGGGTACATCTTCAACGATCTGAAGGACCTGGAAAACGATCGCTACCACCCGCGCAAGCGGATGCGCCCCTTGGCGGCGGGCCGTCTCGATCGGCGGGTGGCGGCGACGGCGATGGTGATCATGGCGGTGGCCGCCTTGGCGGCAGCCTTCGCGCTGGGGCCGCGGTTCGCCATGGTGGCGGCCGCCTACCTGGTGCTCAGCCTGTTCTACACCGCGCTGCTGAAGCGCGTCGTCATCCTGGATGTGATGGGCATCGCCTTCATGTTCCTCCTGCGTGCCACCGCCGGGGTGGACGCGCTCGATCCGCGTCCCGTCCTGTCGCCCTGGTTGCTGGTCTGCACGCTCTTCCTGGCGCTCTTCCTGGCGGTGGTCAAGCGGCGGCACGAACGGGTGACGCTCTCGGATGACGCGCGCAAGCACCGCTCGATCCTGACCGAGTATCCGCCCGAGCTGTTGGACCAGCTCGTGCCGGTGGTGACCGGATCGACGATCATCGCCTATGCCCTCTATACGATCTCGCCCAGCGGGACGCTGATGGCCTCACCGGGCAAGATGGTCTACACGATTCCGTTCGTGGTCTACGGCATCTTCCGCTACCTCTATCTGGTCTACCGTCAGGGCAGGGGAGGGGCGCCGGCCGAGATCCTGCTGACCGATTTCCCGCTGCTCATCAACGTGGCGCTATGGGGGCTGGTGATCTTCCTGATCCTCTACTTCGGCTAGCGCCGGGCCGGCGGCGAGAAGGGGACGCCATGCGGCGGTTCCGCTCCCATGCCAAGATCAACCTCTACCTTGCCGTACGGGGGCGCCGCCCCGACGGCTATCACGAGATCGACACCCTGATGCAGACCGTCGACCTGGCCGATCACCTGGCCTGCGAGCCGCTGGCCGACGGGCGGATCGAGGTCCGCTGTCCCGGGGGCGGGGCCCCCGAAGGGACCGGGAATCTGGTCTGGCAGGCGCTCGACCGGCTCCGATTCGCCAGCGGACGCACGGTGGGCATGCGGGTGGAGCTGGAGAAGCGGATCCCGACCGGGGCCGGTCTGGGCGGGGGCAGCTCCAATGCGGCGTGCGCCCTGTGCGCCGGCAATCTGCTGTGGGCCACCGGCCTGTCGGCCGAGGAGCTCGAGCACCTGGCATCCGAGATCGGCTCCGACGTCCCTTTCTTCGTCCGGGGGGGCACCCAACGCTGCCGCGGACGGGGCGAGCGGCTGGATCCTCAGCCCCCTCTGCCCGAGTCGACCTGGGCCATCGTGAAGCCCCCGTGGGACCTGGCGACGCGCGACGTGTACGCTAAGTTACGGAATGACTTGACCTACTCGGACCGCAGCGTTAGGATGTTGCTAGCGGACCTAGCGAAGCGAAACCTCCCAACGTTGGTTGCGGAAGGTTTCAATGACCTGGAAGGCCCAGCGCTCGAGCTGGTGCCCGCGGCCCACCGACTCGCAGCGTGCATGCGCGAAGCGAACCTGAGCGGAGTTCGGATGACGGGCAGCGGGTCGGCCTGGATCGGATGGCTCTCCGATCCCGACGGCGTATCCCGCCTGGAAGAGGTCTGCAGCCGGCGCGGGTGGGTCGTCTATTGGGTCAGGCCAACTGCAAGGGGGTGGAACGAAGAGAAAGTGTGAGGCATCGGATTCTGCACGGATGCGAATCCGGATGGGGGGTTCGGCTACGGAAGTGACTGCGTGGTCAGTCCGGTCGGCGCCTCTGGCGGGCGCGGGCCGAACAACTACAAGGCGGTGAGTCCATGAAGATCACGGAAGTACGAATCTCGCTCCGGGATGATGAGAAGCTGAGGGCTTTTGTCAGCATCACCCTGGACAACTGCTTTGTCATCCGTGGGCTCAAGATCATCCAGGGCAACAAGGGCATGTTCGTAGCGATGCCCTGCAGGAAACGTCCCGACGGCAGTTTCCAAGACTTGGCCCACCCCATCAACAACGAGACCCGGCGCTGGATCGAAGGAGAGATCCTGAGCCGGTATCGACAGGAGCTGGAGAGCCAGACCCTCGTAACTTGAAGCGTAGCTAGGGGGTCAGCCCTTGGGGCTTCACGGCCGCCCGCGGCTCGCCGCGGGCGGCCGCTCTCTTGGGGCCGTCCGAAGGGGCGCCCGGGCCGCCGCCTTGGGGGAGATTCTGGTTGGACTTCCCGGGGGGCGCCGTCATACAATAGGGCATTTGTTTGGTGGGGCGTAGCCAAGTTGGTAAGGCACAGGGTTTTGATCCCTGGATTCGCAGGTTCGAGTCCTGCCGCCCCAGAGCGGGGAACCTCCAGCGCCACCGGGGCGGTGGGGTCGGCGGGTCGCGCCGGCCCTGGTGGGCACGGCGGCGCGCGGTCCCTCGCGCGGTCTTCGTCGGCGGCTTTGGGTTCGCAGAGGAAAGGTGTCGGGCTGATGATCGACTCGTTGCGTCTTTTCGCGGGCAACGCCAACCCGGGTCTCGCTCAACGGATCGCCAAGAAGATCGGCGTTCCCGTGGGGCGGATCCAGGTGGACCGCTTCGCGGACGGCGAGATCAACGTTCAGATCAAGGAGAACATCCGGGGCTGCGATGTCTTCATCGTGCAACCGACGATTCCGCCGAGCGACCACCTGATGGAACTGTTGATCATGGTCGACGCGGTGCGCCGCGCCTCCGCCGACCGGGTGACGGCCGTCATCCCGTACTTCGGCTACGCGCGCCAGGACCGCAAGGACCGCCCGCGCGCGCCCATCACCGCCAAGCTGGTGGCCAACCTGATCACGACCGCGGGGGCCGACCGGGTGCTGACGATGGACTTGCACTCGGCGCAGATCCAGGGCTTCTTCGACATTCCCTTCGACCACCTCTACGCCAGCCCCGTCCTGGTGCGCCATTACCTGCAGCATCCGATCTCCGATCTGGTCGTGGCATGCCCCGACGTCGGCGGGGTCAAGATGGCCCGGGCCTATGCCGGGCGGCTCAAGACATCGCTGGTGGTGGTCAACAAGCGGCGCACCAACGAAGACGTCTCCGAGGCGATGGAGATCATCGGCGACGTCGCGGGCAAGAACGTGTTGCTGGTGGACGATATGATCTCGACGGCCGGGACCCTGAGGAACGCCTCGCTGGCCCTGCGCGAACGCGGGGCGCGCGATGTCTTCGCGTGCGCCACGCATCCGTGCCTGTCGCAGATGTCGCTGGACAATCTCGCCGAGGGGCAGCTCAAGCAGGTGATCATCACTGACACCATCCCGCAGGAGGAGGAGCAGCTCGGTGAGCGCTTCAAGATCCTCTCGGTGGGCGATCTCTTCGGGGAGGCGATCTTGAGAATTCACGAGGAGCGGTCGCTGAGCAGTCTCTTCGACTGATCGGCGCCGCTCCGCTTGGGTATAGGGTGCAGGAGGGCCGCCGGCCTCATGGGACGTGACGGTTGGGGGACCGCCTGCCACGAATAGGCGATGACGGAGGACAGGAATCATGGCACTGGTGGGACTGACGGCGCAGTTGCGTAGCGAGCGCGGCAAGGGCGCTGCACACCGGATCCGCCATGCGGGCGCGCTGCCCGGCGTGGTGTATGGTGAGGGCGCGGAGAGCATCATGATCTCCGTGCAGCGGAGCGACTTCGATCGCATGGTGCGCAAAGCGGCCGGTGGGGCCGTGGTCGTCGACCTGACGATCGACGGCACGAAGGACTCCAGCATGAAGGTGCTGATCAAGGACGTACAGCGTGATCCGGTGACCTCGCTCCCGTTGCACCTGGACTTGCTGCGCATCTCGATGGACAAGCCGGTGCACCTGGTGGTGCCGATTCACCTGACCGGGATTGCGGAGGGCGTCAAGGTCCAGGGCGGGTTCATGGACCACGTGCTGCGCGAGGTCGAGGTCCAGTGCCTGCCCGATCGCATCCCCGAGTTCATCGAGGTGGACGTCACCCCGCTGCAGGTGGGTGACTCCATCCACGTGGGGGATCTCCCCCATGAGGGGATCGAGCTGCTGACGCCCGACGAGCGGACGATCGTCTCCATTCACGGCAAGACCGCGGCGGCGGTCGCGGCCGAGGAGGCCGAGGCGGCCGAGGCTGCGGCGAGCGCCGCCGAGGGCGAGGGTCAGGCCGCGGCGAAGGCGGAGTCCAGCGGAGAGGCCGCGAAGTAGCGTGGTCGCGGCGGCCGTGGAGTCGGGCGGATGATCCTGGTGGGGTTGGGGAATCCGGGACCCGAGTACACGAGGACGCGGCACAACGCGGGCTTCCTGGTGTTGGAGGCGGCCCGGCGCACGTGGCGCGGCCCGAGTTGGCGCACCGGACCGACATACGAGCATTCGCGGATCCGTCTGGCCGGCGTGCACCATGAGCTGGTGCGGCCCCTGACCTACATGAACTGCAGCGGCGAGGCGGTGGCGGCCCTGCTCAAGGCGGGAGCCGCGCCGGCCGATTTCTTTGTGATCCTGGACGACATCGACCTGCCCCTGGGGCGGTTGCGGATCCGCCCGCACGGCGGTGCGGGGGGACACGGGGGGCTGACGTCGATCCTGCAGGCGGTCGCGCCCGGCTCGGTCGCCCGACTGCGCATCGGCGTGGGACGACCCAGCACGAGCGACGAGACGGTCGGCCATGTGCTGGGGAGCTTTGACGAAGAGGAGTGGGGGCGGTTCCTGCAGGTGCAGGATCGCGCTCTGGAGGCGCTCCAGGTCGTGCTTCGCCGGGGCGTGGTGGCGGCGATGAACCAGTTCAACGGACTGGCCCCGCCGTGGGAGGAGTGCGAGAACACGTAACGGCATGCGCGCCGCGCGTGCGGCGCGCGTGCGGATCTGGAAGGAGGAGACCAACGCATGGATGCTCCAGCGACGACCTTGGTGGCCATCGCGGCCGGTGCGGTTTCCCTGATCGTCGCCTTCCTGGTGGCCCGCGTGCGCGTGCTGCGCAAAGACCCGGGCAACGAGACGATGGTGGCGATCTCGAACGCCGTCCATGAAGGCGCGATGGCTTTCCTGAAGCGCGAGTACACCACCCTGATGATCTTCATCGCCGTTCTGGTGGTGGTCATCACGGTCGGGATCAGCGATCCCGCCATCCCCGGTCTGGGGTGGAAGACCGCGATCGCCTATCTGGTGGGTGCGCTGAGCTCCATGGCGTGCGGATTCTCCGGCATGAAGATCGCTACCCGCGCCAACAGCCGCACGGCCGAGGCGGCGCGCCACAGCTTCAACGCCGCCCTGAGCGTGGCCTTCCCCGGCGGGGCGGTGATGGGCTTCACCGTGGCAGGGTTGGGGCTCTTCGCGCTCACGCTGGTCTTCTACCTCTTTGCCCAAGCCACCACGCTGGCCGACGCGATCTCGATCGTGGCCGGCTTCAGCATGGGGGCCTCCTCGATCGCCCTCTTCGCGCGTGTCGGCGGCGGCATTTACACCAAGGCGGCCGACGTGGGCGCCGACCTGGTCGGCAAGGTCGAGGCCGGGATCCCGGAGGACGATCCGCGCAACCCGGGCACCATCGCCGACAACGTGGGTGACAACGTGGGGGATGTGGCCGGGATGGGGGCCGACCTGTTCGAGTCCTACGTCGGCTCGGTCGTTTCCTCCCTGGTCATTGCGATGGCGGTCTTCTCCAATCCAGCCGCCGGGCAGCCTTCGGTGACCGAAGCGATCGGCTACGTGATGGTGTTGCTGGCGGTGGGGATCGGCGCCTCGATCCTCTCGATGTTCTTCGTGCGCACCGGCGAAGGAGGCAATCCGCAGCTCGCGCTGCGCGCGGGGACCATTTCGGCGGCCGTGCTCTTCAGCTTGGGTGCGCTCGTCACCACCCTGGTCGCGTTTCCCAACATCGGCCTGGCCTACTTCTTCGCGACCTTCCTGGGGCTGGTGGCCGGCATGGTCGTGGGCTTCGTGGCCGAGTTCTACACCTCGGGGCGCACCGTGCACAGGATCGCCGAGAGCTCGAAGACCGGCGCGGCGACCAACATCATCGCCGGATTCAGCATCGGCCTGCGCAGCGCGGTGCTGCCGCTCATCGTGATCGCCCTGGCGGTGCTGATCTCCTACCACCTGGTGGGCATCTTCGGCATCGCCCTGGCGGCGATCGGCATGCTGGCGATCACCGGCATGACGGTCAGCGTCGACGCCTACGGCCCCATTGCCGACAACGCGGGCGGCATCGCCGAGATGGCGCACCTGGGACCGGAGGTGCGCAAGCGCACCGACGCGCTGGACGCCGCCGGCAACACCACGGCCGCCATCGCCAAGGGCTTTGCGATCGGTTCGGCGGCGCTCACCGCCCTGGCACTCTTCTTCGCCTACATGCAGGCGGTGGCCAAGGCCACCGGCGGCTCGCTGGTGCTCGATATCATGGATCCGCAGGTTCTGGTGGGACTGCTGATCGGCGGGGTGGTGCCGTTCATCTTCGCCTCGGACACGATGAAGGCGGTCGGGCAGGCGGCGTTCCACGTCGTCGAGGAGGTGCGCCGGCAGTTCAAGGAGATTCCGGGCCTGATGGAGGGCAACGCGAAGGCCGACTACGCCCGCTGCGTCGACATCACGACCCGCGGCGCCCTGCGGCAGATGATCCTGCCGGGGATCCTGGCGGTGCTCATCCCGATCGTCGTGGGGGCGGTCCTGGGGCCGGCCACTCTGGGCGGGCTGCTGGCCGGGTCGCTCGTGACCGGCGTGCCGATGGCGCTGCTGCTGGCCAACGCCGGCGGCGCCTGGGACAACGCCAAGAAGTGGGTCGAGGAAGGCAATCTGGGCGGCAAGGGCTCGGACACCCACAAGGCCACGGTGGTCGGGGACACCGTCGGGGACCCGTTCAAGGACACGTCCGGGCCGGCGATGAACATCCTGCTGAAGCTGATGGCCATCGTGTCGCTGGTCTTTACGCCCCTGATCCTGGCCCTGCACCGGGTGATCGGCCCCTGGTTGGGGCTGTAGTCGCGGGATCGCGGCGTAGCCGCTCCGGCGCGGATCGCGCGCGCGCAAGGCCCGGGCCGGCGGGGCGGCGGTCGGGCCTGACTTGACAATGGGCCGGCAGTTGTTGCTTAATGGGTCACTTTGGATCCGTGCATGGTAGCGCGCCTCCTTGTGGGGAGGTGGCGAACAACGTCTGGGGAGGTTTCTCCGGTGAGAGAGTACGAAACAGTCTTCATTCTCCACCCCAAGGTGGATGACGCCGGTATCGACCGCGAGATCGAGAGCGTCAAGAAGACGATCAGCGACGGCAAGGGCGAGCTGGTCGGCGTCCACAAGTGGGGACGCCGCAAGCTGGCCTATCCGATTCAGCGGGCCCACGAGGGCTTCTATGTGATCGCGCGGTTTCAGTCGGACGCCGCCGTGCTCACGGAGCTGGAGCGCCGCTTCCGCCTCAACGAATCGGTCTTGCGCAATCTGACGGTCCAGAGCCCGGGGGGGGAGTGGCCCCCGGATCTGCGCAGCCGCGAGCGTCGTCCGCCCCGCGGCGACCGCAGCGACCGCAGCGACCGCGGCGGCCGTGATCGCCGTCCGCCCCGCGGACACGGGCGCGACGAGGCCGCCGGCACGGAGAGCCACAAGTCCGAAGAGAAGCCGAGCGCTTCGCCCGGGGCGGCTGCCGAGACGGCCGCCAAGCCGAAGCCCGAGGCACCGGCTGAATCGACCGAGAAGAGCGGCGGCACGTCCGAGGCCTAAGCTTCTCGGGACGTTCGAACGGGGGGCCGCGCCGGCCCTTCGTGGAGCGGGTCGAATCGCCGGGCCGACACTGCGCCCGGCGATCCCATGGTCCGGAAGCGACCGGATCTCGATCGGCACAGTGTGACGGAGGATGCGGTAACGATGGCAAGTTCCAAGAAGAAGCGCGACGCGCGCGCGCCGCGCAAGAAGATCTGCAAGCTCTGCCTCGATCGCGTGGATCACGTGGACTACAAGGACGAGCGGCGCCTGATGCGCGCCATCACCGACCGCGGCAAGATTGTGCCGCGGCGGATTTCGGGGAATTGCGCTCGGCACCAATCCCAGATCACGCGGGCCGTCAAGCGAGCTCGGATCCTGGCGCTCATTCCGTTCGCCGGAGATCACTACTAGTCGCCCGTCTTGTCTTGGCCGCGGCGCCAGGCGCGCCGCGAGCGCGTTGCAGCATTCGAACGACCGGCCGGCCCTTACGTCCCCGTGAAAGGGGCGGGGCCCCCAGGCGAGAGGATAAGTCCCATGGAAGTCATCCTGCTTGAATCGGTAGAGGGGCTCGGGGTCCGGGGAGACCGCGTGCAGGTCGCGCGCGGCTATGCCCGCAACTATTTGGTGCCCCGAAACCTGGCGATCTTGGCCACCAGCGCCGGCGCCCGCGTGTACGAAGAGCAGCAGCGGGCGCGCCGCAGTCGGACGGAGAAGGAGCGTCGGGCCGCCGAAGCCCTGGCTCGAAAGCTGGGGGACGTCAGCCTCACGCTGCACGCGCAGGTGGGCGAAGACGAGAAGCTCTTCGGCAGCATCACCAGCAGCGACATCGCCGCCGCACTGCAGGGGCAAGGCTTCGAGATCGACCGGCGCCAGGTGCTGCTGGAGGAACCTCTGAAGGTCCTGGGTGTGTACCGTGTCGACGTGAAGCTCTTCCAGGACATCTCTGCCGCGGTAAAGGTCTGGGTAGCCAAGCAAGAACCATCCGAGTGATCCCCCGCTCGGGTAAGCCGGGGAGGTATTCGTGCTGAAAGACCGCCACAGCGGCGTGGGTCGTTGTCACCTTTGGACGCCGGCCCTGGTCGCGGGATTCGCGCTCTTGGGATGGCTCGCACTGGGCGGTTGCGCCACGGAGGATCAGCGCACGGACAACGCGGGCTGCTATACGCAGGCCGATTTCGAGGATCCCGATCTAGCCGGCGGCGATCTGGTCGTGGCCGAGGTTGGGGGCAAGCCGATCACGGCCGCATTCCTCAAGCACAAGCTCCGCATTCAGCTTCCCGAGATGGCCCAGGAAGGGCCTGCCATGGCGCTGCAGGCGCGCGAGACGCTGCAACGGGTATTGGTCGAAGAGTGCTTCAACAAGCTGGGTCGGGAGATGGGACTCGACACGGACCCCGAATTCGAACGGACCATGTACCTCTCCCGCTCCTACATCATGACCAATCTGGCCACCTCGCGCTCGGTCTATCGGCGCGCCACGCCGACACCCGAGGAGCTGCGCACCTTCTACGAGGAGAACCTCGAGCGCTTCGTCATCCAACCGCAGACGTGGTATCACCACATCCTCGTGTCGTCCGAGGGACAGGCGTGGAACCTCTACAAACGCATCCAGAACGGCGAATCGTTCGAGGAGTTGGCGCGCGAGTTCTCGACCGACGAGGGCAGCGCCGAGAAAGGCGGCACCATGCCGCCCATGACCCCGACCTACATGGCCGGCCGGCTGGGCAAGCTGCCCCGGTTGGGCGAGAAGATCTTCACGATGAGCGAGGGCGAGATCAGCGAGCCGATCCGTTCCGAGCGCGGCTGGCACATCGTCCGCATCGACGCGGTTCGCCGCGAGCGGCAGCGCACGCTCGAGGAAGTGCTTCCCGAGATCACCCAGAAGCTGCGCAGTCAGCGGCAGAACGCGCTCTACAACCACGTGCTCGATTCCCTGAAGGCGGCCTACGAGGTGCAGGTCCACGACGATGCGCTCAAGGACTTCTACGTCCTGCAGATGGATGACGACCAGCTCTTCGAGGAGGCGCAGGCCGAGCCGAATCAGCGCGAGAAGATCTGGTTCTACGAGCACCTGCGCGAGCGCTTTCCGGAGAGCGAGCATGCACCCGAGGCCCTGTTCATGATAGGCTTCATTCACGCTGAGGAGCTGGCCGACACGACGCAGGCGCTCGAGACGTTCCGCGCGTTTCTCGACCAGTATCCCGAGCACGAGATGTCTGCTTCGGCACGCTTGATGGTCGGCGAGCTGGGCGGCAGCGAGACACCCTGAGGTCCTCCAAAACCGATCCCCCGAGCACCGCTCGGTCGCGACGGGAGGTTCAGTCGCGTGCTGGTGGAAGTCGTCGTTGAAACACTGGCGGTGGACCAGAAGAACCAATCACCGGTCGTGATCCTCAAGGACGCGCAAGGTGACCGGAAGATCCCCATCTGGATCGGCCATCCCGAGGCGAGTGTTATCGCGATGGAACTGTCCGGGCGGAAGTTCCCGCGGCCGCTGACCCACGATCTGCTGGCCAGCATCCTGAAAGCGTTGAAGGTGCGCGTGCAGCGCGTCGAGATCAGCGACCTGGTCGAGAACACCTTCTTCGCCAAGGTCTACCTGGAGCACGGGGGCGAGGTACTCTGCGTGGATGCGCGCCCCAGCGACTCGGTGGCGCTGGCCCTGAAGATGCGCGCGAAGATCTACGCCAACGCCAAGCTCTTCTCCAGCGAGATCGACTCGCTCCTGGCGGGCGCCGGAGGGGCCGCGGATCCGCCCAGTGAACAGCGCGCCGACGAGTTGCGCGAGTTCATCGAGAACCTCGATCCCAAGGACTTCGGGAAGTTCCGCTTCTGATACCCAGGGCCGCCGGGACGGACCGCGCGGGCGACGCCGTTGGACGCAGGGATCGTCTCTCCAGCGCGCGGGAGGCCGCAGCAGGGAAGCGCACTGTGGGGCACGGACGCAGACCTTCGCAGACGTTTGCAGGGCGGCGCCAGCGTGCGCGCGGCGCGCCCCGCCGGATCCTCTGGCTCGGATCCCTCCTTCTGGCCCTTGTCTTGCCGACCCTGGCCCCGGCCCAGTCCGGCGACCTGCGCAGTGCGCGGCGAAGTCTCGACCGCGAGCGGTTCGCGGACGCCTACGAGGAGGCGGTGGGGCTGCTGTCCAGCCGCTGGTCGGAGGAGGCGCGCGAGGCGCGCCTGATCGTCGCCGAAGCGCTCATCGGGATGGGCCGCTTCAGCGAGGCGATCCGCACGCTGGCCCCCCTGCTGGAGGGCGGGCCCCCAGCGGCCGACGACGGGCCCTGGGTGCGGCTGCTGGCGCGGGGGTTGCAAGGGCAGGGGCTGCTGTTGGAGGCGGCCGACTGGTGGCTGACGTACGCCGCCTTCGGGCGCGACGAGCGCGCCGAGAGCGAGCGGAACCTGGAGCGGCTCCTGCACGGGGGGCTCACCCAAGCGGAGCTGGCCTACCTGTTCTGGAAGTACCCCGGCCGGGAGCTGCTCTGCGAGGCGGTGACGTCCTACGGAGCAGCCGAGTACCGGCTGGGTCATCGGCGCGAAGCCGCCCGGGCCTATGATCTCTATCGGGAACGCTGCGAGGACGGTCGGCGACGGCGCGAGGAACGACCCGTCTGGGCCGCGGCGCGGGGGGACGAGGATAAGGCCTACGACTTCTACACGGTGGGCGTGCTGGCGCCGGTCAACGGGCGCTTCGCGCAATACGGCATCGAGCTGTCCAACGGCGCGGATGTGGCCCGGCGGCTGCACAACGGGCGGGCACGGTTTCCGCTGCGTCTCCAGATCGCCGACACCGGGGGGACGCCCCGGGGGTGTCTGGAGGCGGTGGCGCGGCTTTATGACGCCGGGGTGCGCATCTTCGTCGGGGAGATCTTCAGCCTTCACACATTGATGGCGGCCTCCTTCCTGCGGGAACGAGAGGCGGTGCTGCTCTCGCCGGCGGCCACGGACACCACCGTCGGTCTGCTGGGGGCCGGCACCTACACGTGCAGCGTCGACGCGCACGAGCAGATGTCGGCGGTGATCGACTTCGCGGCCGATTCGCTCTGGGTTGAGCGCATCGCGCTGCTCTGGCCCCAGACCGCGCAGGGGCGACGATGGGCCGAGCTGGCCCGCCGGGCCGCGGTCACCCGGCGCATCGAGGTGGCCTACGACCGCGCCTATCCGGCCGGAACGACCGACTTCGAGGAGCTGCCCGAGAGCAGCGCCGAGCAGGTGCCCTATGCGGTCGACGCGATCTTCTGCCCGGGCACGTTGCGCGAGCTGGTCTCACTGCTCTCGCAGACGGCGCACATGGGCTTTCTGGGGCCCTTCATCGGGCCCCCGGAGATGGGCGACCCGGTGGTGGCCGACGTGGTGGCCGAGTTCGGGCTGACGGCGATCTATCCCGGCGGCAGCTTCGTGTCGGCGCCGGCGGCGCGCGGCGCGCCGCGCTTCGAGGACAGCTACCGGCAGCTCTTCGGGGAGGAGCCCGGCGAGTTCGCCCGCCGCGGGTGGATCGCCGTGGAGGTGCTCGGCAACGCCATCGAGAACGGCGGCTACTGTCCCGAGGCGCTGAAGGAAGTGCTCGAAGCCTCGGCCGCCGAGGCCCTGCGACGCGGGGAGGGCCGCCGCCTGGCGGTACCGCGCGAGATCGGATCGGCGGCCGTCTACCTGCGCTTCGGGGACACTGTGCGCCTGGCGGGCCGGTACACCGAGGACGAGGACTCCATGGCGCCGCCCGATTCGATCGCCACGGCCGACTCGTTGACCCATGAGCGCTCGGCGGCGTCTCCCGTCGGTGGGCCCGGCCCCGACGCGCGGACGGCCGCGGGGACGACTACTCCAGGATCTGGAAGCGGAACGGAACCACCACGCTGAACCAGACCGGCTCGTCGGCGATGTGCAGGGGGCGAAACCGCCAGTGCATCAGCGCCTGGGTGGCGGCTTCCTCGCAATAGGGGTCGGTCTCGTTGGCCATCAGATCCACGCTGCTCACCAGGCCCTGCGGGCTGACCGTCGCGCGCAGGGTCACCAGCCCTTGCACATCCCCCCACAGCGAGACCTCGGGGTAGGCGGGCCGGGTCATCTGGAGGATCGCGAACTCCTCGGTTCGGGCGCTGGGTCGGGAGAAGGAGCGGGTCTGGAGGTTCTCGTCCAGATGTACCTCGACGACCGGTTGCGGTCGCAGCGGCTGAAGCGCTCCGATCTGCACCCGTGGACCGTGCCGGGGCACGACCGGCTCTCGGGCGTCGGCCACCAGCGGTGGGGGCTGCTCGGCGGGGTCCGGGTGGTCAACGATCACGAACTCGACCCACGTCATGGCGCCCGGGAGCGGATGCGAGCGGGGCGCCGACTCGCGGTCGTTCAGCGGGTAGGTTTCGGGGGTGATCTCCTCGAGCCGTCGTTCCGGACCGGCCAGAGCCACCCGGCCGGAATGCAGCTCGGGGACCAGCACCGAGGGGGTCAGAAAGAGGAGCGCTCCGTGCAGGAGGGCCGCGACGACGTAGGCGTAGCGCATGCGCCGACGGTACTGCGCATCGACGTCGAGCAGCGACCGACCCGCGTGAATCATGGAGCCTCCGGCCTCCGTTGCGGGTCGCACCGGGCTCAAAGGGTCCCGGACGACCCTCCTGGAATCGTGAGACGACGCTCGGGGAGCGTCTTCCCGCGGCAACTCCACTAACAACCCTATCTGCAAGGGGTTTCCTTGACACCGGGGGCCTCGGGCCCATAATACTCCTCTGAATCGAACCGGCACGAGGTAGGCATGGTTAAAGCTCCTAAGTACAAGCAAATAAGAAATATAGGCATCATCGCTCATATCGATGCCGGCAAGACCACAAGCACCGAGCGCATCCTCTACTATACGGGCGTCGCCCACCGCATGGGGGATGTCGACGATGGCAACACCGTGACCGACTGGATGGACCAGGAGAAGGAGCGGGGCATCACCATCACGTCGGCGGCCATCACCACGGAGTGGCGGGGCCACCAGATCAACGTCATCGATACGCCCGGTCACATCGACTTCACGGCGGAGGTGGAGCGATCCCTCCGGGTGCTCGACGGCGTCGTGGTGGTGCTGTGCGGCCGAGGGGGCGTGGAGCCGCAATCGGAGATCGTCTGGCGTCAGGCCGAACGGTACCGCGTCCCCCGCATCATCTTTGTCAACAAGATGGACCGGGTGGGCGCCGACTTCACACGGGTTCTGGATGAAATCCGCAACCTCTTGGGTGCGAAGCCTTTGCCTGTCTGTATTCCGATGGGGGCCGAGGACCGGCTGCAGGGCGTGATCGACCTGCGGCGGATGCGCGCCATCCGCTGGCACCAGGAGAGCCTGGGCGCCAGCTTCGAGCTGATCGACATCCCTGAAGACCTTCGCGAGGAAGCCGAGCGTTGGCGCGGCGAGCTGGTCGAGACGGTGGCGGCCGAGGACGAGGCCCTTCTGGAGCGCTTCTTCGAGCAAGGCGACCTGGACGAGCGCGAGCTGTCCGAGGGCATTCGGGCCGGGACGCTCAAGCAGACCTTCGTGCCGGTCTTCAGCGGCGCGGCGCTGCGCAACCTCGGCGTGCAGCCGCTGCTCGACGGAATCGTCGACTTCCTGCCCGCGCCCGACGAGGTTCCGGCCCAGCGCGGGGTCCATCCCGAGACCGGCGCGGTCGAGTCGCGCCCGATCGATGAGAAGGGGCCGCTCTGCGCCTACGTGTTCAAGACCTACACGTCTTCGGCCGAAGGCGGTCGCGGTCGGGTCAACTACCTGCGCCTCTATTCGGGCACGTTGCGCGAAGGCGAGACGGTCTACAACGCGCACCTGGGTCAGACCGAGCGCATCGCCCGGCTCTACCGCATCCACGCGGACAAGAAGCGCAAGATCGGCGATGTGGCGGCGGGCGACATCTGCGTGGCGACCGGGCTGAAGCTCTCTCGTACGGGCGACACGCTCACCGACGTCGACCATCCGCTCTCGCTCGAGGGGCTCACGTTCCCGGAGCCGGTGGTGATGGCCGCGCTCGAGGCGCGCACGGCGGGCGACGAAGAGAAGATCCAGCTCGCGCTGGGTCACCTCTCGGCCGACGACCCGACCTTCCGCGTATCGGTGGACGAGAACACCGGTCAGACGATCGTCAAGGGCATGGGCGAGCTGCACCTGGAGGTGCTGGCCGAGCGGCTGGTGCGCGAGTTCAACCTGCAGGTCCGGCTGGGGCGGCCGCAGGTGACCTACCGCGAGACGATCGAGGAAGAGGCCGAGGCACAGAGCGCCTACCAGCGCGCCGCCGGGGGACGCGAGCACTTCGCCCGCGTGGCGCTGCACGTTCACCCCCGCCCGCGTGGCGCCGGCAACGAGTTCGTGGACAAGACGAAGGCGGATGTCATCCCGGCCGAGTTCGTGCGCGTGATCGACGAGGCGGTGCGTGACGCCTGCGAGTCGGGCATCCGCTACGGCTATCCGGTGCAGGACGTGGGCGTGGTGCTGACCGGGGGAGCGGCGCACGAGGTCGACTCGAGCGAGATGGCCTTCCGCAACGCGACGATGACCGCGTTTCGCGAAGCGTGCCGCCAGGCCTCGCCCGTCTTGATGGAGCCGATCATGCGGCTCGAGATCGTGTGTCCGAACGAATTCGTGGGCGCCGTGCATCAGCAGCTCGCCGCCCGGCACGGGCGGGTCATGGGCAACGAGCCCCGCGACGATCTGACCATTTTGCGCGCGCGCGCGCCCCTGTCGAAGATGTTCGGCTACGCCACCGATCTGCGCAGCGCCACGCAGGGCCGCGGTTCCTACACGATGGTCTTCGAGCTCTTCGATCAGGTGCCCACAGAGCAGCGCCCTTGAGCTGCTCGGCCGGCCCCGGGCGGCCGGCTGGGTCCCGGGGAGGAGGTCTTGGTCGACATGACCCCCGATCGATCGCTCCTGAAGCGGATTCCCGCCGTCGACGCGCTCCTGCGGGCGTGGGCCGAACGAACTGCGACCGTGGCGCTTTCACCGCCCGTGCGGGTTGCGCTCATCCGCGAGGAGCTGGACGCGACGCGCCGCGGCTACCTGGCCGGCGAGCTGGGGCCCGAGGCGCTGGCGATGGATGCGCTGATCGAGCGGCTGCAAGCGCGGGCCGCGGCGCTGCCGTCGCCTCCGCTGCGGCGGGTGATCAACGCCACCGGGATCCTCATCCACACCAACCTGGGGCGCAGTCCGCTTTCGGCGACCGCGCAGCAGGCGGTGTCGAGGATCCAGGGCGGCTACTGCAACCTGGAGCTGGATCTGACCAGCGGCCGGCGCACGTCGCGGCTGGGCCGCGTGCGCGACCTGCTGCGGCGCGTCACGGGCGCGTCCGATGCGCTGGCGGTCAACAACAACGCCGCGGCCGTCTTCCTCGCGCTGCACGTGCTCGCGGCCCGGCGCGAGGTGATCGTCTCGCGCGGAGAGTTGGTGGAGATCGGGGGCAGCTTTCGGCTGCCCGACATCATGGCCGCGGGTGGCGTCGCGCTGCGCGAGGTGGGCACGACCAACCGCACGCGCCTCGCGGACTACGAAGAGGCGATCGGACCGCAGACGGCGATGCTACTGAAGGTCCACCCCTCCAATTTCCAGATCTCCGGCTACACCCAGGAGGTGTCGACCGCCGACCTGGCGGGTTTGGCGAAGCGGCACGATCTGGTGATGATGGAGGACCTCGGCAGCGGCGCGCTCGACCAGCACCCGGGCGACTTCCTGCGGCGCGAGCCGCGCGTGCAGGCGGCGCTGGCGGCCGGGGCGGGCCTGGTCTGCTTCAGCGGGGACAAGCTGCTGGGAGGGCCCCAGGCGGGAATCCTGCTGGGCGATGCTGCGCACATTGGGCCGCTGCGCGCGCACCCGCTGGCGCGCGTGGTGCGGTTGGACAAGCTGCACCTGGCGGCGCTGGAGGCGACGCTGCTCGACTACCTGGCCGGCGAAGAGGAGCTGACGCGCATCCCCCTCTACCGGATGATGCGGCGCGGGCGCGAGGAGCTGCGCCGGATGGGCGCAGAGCTGCTGGCGCGCGTGCAAGGCGTGGTGGGGCCCTGGTGGAACGTGCGTCTGGTCGACACGGCGGCGGCCGCGGGCGGTGGATCGCTGCCCGGCGAGACGCTGCCGTCGGTCGGTCTTGAGCTGTCCTGCACGGGCGGATCGACCGACGCGTTGGCGCGACATCTGCGCGCGGGCGATCCCGCCATCATGGGACGCATCGAACAGGACCGGCTCGTGCTCGACCTGCGATCGTTGCTCGAGGAGGACTGGACCGCCCTGGGAGATCTCCTGGCCGAACGATTGCCCGCCTTCGAACGCGAGGCCGCGGGCGGGAAGGGGTAGCCCATGGAATCGCGTGATCGCTGGGTCGACTACTTTGCCGACGAAGCCGACCTCGAGGGCAGCCTCGATCTTCCCATTCTGGGGCATCTGAGGTGGGAGTCGCGCTTCCACCAGCTTCAGGATAGTCTGCAGGGGCTCTCGCCTGATCCCGCCCTCGCGGCGCGCTTGTATCAGTTCGTGCGCAACGACGCGCCGGCGATCTGGGTCGCCGGGTTGGGCGACGGCGGAGAAGAGGTGCCCGTGGCCGTCGGGTTGGCCGAGCGCGCTGCGGCGACCGGCCGGGCGCCGATGCTGTTCGCCGGTCCCGAGCGTCAGCGCCCGCGCGGCATGGGGGCCTCGGGACTGCGCCCGGTGGATGCCGGCCCGTACGCCGATCTGCTCTGGCGGCTCTACCCGGAGGGCTGCGGCGCCCAGGCCAGCGGGATTCAGGGTGTGCTGCGCGTCTGGCCAGGGCGCGACAAGGAGAGCGAACCGGTGCGACCGGCGGGCTTGGTCCTGACCAGTCGCTGTGGCCCGGACGGATGGACGCCGCCGCCGGAGCTCATCACCGGCGTGGTGCTGGTGGCCCCGTTTCGGGACCAGCCCGCGCAGGTGATCACCGAAGGAGTAACAAGACTTCGCACGATGGGCTATCCTGTGCTGGGACTCGTGGCCGTCAGCTCGCACGCCGTCGACCGACGCGCGGCGGGAGGCCCGCACCTGAGCGGCCACGTTCCCGAGGCACACGTCGAGCCCGGCCCGGAACCCGGAGCCGAGGCCGACCTCGAGGGACCCAACGCAGAGCTGGGAGGAGCCATGGAAGGAGCTGCCAACGGAAGAGAGCGGGCCGCCGATCGCATCGAGCCTTCCGATGAGAGACTCGATCTGGAGCGCGACGACCCACGGCGAGACGAACGAGCGTCTTCACCGGCCGACGACCCGCGGACGGCCGACGACCCGCGGACGGCCGCCGGGCCGTCGCGGCCGCCGGGGAGCCCGGGTCCGGTGACCCCGCAGGCGACCTGGTCCGAGGCCTTCACGCCCGGTCAAGCGCGCCGGCGTCAGCGGGCCGGGGGCAAACGTCCGCTGCCCTGGTGGACCTGGGTGCTGGTGCTGGTGGGGTTGGGCGCGGTGCTACTGGTGATCTCGCAGATCATGGCCGGCCGTCAGGCGCCGGCACCCGAGACCGGCGGCCCGATCGCGGCACGGTCCCCACAAGGCGCCCAGCAGGGGGCGGCCGAGCCTGGGGTCGCGCAGCCTGCGCCGGCCTCCACGATCGGCGAGACGACCGAGCCGGAAGGGGAGATCTTCGCAGGTGCGGGGCCGCCGGCCGGGCGCGCCGACGATGCGCCGCCATCCGACCTGCGGTCGTCAGCCGGATCCGTTCCGGGACCGGCGGCCGGTGCGCCGCCGGCCGCACCGCGACCGGAAGCCTTCGCTGCGCCGGCCGGCGATGCCGGATCGCAGGCGCCCGCCGTCTCCGGCGAGCAAGGGCCCGGGGGCGACCCCGCCGCTCAAACGCCCCCGGCCGAGCCCGCCGCCGGTGAGGCGATGGTGATGCAGCCGCGTCAACCGCCCTTCGGACTGATGTGCGGGTCGTTCCGGACGGCCGCCTCGGCGCGCCGGGAGGCCGCCCGCTTGACCGAGCTGGGGCTTGACGCCCGTGTGGTCACGGTCCGGATCCCGGACAAGGGCACGTGGAACCGCGTGGTGGTCGGAAGCTGGTCCGATGTGGCGCGGGCCCGCGAGGCCGGCGTGCGGGCGCTGGAGCAGGGATGGGTGAAGGACGTGGTGATCGTCGCCGCTGACGGCCACGGACCGCCGATCCCCGGGAGTCTGCGGTAGGTCTGCGCGTTTGCGGAAACGATCCACTCTGTGGGAGGGAATGACACCGTGCTCCTCGATCGTCTTGAGATCCTCGGGTTCAAGTCCTTCGCCAAGCGCACGCAGCTGCGCTTCTCATCGGGGATCACCGCCGTGGTGGGACCCAACGGCTGCGGCAAGAGCAACATCGCCGACGCCGTCCGCTGGGCCCTGGGCGAGCAGAACGTGCGCAATCTGCGCGGCAAGAACCTCGAGGACGTGATCTTCAAGGGCACGCGCGAGATGAAGCCGGCCGGCCTGGCCGAGATCACGCTCCACCTGGACAACCAGGAGCAGCGCCTGGCGACAGAATACGCTCAGGTCGCGATCCAGCGGCGCGCATTTCGAAGCGGCGAGAGCGAGTTTCGTATCAACAAGGCCCCCTGTCGGCTGAAGGACATCCGCGGCCTCTTCCTGGACACCGGGCTCGGGAACGCGCAGTACGCGGTGATCGAGCGCGAGATGATCGACGAGGTGCTGGCCGACCGCGACGAAGCGCGCCGCGTCCTGATCGACGAGACCGCCGGCATCACGCGCTACAAGCAGCGTCGCCGGGAGACCCACCGCAAGCTGGAGGGGGTCGAGCGGGACCTGGAGCGCGTCGAGGACGCCTTGGAGATCGAGGAGCGCCAGGTGCGGTCGCTGGCCTACCAGATGGGTCGCGCCCGGCGGTACAAGCGCTTGAGTGAGCGAATCCGCCGGCTGGACGTGGCGCTGGCGCGATGGAAGTGGCAGGAGCTCGACGAGGCCGCGGCCGGCGACACCAGCCGCTTCCAGGAGGAGGAGCGCCAGCGCGCCCGCCTGCAGACCCAGCTCCGCGGCCTCGAGGCCGAGCAGGAGGAGAAGCGGCTGCGTCTGCTCGAGCTGGACCGCGAGCTGGCCGCCGCGCGCGAGACGCGACAGGAGACCGAAGAGCGTCTGGCCGCCAGCCGGGAGGAGTCGCTGGTGCGCGCCGAGCGGCGCAAAGCGTTGACCGAGAGGATCGCGGAGCTGGGCGAGCGCATCGAGGGCGCGCAGGCGACGCTGGCCCAGAGCCAGGAGCGCCTGGCGGCGATCGCCCCCGACGGCGAGCGGCTGACGCGTGAGCTGGAGGAGAAGCGCCGGGCGGCCGACGAGGTTCAGGCCCAGTGGCGCAAGGCCGACGAGGCGCTGCGGCGCGCGCGCAGCGAGCTGGCCGAGCATCAGCAGATGCACATCGAGCAGGTGCGGCTGCGATCGCAGACCGATCATCGCCTGCAGTCGCTGGAAGGCCGGCTGGCCGACCTGGATCTACAGCAGGAGAAGCTGGCCGCCCAGCGCGAGGCCCTCACCGAGCGCCGCCGCGACCTGCGGGACGCGCTCGGGCGCCTGGACGACCAGCGCCGGAGGCTCGAGCAGGAGCACGAACACCTCGACGAGCGGCGGGATGTGCTGCAGGCCCAGCGCGAGGCCAATGAGGGCGGTCTGCGCGGCACCGCCGATCGTTTGAGCCGCATCGCCGACGAAGCGGCGCGCGGCGAGAGCCGCCTCAACCTGCTCGAAGAGCAGGCGCGCACCTACGAGGGCTACGGCGAGGCGGTCGCGCGGTTGCTGGCGGAGCGCGAGTCGTTGCCCGGCGTCCTGGGGGCCGCCTCGGAGCTGATCGCCGTGGAAGGCGATTGGGCCCAGCGGCTGACGCCGGCCCTGCAGGAGCTGACCGAGTGGATCGTTACGCGCACCGAGGAGGACGCCTGGGGGGCGATCGACTGGCTGCGCGCCTCGGGGTTGGGACAGGTGACGTTCGTGGCGCTGGAGACCCTGCGGGATCTGCCGAGCGGGCTGCGGACGTCCGACGACCGGCGGGCGGAGCGCGCGCGCGCCGCCTTGCCCGACGGGGTTCTGACGGCCCGCGTGGAGGAGGCCGAACCGTTGGCCGCGTACCTGCGGGCCCGTCTGGTCCCGGTCCAGAGCCGCGCGGAGGTGGCGCCGGCGTCCGATCGCGCTCCCGATGCCCGCTGGGTGACGCCGGCCGGAGAAGTGATCGACGGTGCAGGCTGGATCGGTGCCAGCGGTGGGGGTTCGGTGGAGGAGCGTCTCTGGACGCGCCCCCAGGAGATCGCCGCGCTGCAGGCTCGGCTGGGTGAGCTGGAGGAAGAGCGCCGGGCGGTGGAATCCGAGCGCACCCAGATGACCGTCCGGCAGCGCGAGATCGAAGAGGCCTTCGACGCGCTGAGCCAGGAGGAGAGCGCGCTCGCCGCCAGGAACAAGACCGTGGATCGCGAGCGGCTGCAGCGCGAGGCCGAGGACCGGGTCATTCGGGAGGAGCTGGACCGGCTGGAGCAGGAGGGCCGGCAGCTCGACCAGCGCCGAGAGGAGGCGCGCGGCCAGATCGAGACCCTGCGACAGGATCAGACGCGCGTCGAGCAGCAGGAGGGCAGCTCCGACGCCGTGCTGCGCGAGGCGCACGAAGAGGTGGAGCGTCTGGGCGGTGTCAAGGACGAGGTGGGCCAGCATCTCTCGGAGCGGCGGATGGCCGTCGTGATGGCCGAGGCGGCGCTGGAGGACCTGCGCAAGCAGATTCGGCACCTGGAGAACGAGATCGAGTCGGCGCATGCTGCGATCGAGGAGGGTGTGCGCGGGCGCGATGCGGCCGCCGAGGAGATCGCGCAGAACGAGGCGCGACTCGAGGAGCTTCGCACGCAGGAAGGCGACCTGGTGGCCCTGTGCGAACGCCGGGCCGAGGCGGTGAATCGGCTGGCGCACGATCGCGGCCGCCGGGAGGACGCTCTGGCCGCCATCGAACAGCAGCTTCGCGACCGGCACCGGGAGCTCTCGGTGCTGGAGGACAGCCTGCGCCACGACGAGGTGAAGCTGGCTCGCTACGAGGCCGAACGGGCACGCCTGGCCGAGCGCGTGCGTGAGCACTACGACGTCGATCTGGCCTCCCTGTCGCCCGTGCCCCCACCGCGCTCAGGTGAGGAACGGCGGGAGGGTGAAGGAACGGAGGCGCCGGCGGAGGCCGATGGTGAGACCTCCGCCGACACCGCGGCCGACGCCGACACCGCGGCGTCCGACGCCACCCCGGCCGACGCCGCGCAGGCCGCCGTGGAGGCCGCCTTGGCCGCGGAGCGTTCCGGCAAACGCCCGCACCGCGGCCGTCCCGACGCCGACGACCCGTGGGGCGGCATGACCCTCGAGGAGGCCCAGGCCAGCCTGGAACAAGCGCGCCGGGATCGCGACCGGTTGGGGCCGGTCAACCAGTTGGCGATCGAGGAGTACGAAGAGAAGCGCGAGCACGTCGCCTTCGTCAAGAAGCAGCGCGACGACCTGAACGAGTCGCGCACCGCGCTGCTGGATGCGATCGAGCGGATCAACATCGAGGCCCGGCGCTTGTTCGAAGAGACATTCGGGCGGCTGCAGGAGAATTTCGCGCGCACCTTCGGCACGCTTTTCCCGGGCGGTGAAGCCCATCTGCGCCTTTCGGGAAGCGATCCGCTGGAGGCGGATATCGAGATCATGGCCCGCCCCCGGGGCAAGCGCCTCTCCTCGATCAACCTGCTCTCGAGCGGCGAGCGGGCGCTGACCGCCACGGCGCTGCTCTTCGCGCTCTACCTGGTCAAGCCGTCTCCATTCTGTGTGCTCGACGAGGTCGACGCCCCGCTGGATGACGCCAACATCGATCGTTTCCTGGCCCTGCTGCAGAGCTTCAGCGACAAGACGCAGTTCATCGTGATCACACACAACAAGCGCACGATGGAGGTCGCCGACTGTCTCTACGGTGTGACGATGCAAGAGCCGGGCATCTCCAAGATCGTGAGCGTGCGCCTCGAAGGCGGTGAGCTGGTCACCGAGGGCGGCGACGGCGAGCGAGCGGTATTGCAGGGGATGCAGGCCAACGAATGAGTAGTGTGCTGCGCCGGTTGATCCCTTCGCGCCCCGACCCGTCCGGGGCCGAGATGTCGTTCACGGATCACCTGGAGGAATTGCGCTCGGTCCTCTTCGCCTGCCTGCTCACGCTGGTGATTTTGGGCGTGGGGGGGTGGTTCGTATCCGACCGGGTGATGGACTTTCTGATCGAGTTCGCGGGGCTGGAGGGGGCGCAGGCGATCAAGCCCCAGGAGATTTTCTTCACCCGCTTCAAGATCTCGATCATGATCGGCCTGTTGGTCGGCATGCCGTACATCGCCGCGCAGATCTGGGGATTCGTCGTGCCCGGCCTTCTGCAGCGCGAACGGAAAACCGTCTTTCCCCTGGTCTTCTGGTCGACGCTGCTGTTTCTCTCGGGGGTCGCCTTCTCGCTGTTGGTGCTCACTCCGATCATGCTCAAGTTCCTGGCCGGGTTCGAGACATTGGTCGTGACGGCCAATCTCGCCGTCGGCTACGTGCTGGACTTTTACCTGCGGATGGCCATCGCCTGCGGGTTCCTGTTCCAACTCCCGCTGGTCGTGGCGGTGCTCAGCCTGTTCGGGATCCTCTCTCCAAGGCACTTGCGCAAGTTCTGGCGCCACGCCGTGGTGATCATCCTGATCGCCGCCGCCGTCGTGACGCCGGCCGATGTGCTCTCACAGCTTGCGCTGGGCACGCCGATCATCCTCCTCTACTTCGTGAGCATCCTGGTCTCGGCGGTGATCCAGCGAGGACGGCGCCGGAAGGAGCCGGAGCAGGACGAGGAGACGCCGGAGGAGGGTCCCCCCGAAGACGGCCCGGACGGCGGTTCGGAGGACGGCCCGGACGGCGGTTCGGAGGGCGGTCCGGCCGGCGGTTCGGAGGACGGTCCCGACGGCGGTTCGGAGGGCGGTCCGGCCGGCGGTTCGGAGGACGGTCCCGACGATGACGATCAGGGCGGGCCCGGCTCCGGCGACGGGCGCCGAGCAACAGGGGTGGAGCGCCACGAGGGCGGCGACGCGGAAGGCTCTGGAACGGTTCCCGGTGAAGAGATCGGGTCGCGTCCCGACCCGGTCGAGGAGCTGAAGCGACTCGAGGAGGAGGCGCGCCGGAGACGGGATCTGCACCCGCCCGACCAGGACTACTCGATCTAGGAGGTGATGCGATGCCATCGGCCCATAGCGCGACTCGGCCGGGACGCGGTCCGGGAAGGGGTCGCACGACCTTGGCGATCGACATCGGCAACACGCAGACGGTGCTGGGTGTGTTTGTGGAGGACGCGTTGCGCGAGTTCCGCCGGCTGGCCTCAGGATTGCCGCGCACTGGAGATGAGCTGACGGTCCTGGTCGACGCCCTCTTCCGGGCGCAGCACGATGCGCTGCGCGAGAACGGCCAGGTGGTGATCTGTTCGGTCGTGCCGATGCTGACCCGCGAGTATGCCGCCATGGCGCGCACGCTCTACGGACTCACGCCCCTCATTGTCTCGCACGAGCTCGAGACCGGAATCCGGATCGAGCTGCCCGACCCCTCCTCCGTGGGTGCGGATCGCATCGCCAACGCGGTCGCGGTGGCGGACGGCCCTCTGCCGGCGATCGTGGTCGACCTGGGCACCGCGACCACCTTCGATGTCGTCGCGCGGCGCCGGCGCTACATGGGCGGTGCGATCGCCCCGGGCATCGGCACCTCGGCCGACGAGCTGTTCCGGCGCGCGGCGAAACTGCCCAAGGTGTCGATCCTCAAGCCCAAGCGTCCGTTGGGACGCACCACCGAGGAGAGCATCCAGTCGGGGGTCTACTACGGCGCAGTGGGGGCGATCGATCGGATCGTGCAACAACTCCAGACCCAGCTCCGGACCCCGGCACGTGTGATCGCCACAGGAGGGCTGGCGTCTCTGGTGGCCAAGGAGTCGGAGACCATCGCCGAGGTGGACGAAGCGCTCACCCTGCGGGGACTGGTGACGATCGCCCGTCTCAACGCAAACCGGCTGAGGCCGAACTAGCCAGCGCGCGCTGGTAGACGCGCTCCACGCTCCCTGCAACGAGATCCCAGGCGAATCCTCTTGCGCGCAGCCGTCCGGCCTGGCCCATCCGCGCGCGCAGGGGAGCGTCCTCCAGCAGTCCCGCGAGGGCGCGGACCAGGTCGTCGACCCGACCCGCGCGAAAGAACCGCGCTGCACCGGCGCGACCGAGGGTGTCGACATACGCGGGCAGGTCCGAAGCCAGGATCGGCCGCCCGGCGGCCATGGCCTCGAGCAGATTGACGCCGAAGCTCTCACCGTCTTGGGCCGGTGCGATCACCAAGTCGGCCCGGGCATAGATCCGCGGCAGCCGGTCGCGCACAGGTGCGCCCAGGAACCGCACACGCAGTCCGCGTGTCGCGGCACGCCGTGCGAGCCGCCCGCGCTCCGGGCCCTCGCCGGCCAACCACAGCTCGAGCGGCCCGAAACGCGATCCGATTCGCTCGAACGCGTCGAGCAAGCCGCGCAGTCCTTTGCGCGGATCGAGCCGCCCCACGCACAACAGCACCGTAGGCTTTGCGGGAGATCCCGCAGCGGCCGCGCTCTGCCCGGCCGCTCGATCGGGAGGGAACCTGTGCGTGCTGACGCCGTTGGGGATCACCGCATACGGCCCGGGGAAGTGGTTGGCGACGAAGCGGGCCGCTTCCCCAGAGACTGCGATGCGCTGATCCAGGCGATGGAGGTAGGGAACGAGCCAGGACCGGAATCGTCGATACCCCCAATGGTCTCGGCGTCCGCCGGTGTGGAACGTGCCCACTTTGACTCCGGGCAGGTGGCGCAGCGCCCAGAGGGGGAGAAAGGGCTCCAAGGGAGACTGGATGTGGACCAGATCGGGCGCCTCGCCCAGGCGGCGCAGCAGATCGGCCGCGTTGCCGCAACCCAGCACGACGCAGGCTCGGGCGCCGTGCGAGGGAACCCGCACCGTCCGGCCCAGGCGGATGACCCGCACGCGGGGTGGATCGGGCTCGGCCGGGTGGCCGTTGCGCAGCGGCCGCCCGGTCACGATCGCAACCTGATGGCCACGGCGCGCCAGCGCCTCGCTCAGGTGCCAGACATGCTCCGTGATCCCGCCGTGGTAGGGCAGGTAGGATTGGCTCACCATGCAGATGCGCAGCGGCCGCAAAGGCTCCGGCGAACGCGGCGATGGCGGCTCTCTGCGGTGTGGCACTGTGCCAGTTCTCCCTCGTGTGTGACCGGCGTTGTTGGTGCCCCGATCCATGCGCCGGGCTGCAGGAGCGCTGGTGCGCGGGTACGTGGGGCAACCGGGGCAATCAATCTAGCAACCCCGCCCACACGCCTCAACCGCCAGGTTGTGACCCGAAGATTGGTGATGCAGTCGTGGCTGCGAGGTGACGCAGCTCTC
>CAZPGB010000019.1:0-102946 GCA_964585945.1 uncultured bacterium | reverse complement strand
GGTGAGCGCCGACGGAATAGGTCTACCCGCGACAGGACTGTCTGCCTTGCAGAGCGCCGACAATCCATCTTGACAAACGCCCCGAACGCTGTATGATGAGCTGGTTCTTGGAAGACGTGGTTGGAACGGGGCTGTTTTCCTGAAAGGAGGGCGTATTTCATGACTGTGGCATTCGTAACGCGCGCTGTCGCACTACGCCCGCGGGAGAACGACGCCTGAGCTTCCGGCCTTCAGCCTGACTCGTGCGGCCTCCCGTAAGGGAGGCCTTTTGCGTAGGTCTTGGGGCCGCGGGCGTGCGATCGGCGCCGGCGGCCCGTTTCGTACCCATCTCGATCCGGCCGCGGGCGCGGCGGCGCGCCATCCTGCGAAGATCCTGAATCCGACGACGACCGCAGCCACGCGCTGCGCACATGAACGAACACGGCGATCGCAGCCACGCGCTGCGCAGGTGAGCGAACACCGTGACCGCAGCCACGCGCTGCGCACGTGAAAGGACAGTCTCATGGAGCTTCGGCACTTGGGCTGGGACGACGGCCTCGCCGCTCGCTTCGCCGAGCTTGCCTCGGACGGTGCGGTCCCCGGACGGGTGGTCTCTCAGCATCGAACACACTACGGCGTGCACACCGAGAACGGTGAGCTGCGTGCTCAAACCGCCGGGGCGCTGCGCCACCGGGCCCAGTCGATGGCCGATCTGCCGGCGGTCGGCGATTGGGTCGCGCTGCTGGCGCGGGCCGACGAGGGGATCGCGATGATCACGGCCGTGCTGCCACGCCGCAGCACCTTCTCGCGCAAGGCCGTCCTCTCCGGCGGCATGCCTGACACCGGCGGCAAGACCGACGAGCAGGTCGTCGCCACCAACATCGACACCGCCTTTCTGGTCTGCGGCTTGGACGCCGACTACAACGTGCGCCGGATCGAACGGTATCTGGCCGTGGCCTACGACAGCGGCGCCGCGCCGGTGGTCCTGCTGAACAAGGCCGACCTTTGCCATGACGTGGATGAACGGGTCGAAGAGGTCGCTCAGGCCGCGATCGGCGTGCCCGTCCATCCGATCAGCGCCCTGAAGCGCGAGGGACTGACGGCGCTGGAGCCCTATCTTGCCGCGGGCCGCACGGCGGTATTGCTCGGGTCTTCGGGCGCCGGCAAGTCCACGATCATCAACGCCCTATTGGGCCGGGAGCAGCTCCGCATCGGGGGGCTGCGCGCCTCCGACGGGCGGGGACGCCACACCACGACGCATCGCGAGCTGATCGTCCTGGACGGGGGCGGCCTGGTCATCGACACGCCGGGTCTGCGCGAGATCGCCATCTGGGAGAACGATGAGGGCCTCAGCTCCACGTTCGCCGAGATCGAGCGGTTGGCCCAGGGGTGCCGGTTCCGTGACTGCACCCACGTCAGCGAGCCCGGCTGCGCGGTGCTGGCCGCCCTCTCCACCGGGGAGCTGGACGAGGGCCGATACGCCAACTACTTGAAGCTTCGCAAGGAGGTGGCGCACCTGGAGCGGCGTCGCAGTACACACGCGCGCCGCCAAGAGGAGCGCACGTTCCACAAGCGCATCCGCCGCTATCTCGAGGAGCGCGAGGACCTGAAGAAGAAGGGGCTTCTCTGACCGCCGGACCGCCTCCCTCGCAACGCGTGCGAGGGAGGCGGCCCTCGGCGCTGTCGCCGCCGCGGCGTTCGTGGGGGAGGAGCGACGCGGCCGTGTGGCCCCTGCGGTCAACGGAGCAGGATCAGGCGCTGTGTCGCGCGCACGTCGCCGGCGCTGAACCGCGCCAGGTAGACGCCGCGGGGCACGAGCCGGCCCTGCTCGTTGCGGCCGTCCCAGACGATCGCCCCACGGCCTTGCATCAATTCGTGCGGTAAGAGGGTTCGGACCAGTCGGCCCCCGACATCGAAGATCCGCAGACTCACCGAGGCCTGTTGAGGCAGCGCGAAGCGCAGGCTCGTCTCGTGGGTGAACGGATTGGGCTCGCTCCAGAAGAGACGCGCGGTCTCGAGGGGCGGCCCGTGTGGGTCGTCCACGTCCGCGAAGCCCCGCTCGAAGATGAGCTGGGCCACCTGGGCGCGCGCGCGCAGCTCCTCGAGCGTCGCTCCCCCGAGGAGGGCGAACCCGAAGCGCTTCTCGTCGCCCGGCGCCAGATCGAACGGGCCCGCCGCAGCCAGCACGCTGTAGTCGTCTTCGTCGGGCGCGCTCGTCAGCATGTATTCGGGCCCGGCGGCGGAGAGGAAGCCGAACTTGTCCGCGTCGGGCACGTAGCCGTCGGGCCACACGTAGGTGGGGTTGTGGATGAGCGTGACGTTGGCGATCGGCGTCGATCCGGGCTCCTCCTCCAGGAGCTGCACGCCCGCGTACAGGCCGGCCGGGCTGGTCATGTGGGCCAGGTGCAGCTCGCCGTCCACCGCGCCCGTGGTGTGCGTGTAGTCCTCGAAGTCGAGGTCGGCGAAGAGACCGGCGTGGAGCCCGCTCAACGGTTGGGCGCCCTGGTTGCGCACGGTGTAACCCAGGATCACGTGATCGGTCGCCAGTGGGTTTCCGCCGTAGGCCCACGACTCCTGGGCGACGAAGAGGCCCCGCGGGCTGGCGGCGTCGGCGTCGGTGTAGGCGGCGTGGATGTCCTGATGGGAGATGCCGGGCTCCAGCATCCAGACGTGTCCGTCGGGATCGGTCGAGACCACCCACTCCTGATCGGGATCGGCGGCATAGTCTCGGTTGGCGACGTAGGTCGCGCTCTCGCCCACCCAGAGGCTGCCGATGAAGAGAAGGTTCTCGCCGCCGGCGGGATAGACGAAACCCGACCCCTCGCTCTGGGAGTCGTCCATGAAACCGATGATGCCCTGGTCGGTCACCGTCAACACGCAGTTGCCGACGTCGTGATCCGCGTAGTCGTAGGGGGGAATGAACACCTGCTCGGGTGTCCATGCCGAGGGTTGCAGCCCGGCGTCGATCGCGCGGACGCTCCAGAAATAGCGGATCGGCGGAACCTGGCACCGTAGGTCGAGGCCGAGCGCTTGGCCGACGTTCCCCATGAGGGGCGTGCCGTAGGTGCCCGAGACGATCTCCGCACCGCCCGACGAGGTGCCCACCCGCAGGGCGTAGTACAGCCCGTCGGCCGGGGTCTCGTCGTCCTGGGCGCCCGACCAGGTGAGCGACAGCCCCTCGGCCGTCTGTTGGCAATCCACGACCGTGGGCGGCGACGGCGGTTGGTTGGCCGGACTCGTTTGCGGCGTGTACAATTGGGCGTACTTGGTGTTGAGGAAGTCGACGCCGGTCAAGAAGTGCTCAAGCCTGCCGTCGCCGTCGACATCGGCCCAGCTCAGCGATCCGCGGTTGACGCCCGGGAAGACGAAGGGGTGCTCGGCGAAGCCGGCGCCGGTGTTCTCGTAGAGGCGGGTAAGGAGCGAGGTGCCGGTGTATCCGCAGAAGGCGACATCCAGGTCGCCGTCGTTGTCGGCGTCGCCCCAGGCGCAGGAGCTGCGGTAGATCTGCGTGAGCTCGCCGCCGAGCTGCGTGAAGCCGCCCGCGCCGTCATTGCGGTAGATGCGGGCCGTGCGTGGACCGCCGGCGGCCAGCTCACCCGTCCAGGCCAGATCGAGATCGCCGTCGTTGTCGAAGTCGCCGGCGGCGGCATCCGATAGGCACACGCCCACCAGGCCGTGCGCGCCGTCCTCGGTGAGTGTTCCGGGCGGATCGTTCGCGCAGTAGATCACCCGAGGGCTCGTGCCGTCGTGTCCGGTGAGGATCAGATCGAGGTCGCCGTCGCCGTCGAAGTCGCCCCAGTCGGCCGACCCGGCGGCGAGTCCTGTCAGCGTCGTGGAGGCATCGGCCGTGAGCGTGCCGAGAGGATCGTTGCGGTAGAGCGTGGTGCGGCGGGCGGTGCCGTCGTGCCCCATCACGAGCAGGTCGAGGTCGCCATCGTTGTCGGCGTCGCCCCAGGCGACCGAGGCCTGGCTCACGCCCGTGAGCACCTGGGCGCTGTCGCAGGCCAGGGTGCCGCCCCCGTTGTTGGCGTAGATCCAGGCGGCCCGCCCGGCATCGGCCATGCCGGCCACCGCCAGATCGAGGTCGCCGTCGCCGTCGTAGTCGCCCCAGGCCAGACCGTTGCTGCTCTCGTTCTGAACGCCGATCACCTCGCCCGGCAGCTCGCAGAGGGCGCCGGAGCGGTTCTCGTAGATGCGCGTGGCCCGACCCTCGGCGCCCTCGCCTGACAGCGCCAGGTCGAGGTCGCCGTCGTTGTCGGCGTCGCCCCAGGCCGCCTCGCCGTCCAGAGTGCCTTCCACCTCCTGCCAGCAGAGAAACGGCTCGACCGGCGGGGGCTCGGTCTGATCGTAGCCCAGGTCGAAGATCGCGACCCTGTCCGGTGATGACTGGACCAGAGCGACGAACACGTACCCGAAGTCGTCGGTCTCGGCCATGGTGCAGCCGCCCAGCATCTCATAGCCTGCGGGTAGCTGGCATTCCTCGATTGGATAGCCGTCGAGCGAGAGCTTGTACAGGATCCCGCTTCCGCTGGCAGTGCTCATCCAGAGGCAGTTCTGGACATAGTCGTACGCCAGACCGTAGGCTCCATCCCAGGGGCCGGTAAGCTCTTCGACCGTCGGCGTGCTGCCGAAGATGCCGTCCCACGCGATGCGGTAGAGGCTCTCGCCGAAGCCGCTCGTGTAGAAGTACTCGCCGTCGAACGCCATCGCCCGGTTTGGATTGAGTGGGCCCGGGAAGGATCCGGCGTATACACCGGGATCGGAGAAGCCGTTGATCGGCTGTGCGTAGCTGCCGAACATGTATTGCCCATCGAAGGCCAGGTCCCGGTGTCCCCAACCGAAGGCGCCGGCGCCTTGGGGGACGGTGTCGATCAGATTGCCGGCCACGTCGTAGATGTAGAACCGGCACTGCCCGCTTTGCTGGTCGCCGGCCGACACCCACAGGTACCGGCCGTCGAAGCCCACGCCGACGCTGTAGGGGTCGTCGAGGTCGAACGCGTGCAGCACCGCGCCCGGGCAGTCGTAGCCGTTCGAGAAGGTGTGCAAGTAGCTCCAGTTGGAGACCGGTGACTGCTGCTCGTCCGCGACGATGCGGGCGGCCAGGAAGTACTCCTCACCGGGGTCGAAGCCCTCGCCGGTGACGTGCTGATCCCAGCCGTAGAGCTTGAGCGGGTCCAGCGGGTGGGCCTGCGTCACCCAGAGCTCGTCGCCGTCGCTCACCCCGTCGCCGTCGGTGTCGGCCTCACCCGGCTGCGTGCCGTATTCGGTCTCCTCGAAGTCGCCGAGGCCGTCCTGGTCGAGGTCGGTCTCGGCGGCCAGTGCATAGAGGCCCAGGTTGGTGATTGGGAACTTCAGGGCGTGCTCCACCCGATCGAGGCTCGTGACGCCCTGCGCGAGCTGCTCCCATTGCTGCAGGTCCTGGTTGAAGTGGTAGGCGCGCAGGGACGACTCGCCGAGGGGCTGACGCCGATGGAGGGCGGTTTCCGGGTAGCGGACCGAGGTCGTGACCTCCTCCTGGAAATGCGGCAACGGGGGACCGGCGGTCTGCTCGAGCTGAATGGCGATCATCGGGTCCTCTTGCACGGCGGGATTGCTGCCCTGGAAGGGGGGAATGACCATGGGCACCGACACCTCGATGCGCACGTCGTCCTGGCCGGTGGCGCCCATCGGATAGAGGAAGTTGAAGACGTAGTCTTCGTACAGGAAGACCAGCTCACCGCCCTCGTCGTTCCACTCGTCGGGGTACGGGCTCGCCATGTAGCCCTCGAAGCACCACTGGGGCTCCTCGTCGGAGAGCGTCGCGCCGACGGCCACCATACCGTTCCAGAAGTCGACGCCCCCGCCCCGCCACACGACTTTGCAGGTGAACCAGGTGCCGCCCTGCGAGGCGTAGGCGTCGGTCAGGTCGGGCGAGACCCACTCCGCCTTGCCCAACGGCCGGGTGGTGTAGACGGGACTGGTGTTCTGGGCCACGGGGTCGGTGTTGGTGTTCTCGTAGGGATAGACATAGAACTCGATCTTCTGCCCGGGGACCCCGCGGCTCACCGGCCGGATGTTTCCGTAGGGGTCGTACTCGGCGGTCAGATAGGCCCGCATGTGGATCTGGTCGCACGTGGCCACCGGCCCTCCGTACTGCTGCCAGGGCCCCACGACCAGATCGAGCTTGAACTGGCCGGGCACGACGAGCACCGCGTCGGGGAGGCTGCCGGAGTAGGTGTTGCAGAACTCGAAGTTGGAGGCGGTGATCGGCTCGTGCGCGAAGCGCAGATCGTAGTAGATGCTCCGATACGAGCCCTCGGGGGGCGTGAAGAGGGGCGTCGACCATTGGATCAGGCTCTCCCACGGATTGCCGTTGCGGGTCGAGCCCAGATCGACGATCGCCGGAATGCCGACACCATCGCCTTCGGGCGGCATCTCGAAGCGCATCTCCCAGCGCCGCGCGGTCTCGAGCGCGCGATCGCCGGGCGCCGGCGGCGCCATGTCGGTCTCGGGTGGGGTCTCGGCAATGGCGGGCAGGGCGATCGCGGGGCCGATCGCCAGACAGATCGCCGGGCCGACCGTCAGGGTGAGGACCGCGGAGAGAAGCCGAATGATAGGGGAGTGGTGAGGTCGCCGGTACATGGAGGACCTCCTTTCTGGGGAGCGGGACATGCGAGCGTCCCGGCATCCGGGCACGCAACCGCATGCGGTCGTCTGGAGGCTCTCTGCAATCCCGAGGCACTCGCACTCGAACAGGCGCCGCACGGAGATGGGATGCCGCAACACTGGCTTTCCGAGAACGATCATGGGCCATCGGAGGCCAGGGTGGCAAGTGCGTAAACAACCCGCTGCACAACGAGTACCGCGTTGCACCGGGATCGCAATCGTCTATGATGCTCTCCTACGCGGACATCGGCGAGCGGATAGCTCAGTGGGGTAGATCGTGCGGCTGGGCCTTCTGTCCGACATTCACAGCAATCTCGCGGCGCTCGAGGTCTGCTTGGAGGCCCTGGAGCGGTGCGGGTGCGACGCGCTGGTTTGCCTCGGAGACATCGTCGGTTACGGCCCCGATCCACGGGCCTGCATCGAGCGGGTCCGCTCGCGCTGCCAGGCCATCGTGATCGGAAACCACGACGAGGCCGTTGCGACCGGCGCGGGATTGGAGGGGTTCAGTCCGCTCGCCCACGAGGCGGCACTCTGGACGCGAGCGCAGCTCTCTGAAGACGAGCTCCAGTTTCTGGGCGGGCTTCCGCGGCGCGCCGAGCTCGGCAGGCTGACCCTGGCGCATGGCTCCCCCGAGAGCACCGACCGCTACCTGTTCGGCGTGCGGGAGATCACGGAGACCCTCATGGCGCAGGAGACGCGCCTCGTGGCCTGCGGCCACACGCACTGGCCGAACGTGCTGACCCTGCGAGAGGGGCGCACCCACCATGTGTGGGACTTTGCGACGTCCCGCACGGTGGACTGGGAGCCCGATGCGTGGGTCTTCATCAATCCGGGCAGCGTCGGACAACCCCGGGACAGTGTGCCGACAGCGAGCTGCGGGCTCCTGGACACCGGCGCCCACAGCGTCGCCGTCCTGCGCATCGGCTACGACATCGAGGCCACCAGCGCGCGGATGGAGGCGCTGGGCCTGCCGGCCGCACTGGCCCGGCGCCTCCACGTGGGCTCATAGCCGCGCGCGATCGCGTCTCAGAGATACCGCTCGAACCACTCCAAGATCTTTTCCAGGCGCGCCACGCGCCGGTCGGGCCGTCCGCCGCGGGACAGGCCGTGCGGCTCACCCGGGAAGCGGACCAGCTCGGTGGTCCGCCGGAGCGTCTTCAGGGTGGCGAACAGGTTCTCGGCCTGCTCGATGTTGCAGCGCAGGTCGTTCTCCGAGTGGATGATCAACAGGGGCGTGCGGATTTTGCGCGCGTAAGTGATGGGCGACTGGCGCCGGTAGCTCTCCAGATCCACCCAAGGGTGCGCGCCGAACGTGTGATGGAAAGCGAACCCAACATCCGAGGAGCCGAAGAAGGGCACCAGGTCGACCACCGAGCGTTGTGTGACCGCGGCCTTGAAGCGCCGCGTGTGTCCGACGGCCCAATTGGTCATGTAGCCGCCGTAGGATCCGCCGGTGATGCCCAGGCGCTTATCGTCGACGTAGGGCAGCGCAGCGACCGCGTCGGTCACGGCCATCACGTCGGCGAAGTCCCGGTTGCCCCAGTCGCCCTTGATCGCCTCGGCGAACGCGCGACCGTAGCCCTGCGAGCCCCGGGGATTGGCGTAGGCCACCACGTACCCCTGCGCGGCCAGCACCTGCATCTCGTGGAAGAAGCTGTAGCCGTACTGGGTCTGCGGGCCGCCGTGGATCTCGAGAATGGCCGGGTACTTGCGGCGCGATCGGAAACCCGGCGGCTTGAGGATCCAGGCCTCCACGCGGGTGCCCTCGGTCGACGTCACCCGCATCCGCTTGGGGCGCTGAATCTGAAGCCGGTCGGCCCACGACGTGTTCAGCGTCGTCAGGCGCTGCCAGTCGCCGGCCTCCAGATCGAAGGAGAAGACCTCGGGCGGCAGGGTGGGCGTCGAGACGATGCCCACCGCCCGGCGCCCGTCGGCGGAGACCGAAACGGTCTGCAGGTGGATGCGCTCGGGCGTCAGCAGCTCGGGCGTGCCCCCGCGCGCGCGCACGCGGTAGAGACCGGTCGATCCGCCCGCGCTCGACATGAAGTAGAGCCAGCGCCCGTCGCGACTCCAGTGGGGAGGCAGCGTACCCGAGCCTCCCCCGGTATCGGTGATGGTGGTGTCGTAGGCCGGCTGGTCGAAGCGGGGCGCGAGGCAGCGGGCGCGCCCGCGTCCGTCGGCGTCGACGACCCACACGCGCAGCGGCTCGTACCAGGGATCTTCGATGTCATCGTGGCCTAGATAGGCGATCCGCTTGCCGTCGGGCGAGAAGCGGGGGTTGTAGATCGGTCCGGGCGGCGTGGGGATCAAGCGCGGCCGGCCGCCGCGCGCCGACACGACGAACAGATCCAGCCGTTCCATCTCCCGATCCGGATCGGGGCGCATGTTGCGCACGAAGGCAATGCGCTTGCCGTCGGGCGAGAAGGCCGGCTCGGATGCGCCTCGCTTGCCCGAGGTGATCTGGCGGCCCTCGCCGGTGGCGATGTCGTAGATCCACACCTGCGGCTCTTCCTGGGGCAGGAAGCCGGTGCCGTCGAGCCGGTAGAAGAGGCGCCGGACATGGCGGTAGACCGGCGGCTCGCGCTTGGGTGGCGGAGCATCGGGGTCGCTCGATGGCGGTTTCGAGCCCGGCGCGCCCCCGGACGGTTCGGCGCCCGGCAGCGGGTCGTTGGGTCGGAAGGTGCAGAGCAGGAAGCGTCCGTCCGGCGAGAAGGAGAGGTCGGCGAACGCGCCGTCCTTTTCGACCAGCGGGCGGGCCTCGCCGCCGTCGGCGGGAATCAGATGAATGCCCGGATGGTGTCCGCGCTTCGATGTGAAGGCGATGAGCGACCCGTCGGGCGAGAAGGCCGGCGCGGCGTCGCTCTTCTTCCCGTAGGTGAACCGGCGCACCTGCCCGTCTTCGAGCGTGATCAGGTAGAGGTGTGCATCGTAACCCTTCTTGTCGGCGCGCACCGTTTGGGCGGAGAAGACATAGCGATCGGCCTCGGCGGTCAGGTCGCCGGCCCGCGGGAACTTCAGGTCGAGGAGATCCTCTTTGGTCACCGGCCGCTTGGCCGCGCGGGCGGTCCCGCGTCGGCGCCGGGCGGCGCGGCGTTTCGAAGCCGGATTGGAGCGACGTGCGGCAGCGGATCTCGGCACGGGGCACCTCCCTGTCTGGGGACGACGAACCACCTGGATCACCGATGGTCCATCCTACCAGGGATGTCGAGCCGTTGCAGCGATTCGGCTGCCCGGCGACGAGGAATTGCGGTGGGGATTGCGCTGGTCGGCGCGCCGGGCTTCACGAAGCCGCGGGTTCCGTGAGGGCGTCAAGAAGGGTCTCGCCCAGGCGCTCGATGCCCGTTGCGATCCGGTCGGGCGTCATGGTCGAGAAGCTGAGACGCAGCGTGTTCTCGTGACCGCCGTTGGGAAAGAAGGAGCCCCCGGGCACGAAGGCGACGTCGCGGGCGAGAGCCCGCTGCAGAAGAGCACGCGCGCATAGCCGCTCGGGCAGCTCCACCCACAGGAACAGGCCCCCGCCGGGACGCGTGTAGCGTACGCCGGGGGGGAAGGCGCGCTCGATGGCGGCCAGCATGCCGTCGCGTCGCTCTCGGTAGACGGCTCTCATCGTCTCCAGCCGCCCCTCCAGTTCGTATCGCGCCAGATACAGGTGCACCTGCTCCTGGGCCAAGGTCGCGGTGTGCAGGTCGGTGCTCTGCTTGACCAGCACATAGCGTCGCAAGAGCTCGGGCGTCGCGACCAGCCAGGCCACGCGCAGCCCGGGGCACAGGATCTTCGAGAAGGTGCCCAGAGAGATCACCAACCCCGATCGGTCCAGGGACTGCAGCGAGGACAGGGGCTCACCCTCGAAGTAGAGCTCGGAGTAGGGCCGGTCCTCGATGACCGGCACCTCGTAGTAGGAGACCAGGTCCATGAAAGCACGTCGCCGCCGCAGCGACCAGGTTCGACCCGATGGGTTCTGGAAGTCGGGCACGACATAGATGAACTTGATGCGAGCGTGCTGTTGCAGCAGGCGTTCGAGCTCCGGAAGGATCATCCCGTCGTCATCGGTGGGCACCTCGACGAACGTGGGTCCATAGACACGGAAGGCATTGATGGCGCCCAGGTAGGTGGGGCTCTCGCAGAGCACGACGTCCCCTTCGTCCAGGAAGAGCTTGCCCGTCAGGTCGAGGCCTTGCTGCGATCCGGTGGTGATGAGGACGTGCTCCGCTTCGAGACGGCTCCCCGCTTGCCGATTCATCCGGGCGGCGATGGCCGCCCGCAGGCCCGGATGACCCTCGGTGGTGGAGTACTGCAGCGCGCGGCGCCCGTCTTGTTCGAGTGCCTCGCGGCAAACGGCGACCATCTCCTCCACGGGCATCAGCTCCGCGGCCGGCAAGCCGCCGGCGAAGGAGATCACCTCGGGCTTGGCCGTGAGCTTTAGAATCTCTCGGATCTCCGAAGCCTTCATCTGCTCCATGCGGCGGGCGAGTTGCGTAGCCATGTCGCTTCCTCCATCACGCGGTGAATCGTCTCTCGGCCAGGTCGACCGGAACGCGTCACACAATCGGCGGCGTGCCGATGGCGCTGAGCGATCGCGCCCGCCCCGCACCCCGGCTTGCGCGCGCCGACTGCATCAGTCGCTGCACGCCTTGTGCGATCTCATCCTCCGTGGCGTAGGTGAAGTTCAGTCGCAGGTCCGACGCTCCCGGGTCGTGGACGTAACAGATCCACCCGGGGAGGAAGGAGACCCCCTGTTCGGCGGCGAGGGCGATCAGACGTGATCGTTCCACGTCCTCGGGAAGCCGGCACCAGACGTAGAAGCCGCCCTGAGGCTTGCGCCACTGCGTGCCCTCGGGCGCTTCCCGAGTCAGCACTTCATGCATCACGTCACGCTTGCGCGTGTAGGCCCGCCGCAGCGTCTCCACGTGCTCGTCGAGATGGCCCGCGCTCAAGAACCTCTCGAGGACCCATTGCCCGGGAGTGTTGCACTGCAGGTCGACCGTCTGCTTCACCAGCGTCAATCGTTGGACGACCTCCGGCGGCGCGACGAGCCACCCCACGCGCAGACCGGGAAAGAGCATCTTCGACATAGTGCTCAAGTAGAGCACCGTCCCCTGTTCGTCCAGGGCCTTGAGGCTGGGCAACGACTCCCCGTCGTAGCGCAGCTCGCCGTAGGGATCGTCCTCCAGAATCGGCACCCGGTGGCGTGCGGCGAGCGCCAGCAGCTCCCGGCGTCGTTCGAGCGACATGACCCGGCCCGAGGGGTTCTGAAACGTCGGCAGCGTGTAGATCAACTTGGGTCGCTGCCGCTCGAGCAGTTGGGCCAGCAGATCGGTCCTCAGGCCGTCCTCGTCGCAGGGCACCCCGACCAGCCGGGCCTGAGCCGATCGGAACGTCTGCATGGCGCCGAAGTAGGAGGGCTCCTCCACGATCACCGCGTCGCCCGGATCCAGAAACGCGCGCGCCACCAGGTCGAGGCCCTGCTGCGATCCCGAAAGGACCAGCACGTTCGACGCCGTGCAGTCCACGCCGCGCCGGCCGAGCCACGCGGCCAGGCCTTCGCGCAGTGGGGTGATGCCCTCGGTCGGTCCGTGCAGCAGGGCGGGCGCGCCGATCTCGCGCGCCACCGCGGCGGTGACCCCTTCGTACAGCTCGAGCGGCAGAAGACGCGGACAGGGCAACCCGATCGACAGCGAGATGATCCCCTCGCGCTCGGAGATCTCGAGCAGGTCGCGGATGACCGGGTTCGGATCGCGGGCCGATGCCTCGCTGAAGAGCTGGCCCCAATGCAGGGCCGATCCTTGCGCGCCCGCCGCGCCGGGCATGGGCAGGACGAGGGTCCCACGCCCCACGTGGGCCGAGACCAGCCCCTGGCGCTTCAGTGCGGCGTAGGCGTTGAGCACCGTCGTGCGGTTGACGCCCAGCGCATCGGCCAACTGACGCTCGGGGGGCAGCAACTCGCCGGCCCGCAACCGCCCCTCGCGAACCTGTTCGCGGATTTGACGTACGATCTGCCGGTAGATCGGCAGGCTCGCGGAGCGATCGATCCGCAGACCGAGATCGGACGGCTTCATGAGCTTGGCCCTCCCAATGACTGCCAATAGTGAGACTCTAAGCCAATATCGGCCAAATTGGATGTATTCTCCGATGTCAATAAAGAAAAGTCGAGCGATTTATACAGCCAATACGTTTCATATCCGGAAATTGGCTGGTTTTAGAGATCAAGGCAGTCGACGCCATCAGGGGGTAGGGCGTGCACATTCGAGCGTTTCGCGAATCCGACGCCCCGGTCTGCCGGCGGATCCGCATCGAAGCCTTCGAGAAGCTCTTCCTGGAGGAGCTGGGTCCGCGGGGTGTGGCGGCAGGCGTCGCTGCCTTCGCGGACGAAGACTACCGGCGCATGGCCCGCGAGGGGGCGTTCTTCGTGGTCGAGCGGGAAGGCCGGACTGTGGGGTTCATCACCCTCCAGCGCCACGAACCGCGCGTCGCGGAGATCGGGCTCATCTATATCGATCTGGCGCACATCGGACAGGGCCTCGGCCGAGCGTGCCTGCGGCACGCCGAGCTCTGGCTTGGCGAAGCGTGGCCCGAGGTCGACACGTTGTGGGTCGACACCATCATCCCCCGCACCAACGGGGGCTTCTATCGCCGCATGAACTTCGAGGAGGCCGGAGAATCGGTCTGCCGCTTTCCCGACCTCGACCTGCCCGCCACGCGGTTTGTCAAGGCGCTGGGACCGGCCGACGGGCGGCTTGAGTAGGCCCGTGCCACGGGCTTAGGATGCACCCCACATGAAGAAGCGCGGCGACAGGACGCGCCGGTCGCGGGACCGCAACGGCGCAGGTGATGCGCGGCCGGCCCCGGCGGCGTCGGACCCATCCACCTTCCGGCCGATGGTGATCGGCCTGGCCCTGCTGGCGCTGGTGGCGGGCTTCGTCCTCTTGCGCGGGCTGGCGCTGACCGAGGGCCAGCTCACCTACGCGCTCGACGACTCCTATGTCCACCTGGCAATGGCAAAGAACGTCGTGGAACACGGCGTGTGGGGCGTCACGCGCCATGAATTCTCTTCGTCCTCCTCCTCGCCGCTCTGGACGCTGCTGCTGAGCGGGGTCTTCCTCGTCACCGGGCCGCGGGACGCCGTGCCACTGGTGCTCAACCTGATCTTCGCCGTCGGCGTCCTGTGGACCTGCGCGCGCCTGCTGGCGCGCGTGGCCGGCGGCGAGAGCGACCGAAGCTCGGGCGCCGGCCGCGCCGCCCTGATCGCGGCGGCGCTGGCCGTGGTGATCCTGCTGGTCCCGTTCTCGGCGCTGATCGCAACGGGTCAGGAGCACATGCTCCACCTGTGGCTGGTGCTGCTCTTCGCGCAATCCTGGATGGGGCGTCTGAAGTCCTCGGCCCGCGGTATTCCAGTCGCGCTGTTGCTCATCACCGTCGCCATGGTCGCGGTCCGCTACGAGAGCCTGTTTCTGATCCTGATCGCGGCGCTGTGGCTGATCCGGCGCCGCGGTCTGCTCGAGGGAGCGCTCCTCGTTCTGGCCGCGGCGCTGCCCGTCGTCCTGTACGGCTGGATCTCGGTCTCCCAGGGCTGGCTCTTCTTCCCCAACTCGATGTTGCTGAAGGCCAATCTACCTACCGAGAGCGCCGGGCAGGCCGTCAAGACCCTCACTGGGCTCATTGTCCTGCGCCGGCTGCTCAACAATCCGCACCTGCTCCTGCTCTTGATCGCCGCCCTGCTGCTGCGGGTGCGATTGCTGCGGGCGAAGCCGCAGGCGGAGCAACCCCGCGCCGGCGCCGACCTGACCGTCCTCTTCGTGGGTGCCACCCTGCTGCACGTCGCCCTGGCCGATGTCGGCTGGTTCTATCGCTACGAGGCCTATCTGGTCGGCCTGGGACTGCTCACCCTGGCGGTGGGCTGGCTGGAGCTGTCACGCGGGGGGGAGACGGGCGATGTGGCCGCCCAACTGCGCCCGCCCGGTCGCTGGGCGCTGCTGCTGGCGATCGTCCTGGCCGCGGCGGGTCTGGGCGACCGCGCCGTGCGCGCCACGCTGGAGGCGCCGCGCGCCATGGCCAACATCTACGAGCAGCAGATCCAGATGGGCCGGTTCCTCCGCGACTACTACCCGGGCGCAGTGGTGGCGGTGAACGACATCGGGGCGGTCAACTACCTGGCCGACATCCACTGCGTCGACCTGGTCGGTCTCGCGCACCGCGAGGTGGCCACGCTGCGGCGGACGCGGTCCTACCACGCCCGCGCGCTCGAGCGGCTTCTGCAGGACGAGGGTGTGCAAATCGCGATCGTCTACGACAACTGGCTCCGAATCCCAGGCGGGTGGCAACCGCTGGGCCAGTGGCGCATCCAGCACAACGTGGTGACCGGCGGCGATACGGTGACCCTCTACGCGGTCGGGCCCGGCGAAGCGGCGCGGTTGGATGCGAACCTGCGGCGCTTCGCGCCCCGCTTGCCGCGCACCGTCCTCCAGGCTGGCCCCTACATGGACGGCTAGCCCCGGTGCCGCCGGTCGTCCGTCGCGGATCGGATGTTCAGGAGAGCTGCTGCTCGGTGCGCGCGATGATCTCGTTCTGCAGCGCCTCGGACAGATCGCAGAAGTAGTCGCTGTATCCGGCCACGCGCACGATCAGGTCACGGTGCGCGTCGGGATCGGACTGGGCGGCCCGCAGCGTCTCGGCGCGCACCACGTTGAACTGGACATGGTGGCCGCCCAGGCGGAAGTAGGTGCGCACCAGGGCCGCCAGCTTGGCCAGCCCGTCCTCGCCGCCGAGCACCTGCGGCACGAACTTCATGTTGAGCAACGTGCCGCCCGTCTTGACGTGGTCCATCTTGGCGGCCGACAGGAAGACGGCGGTCGGACCCTTGCGGTCCATGCCCTGCACCGGCGAGATGCCTTCGGACAACGGTGCTTCCGCCCGGCGACCGTCGGGCGTGGCGCCCGTGACCGAGCCGAAGTAGATGTGACACGTGGTGGGCAGCATGTTGATGTGATAGTGGCCGCCCTTGGTGTTGGGCCGTCCCTCGACGGCGTTGAAGAAGACTTCGAAGGCGGTCCGCATCAGATCGTCGGCCTCGTCGTCGTCGTTGCCCCACTTGGGGGTGCGGTGCCGCAGCAGGTTGAGGAGCGGATCGTGGCCGCTGAAGTCCTCCGCCAGGGCGGCCAGGAGCTCCGCCATGCCGAGGGTTTCTCTCCGATACACGTGTGTGCGCAGGGCCGCCAGGCTGTCGGTCAGCGTGCCGATGCCGACACCCTGGATGTAGGTCGTGTTGTAGCGGGCGCCGCCGTCGTTGTAGTCACGTCCGGTGGCGATGCAGTCATCGGTGATCAGCGAGAGGAACGGGGCGGGCATCTGCTCGGCGTAGAGCCGCTCGATCACCTGATTGCCGCGGACCTTGATCTCCACGAAGTGTTCCACCTGGCGCTGCCATGCCTGGATCAGATGATCGAACGTCGCCAGGCCCGCCGCATCACCGGTGTTGGGCCCGAGCTGCAGGCCGGTGCGGGGATCACGGCCGTTGTGCAGCGTCAGCTCCAGCACCTTGGGCAGGTTGAAGTAGCCGGTCAGAATGTAGGCCTCCTTACCGAAGGCCCCGGTCTCCACGCAGCCGCTGGTGCCGCCCTCGCGCGCGTCCTCGATCCGCTTGCCCTGGCGCAGCATCTGGGCCACCACCGTGTCGGCGTTGAAGACCGAAGGAAACCCGTAGCCCTTGCGGATCACGCGCAGGGCCTCGTGGAGGAACCGGTCGGGGGTCCGGCGCGAGATCTGCACGTTCTGGCTGGGCTGCAGCAGATGGAGCTCGTCGATCACCTCCAGCAGCAGGTAGGACACCTCGCCGGCAGCGTCACTGCCGTCGCGCTTCAGGCCAGCCAGGTTGATGTTGGCGAAGTCGGTGTAGGTGCCGCTCTCGGCCGCGGTGACGCCCACCTTGGGAGGGGCGGGATGGTTGTTGAACTTGATGAACAAACAGCTCAGCAGCTCGCGGGCCCGTTCGCGCGAGAGCGTGCCGTCGGCGAGCCCTTGCCGATAGAAAGGCTCCAGGTGCTGGTCGAGGTGCCCGGGGCTGAACGCGTCCCACCCATTGAGCTCGGTGATCACCGCCAGGTGGCAGAACCAGTAGGCCTGGAGCGCCTCGTGGAAGTCGCGCGGCGCGTGCGCCGGCACGTGGGTGCAGATCTCGGTGATCCGCTCGAGCTCGGCCCGGCGCTCCGGGTCGGCTTCTGCGGCCGCCAGCTCCCGGGCGCGCTCGGCGTGCCGCCGGGCGAAGGCGATCAGGGCGTCGGCGGCGATGGCCATGGCGCGGAGCTGCTCGGCCCGCGAATAGGCGCGCGGGTCGCGGGCGAAGTCGAGCGCGCCCTGCGCCTCGTCGATCCGCGCCTTGAAGTCGAGCAGCCCGTGGGCGTAGATCTTCCCGTCGGCCACCGTGTGTCCGGGCGCCCGCTGTTCCATGAACTCGGTGAAGATGCCCGCCTCGTACGCGCGTTGCCACTGGGGGGTTATCGCGGCGAAGATGCGGTCGCGGAGGCTGCGGCCCTGCCAGTAGGGGATGATCTCCTCTTCGTAGACGCGAAACACGTCTTGAGCGACCGCATAGCGCGTCTTGGGCCGCGTGTCGAGCAAACGCAGGTCCTCGAGGCTGTGGCAGGTCAGCTCCGGGAAGGTGGGCACCGCCTTGGGCGCCGGACCCCGCTCGCCGACGATCAGCTCCCCGGCACCCAGATGAATCGTCTTCTCCGCACAGATGCGCTCGAACGCAAGGGCGCGCAGCACGGGGACCGAGTGCTTCCCGCTCTGCTCGCGGTAGAAGCGCGTCACGATGCGCGCCCGCTCGGCGCTGAGCGACGGCAGCGCGGCCAGGCTCTGCTGGCGCAGTCGACGAACCCGTTCGGTCATGGCTCGGGACTTCCTTTCTACCAACCCGCCCTTCGGCGCTCGCGCGGTCGGCCGGCTCATGCGGCCGCACCGCGGAGCTATCCTCCCGCGATCGCCTCCAGGCCGAGACGCTCCAGACGGCGGCGGGCCCCTTCCAGCTCTTCCAAATGCGGCGTGGCGTAGGGCGTGGGCCCAGGCGCCCGCCCCAGACGCGCGAGCTTGGCCTCGGCGCCGCGATGATACGGCAGCAGGTGGATGCGCCGCACCTGGTTCAGCGAGGCGACCAGGCGACCCATCGCTTCGATCTGTTCGGGGGTATCATTGAAACCCGCGATCAAGGGGGTCCGGATCCAGACCACCGCCCCGCGATCGTCCAGCAGGCGCAGGTTCGCGAGGATCGGTTCCAGCGCAACGCCGGTGTGCGCGCGATGGCGCTGCGGGTCGATGGTCTTCAGGTCGAAGAGGAACAGATCGGTCTCCTCGGCGACGGCCGACAGCGTCGCGGGCGGGGCGTATCCGCAGGTGTCGACTACGCGATGAAGACCGCGACGGCGGCATTCGGCGAGGGTCGCCAGCAGGAACGTCGCCTGCAACAAGGGCTCGCCGCCCGAGAAGGTCACGCCGCCGCCCGAGCTCTCGAAGAAGGGCCGATCGCGCTCGATCTCGTCCACCAGACGCTCCGCTGATACCCACCGTCCGGCCATGCGCCGGGCCTGGGCCGGACACGCCTCGGCACACCGGCCGCACCGGCGACACCGCCCGGCGGTCGGCTCATCCCCGCGCCCGTCCGCCGCGGCGCCATCGGACGCCGCGGCCTCGTCCCCGACACCCCCTGGGGCGGGCGCCGCCAGGCCCTCGGGGCAGACCTGCGCGCACGCGCCGCACCGGATGCAACGCGAGGGATCGATCAGGAGCTGAGCATCCGGGTCCTGGCCCTCTGGGTTGTGGCACCAGTCGCAGACCAGCGGACAGCCCTTGAAGTAGATGGTCGTGCGAATGCCCGGCCCGTCATGAATGGCGTAGCGCTGCAGATCAAAGATCACGCCTTCCGGCTGCCGCATGGTCGCCCCGCAGGTTTCCAGCACAGGTCCTTACCGAGGAGGCCCGCCGGGCGGGACTACTCGGCGCCCATGTGAGGATAGTCGACCTTGGTGGGCGGCACGAAGGTCTCTTTGATGGTGCGCGGGTTGACCCACCGCAGCAGATTGAGCATCGACCCGGACTTGTCGTTCGTGCCGCTGGCGCGCGCGCCGCCGAAAGGCTGCATGCCCACCACGGCACCGGTCGGCTTGTCGTTGACGTAGAAGTTGCCGGCCGCGTAGCGGAGCTTGCGATGCGCCGTCATGATCGCGTAGCGGTCGCGCGCGAAGACCGCACCGGTCAGCGCGTAGGGCGAGGTCTTGTCGCACAGCTCCAGGGTTTCCTCGTAGGCCTGGTCCGGGTACCGGTAGACCGTCAGGACGGGTCCGAAGATCTCCTCTGCCATCAGCGTGTGGCGGGGATCGCGCGTGTGCACCAGGGTGGGGGGGATGAAGTACCCTTGCGAGCTGTCACCCACCCCGCCCGACAGGATCTCGACGTCGGGCGAGTCCTGCGCAAGCCGGATGTAGCCGGTGATGTTCTCGTAGGCCTGCTGGTCGATGACCGCGCACATCAGATTGCGGAAGTCTCGCGGATCGCCCTGCCGAATCGCCTCGACCGCCGCGACCAGGCGCCCTTCCACCTCGGGCCAGAGGCTCTCGGGAATGTAGGCGCGGCTGGCCGCGGAGCACTTCTGGCCTTGGTACTCGAAGGCCCCGCGCACCAGCGCCACCACGAGCGACTGCACGTCGGCCGAAGGATGGGCGAAGACGAAGTCCTTGCCGCCCGTCTCGCCGACGATGCGCGGGTAGGAGTGGTAGGCGGCGATGTTGGCCCCCACCGTCCGCCACATGCCGCGGAAGGTGTCGGTGGAACCGGTGAAGTGGATGCCGGCCAGCTCCGGATGGTTGAGGACCGGTTCGCCCACCACGCGGCCGGGTCCCGGCAGGAAGTTGATCACGCCTGGGGGCAAGCCCGCCTCGATCAGCAGACGCATGACGTAGTACGCGGAGTAGACCGCGCTGGAGGCGGGCTTCCAGATGACCGTGTTGCCCATCATGGCCGGGGCGGATGGCAGGTTGCCGGCGATGGACGTGAAGTTGAACGGCGTCGCCGCGAAGACGAAGCCCTCCAGCGGACGCCATTCCAGGCGGTCCCAGATTCCGAGCGAGGACTCGGGCTGATGCGAGTAGATCCCATCCATGAAGTGGGCGTTGAAGCGGAAGAAATCGATCAGCTCGCAGGCCGAGTCGATTTCGGCCTGCTGGACGTTCTTGCTGATGCCCAGCATGGTGGCCGCGTTCACCTCGGCCCGGCGGGGTCCGCTGAGGAGCTCGGCCGCCTTCAGGAAGACCGAGACGCGCTCGGGCCAAGGAAGCTTGGGCCACTCGTACCAGGCCGCCCGCGCCGCCGCGATCGCCTGGTCGACCTCGTTCGGACCCGCCAGGTGGTAGGTGGCCAACACGTGTCCGTGGTCGTGCGGCATGACGCACTGAGCCGTGCGGCCCGTGCGGACCTCCTTGCCGCCGATGATCAGGGGGATCTCGATCTGCTCTCCCGCGAGCTCCTCGAGCTTGGCCTTCAGCTCCGTCCGCTCGGAACTGCCGGGTGCGTACTCCCGCACCGGCTCGTTCTCCGGCGTCGAGAGCGTGAAGATCGCCTCATCCACATTCCACCTCCGTCGGCTCCCACCCCGCCGCGACGGCACCTGGCGGTCAACCGTCGTCCGGCGCGGCGCTTCCCGCCGCCCAACTCGCGGCTGGAAAAGATCTTGGGACTACCATCACAGGTACTCGCGAATTTGAACGTCTGGGGCACGTCCGAGTTCCCGTCCCGTTGTCGTTTGCTGGGCCCCGTCCGCCCAGGGTCGGAGCGTAGCGGCCGCGGCGCCCCGCCGACAACAACTGCGCAATCGCGGTCGCGGGCCTGCCGATAGGTCCAGCAGAGGTCCATTGAAGCGTTCGCAGGGGGTCGGAAGCCGGGCGGCAAGGCCTCCGGCGGACGTCCCAGTCTGGGAAGAGCAAGGATCATGTGGGTCGTCGTTGCGCTGTCGGTGCTGTTGCAGGGACTGGCGGTGGGGCTCAGCCTGCGCCTCCTGCGGCTGACCCGCCACCAGGCCGCCTGGCTGCTCATCGCCCTGGGCGTGTCGCTCATGGCCGTCCGCCGCGGCGTGCATCTGCAGCAGATGCTCGCGGCGGGAAGCCCATCCGCGCTCGACCCTGTCAGCGAGATCATCGCGCTGGCCACCTCGCTGCTGCTCTGCCTGGGGCTGGCCCTCGTCAAGCCTCTGTTCCTGGAACTGCGGCGCCACGAGCAGCACCTGGAGCATGAGGTGGAACAGCTACGGACTGTGCTCGACAGCTTAGGCGAGCCGGCCTACGTCATCGATCCGACCACCCACCAGATCCTCTTCGCCAACGCCCCGGCCGAATCGTCACTGGGGCCCCTGCAGGGGCGGAGGTGCTTTGAAGCGATTCACGGTCGCCGCAGTCCCTGCGAACACTGTCCGTGCACCCATCCGAAGCGCGCGGACGAATCGACCCAGGAATGGGAGGTGTCCGCCCGTGGGGGCGAGCGGTGGTTCCAGATGGTCAACCGTCCGATCCTCTGGCCGGACGGTCGGACGGTGCGTCTGGAGCTCTCCTACGACATCACCGACCACAAGACCCACGAACAGGAAGTGCGCCGCTACTCGCGGCGCCTGGAGAGCGCCTACCGATCGCTGCAGGCCAAGCAGAAGGAGCTCGAGGAGTTCTTCTACATGGTGTCGCACGACCTGAAGGCCCCGATCATCGCGGTGGCCGGGTTCGCCCAGCTCCTTGAGGATCAGGCGCGCGAGCGGCTTCAGGCGCGTGAGAAGAGGCACCTGGAGCGGATTGTCCACAATGCCCGTCAGATGGAGGCCCTCCTCGGAGATCTGTTGGAGCTGTCGCGCGTGGGTCGCCGAGACGAGCTGCGGGAACGGGTGGAGCTGAATGCCCTCGTGCGCGAGGTGCTGGCCGACCTGGAGCCCGCGGCGGCGGCCCGGGGGATCCGGCTGGGCATCGCGGGTCGGCTGCCCAGCGTGCGCGGCGACCGGTTGCGGCTGGGCCAGCTTTTCACCAACCTGATTGACAACGCGATCAAGTACATGCCCGCGGGGCGGGCCGGCTGGGTGGAGGTGGGCTGGGAACCGCAACGGGGCCGGTTCTACGTGCGGGACAACGGGGCCGGGCTGCCCGCCGAGGAGCACGAGCGCATCTTCCAGATGTTCTACCGGGCCCGTGCAAGCCGGGAGCAGGCTTCCGGCAGCGGCGTCGGATTGGCGATCGTGCGCCGCATCGCCGAGACCCACGGGGGCCGCATCTGGGTCGACTCGGCGCCCGGAAAGGGATCGACCTTCTACCTGAGTCTGGCGGACGATCAGGACCTGGCACGAGAGTTCGCTGCTGAAGATCCGCCGGACACTACCGCTACCGCACCCTCCCGCGACGCGCTACCCTACGCCTAATCACGCACTCGACCGCGCCGACTTCAGTGCCGAGCGCTCCGGCCACGGCCGGTGTGGGCGCGGCTCGGATGTCACGGAAGGGCTGGAGGTCCCCCGGATGCAAGAGTTGCCCATGTTCCGCCCCCCATCGGAGGCCGACAGCCTCATCCTGCGCGTTGCCGATGGGTGCCCGCATAACGGGTGCACCTTCTGCGGCATGTACAAGTCGGTCCGCTATCGGGCCCACACGTCCGAGGAGATCGATCGAGCCATCGACCAGGCCGCCATGAGCGATCCGGCCGCTGCGCGTGTCTTTCTGGCCGACGGTGACGTGATGGCCTTCTCCTACGAACGGCTGGGCCGCATCCTGGATCGTCTCGCCGCCCGGCTGCCTCGCCTGGCCCGCGTGAGCCTCTACGCCAACGGTCGTTCCATCCTGTCCAAGTCCGACGCGCAGCTCCGCCGTCTGCGCGCTGCACGCTTGCACACCCTCTACATGGGGCTCGAGAGCGGGGACCAGGAAACATTGTCGCGCGTGGGAAAGTGCGATCGCGCCTCGGAGATGATCTTCGCCGCCCAGCGCGCCCAGGCCGCGGGATTGCGCATGTCGGTGATGGTGCTGACCGGCCTGGCCGGTCGCCAACGGTCGCGCGTGCACGCGGTCGCCACCGCCGAAGCGGTCAACGGCATGCAGCCGGCTTTCCTGGCGGCGCTTCGCTACATCCCGGTTCCCGGGACGCCGCTCATGCACGCCATCGCGGGCGGCTCATTTCAGCAACTCACGGAGCTGGAGGCCGTACAGGAGCTCCGCGAGCTGGTGTCGCACCTGGACCTGCACCGCACACTCTTCCGGGCCAATCATGTGTCCAATGTCGTGCCCCTGGCCGGCCGGTTTCCACGGGATCAGGAGCGGCTGGTGGCCGAGCTCGACGCCCTGCGTGATTCCGGAAGACTCGACGCCTCGGGGCCGGGCCTGGAGCCGCTCTGGCTGTAGCCGGCGACGACAGCGCGACGCCCACCGCCTTCTTGACACTGAACAAATGTTCAGTCATCCTGCACCAGCGAGGGGCTCGCGCTGGGCGGAGGACGTCGTGGATGGCAACCTGAGGCACGCACCGGTTCTGGTCGTCGACTGCCAGACGACCGGCGCCAATCCCCAGCGCGGGCACCTCCTCGAGATCGGCTGGACCCGCACGAGCGCGGCCTCCTGGAGCCGGAACCGGCCCGCGATCGAGAGCCATCTGGTGGCCCTGCCGCCGGGAGCCGGGATCCCGCGCGCGATCACCCGGCTGACCGGACTGCGCGACGCGGATTTGGGCGCGGCGGTCGCCCGGGGGAGCGCGTGGCGGCTCTTGCGCCGAGCCGCCACCGGCCGGGGTCGCCCGGTGGCGGCGGTCGCCCACTTCGCCCGCTTCGAGGACCAGTTCCTCCGCCACCTCCATGCGGAGTGCGACCCGCGGAGACGCTTTCCACTGCAATGGCTCTGCACGCACGAGATCGCCCGCCGGCTCTTTCCGGACCTTCCCCGGCGCGGTCTGCGCGCGCTCGCCGGCTACTTCGACCTTCCGGTGCCGGAGCTGAAGCGGGCCGCAGACCACGTGGCGGCGCAGGCGGGTCTCTGGGCGCGCCTGGTCGCGCAGCTCGAGCGCGAGCGCGGCATCCGCATGCTCGATGAGCTGCTGCCGCTGCTGGCGGGGAAGCCCCCGGCGCGCGCGACCCGCTGGCGATACCCCCTCGCCCGGGAGACGCGGCTCGGGCTGCCTGACCAGCCGGGTGTGTACCGGTTCCTGAGCCGGTCGAGCGAGGTGCTCTACGTGGGCAAGGCCACCTCGCTGCGCAAGCGGGTGAACAGCTACTACCGCAAACGGCGGTGCGAGGAGAAGCTGCTCGAGCTGGTCACCCGCGCCCACGACGTGCAAGCATCCTGCACCCGAAGCGCCCTGGAGGCCGCTCTGCTCGAGGTGGAACAGATCCACCGTTTCGATCCGCCCTACAACCGCGCCCTGCGGGACCAAGGCCAGGGGGTCTGGTTCTGCAGCCGTGATCTGACGAGCTGGCGCGAATCTCCCGATGAGCGGCACTCCCTGGGGCCGTTGCCCGGCCGCGAAACACTCGCGGCCGTCCGCGTGCTGGCCGATCTGCTGCGCGCCCCGCGGCGCCGGCTCAGCGATCTTCCCGGGACCGCGCGGCAACTCATGCTCGATCCGCGACGCTTGGAGACCCAGGCGTTGCGCCACGGGTGCGACCTGCTGCGCGAACGTCACCGCGATCTGACCGCGGGGCGGTGGGACGCGCCCTTTCTCATGCAGGCAGGCGCGGTCCTGCTGACGGCCCGCGTAACCGAGCAGCTCGAAGCGGCGCGTGCGGTTTCCAGCGGCGCGACGGAGGCGGAGAGCGTCGATCCGCGGCTCGAAGAGGGACCGGCCGACGAGGAGGCGGCGGCGGAGATCGCCCCGCTGGAGCCCGCCGAGGTGGCCGACGGTCTCGAACACCTCCTGGTGCACGCGGCGCGGCTTCGCAGCCGGGCACGCCTGCTGGCGCTGCTGAGCGAGTCGGTGCTCCGGTGGAATCCGCCGCCGGAGGCGCCGGACGCGCCGGACGCGCCGGAGGGGCAGGACGCGCCGCGGACCCTGTCGATTCGAGGGGGCGCGATCGCAGAGGTCGATGCTCTCGAGGGTAGGGGAAGCGATGCGCTACGGGAAGGCTTCCCATCGCGCCTGGATCGGCTGGCGGCCTTCGACCGGCTCACCTACAACCGGCTGCGCGTTCTGATGACCGAGATGCGCCGTCTCACCAGCCAAGGCCGTGAGGTGGAGCTTCTTCTGAGCCCCGGCCTGCGGCTTCACGGCGACGCCTTGCGCTCGCTCCTGGCGAGGTGTTGAGCATGGCGCCGCGATGCGTGTCGGTGTGCGGTGGGGCGTCGTCACCGGTGGGGCCGGACGCGTCCGTGCGGGTGCTCTTTCTCTCGGACACCCATCTCGGGTTCGACACCCCCCGCTGCGCGAGGATTGCACGCCGGCGTCGGGGCGTGGAGTTCACCGAGAGCTTGGAGCGGGCCTTCGACATCGCCGTCCGCGCGCGGGTCGATCTGATCGTGCACGGCGGGGACCTCTTCTATCGCAGCCGGGTCCCGATCGGTTTGGCGGCCGGTGTCATCGACCGTCTCGGAGCCGTGGCGCGCCGTGTGCCGATCATCATCGTTCCGGGCAACCACGAGCGCTCGGCTATGCCCTATCCGCTGCTGTGGAACCGGCCGGGCGTGCACGTCTGCGACCATCCGCGGACGATCCGCCTCACGATCCGCGGACAGGCTGTGGCCGTGGGCGGCTTTCCCTACAGTCGGCTCGACCTGCGCCGGCACTTCGGCCGACTGGTGCGCGCGACGGGCGCCCTCGACATCCCGGCCGACGTGCGCCTGCTCTGCATGCACCAGCTCATCGAGGGCGCCGCCGTGGGACTCCACGGATACCGTTTCGGCAATGCCCCCGACGTTGTACCGGCCGCGAGCCTGCCGGCCGGGTTCGCGGCGGTGCTGGCGGGGCATCTGCACCGCGGGCAGGTGCTGCGCTCCGATCGGCGCGGGCGTCCCCTGGCGGCGCCGGTCTGTTTTGCGGGCTCCACGCAGAGGACGTCCTTCGCGGAGCGGGGGGAGACCAAGGGCGTCCTCACGCTGCGCTTCGTGCGCGGTGCCGGCAACGGCGGACGTTTGGACGAGGTGCGCATGCACCCGTTGCACAGCCGCCCGATGCACATCGTGTCGATGCCGGTGGATCGAGACGGGTCGCCCGCGATCGAGCGGCTGCGCCGTCGCCTGCGAGAGCTGGAGCCCGACAGCATCGTGCAGGTGCGTGGCCCCAGGTCGGCCGATGGCTTGAACGGCGCCTGGCCATCCGCGGCGACGCTCCGGGCCCTGGCCGGCCCGCGGATGAATGTCAGCTTCGTGCCGGCCCGCCCTGTGCGGACCCGGGGCGCTTCCGCGCCAGCGTGAGGCCGTCGGCGATCGGCACGACGGCCAGCGTCACCCGCTCGTCGCCATGGAGCCGCGCGTTGGTGCGGCGCAGCGCCGCGGTGGTGTCGTCGTCAACCTCGGGGTCGGCCACCCTGCCGCTCCAGAAGACATTGTCGAGCATGATCAGTCCGCCCGGGCGCACCAGACGCAGGGCCAGCTCGTAGTATTCCTCGTAGCTCTCCTTGTCGGCGTCGATGAAGCAGGCGTCGAAGGTCTCCGCCTCGCCCTGTGCCAGGAGCTGATTGAGCGTCTCGCGGGCTGGAGCCAAGCGCAGCTCGATGCGATCGGCCACCCCGGCCTCCTTCCAGTAACGCCGGGCGATGCGCGTGTAGTCGTCGCTGACGTCGCAGGTGATCAGCCGTCCGTGCTCCGGCAGCGCCCGGGCCATGGACAGGGCGCTGTACCCCGTGAAGGCGCCGATCTCCAGCACCCGCTCGGCGCCGATCAGCTCCAAGATCAACGCCATCAACTGGCCTTGCTCGGGGGCGATCTGCATGCTGGCCGCCGACCCGAGGGCGGCGGTCTCCTCGCGCAACCGGCTCAGGATGGGGGGTTCCCGCAGCCAGGCGCGGTTGAGATACTCACGGAGCGTATCGGTCATCGCGAGGGTGTGTCCCGACATGATGGTGCTTCTCCTTTCACACAGATGCCGCCCGGTCGCGGGCGGAAAGGCCATCCCGGACGGTCGCCGGTGGACAGGCGATCTCTCGCTCTCTCGGATAGGAACCGCCGGACGCCCGGCCGGGTAACGGCGCACACGACGTGATCGGCGTAGCTGGCCGATCAGGGTCACTGGCCCTGGCCGATCAGGGTCGCTGGCCCTTGTGGCTACAGTCACACCCCGCGGGAGGTTTCGCGGGGATGCGAGGGTGTGGATCATGGACTTGGATCTCTCGGCGCTGCCGCCGGGGCTGCGCGTCGGCACATCATCCTTCAGCTCCTCGGATTGGCGGGGCAGCTTCTACCCGGCCGGGATGGAGCCGGGGGAGTTTCTGGCGCACTACGCGCGGACCTTCCCCACGGTGGAGATCGACGCCACCTGGTACGCGATGCCGTCGAAGCGCACGGTCGAGGGCTGGGCGCAAAAGGTGCCGCAAGACTTCATCTTCAGCCTGAAGGTGCCCAAGAAGATCACCCACGAGTTGGCGCTCGAGAACTGCAGCGCGGAGATGAACGCCTTCTTGCGCCGCCTGGAGCCCCTGGGAGAGAAGCGCGGCCCCTTGCTGCTGCAGTTTCCGTACGTGGCCAAGGGCAAGGACCCGCACGAGTACGAGACCGGCGCGTCGTTCCTGGATCGCCTGGGACGCTTCCTGCCGCAGCTCCCGGCCGGTGATTCGTTCGTGGTCGAGGTCCGCAACGCCAAGTGGCTGGCCGAGCCGCTCTTCGACCTGCTGCGCGCGCACGGGGCGACCCTGGCCTTCACGGCCTACTACACCATGCCGGGCCCCGGCAGACTCTTCGCCGGCCCCGATCCGGTGACCGGCCCGTTCAGCTACATCCGCTTCCTCGGCAACCACCGCCAGATGGACAAGCTGGTGCGCGAGGCGCAGGAAGCGGGCCGGCGCGAGAAGCAGTGGGGCGAGCTGCTGGTCGATCGCAGCGCCCAGACGCGCGACTGGGTGGCGCTGGGGCGGCGGATGCTGGAGCGTCAAGACAGCGTCTACGCCTACTTCAACAACCACTTCGCCGGATACGCCCCCGGATCGATCGAGCTCTTCGTCCGGCTCTGGGCCGAGGCGTAGCGCGGGAGACGCGAGCCAGCGACGAGACGAGCGAGATCGGTCGGGCGCTGGCCGATAGGTGAGGACGAGCGCCGGCGCATCACAACCGCCGCCGGCGGGAGATGCGGATGATGGTGCAACGTGGTTCGAAGAGGATGCCGCCCCGGCGCCGAGCTTCCAAGATGGGTGCCGGCCGTCTCGCGGCGGCCGTTGGGTGCGCGGCGATCCTGGCCGTTCCAGGACCACCGGCGGCGGAGGCCCCCTACGTTCCCGGCGAGATGCTGATCCAGCTCGCGCCCGATCCCAGCCTGCCCTTCGCGGCGCAACCCGCCCCGGCCGAGCCGACCGCCGAGGTGGGTGCTCTGGAGGATGCGTTCGCGGCCGAGGGGCTCGAGGCGGCGCGGCTCCTGTCGCGGCGCATGGGCATCTGGCTCTTCCGTCACGCGGCCGATGCCGACGCCGAGCCGGCGCTGCTCGGACGCGTGCGGGCCCATCCGGCGGTGCGTCTGGCCCAGCGCAACCACTACGTCCAGAACCGCTCGCTCTACCCGAACGACCCGCTCTTTCCCGATCAGTGGGCGCTCGACTACCAGGGCGGTCAGGGCGGCGTGCCCGACTCCGACATCGATGCGCCCGAGGCGTGGGAGCGTCACACGGGGGGCGTGACCGCGCTGGGCGACACGGTCGTGATCGCCATTGTCGACGACGGCTCCTGCCTCACGCACGAGGACCTGCGTTTCTGGAAGAACTGGCGCGAGGTCCCGAACAACGGCCAGGACGACGACGGCAACGGCTACGTCGATGACTACCACGGGTGGAACGCGATCGCCCACGACGGCACGATCCCCGACGCCTCCCACGGCGCGCACGTGACCGGCATCGCGGCGGCGATCGGCGACAACGGCGTCGGCATCAGCGGCGTCAACTGGGAAGGATACGTGCTGCCCGTGGTCGGGTCGGCCGAGAGCGAGGCGGTGGTCTGCGAGGCCTACGGCTACGTGCTCGAGATGCGCGCCCGCTACAACGCGAGCTCCGGCACCGAGGGCGCCTTCGTCGTGGTAGCCAATAGCTCCTTTGGCATCGACCGCGGCGACCCGGCCGCGTATCCGCTCTGGTGCGCGATGTACGATGCCCTCGGCGAGGAGGGGGTGCTGAGCACGGCGGCGACGGCCAATCACAACTGGAATATCGACCTCGAGGGCGACATGCCGACCGCCTGTCCGAGCGACTACCTGATCACGGTGACCTGCACCACGATCGGCAACGTCATCCAGTACCGCTCGGCCTGGGGACCGACGACGATCGACCTGGGCGCGCCGGGCGACTACGTGCTGTCGACCGACGTCGGCAACGACTACGAAACCCGCACCGGCACCTCGCAGGCCTCGCCCCATGTCGCCGGCAGCGTCGCGCTGATGGCGGCCGCGGCGACCACGCCCTGGCTGACCGATTACCGGCAAGACCCGGACGCGGTCGTGCTTCAGGTCAAGCAGGCGATCCTGGACGGGGTCGACCTATTGCCCAGCCTGGAGGGCAAGACCGTCTCGGGCGGGCGGCTCAGCCTCTACAACGCGCTCTTCCTCTTCCAGGGCAGCAGCGACATCGCGGAGGAGCGGGCGGACCTGTTTGAGCCGGACGTCCTGCTGGCCGCGCGACCCAATCCCTTCGCCGGCCGCACCCGGCTGACCTTCACGGGGCCGCGGCCGGCGGCCGCAGACGATCCTCCGGTCGTGCGCATCACCGATGCCGCCGGTCGCCGCGTGCGGCGATTGGTGCTGGACGCCCGGACGGGCCCGCGCAGCGTCGAGTGGGACGGCACCGACGACCGGGGACGCCCGGTGCCGGGCGGTCTCTACCTGGTCCGGATCGGTGGCCCATCCGACGGCCCGGCGCTGCGGCTGCTGCGGCTGAAGTAGCCGCCGCAACCCGCCCGCTCCCGACACCACGCTCGAGAAGCGTTTCCATCCCTGTCCTGGATTTCGTCCCCGCCGACGCGTAGAGTTTCTCGCGTTGCTGCTCCCGGGAGCCCGGCGCCATGAGCGCCGACGGCGGAGGTTTGGTGATCATGGCGACCGAATCGCGCGTACGAAGCAAGCTGGGAGAGATCCTGCTCTCGAAGCATTCCCTGCACACCCCCGGCTGGTCCGACGGGCTGCCCGACTTCGCCCGCAAGCGGATGGGTTTGGCGGCGCTTCTGCTGGGCCTGGCGTTTGGTGTGGCCGGCGGCGGGCTCAACATCGGTCTCTCCCTCGGGGTCGGCCTGCCCCTGCACGCCGAGGAGGTGGCGTTCCACGGCGTCTCCACGCTGCTCTCGGTGCTGATGTTCGCCGCCACCCGCAGCAGGCGGCTCTCCGACCGCGCGGTCGTCAAGCTCGGCTTCCTCTACCAGTTCATCATGGCCCTGCTGATCTCTTTTCTGGAAGGGCTCTATCACCTGGTGGTCCAAGAGCCCATGCGATTCGTGGACGGGACGCTCTACGGCATGCCCAACGTAGGCATCTCCTGGGTCTGCGTGCTGCTGCTGCTGTTTCCCTTGCTGGTCCCGGCCACGCCGCGGAAGACCTTCCTCGTGGCCTGCGCCACCGCGGCCACGGGCCCGTTGGCCTATCTGGTGATCGTATGGTCGGGTCTGAGTCAGGGAAGCTGGTTGACGTTTCTCAATCTGTATGTGCCGGTCTTCATCGTTGCCGACATGGCCACCATTCCCGCCTTCATCGTCCACCACCTGGGGCGCGAGATGCGGCGGGCGCGCGAACTGGGCAGCTATCGGCTCACCGAGCTGCTGGGCAAGGGCGGCATGGGCGAGGTGTGGAAGGCGAAGCACCGCATGCTGGCCCGCCCGGCCGCCGTCAAGCTGATTCGCCCCGAGGTGCTCAGCCGCCGCAGCGAGGAACCCCAGACGGTGCTGCGCCGCTTCGAGCGCGAGGCGCAGGCGACGGCGGCCCTGGGATCGCCGCACACGATCGACCTCTACGACTTCGGGGTGGCGGCCGACGGCGTGTTCTACTACGTGATGGAGCTGCTCGACGGGCTGAACCTGGATCAGCTCGTCCGCCGCTTCGGACCGTTGCCGGCCGCGCGGGTGGTGCACCTGCTGCGGCAGGTCTGCCACTCGCTGGCCGACGCGCACGAGCAGGGCTTGATCCACCGCGACATCAAGCCGGCCAACATCTACACCTGCCGGCTGGGTCGCGACCTCGACTTCATCAAGGTGCTCGACTTCGGCCTGGTCAAGCCCAGCCCCGATCTCTCGATGGAGGAGGCCACCATCACCCAGGAGGGGCAGACCCTCGGCACCCCGGCGTTCATGGCGCCCGAGGTGGTGGTGGGCAACCGGTCCGTCGATGCGCGCGTCGACACGTACGCGCTGGGGTGCGTGGCCTACTGGCTGCTGACCGGCCAGACCGTCTTCGAGGCCGAAACGCCGATGCAAGCGATGGTGATGCACGCCAAGGATGCCCCCGATCCGCCGTCGCGGCGCACCGAGCTGCCGATTCCCGCTCGCGTGGACGATGTCATCCTGGCATGTCTGGAGAAGGACCCCGAGCGGCGACCGCCGTCGATGGACGCGCTGATGCAGATGCTGGACGAGATCCACCTGGCCGAGCCCTGGACGACCGCGCGGGCCAGGCAGTGGTGGGACACGCATTTCCCCGCACCGGTCACAACCGAGCCGGTTGCGGCGATGCCGCGGGAGGTGTTGACGTGAGAGTGCAATTCACGCTGATGGTCATAGCCTGCTGCGCGGCGGCCTTCACGCCGGCATGCGGTGCGTCGATGTCGATCGATACCGAAGCGCGCATCCTGAGGCTGGAGGACCGGCGCGAGTCGGTGCACCGGCTGCGGCCGTTCCTGGCCGACCCTGCGCCCGAAGTGCGCGCGCGGGCCGCGCTGGCGGCGGGAAGGATCGCCGGGCCCACGACGGGCGAGGACGACGCCCAGGCGGCCACGGCCCGCGCCATGCTGTCCGACCTCTTGCGCCGCGACCCCTCAGCCGAAGTCCGGGCCATGGCAGCCTTCGCGCTCGGCCTGGTGCAGAGCGAGGCGGCCGGGGCCGGCGTGGCGGCGCTTCTGGCCGCGGGATCCGAGGAGAGCGCCGAGGTGCGCGCCGCCGCGGTGGAGGCGTTGGGCCGCTGCGGGCCCGACCCGCACCCGGCGGCGATGGCGTCCGCGCTAGAGGACGCCGATGCCGGCGTCCGGCAGGCGGCGCTATTGGCGGTCTGGAAGGGCACGCGCCCGCTGCACGTCGACGCGGTGCTGAAGCTCAGCACGGACCGCGACGTCGAGACCCGCTGGCGCGCCGCCTACGCGTTGATGCGCATGGCGGGCGCGCGCGCGTCGGGACGAACGCCCATTCCGGGCGGCGCCGCGCTCTCACAGCAGCAGCTCGCCGCCATCCTGGGTCGGCTGCTGGAGCTGTGCGGCGACGCGGACCTGCGTGTGCGCCTGCAGGCGCTGCGGGGTCTGCGCGCCCTGGCGTCGCCGGATCCGTCCGACACGCCCGACCCCGAGGAGCCGCTGGCCTCGTTGGCGCAGCCGGCGCGGGATGCGCTGGCCGCAGCGCTCAGCGATCCCGATCCCCGGGCGCGCGTGGAGGCGGTCCGCAGCCTGGGCGGGTTGCTGGTGGGCCGCCCCGAGCAGGAGACCTCCCGACTGGCCTTCTGTGATCCGCACCCTCACGTGCAGGTGGAGCTGCTGCGCGCGCTGGGCGCGGTGCACGAGCCGCCCCGGCTGTTCGAGCTGATCGGCGACCGGTTCGATGCGCCCTTGGCGTGGGAGCGGGCCGTGGCCTACGAGGTGGCGATCGGGGCCTGCCGCGACGGCGATCTCATCCAGCAGGCCCTGCACTTGGTTGCCCGCGCACTGGAGGACCGCGACTGGTCGGTGCGCTTCGCCGCCGCTGCCGAGCTGGCGGCGATCGGGGAAGCGGTCGCTGCCGATAGCATGGCGAGCGGGGAGGATGCCCCCACACCGGCGGACAGGGAAGCTCCCGAGCGCCGCCTCCTGCGCCAGCTCACGCGCCGATGCCTCGATGATGACCCGCGCGTGGCCAAAGCGGTCGTGATCGTCTGGATGTCGCTGCGCGCGGCGGACGGTATCGATCTGGAGTCGTTGCTGCTGGAGATGGCGAGCTTCTCTGAGAGCGGCGATGAGGTCCTGCGGCTCCTGGTGGTCGAAGGCGTCCGGCAGGTGCTGGGGCAGCCGGGCGCGTCGCCGCTCTCCGAGCGTCAGATGGCGATCCTGGCCGGTCACCTGGAGCCACTGGCGCGCGATCCGTCCGCCGACGTGCGCGGCTCGCTGGTGGGACTGTGGGCCGATCTCCTCGAGTCCGATCACCGCATCGAGGCTGCGAGGCGGCTCTACGCCATCGCGCTCCACGATGAGGATCGCCGCGTCCGCACGGCGGCTCGGAGCGCGCTGCAGGAAGCGGCCTCGTCCGATGATGCGTGGGCCCCGGCGGCCCGGGGGCTGCGCCCGCGTCCTCAAGACACCGGGCGGACGGCGCAGGACTACGCCCGCCTGCTGCGCAATGCGCGCGCGAGCCGCGAGGCCATCCTAGAGACCGCGGCCGGCACGCTGCGCATCGCGTTGTACGGCGCGGATGCGCCGCTCACGGTGGCCAACTTCGCGCGTCTCTCGGGCAACGGCTTCTACGACGACGGCCGTTGGCACCGCGTGGTGCCCGACTTCGTCGTCCAGGACGGCTGCCCCCGCGGCGACGGCTGGGGCGGCCCGGGCTATGCGATTCGGTGCGAGTACAACCCGCTTCACTACGAGCCGGGCACGCTGGGCATGGCGCACGCGGGCAAGGACACCGGTGGAAGCCAGTTCTTCCTGGCGCTGTCGGATCAACCGCATCTGGACGGCCGCTACACGATTTTCGGGCGGCTGATCGACGGATGGGACGCACTGGGCGCGATTGTACAGGGGGATCCGATTGAGCGCGTACGCATCGTGCGCGACGGCGGGCAACCACGTTAGAGAGGGACTTCCATGTTCGGGCTGACGGCCGACTCGGCCTGGTTCCAGTATGGGCTGCTACCGGTGCTGATTTTCCTCGCGCGCATCGCCGACGTCTCCTTGGGAACGCTGCGGCTGATTCTGCTCAACCGGGGCATGCGCGTCATGGCGCCGGTGTTGGGGTTCGTGGAGATCATCATCTGGCTTCTGGCCATCGGGCAGATCATGAAGAACCTGAGCAACCCGGCCTGCTACCTGGCCTATGCGGCCGGCTTCGCGGCGGGCAATTTCGTGGGGCTCTTTCTGGAAGGCCGTCTGGCCATGGGGCTGGCGATGGTGCGGGTGATGATCAGCACCGATTCCACGCGCCTGCGCCGCTTCCTGACCAAGGCGGGCTACCGCGTCACGCAAGTACACGGTGAAGGCGCCCGCGGACCGGTGGAGGTCCTCTTCACCGTCATCCGGCGCCGGCACCTGCGGCGGGTGTTGGACGTGATCCGCCGCTGGAACCCCCGCGCGTTCTACACCATCGAGGATGTGCGCTACGCCAGTGATACTGCGCCCCTGCCCGTGGGCGTCACGATGGGCGGCACGGGATTGCGACGGCTGTTTCCGCGGCGGAAGGGGAAGTGATGGCGGTGGGCTCTTCACCGAATCCGGCGCAGGTCGATCGCAGAACGCGCTCGCTTGAAGCGGGCCTCGGGTTGTAGCGTGGGACCGTTCGGCAAGCGGGATATGTGACCGTGGCACCCTGTGTTGCCGCGCGGACTCCGGCTAGGACGCGCGGCGGCCACGCCTGGAGCCGGAAACGCCAAGGCAGATCGGAGGTTCACGATGAGGATCTGGCCCGGCAGACCCTATCCGCTCGGCGCCACCTGGGACGGCATGGGCGTCAACTTCGCCCTCTTCTCGGAGCACGCCGAGAAGGTCGAGCTGTGCTTCTTCGATGCGGGCGAGAAACCGGTCGAGAAGGATCGCATCGAGCTGCGCGAATACACCGACCACGTGTGGCACGCCTATTTCCCGGACGTGCGTCCGGGTCAGATCTACGGCTACCGGGTGCACGGGCCCTACGATCCGGCCGCCGGCATGCGCTTCAACCCGCACAAGGTCCTGGTCGACCCCTACGCGAAACGGATCGTGCGCCCCGTCACCTGGGACGATGCGATGTTCGGCTACCGGGTCGGCGATTCACAGGAGGACCTCTCGTTCGACAAGCGTGACAATGCGCACGTCGCGCCGCTGTGCGCGGTGATCGATCCCGCCTTCGCCTGGGGGGACGCCCAGCGGCCGAACATCCCCTGGCACAAGACGGTCATCTACGAGACCCACGTCAAGGGGCTGAGCGTTCGCCACCCGGAGGTGCCGCCGGAGATCCGCGGCACCTACGCGGGGCTGGCCAGCGAGCCCATCCTTGCCCACCTGAAGGAGCTGGGCGTCACCGCGATCGAGCTGATGCCCTGCCACCACCACGTGGATGAGCGTCATCTGGTCGAGCGGGGCTTGAGCAACTACTGGGGGTACAACACGCTCTCCTATTTCGCCCCCGACATCCGTTACGCTTCCGCTCGGCGCGATTCGGATCCGGTGCAGGAGTTCAAGACCATGGTGCGCACGCTGCATGCCAATGGCATCGAGGTCATCCTCGACGTGGTCTACAACCACACGGCCGAGGGGAACCATCTCGGTCCGACGCTCTCGCTGCGCGGGATCGACAACGCCTGCTACTATCGTCTGATGCAGGACGACCTGCGCTACTACATGGACTTCACCGGCTGCGGGAACACGCTCGATCCGCGGCAGCCGCGCGTGCTGCAGCTCATCATGGACAGCTTGCGCTACTGGGTGCTGGAGATGCACGTCGACGGTTTCCGCTTCGATCTGGCCAGCGCGCTGGCGCGCGAGCTGTACGAAGTGGACAAGCTCGGAGCGTTCTTCGACATCATCCATCAGGACCCGGTCATCTCGCAGGTGAAGCTGATCGCCGAGCCGTGGGACCTGGGCGAGGGCGGCTACCAGGTGGGCGGCTTCCCGGTGCTCTGGACCGAGTGGAACGGGAAGTACCGTGACACCGTGCGCGACTTCTGGAACCGGCACGGCTGCCCACTGGGTGAGATGGCCACGCGCCTGGCCGGCAGCAGCGATCTGTACGAGGCCAGCGGCCGGCGCCCCCACGCCAGCATCAACTTCGTCACCAGCCACGACGGTTTCACCCTGCGGGACCTGGTCAGCTACAACGAGAAGCACAACGAAGCCAACGGCGATGAGAACCAGGACGGCGAGTCGCACAACCGGAGCTGGAACTGCGGGGCGGAGGGGCCGACCGACGACCCCGAGATCAACGCCCTGCGCTGGCGACAGCAGCGCAACATCATGGCCAATCTGATGCTCTCGGTGGGGGTGCCGATGATGCTGGGCGGCGACGAGCTGGGCCGCACGCAGCAGGGCAACAACAACGCCTACTGCCAGGACAACGAGCTGAGCTGGCTCGCGTGGGACTTGGACTCCGAACAGCGGGAGTTCCTGCAGTTCGTTCGGCGCCTGATCGCCATCCGCCGGGAGAACCCCGTGTTCCAGCGGCGCGACTTCTTTCGGCGCCGCCCGCGCCGGGGGGACGAACAACCCGAGATCCGCTGGCTGAGGTCCGACGGCGAGGAATTGCGGGACGAGGACTGGCAGGAGCCCAAGCCGTGCGCCCTGGGGGTGCAGATTCTCGGCGAGGCGTTCGAGGACGTCGACGAGATGGGGCGCGAGATCCCGTGCGGCACGATGCTCCTGTTGCTGAACGCGCACGACGAGGCCGTCGACTGGACCTTGCCCCAACAGGGGCGGCGGGGCCAATGGGCGCTCCTGCTCGATACGATGGCGCGAGCGTCGACCGACGAAGAGCCCCGACGCTGGAACCCGGACGATCGGTACCGGTTGGGTGAGCATACCCTGGCGCTCTTCCGCTGGGAGGACGAGGCCGGAGAGTGAATCGAAAGAACCCGCCCCGGCCGTGCCGGGCCGAGGCGAGAAAAGGGAGGTCGGCTGTGACAGAGGGACCCTTCTTGCGGGTCGTCTACATGGCGCGCGAATACCCGCCGCACGTCTACGGCGGCGCGGGCGTGCACCTAGAGCATCTGGCGCGCGAGATGGCCAAGCGCGCGCGGGTCGAGGTGAAGTGCTTCGGCGACCAGGAGCAGCGCGGCGAGCGCCTTCAGGTGCGCGGCTATCCGTTCGGCGACGCGCGGCTGGCGGCCAATCCGGACAAGGCGCGTCTGGCCCTGATGGCGATCGAGACGGGCGTGTCCTTCAACGCCGAGCCGATCGAGGCTGATGTGGTGCACTGCCACACCTGGTACAGCGCCTGGGGCGGCATCCTGGCCAAGCTGGCCTACGGCGTGCCGCTCGTCGCCACAGTGCATTCACTGGAGCCGCTGCGGCCGTGGAAGCGGGAGCAGCTCGGCCGCGGCTACGACGTGTCGCTCTGGCTGGAGCGAACCCTGCTCACGATGGCCGATGCGGTCATCGCGGTGTCGGGCAACGAGCGGGATCGGATCCTCTCGCTCTTCCCGGTGCCTGAGCAGCGGGTGCACGTTGTGCCCAACGGCGTCGACACGCAGGTCTACCGTCCGACCTCGAACACCGGGTTGCTCGGGCGCCATGCCATCTCTGGGGAATCCCCCTATGTGCTGTTCCTGGGTCGCATGAGCCGGCAAAAGGGGATCGAGCACTTCCTGCGCGCCGCCGAGCAGTTCGACAATGGGACCCAAATCGTTGTCTGTGCGGCGTCTCCCGACTCTCCCGAGATCGCGCGCGACACCGAGGCGGCGATCGCCCGGCTGCGCGAACGCCGGTCCGGGGTGGTCTGGATCCGCGAGCATCTGTCGCGCGAGGAGGCGGTGGCGCTCTACAGCCACAGCGCCGTCTTCTGCTGTCCTTCGGTCTACGAGCCGTTCGGGCTGATCAATCTGGAGGCGATGGCCTGCGGCGTTCCGGTGGTCGCCAGCGCGGTGGGCGGCATTCCGGACATCGTCGTTCCGGGAGAGACGGGGCTGCTCGTATCCTTCGAGCCGGTCTCGGCCGAGGACCCGGAACCCCGGGATCCCGAGCGCTTCGCCCACGACCTCGCGGCGGCGGTCAACCGGCTGCTGCGCAACGAGGACGAACGACGAACGATGGGCGCCTGCGGTCGCCGGCGGGCCGAGGCGGAATTCGCCTGGGGGCGCGTGGCGGATCGAACGCTGGAGGTCTACAAGGAGGTTGTGCTTGCGCGATGAGCTGGTCCGGCGTGTCTGGATCGAGAACGTCCAGCCGAGCGTGGAGGGCGGCCGCTTCCCGGTGAAGCGAACGGTTGGTGAGACCGTCGTCGTGACAGCTGACATCTTTGTGGACGGTCACGACCATCTGGCGGCGGTGGCGCGCTACCGGCCCAATGGGGGGCGGCGGTGGTTGGAGACGCCGATGCGCCGGCTGCTGAACGACCGTTGGGAGGCGACCTTCCGGATCGAGCCCGACCGCATCCGCGGGTATCAGTTCACCGTGGCTGCATGGATCGACGCGTTCAGCTCGTGGCGCAGCGAGCTGAGCAAGAAGGTGGCCGCCGATCAAGAGGTCTCGAGCGAGCTGCTCGAGGGCGGCCGTCTGGTGCGGGAGGCGGCCGCGCGCGCATCGGGCGAGGATCGCGCCTGGCTCGAGGCCCGGGCGGCGATCCTCGATGGAGGCGAGCGCGAGGCGGCCGAGCGGATCGAGGGCGGACTGGGCGCCGACCTGGCCGCGGTGATGGCCCGCCACCCGGACCGGCGACAGGAAACCGCCCACCCTGCGGTGTTGGAGATCGACGTCGCGCGTGAGCGCGCCCGCTTCGGCGCCTGGTACGAGATGTTCCCCCGCTCGGCGACGCCCGACCCGTCGCGCAGCGGCACCTTCGAGGAGGCGGCTCAGCTCCTGCCCGAGATTGCGCACCTGGGGTTCGACGTGCTGTATCTGCCGCCGATCCACCCGATCGGCGAGACGCATCGCAAGGGGCCGAACAACACCTGGCCGGCGCCTGCCGGCAGTCCCGGCAGCCCGTGGGCGATCGGGTCGCGCGCGGGCGGACACACCGCGGTGCATCCGGAGCTGGGCACGCTGAAGGACTTCGACCGCTTCCGACGAGCGGCCGAAGAGGCGGGCCTCGAGATCGCGCTCGACCTGGCGTTCCAGTGCTCGCCCGATCATCCCTACGCCCGCGAGCATCCCGACTGGTTCCGGCAGCGCCCCGACGGCACGATCAAGTACGCGGAGAATCCGCCCAAGAAGTACCAGGACATCTATCCGCTGGATTTCGAGTGCGCCGACTGGCGCAACCTCTGGAACGAGCTGTTGCGCGTGACGCTCTTCTGGTGCGAGCGCGGCGTGCGCATCTTCCGCGTCGACAACCCGCACACCAAGCCCCTGCGCTTCTGGGAGTGGATGATCCGCGAGGTGAAGGCCAAGCATCCCGAGACGATCTTCCTCGCCGAGGCATTCACCTGGCCCAAGATGATGTACGCCCTCGCCAAGGTGGGCTTCGACCAGTCCTACACCTACTTCACCTGGCGCAACACGGCCCGCGAGCTGCGCGACTACCTCACCGAGCTGACCCGTCCGCCGGTGCGCGATTTCTTCCGGCCCAACTTCTTCACCAACACGCCTGACATCTTGCCCGAATACCTCCAGTACGGAGGACGGCCGGCCTTCGAGGCGCGTCTGGTGTTGGCCGCCACGCTGGGACCGTCCTACGGCATCCACAGCGGTTTCGAAGACTGCGAGAACGAGGCGTTGCCGGGCACCGAAGACTATGCCCACTCCGAGAAGTACGAGATCCGCAGCCGGCGCCATCCCGGGCCGCAGAGCATTCGGCCCCTGATCCGGCGGATCAACGAGATCCGGCGGCAGAACCCGGCGCTGCACGCCAACGATTCGCTGCGCTTCCATGCGACTGACAACGATCAGATTCTCTTCTTCAGCAAGCACACTGCCGACTTCGCCAACATCATCCTGGTCGCGGTCAACGTGGATCCTCACCACACGCACGACACCTGGCTGGAAGTGCCGACCAACGAGTTCGGGGTGGGGCCCGCCGAGAGCTTCCAGGTGCACGATCTGATCGGCGACGGAAGATACCTCTGGGAAGGATCCCGCAACTACGTTCGGCTCGACCCGCAGATGAATCCCGCCCAGATCTTCCGCTTGCGGCGGCGCGTGCGCAGCGAGCGCGACTTCGACTACTTCATGTGAGATGGGATTCCGAGGGAGCATGTCGATGCCGAGAGCGCACAGTCTGTGGTACAAGGACGCGGTGATCTACGAGGTCCACGTCAAGTCGTTCTTCGACAGCGACAACGACGGGCACGGCGACTTCACCGGTCTGATCGAGAAGCTCGACTACCTGCAGAATCTCGGCATCACCGCCATCTGGCTGTTGCCCTTCTATCCGTCGCCTCTGCGTGATGACGGCTACGACATCGCCAACTACCGGGGCGTCCACCCTCGCTACGGCACCCTGGGCGACTTCCGTCGTTTCGTGCGGGAGGCGCACCGCCGGGGCCTCCGGGTGATCACCGAGCTGGTCATCAACCACACCTCCGACCAGCACCCGTGGTTTCAAGCCGCCCGCCGGGCGCGTCCCGGGTCGGCGCGACGGGACTTCTACGTCTGGAGCGACACCGATACGCGCTTTCCCGAGACGCGGATCATCTTCTCCGATACCGAGAAATCGAACTGGACCTGGGATCAGGAGAGCGGGGCCTACTACTGGCACCGGTTCTTCTCACACCAGCCCGACCTGAATCACAACAACCCGAACGTGGTGCGGGCGGTGATCCGCATCCTGCGCTACTGGCTCAACATGGGCGTCGACGGTCTCAGGCTGGACGCGGTGCCCTACCTGTGCGTGCGCGACGGTACGAACAACGAGAACCTCCCCGAGACCCACGCGGTCATCAAGGAGATCCGGCGGCAGATCGATCACCACCACGCCGACCGCCTCCTGCTCGCAGAAGCCAACCAGTGGCCCGAGGATGTGCGGCCCTACTTCGGCGATGGGGATGAGTGCCACATGGCGTTCCACTTTCCCCTCATGCCGCGCATCTTCATGGCCTTGCGCCAGGAAGACCGTCACCCGATCGTCGAGATCATGAGCAGCACGCCCGAGATCCCGGCGACGTGTCAGTGGGGGATCTTCCTGCGCAACCACGATGAGCTGACGCTGGAGATGGTCACCGACGAAGAGCGCGACTACATGTATCGCGAGTACGCCAGCGACCCGCGCATGAGGCTCAATCTTGGGATCCGCCGGCGCCTGTCGCCGTTGGTCCAGGGGAGCCGCCGGCGGCTGGAGCTGTTGAACAGCCTGCTCTTCTCCTTTCCGGGGACGCCCATTATCTACTACGGCGACGAGATCGGCATGGGCGACAACATCTACCTGGGTGATCGGGACGGGGTGCGCACGCCGATGCAGTGGTCGATCGATCGCAACGCCGGCTTCTCGCGCGCGGATCCGGGGCAGCTCTACCTGCCGGTGATCATGGACCCGGTCTACGGCTACACGGCGGTCAACGTCGAGGCCCAGGAGCGCAACCCGTCCTCGCTGCTTCATTTCATGAGGCGGATGCTTTCGATTCGCAGGCAGTACAAAGCATTCGGGCGGGGCACCATCGAGTTTCTCCACCCGGAGAATCGCAAGGTGCTCGTCTACATCCGGCGCTACCGCAGGGAGGTCATCCTGGCGGTGGCCAACCTGTCGCGCTTCGTGCAGCCGGTGGAGCTGGATCTCTCCGCCTTCACGGGCTGGACTCCGGTGGAGATGATGGGGCGCACCGAGTTCCCGACGATCGGGGAGCTGCCCTACTTCCTTACCCTGGGTCCACACGCCTTCTTCTGGTTCCTGCTGGAGCCGCGCGCCGAGCCCATTCGCATTGCGTCCACGCGGGAGGCGCCCGAGGTGGCCTTGCCGCCCATCGATGCCGAGCAGGGCATCGGCTCGATCTTCGCTCGCGACGGTCTGCGTCAGCTCGAGGAAACCGTGTTGCCGGTCTACGTGCCGCGCCAGCGCTGGTTCCGGGCGAAGGCGCACGCGATCTCCGCCGTGCGCGTGGTGGATGCGATCAAGATCGGGGCACGGTTCTTCATTATCTGGGTCGACATCACCACCGACGGTGGGCGGACGCAACGCTATCTGATCCCGCTGAAGGGCGCGCTGGGCGACGAGGCGCAGGAGATCGCGCGGGCGATTCCAGAGAGCCTCGTGGCGTGGGTGCGCTCGCCCAAGGGCGAAGGGGTGCTGTTCGACGCGCTGGCCGACGAGGTCGCCGTGCGCCAGCTCGTGGCCGCGATGGCCGACGGACGGCGTCTTGAGTCCGACTCGGGAGCCCAGCTCCACGCGTTTACCACGCGGGCCTACATCGAGGAGAAGGACTTCGCCGAGCTGCGGCCGTCCGGTGGGGGAGCGAAGGGGGTGCGGCGGCTGGGCGTCGAGCAGAGCAACACGTCGGTTGTGGTCGACGAGGAGTTCATCCTCAAGTTCTTCCGCGTCATCGAGGCCGGTCCGAACCCGGATCTCGAGATCGGACTTCATCTCACCGAGCGCACCGCGTTTCGGAACTTCCCGCGCGTGGCGGGCGCCATCGACTACCGGGAGCGCGGGCAGGAGCCGGCCACGGTGGCCATGCTGCAGTGGTTCGTGCCCAACCAGGGCGACGGCTGGGCTTACAGCCTGCACGTCCTGCAGCGCATGTACGAAGAGGTTGGCGCCGGCGAGATCACGATGGTCCCGGAGGCCGCACCAGAGCCGCTCGTCCCTTGGACGGCGGACCTGCCGGAAGAGGTCCAGCCGTTGGTCGGTTCGTTCGCCCGAGCGGCGGAGCAGCTCGGGCGGCGCACGGGGGAATTCCACGTCGCCCTGGCCCAGGAAGCGCGCGACCGCCGTTTCCGGCCCGAGGCCGCGGGTGAGGCGTGGCGGGCGGCCTTCGCCGCCGACAGCCGCCGGCGTGCGGGAGAGGTCCTGGAGCTGCTGCGCGGCCGGGTCGGTACGCTTCCACAGGAGGTACGGTCCGAGGCGATCGCCCTGGGTGATGCAGGGCCGGACGGGGTCGCGATGCTGTCGCCGGACATTCCCCCGGGCGGTGGCGGACGGCTGATCCGTGGCCACGGCGATTACCATCTGGGGCAGGTGCTGCGCGTCGAGGACGACTTCCTGCTGCTCGATTTCGAAGGGGAGCCGCTGCGCAGCCTGGAGGAACGCCGGCGCAAGCAGCCGCCGCTGCGCGACGTCGCGGGCATGTTGCGTTCCTTCGACTATGCCGCGCAGACCGCTCTGCGCAGGTTCGCCCGGGACCACCCGGGCGCGGCCGAGCGGGCCGCGCAGACGGCCCGGGTGTGGGAATCGTGGGCCGCGGCGGTCTTCCTCGGCAGCTACTACCAGACCGACGGGATCGCCGCCTTGTTACCGGCCGAGGAAGAGACACGCGCCAGGATGCTGGCGGCGCTCATGCTGGACAAGGCCTTCTACGAGCTGGAATACGAGCTCAACAACCGGCCGACGTGGGTGGACGTCCCGATCCGCGGGCTGCTCCGCTTGCTTCAGGAAACGATGGACGGATGAGCGCCGCTCCGCATCGCGAGGACGGCGCCCAGTACATGATCGCTCGAGGACACACCATGACAACCGACGCGCAATCCAACACCAAAACCTTCTTGACGGACTACGACCTTCATCTGTTGATGGAAGGTCAGCACTACCAAGCCTGGAAGAAGCTGGGCGCGCACCCGGGAGAGGTGGGCGGGAAGGCCGGCGTCTGGTTCACCGTCTGGGCGCCCAACGCGCGCTCCGTGGCGGTGATCGGCGACTTCAACGACTGGGACCGGACCGCGCACCCGATGCGCAGCCGCGGCGACAGCGGCGTGTGGGAGACCTTCGTGCCCGACGCCGCGGTGGGCGCCCGTTACAAGTACCTCATCACCGGACGCGACCACGAGGCCGTCTTCGACAAAGCCGACCCCTACGGCTTCGCCAGCGAGCTCAGACCGCAGACCGCCTCGGTGGTCTGGGATCTGGGCTGCTACCGCTGGGGCGATCAAGCGTGGATGCGCACGCGCGCAGAGCGCAACGGTCTTGAGCGGCCGATCTCGATCTACGAGGTGCATCTGGCCTCCTGGCGGCGGAAGCCGGAGGAGGGCGACCGCTGGCTCACGTATCGCGAGACCGCCCACCAGCTCGCCGACTACGTCCGCGAGATGGGCTTCACCCACGTCGAGCTGATGCCGGTCTCCGAGCATCCGCTGGACAGCTCATGGGGCTACCAGTGCATCGGATACTACGCGCCCACCAGCAGGTTCGGGTCGCCCGACGACTTCCGCTACCTGGTCGACACGCTCCACCAGGCGGGCATCGGGGTGATCCTCGACTGGGTGCCGGCCCACTTCCCGCGCGACGCCCATGGGCTGGGCTTCTTCGACGGCACCCACCTCTACGAGCACGCCGACCCGCGCCAGCGCGAGCAACCCGACTGGGGGACGTTCGTCTTCAACTACGGTCGCAACGAGGTGGCCAACTTCCTGCTTAGCAACGCGCTGTTCTGGATGGAGGAGTATCACATCGACGGTCTGCGCGTGGATGCCGTCGCCTCGATGCTCTATCTGGACTACTCCCGCCAAGAGGGGGAGTGGATTCCCAACCGCTATGGCGGACGCGAGAACCTCGAGGCGATTGCGTTCCTGAAGCGTCTCAACGAGCTGGTTTTCGAGTGCCATCCGGACGTGATGATGATCGCCGAGGAGTCGACCGCGTGGCCCATCGTCTCGCGTCCGACGCATCTGGGTGGGCTTGGCTTCAACATGAAGTGGAACATGGGATGGATGCACGACACGCTGGACTACATATCCAGGGACCCGATCCACCGCAGGTTCCACCACAGCCGGCTCACCTTCAGCCTGCTGTACGCATTCCACGAGAACTTCATCCTGCCCTTCTCGCACGACGAGGTCGTGCACGGAAAGGGCTCGATGATCGGCAAGATGCCGGGCGACGACTGGCAGCGCTTCGCCAACCTGCGCCTGCTCTACGGCTACATGTTCGCTCACCCAGGAAAGAAGCTACTCTTCATGGGCAATGAATTCGGGCAGTGGTCGGAGTGGAATCACAGCCGCAGTCTCGATTGGCATCTGCTGCAGGACGATCGCCATGCCCAGCTCCAACGGTGGGTGCGCGACCTGAACACGTTTCTGCGCGGTGAGTCGGCGCTTCATCGCCGGGATGTCGAGCCGAGCGGATTCCAGTGGATCGACTGCAACGACTCCGAGCAGAGCGTGCTGGCGTTTCTGCGGCGCGGGGACGACGCGTCGCGTCCGCTGGTCTTTGTCTGCAACTTCACGCCGATCGTGCGTCCCAACTACCGGCTGGGCGTGCCCGCCGACGGCTACTGGGAAGAGGCGCTCAACAGCGATGCGCCGCTCTACGGGGGAAGCGGCCAGGGGAACCTGGGTGGCGCGGGAGCGCGGCCGGTGGGCATGCACGGGTTTCGTCAATCGCTGAACGTGACGTTGCCGCCGCTGGCGGTGCTGGCCTTCCGGCTGCGCTAGGCGTCAGCGCACGACCAAGAGGCGTCGTTGGGTCTCGCGGCCTCCCGCGATCAGCCGGCCGAAGTAGGCGCCGGCAGGCGCGGGACGGCCGGCCCGGTCGCACCCGTCCCACGTCACGCGGTGGCAACCGCCCGGTAGCTCGGCGTTCAGCAGCCGCCGCACGAGCCGGCCGCTCGCATCCACGATCTCCACGCGTACCGGTTGCCGAGCGCCCGCACCCGCGTAGATGCGGCAGATGAGCGCGGCCGTAGCGGTCATGGGGTTGGGTGCAATCGACAGGTGGGGCTCCCGCCACGAAGGAAGGCCGCCGTGGGGGACATCCTGGGGAGCTGCGCACCCGATCGGAAAGGCGCCGATCTGACCACAGCTCGGATTGTTCTCCGCCGCGCAAGGCGAGGCGCCCTGCAGCAAGTAGGGGAGCAGCGGGTTCAGATCGTCACAGAAGAGCGGGTCGGCGCTGATGTTGCCCTCCACGCCGTACTGCTCGGCGATGCACCCCACCCAATCGCCGCCCGCGTTGCCGTAGACGTCGCAGCAGAGCAGGATGGGCTGGCCGCCCGCGCAGTGGACCGCCGCGCCCTGCGTCCCGAAGGCGAGGATCGTGCGCATCAAACCGGGCGTCGAGTTCTCGCAGTAGAGACCGCTGCCGTCGGCGGCACCATTGCCGCTGAACGTGGAGCCCGTGACCGAGCAGAGGAGCGCGTCCCGGCAGTAGAGCGCACCGCCGCCCTGGCTCGCCTCGTTGCCGACGAACAGGCAGTCGCGGAAGCGGACCTCGTCGTCGGTGCTGAAGACGCCGCCGGCCACGGGGGCGCTGTTGCCGCTGAAGGTGCAGCGGATGTAGGTGGGCGCGCACTCGGAGGAGCTTGCGCCGCCGGCCCGGCTGAGCGCCCAGTTGTTGGAGATCACGCAGTCGGTCAGCGTGGGGCGGGCGCCGAAGAAGCTGATCACGCCGCCCCCGTAGTCGGACCAGTTGTTGTCGAGCGCGCAGCCCAGAACGGCCGGATCGGAGGTTGTACAGTGAAGGCCGCCGCCGGCGTGTGGGGAGCCGCAGTCGACGAGGCGGCAGTTCTTGATCGTGGGCGAGCTGCTGAAGTTGCAGCGGATCCCGGCCCCCGAGTAGTAGTAGCCGCCCCGCACCGTGATCCCCTCCAGGACGGTCTCGCGCGTCTCCCCGCGCTGGAAGTAGAAACCGCGATGCTGAGCGGTTTCGCTGCCCTCACAGTCCAGGATGCACCGATGGGGATCGCCGCTGCGCGAGCGGAGGATCACCCGCCGCCCCTGGAGGAAGATGTCGCGGTTGCCGTTGCCGGTGTAGGTTCCGTCCTCCAGCTCGATCAACGCGCCTTCGGGCGCGACCTGCACGGCCGCGCCGATGGTGGGGAAGTCGCCGGTGCCCTGAGCGTTGACGCGGTAGACGGTCGCTGCGCAACCGACTTCCTGGGCGCCGATCAGACCGCAGCCGCCGGAGTGTTCGGGCGCGCAGGCTGAGGCGTCGCCGATGCGCAGATCGCCGCCGAGAGGGTCGCAGAAGAGAGGCGGCAGGGAGATGTTCCCGTCCTGGCCCCGCAGCGGCGCGAGCGACCCGATCCAGTCGCCGTGGGCGTTGGCGTAGAGGTTGCAGCACCCGATGCTCCACGTGCCCGTGCCCGATACGGCCAGCCCTTCGCCCTCGGTGCTGAAGGCGAGGATCGACCGGGTGAGCGACAGCGACGAGGAGCGACAGCTCAGTGCGCCCCCTTCGATCGCGGCGCCGTTGGCGTAGAACGTGCACGACGTGATGGTCGGCGAGGATTGGTAGGCGTCAAGCGCACCGCCGGTGGCCTCGGCGCGGCAGCGGAGGAACGTGCAGCCGCTGATCGTGGGGGCGGCCCCGGCGTCGCAGAACACCGCGCCCCCGTAGCTGAGGGTCGAATCGCGATCGAAGACGCAGTTCTCGATCGTGGGCGAGGAGCCCCGGCACAGCACGGCGCCCCCGCCGTCGGGCGCGAAGCCTTCGCGAATCGTCAGTCCGCGGATGGACGTGTCGGGCCCTTCGGCGGTGATGAAGCAAACGCCGCGCGCCGAGCCGTCGCAGGCGAGCACGCATACCTGAGGATCGTTGCTCAGACTCTGGATGGTCAACGGCTTGCCCGCCGGATCGATGTCGCGGTTGCCCTCTCCGGTGAAGACGCCGTCGGCCAGCGCGATCGTGTCGCCGGGCGCGGCGCCGTCCACCGCGGCCTGGATCGTCGGGAAGTCTCCGGTCCCCTGGGGATTGACCAGGTACGTCTCGGCGCCACTCGGGAGCGCGAGCAGAGACAGCCCCAGAGCCGCCCCGCAGATGGTCTCCTGAAAGCGCCGAGGGGCTCGGACGAGCGGACGGATCGGTTGCCACGGCCAGGGGTGCGGTTCCATGCCACCCATTTTAGCACAGCCACCCACACGTCCGGTGCGTTTGCCCGCTCATCCCTTGTCCCATCGTCGGTTGGACGATCCCTCTTTTGGGGTGGCAGGTCGATTCGGCCGGTGCTATGCTGTCATGCTCTTTGAAGTCACGCATTTAGCCTAGATAGGGAGGGTCACGAGCATGCCGATCACCGAGCGGGCCGATCTCGACTGGAAGAGCCTTCCGTTCGCGTACACCAAAGCGGGCATCAACGTTCGCTATGTCTGGCGCGACGGCCGGTGGGACGAAGGCACCGAGAGCAGCGAAGAGACGATGCCCGTGCACATCGCGGCCACCTGCCTGCACTACGGACAGGCCGCGTTCGAGGGGCTCAAGGTCTACGAGGCCAAGGATGGGCGCGTCCTCAGCTTCCGCGTGGACGAGAACGCCAAGCGCATGCAGCACTCTTCCCACATGATGATGATGGAGGCCCCCTCGATCGAGCTCTTCAAGAGCGCCGTGCGGCGCGTGGTGCGGGCGAACAAGCGGTTCGTCCCTCCGTACGGCACCGGCGCCGCGCTCTACGTGCGACCCCTGGTGATCGGCACCGGGGCGCGGATCGGCGTGCGGCCCGCCGACGAGTACACCTTCCTCGTTCTCACCATCCCCGTGGGACCCTACTTCAAGTCGGGCTTCACGCCCACTAAGCTCATCGTCGATGAGACCCGCGACCGGGCCGCCCCGATGGGGATGGGCTCGGCCAAGGCGGGCGGCAACTACGCGGCCGGCATGCGCGGGACGATGGAGGCCCGATCCAAGGGCTACGGCGAGGCGCTCTATCTGGACGCCAAGGAACACAACTTCATCGAGGAGCTGGGCGCCGCCAACTTCTTCGGCATCACGAAAGACAAGCGCTACGTGACCCCCAAGTCGCCCGCCATTCTGCGGTCGATCACCAACATGTCGCTGCGCACGCTTGCGGCCGACATGGGGTATACGGTGGAGGAGCGCATCGTGCAGGCCGAGGAGCTGGGCGACTTCGTGGAGGCCGGCGCGTGCGGCACGGCGGCGGTCATCACGCCGATTGAGGCGATCCAGTTCCGCGGCAAGGAGATCGTCTACCTGCCCGACGGGAAGCCGGGTCCCCATTGCACGGAGTTGTACAACGCGCTGACGGCGCTTCAGTACGGGGAAGCCGAAGACAAGTACGGTTGGACCGAGGAGATCGAGATCTAGGTGGACGCGGGGCGCGTTACCGCGCGCCTATCCGAGCGAAGCTCACCAGGGCGGCGGGTTCCAGACGGGCCCGCCGCCTTCTGCTGGTCGATGCTATCGCCGGCGCACCAACAGGAGCGAGACGTCGTCGTCGTGCGTCGTCCGGCCCACGTGATCGTTGAGCTCGCCGAGCAGCCCATCGGCCATCTCCGCCAGCGATCCGGCGGCCCGGCTGCGCAGCCCGGCTTCCATCCGCTCGAGCCCGAACATCGTCTCCACGTCCTCCTCGTCCTGCATCGCTTCGCGGATCCCGTCGGAGTAGATCGCGACCAGGGTCCCGGGGGCCAGGTCGACGGAGGCCACTTCGTAGGTCATCCCGCGGATCATGCCCGCCGGCAGCCCGGTGGCCGCGAGCTGCAGCGCCTCGCCCGCAGCGGGAATCACGAGCACCGGATCGTGGCCCGCGCTGACGTACTCCAGCCGATGCGTGTGCGGATCGAGCAGCCCCAGGAAGAGCGTCACCGAGTGCAGCTCGTCGGAGGATTGCAGGATCTGGCGGTGGATGCGATCGATCCACACGCCCAGGTCGGGCGGCTCCTGGTAGAGCACGCGCAGGCTGGCCATCACGTTGGCCATCAGAAGCGAGGCGCCGATACCCTTGCCGGTCACGTCGCCCAAGGCCAGCACCAGACGTCCGTCGTCGAGCAGCGACACGTCGTAGAGGTCGCCGGCCACCTCGAAGCAGGGCAGTTGGCGCGCCAGCAGCTCGTAGCCGGATACCTCCGGCAGCGCGTCGGGCAGCAAGCGCTTCTGCAGCATGGCCGCCACCTCGAGCTGTTGGGTCATGCGCTCCTTCTCCCGCTCCACCTCCTGCAGACGGGTGTTGGTGATCTTGACCGCGATCAGGTTGGCGAGCAGGGAGAAGACCCGCAGCTTGTCGCGATCGAAGAGCGTGCGCGGATCATCGGAGTCGGAATAGAGCAGTCCGATCACCTGCGTGTTGTCAAACAGCGGCGCCACCATGGCCGAGCGCAGGTTGAGTTGCACGATGCTCTGTTGGTCCTTGAACCGGTCGTCGGCCATCGTGTCGGCCAGCAGCAGGGCCTTGCGGTCCTGCAGCACCGTGTTGACCAGCGTGCGGCTGAGGATCAGGCGGTCTTCGGTGTGCGTGGCCGGACGGGCGGCTCGTAGCTGCGGCTCCTCCTCGCCCTCCTCGTTGAGCAGCAGCAGGATGCGCCGCGCGGTGATCACGCGCTCGACCAGGTCCATCAAGGCATCGAGCGTCTCTTCGAGCGAGCGGGGACGCACCAGGATCTCGCCCGCCTCGCTCAGGGTCTGGATGAGCGCCTGATCGCCGGCGGCCGGCTTGTCCAGTGCGGCGCGCACCTCGTCGAAGCTGAGCACGGCGGTTGCGCTCACCTCGTCGGGACGGGCCAGCATGCTCTCGCGCCGCGCGGCGTCGGCGATCGGAGCGTTGGAGTCCTGGAAAACCAGCTCCACGTCGCCGAACCGGATCGCGGCGCCGGGTGTGAGGGGTTGGGGCTCAAGCACGAGCTGGCCATCGACCAGCGTGCCGTTGCTGCTGCCCAGGTCGCGGATGGTCGCCTCGGCGCCGTTGATCTCGATCTGTGCGTGCTCGCGCGAGACCGATGGCGCCCTCAGGTCCAGCTCCTTCAGCCGGCTGCGGTTGATCCGGTTGACGCCCTCGGCGAGCGGAATGCGAACGATCTTGCCCTCGGCGCGACCTACAAGCTCGAAGCCCATCGATGCCTCCTTCTCCTCCTCACGTGACGGCAGGATACGCGCGGCGGCGGCGCGAAACCAGTCCAAGCTCGTGGCGCCTCCCAGATGTCCGCGGTGGTTGAAATGCTGCAACTGATTGAAATGTGACACCTTGGAGGGGATGAGCGCGGTGTGCAGATCTCAACGTCGGCCGGGAATCTGCCGATGCATACGCAGGCCACGTGGAGCGCGACTCCTCCGGATTCCAGCGGCCGATGGGAGGACAGGATCATGCCGTTCGAACCGAATCCCGGGCCAAGCTTCAATCCCGGTTTTCCAACCGCCCTTGGCCGGGCCGTGCGGCGCCATCGCGGCGCACTGGTCGTGGTGGCGGTTCTCGCGGGGCTCGTCGCCGGCAGCGGGTGCGAACGCGACACCCCAACCTCAGCGGGCGGCAACGCTCCGCAGGAAGAGCTGCCGCAGATCGCGGCCGAGCTGTTCGGACTGCAGGCCGCCACCGACGGCCGGGGGGCGACCCTCGCGTGGACCTGGCCGGAGAAGGACCGCTACAGCGCGATCGAGATCCAGCGCCGGGCGGCGGACACGGGACAGATCTACGCGGTGAGCGAACGCCTAGGGGCCGGGCACGATGTCCATATTGATCGCGACGTTCAGAGCGACGCGCGCTACGAGTACCGGATCCGCTGTTTCGATGGCGAAGGCGCCGGCGCGGCCGTCTCCCCCTGGGTGACGGTGACGACTCCAGCCGAGCCGCTGCTCACGGTCAACGGTGGCGAGCCGGTCAGTGGGGAGGCCCAGGTGGGCGTCGAGCTGCTCGCCACCCACGCCTCGGAGATGCGCGTGGCCGTGGACGCGGATCCGGAGACGGCCGACTGGCAGCCCATCGCACGCTCCTTCCACGTCGCGATCGGGGCCAGCGGCGCCCACGTGCTCGCCTGTCAGGTGAGGCAGGGAGAGGAGATCTCGGAGGTGGTCAGCGGCGAGGTCGTCGTCGATCTGACCGATCCGTTGCCCACGTTCGTCTTCCAGCTCGATCCGCGCAACCGCTCGGTGCACGTGGACGCCTCCCAGACCACCGACGGCGAAGGCGTCTGCACCAAGGACGATCTGATCTTTGCCTGGAGCTGGGGCGACGAGACCACCAAGGCCTGGCGCGGGGTCTCGTCGGGGGACCACGCCTATGCGGAGCCGGGCATCTACACGGTCATGCTGACCGTCTACGATTGGGTGGGACATCGCGCGTCTTGCAGCGCGTCGATCGACCTGAGCAACCGCCCGCCGGTGGCGCCGCTGCTGCAACTACCCGAGGACGGCGATGCGGACGCATCGCGCCTGCCGCTCCTGCAGTGGTCGGGCCCCACCGACCCCGAGGACGACGACGTGGTCTACACGCTCCACCTGGGCCCCCAGGACCCGCCCTCTGTCCAGGCGTCCGGTTTGAGCGGCTCGCGGTGGGAGCCGGAGTCGCCGCTCATGCCCGAGACCACCTACCACTGGTTCGTGACGGCGACCGACACGTGGGGCGCTGCCGCCACCAGCGGCACGCGCACCTTCACGACCGCGGCCAACTCGGCCCCCGCGATTCCGGATGACCCGTACCCGCAGGACTGGCAGGAGCGCACATCGAACTGGCCGCGTCTGTCCTGGTCGCCGTGCATCGATCCCGAGGGCAGCGCGGATGTCCGCTATGACCTCTACTTCGGGTCCAGGCTGCCGCTGCCCCTGCTGGCCGCGGATTTGACGGAGACGGGCTACGAGCTGGACCTGCTGGAACACAACACCACCTATCTCTGGCGCATCGTTGCCCGCGACGCCGAAGGAGCCGAGAGCGTCTCGCGCACGTGGCGCTTCACGACCGGGCGGCCGACCACGGTTCCGCTGGCCACCGCCGTGCGCGGAGCGTTCGAGATGGGCAGCGATGCCTCCCCCGACGGGAATCCCCCGCACCACGTCCAGCTCAGCCGCTCGTTCTGGATCGGGTCGCACGAGGTCACCCACGCGCAGTATGTGGGAATGCTGATGCGCGCGGTCGCGCGCCTCGCCGTGAGCTTCGAGGCGGGCATGGTTGTGGCCGACGGGAGGATCCTGTTGGATCTGAACGTGGAGGGATGCCGAATCGTGCGGCGCGGCCAGGGATTCGGTGTACAAGCCGGCTTCGAGGACGCGCCGGTCGTGGGGGTGACCTGGTTCGGAGCGGCCGCCTTCTGCGACTGGATCAACGACCAGGAGGGATTGCCGCACTCCTACCAGGACGCCGACGGCGGGGGCGGGTCGTGGGAGCTGGCCGGCGGCAGCCCCGCGACGACGCCCGGCTACCGCCTGCCCACCGAGGCGGAGTGGGAGTACGTGACCCAGCGCGCCGGCGCGAGTACCTACCCGTGGGGCGAGGAGACCCCGGACTGCGCCCTGGCCAACTTCGATGGCTGTCTGGGCGAGCCCGCACCGGTGGGCGCCTACCCACCGGCCACGAGCCCCACGGGCGAGGCGCTCTTCGATCTGGCCGGCAACGTGGCCGAGTGGTGCCACGACTGGTGGTCCGACAATCTGGGCGCCGCCGATCAGGTGGATCCGGCGGGCCCGGCCACGGGGACGCAAAAGCTGGTGCGCGGAGGGTCCTTCGCGTCGCCGCCGCAGGCGCTGCGCTGCGCCGCTCGCGCCTCGGCGCCGGCCGACGCGGCGCTCGGGACGGTGGGGTTCCGGATCGCGCGCACGGGTGGGTACTAGGAGAACCGACGCCGGTTGTGCTCGCCCGCGCCTTGCGTGATTCCTGCACGCGTCACGGCCCGGAGTTGCCCCGGGGCAACTCCGGACGTACATCTACCGTTGTGCAGCCTCTCCGCCTACTCGATGGTGAACGCCGCGTCGCTCGAGTCGGCGTCCGTGCTGGTCAGGTTGGTGATCAAGATCTTGTAGTTGCTGCTCTCGCCGCCGCACTGGGCGAAGGTCCAGTTGTACTCCCCGTCGTTGGCGGTCGAGGCGATCACCACGTCGCAGGTGGCGCCGGCGCGCATCAGCTCGATCCGTACGTTCTCGCCGCCGGCCCCCGTAGCGGCCAGCCAGGTGATGTCGTAGGCCGAGCCGGCCGTGAGGGTCTCGCCGCCGTTGGGGTAGGTGACGGTGGGGTCGGTGTAGATGCTGAAGCGGGCGTCACAGGTATCGACCGCCCCGGTGTTGGTATTGGTCAGGCGGATCGCGTACCCAGATGTGTCGGTGCCGCAGCGGGTTACCGTCCAGGTGAACGCGCCGTCGTTGTCGGTGCCGTTGGTGAGGGTGTCGCACAGAACGCCGTCTTGCAGTAGCTCCAGCCGGATCGAGTGCTCGGCCGGAGCGGGATCGGTCCAGGTCACGTCGCGCTCGTCGCCCGCGACCCATGCTTCACCGCCGTTGGGAGAAGTGAGCTCGGGACCCGGGCCGATCCAGATCGCGCCGTCGGTGCTGTCGACGTCGCCGGTCGTCAGGTCGGTGATCGAGATCCAGTAGCCGATCGACACGCCGCCGAACCGCTCGGCGGTCCAGCGGAGGCTGTCGTCGTTGGCCGTGCTGGCCGCGATCGTGTCGCGCACCGCGCTGTCGCGGAGCAAGAGCAGCCGCACGTTGGCGCCCGCGGTCTCGGTGTGGGTCCACCCGATCGTGTAGGTCGCCCCCGCGACCCACTCCTCGCCGCCCGCCGGGCTGGTGAGGGCGACCGAACCGGGCAGGATGCAGAAGCGCGCATCGCTGGTGTCGACCACGCCGATCGACAGGTCGCGGATGCGGATGCTGTAGCCACAGCTATCGACGCCCGCGCAGGCTGAGACCGTCCACGGGTAGCTGGTGTCGTTGGGGGCGGCTGCGGCGATCGTGTCGCACGCCGCACCGTCGGCGAGTAGCTCGATCATCACCGAGTCGCTGATGCCGGCCGACGTCGACCAGGTGATGTCCACCTCGCTGCCCACGTCCCAGACCTCGCCGCCGTTGGGGGAGACCAGCGTGAGCACGGGCGTCTCCACGCAGAAGGAGCCGTTGCTAGCATCTTGATCGCCGGTCGTCAGGTCGGTGATCTGCACCTTGAAGCCGCATGAATCGACCTCCGGCACGCTGACCGTCCAGTCGTGGCTGCCGTCATTGGCGACGGCGGAGGCGATCGTGTCGCAGATGGTCCCATCGCAGAGCAGCTCGATGAGGGCCGAGTCGCCCGCCGACGCGGTCTTGACCCACGTGATCGCATAGCTGCCGTTGCGGTACCAGCTCTCACCACCGTTGGGCGCGGTGAGGCGGAAGTCGCGCAGGATGCTGAAGGAGCTGTCGCTGTCATCGTGGGCGCCGGTCGTCAGGTCGGTGATGCGCACCTGGTAGCAGCAGGTGTTGCCCTCGTGCTCCGCCGGCGTCCAGCCGAAGCTGCCGTCGTTGACGGTCGCATCGATGAGTGTGTCCACCGCGGTTCCCTCGTGCAGCAGCTCGATCCGCACCGAGTCGCCGGCGGTTCCCTCGCTCGACCAGGTGATGGTGTAGGCGGTGCCCTCCAGCCACTGCTCGCCGCCGTCGGGATCGAGCACCGTGACGGTGGGCGGCAGGATGCAGAAGCCGGCGTCGCTCTCGTCCTGCGCGCCGGTCGTCGGATCGATCACCCGCACGCGGTAGTCGCAGCTATCGGATCCGCAGCCCGCGACGGCCCAATCGAAGTCGCCGTCGTTGGCGGTGGCCGCCGTGATGGTGTCGCAGACCGCCCCATCGTGCAGCAGCAGGATCTGCACCGAGTCGCCATAGGTGTGGGAATGGTCCCAGATGATCGTCTGCGTCGATCCCTCCCGCCACTGCTGGCCTCCGTTGGGTGCGGTGATCAGCAGCGTGGGAGCGATGCTGAAAGTGGCCGCGCTGGTGTCGCTCGTCCCCGTGGCCGGGTCGGTGATGCGCACCTGGTAGCCGTCGGCCTCCGCCTGGCAACCGCGCGCGACCCAGGCGTAGGCGCCGATGTTGGGGGCGTCGGCCGCGATCGTGTCGCAGACCGCACCGTCGTGCAGCAGCTCGATGACCACCGCATCACCGGCCGTGCCGACCACCTGCCACAGGATGGTGTACGCGGTGCCCTCCTCCCAGGCTTCCCCGCCGTTGGGCATGGTGAGGAAGAGCTGGGGACGGGTGATGCAGAGCTCGCCCGCGCTCTGACCGCTGGTTCCGGCGGCCGCATCGGTCACGCGGATCTGGTACCCGCAGGTGTCCGCTTCACAGGCGGCGACCGTCCAGGCGTAGCCGCCGATGTTGGGGGCCTCGGTCGCGATCGTGTCGCACGGCGCGCCCTCGTGCAGCAGCTCGATCAGGACCGATTCGCCCGCGAGGCCCTCCTGGGTCCAGGTGATCTGCTGCATCGTGCCTTCGGTCCACGCATCGCCGCCCACCGGCGCGGTGACGGTCAGCGTGGAAGGCGGCACGCAGAAGGCGCCCTCGCTGTCGTCGGTCGACTGCGTGGTCGTGTCGGTGACGCGGATCTGGAACCCGCACGTGTCATCTTCGCAGGGGGCGGTGCTCCAGAGGAAGGTGCGCGTATTGGGGGCGCTCTCGGCGATCGTCGCGCAGACGGCGCCCTCGTGCAGCAGCTCGATCTTCACGAACTCGCCCGACGTGCCGGCCCGCGTCCAGGAGATCTCCTGCTCGGCGCCCTCGAACCAGCGATCGCCGTCGGCCGGGGAGAGCACGGCGAACACGTAGGAGCGGACGCAGAAGACCGCGTCGCTCGTGTCGGCCACCCCGGTGGTCGGGTCGGTGATCCGCACGCGGTAGGCGCAGGAGTCGCCGGCGCAGGGCGCGGCGGTCCAGGTGTAGCTACGGTTGTTGGGCGCTTCGGCAGCGATCGTCGCGCAGACGGCGCCCTCGTGGAGCAGCTCGATCGTGACGCTGTCGCCCGCCAGGCCCGACCGGCCCCAGGTGATGACGTAGTTGCCGCCCTCGATCCAGTCCTCACCCCCGTTGGGGGAGGTGATGGTGAGCGTCGGGGGTGCGATACGGAACGCATCGTCACTCTGGTCCTGCGCGCCGGTCTCCAGATCGGTCACGCGGATCGTGTAGCCGCTGGTGTCGGCGCCGCACGGCGCGGCCGTCCAGGCGAAGGCGCCCGTGTTGTCGGTGCTGTCGGCGAGGGTGGCGCACACGACGCCCTCCAGCAGCAGCTCGATGCGCACCGCATCGCCGGCGGCGCCCGATGGCTCCCACGTGATCGTCTGCGGCTCGCCCTCGTTCCACACCTCCCCGCCGTTCGGGGCGGTGACGGTCAGCGCCGGCGGAAGGATGCAGAAGGTCGCCGCGCTTTCGTCGGTGATCCCCGTGGAGGGGTTGACGAGCCGCACCGTGTAGGCGCACGAGTCGCAGGGCGCCGATCCGCATGCGCAGCTCGCGACGGTCCAATCGAGGCCGCCGGCGGCCGTGGCGGCTTCGAGCGTGATCGTGTCGCAGATCGCCTCCTGCCGGGCCAAGAAGACCTGCAGAGTGTCGCCCACCGCGCCGGATGCGTCCCAGGTAATGGTGCGGGTCTCGCCTTCGTACCAGGTCTCGCCGCCGTTGGGCGCCGACAGGTCCAGCTCGGCGCTGAGAATGCAGAAGTCCTCGTCGCTGGCGTCGGCCAGACCGGTGGCGAGGGAGGTGACCCTCACGGCGTAGGCGCACGAGTCGCCCCAGCAGCCGGTCACGGTCCACAAGAAGGTGCCCCCGCCCGGGGCGCCCGAGCTGATCGTGTGACACGCCACACCGTCGTGGAGCAGTTCGATGGCCACCGAATCCTGCGCGCCGCCGGCCGGCTCCCAGGTGATCTCGTGCGTTTGGCCCGTGAGCCACGTCTCACCGCCGTTGGGCTGCGTCACGGCGAAGGCCTCGCCGGTCACGACGCGGAAGGTCCAGTCGGTGACGTCCGAGGCGCCGGTCATCAGGTCCGTGACCCGAAACGAAAGATCGGTTTCCGGCGAGGGGCCGGCTGCCACCTCCCACGTGAAGCTCCCATCGTTGGGCTCGGCGGCTGCCAGGGTGTCGCAGACACTGCCGTCGCACAGGAGCTCGATCATGACCGAATCGCCCGCCAGACCGGTGTTGTCCCAGTGCAGGTCGGTCGTAGAGCCGGCCACCATGGGGCCAGGGGCCGACTCGTCGGTCCAGTGGATCAACAGGCCCTGATGGGGCGACAGCGTGAAGGGCATGTCGCTGTGATCCGCGCGCCCGGTCACGATGTCGGTGACGCGCACCCGGTACCCGCTCGTGTCATCGGCGCAGGCGGTGCACTCCCAGAAGAGCCCGCCGTCGTCGGCGGTCGAGTCGGCGAGCACCAGGCACACCTCGCCCTCGCGCAGCAGCTCGAGGCTGACGATCGACCCGCACGGCCCGCTGCTCGACCAGCGGATCAGGTAGGTCTCGCCGACCTTCCAGGTACCGCCGACGTTGGGCACCTCGAGCGTCACGTCGCAGGAGGGGGCCGGGGAGGCCTGGTCGTCGTCGTCGCAGCTCGTGACGATCGTCGCGAGCGCGGCCAGGGTCAACATGCCGAGAAGAAGAGCTCTGCAAGACATCTGCGGGTCCTCATCGTGTGCCGGGTTTGCGGACTCGGCGGGCCCCGTCCGGGCACATGATGCGGTGTCGCAGGCAAGCGGGACGGCGTCCTGCCGGGGCGGCCCTTCCCTGGGTCGTCCTTCCAGTGGCTGATATCGGCACGCCGGGCTGATTTCCTTTCCCTTTCCGTGGATGGCGGTCGAGCCGGCGGGGGGACGGGAGATGGTCCCGCCGGCCGTTTCGGGTCGTCTCAGCGCCCGCCGCTAGCGGATATCCGCGCCCAACGAATTGTCACGGAAGGCATTAGGACCTGCGTAAACTACGTTCTCGGCTGGGCAGCCAGATGCTACAATATGGACATTCGATACCCTACGGCCCATCGCCACGCAAGGAGGAAGAACATCATGCGCGCTACCCGCCGCCGGGCGAGGCCAGGCCTCGTCGCGTCTTTGATGACCCTGGCCGGCCTCATCGCCGGTCTGATCACGTCACCGACCGTCTCGGCCGGGGAGGTCCACCTACACTACGTCTACGATGCCCCCACCGTCGCCCAAGACGGCGGCCGGCACGTCGTGACCCTCGAAGGGGCGCTCACCTACGGCGCGCCCGGCGCCCCAGCGTTGCCGCGCGCCGGCGTGCAAGCGCTCCTGCCGCCGGGGGAGGTGATCTCGCACGTGGAGGTGATTCCCGGCGAGGAGGTGGTTCTTCCGGGCGTCTACCGCGTGGCGTGCGGGCAGCCGCAGGTCCCATTGAGCGAGACCGGACCGCAGGCGCCGTGCGAGCCCGACGCGGCGGTCTACGGCAGCGCCACGGCCTATCCACCGCGCCTGCACGGAGACTCGCAGACGGGGATGTTCCGCGGCTACGCGATCGGCAGCCTGGCCCTGCACCCGGTGCGCTATCTGCCGTCTGAAGGCCGGTTGAGCTACTTCGTCTCGTTCGAGGTCGTCCTGCACACACGGTCCGATGATGCGATCGCGCAGCGCACGGCGCGGATGATCCGTCACGACGAGGCGACGTGCGCGCGTCTGGCGCGGATCGTCGACAACCCCGAGGCCGTTTCCGCGTACGCAACGATCGAACGGGCGGTGCGCGGCGGCCGCGATCTCAATCCCGAGGACGCGTACCGCTACCTGATCATCGCCGGCGATCCCTGGGCCGACGGGGCGGCCGCGCTGGTCGATTTCGAGACCCAGCGCGGGCACAAGGCCGGCCTCTTCACGCGCTCCTGGATCCTGTCCAACTACACCGGCGGCGTGGACGATCAAGAGGACATCCGCAACTTCATCATCGATGCCTATCAGACATGGGATGTCGACTACGTGCTGCTGGTCGGCGACGCTCGCGACGACAACGGCATACCCCACCGCGGTCTCTACTCCACGACCCCCTACGGCAGCACCGACAGCGACATCCCCGCCGACATGTACTACGGCTGTCTGGACGGCACCTGGAACGACGACGGCGACAGTCGCTGGGGTGAGCCGGGTGAGGATGATCTCTATCACGAGGTCGGCGTCGCCCGGGCCTGCATCGACAGCGAGGAGGAATTGACCCACTTCATCACCAAGGTCATGCGCTACCAGGACGCGCCCGTGGTGGCGGAGTGCGATGAGGCCCTCATGGTGGGCGAGCTGCTGTGGAGCGATCCCACCTGGGGCGGCGACTACAAGGATGAGATCAAGGACGGCTCCTCGGCCCACGGCTACACGACCGTCGGATTCCCACCCCATTTCAACGTCGACACGCTTTACGACCGCACCGCCACCTGGAGCAAGTATCAGCTCATCGATCTGATGAACGGCGGCTTGCACATCGTCAACCATCTGGGCCACTGCAACGTGACCTACGCCATGAAGATGGACAATCCGGACATCGGCAGCTTCACCAACGATGGTCTCAACCACACGTACAACATCGTCTACAGCCAGGGCTGCTACTGCGGCTCGATGGACAACCGCAACGACTACGGCTCCTACACCGACGACTGCTTTGCCGAAGAGTTCCAGAGCGACGACCACGGCGCAGCCGCCCTGGTGATGAACTCGCGCTATGGCTGGGGCATGCACCAGAGCACCAACGGGTCGTCGCAGTACTTCGACCGGCAGTTCTTCGACGCGGTTTTCGGCGAGGGGATCTACGCGCTGGCCGACGTGAACGACGACTCGAAGATGGACAACATCTGGGCCATCACCTACGGGGCCAACCGTTGGTGCTACTACCAGCTCAACGCCTTCGGCGACCCGGCGATGGAGCTCTGGACCGCCGAGCCCGCCCAGCTCACGGTCGAGTACCCCGACGTGGTCTTCCTGGGCGCGCCCGACATGGACGTGGACGTGTTCACCCAGGGCGGCGGTCCGGTGGAGGGCGCGCGGGTGGTCATCTTCACCGACGACTACGCGGTCTACGATGTCGCCGTGACCGACGCGACGGGCCACGCCCAGCTTCACCCCAACGCCCAGGCGCCGGGGACGCTGCAGATCCGCGTGGTTGCCCACGACCATCTGGTCTTCCAGGCCGAGACGCCCATCATCCCGCCCGCCGGGGCCTACCTGGTGTACCACGACTCCGAGGTTCACGACGAAGGCGGCGATCAGGACGGCCACCTCGACTGGGCCGAGGATGTGGGCGTGTCGATCATGCTGGAGAACGTGGGCGTCGAGGATGCGACCAACGTGAGCGCGCTCTTGTCGACCGAAGATCCTTACGTGACGGTGCACGAGTCGAATCGCATCTTCCTCGACATTCCGGCGGGAGGCATCGAGTGCTGCCTCGTGCCGTATGTGCTCGCGGTGGCCGGAAACATCCCCGATCAGCAGGTGGTGCGCTTCGATCTGCTCGCTGCGGCCACGCAGGGCAGTTGGGAGAGCCATTTCAACCTGATCGCCCAGGCGCCGGTGCTGGCCCCCACGGGTCTCCTGGTGAACGACCTCCCTCCGCACGGCAACGGTGACGGGGGCGCCGACCCGGGCGAGACGGTCTACCTGCAGGTGTGGCTCGAGAACACCGGGCACGCCGATGCGCGCGACCTCACCGCCGAGATCGCCTGCGCTCACCCGGATGTGGTGATCATCGACGGCGAGGGCACGTGCGTGTCGGCCGACGTGGGGCAGCCCGGATTGGTCGGTTCCTTCGCGGTCGAGCTGCTCCCAAGCTGTCCCGACCCCGCGGTGATCGACTTCACCCTCTCTCTCAGCGGCGCGGCCGGTTTCACGGCGGAGCTCACCTTTGCGGTCGATGTCGGGGCCTGGTTCGACGATGTGGAGACCGACCGCGGCTGGACGTTGGGCGCGCTGGGCGACGACGCCACGACCGGCCACTGGACCCGGGCCGAGCCGCTGGGCACCTGGGAGGGCGGCCAGCCCGTGCAGCCCGACCTAGATCACACCCCCGACCCGGCCGAGATCTGCTTCGTGACCGCCAACGGCAGCCAGGGCGGATCGGTGGGTGAGGCGGACGTGGACAACGGGCGGACCACGCTGTTGACGCCGGCCTTCGATCTCAGCAGCGCGTCCGAGGCCTCCGTTTCCTACTGGCGCTGGTACACCAACGACCTGGGCAACAACCCGGGTCAGGACTGGTGGACCGTGGATGTCACGAGCGACGGGGAGAACTGGGAGCACCTGGAGTACACGCAGGAGAGCGACAATTCCTGGACCTACCATGAATTCGATCTGCTGCAGCACATCGCTTTCTCGGATCGCGTGCAGCTTCGCTTCATCGCGGCCGATGAATCGCCCGGCTCCCTGGTGGAGGCGGCCGTCGACGACTTCAGCCTGACGGTGGTGCGAGCACCGGCCAGCGGGTCCCAGGAGGTCCCACGAGGGCTGGCGACGGCGATTCTGTCCTACGGTCCCAATCCGATCGCCTCGCAGGCCAGGATCGTCTACCGGCTGGGGAGCCGGACCGCGGTGGATCTGGCGCTCTACGATCTGAACGGCCGCCGGGTGCGCACGCTGGTCCGGGAGGAGCAGGAGGCCGGAGTCCATCCGGTGAGCTTCGACGGACTCGACGCCACCGGCCGCGGACTGCCGAGCGGTATCTACTTCCTGCGCCTGGACACGCCGGAGGTGATGCAGGTGCGGCAGGTGACGCTCCTGCATTAGACCCACCCGCGGCCGACCGTCAGAGCGTGCATCGGGGCGCGGGGAGCCAGCCCAGGGCTCGCCCCCGCGCCCCCAGGGCTCTGCCGCGCACCCCAAGGCGGCCGGCCGGTGACCCGCCCCTGGTCCTGAGGGGGGCGGTCACACCTCTTTTCCGGAATCATCCCCTAAGATATTTCGCCAGAAGAGCATACCGCCCCGGAAGGGTGCTCGCCCCCCCTGGGACCGCGTCGGTGGGAGGGTGCAAAACCCCGGACGAATCCCAACCCACACGCACAAAAAGTCTGGACAAAGCCCGCGTCAAAGACGATTCTCTGGCTGAATTGTGGGCAAGTCGGTCGGCGCAGCCGCGCCGGGGGCTTCCTGTGAAAGCCTGAGACATGGCTCTGGAGGAGATCGAACAGACGCCTGCTCCAATCCGCACTCTGGGTTCGCAAGGCCGAAGTCCTGCTGTGTCGAACGCCTTTCTCCCCCTTACCACACCTTGCGTGGGTATGCCTGGGTTGACGAAGGAATGAGAGTCCAGCGGACCTGCCGGGGTCCCACCAAGTACGGTCTCAGGTTGGCTGAAATGGTAAGGGCACGCCACCGGTGCGGCGGGGCGTGACGGACTGAAAGGTACGCAGAGATGTCCAAGAACCTGTACGTCGGCAACCTCTCCTTCGACACGCGTGAAGACGACCTGCACGAGCTCTTCTCCCAGCATGGAGAAGTGATCTCGGCCAAGGTGATCACCGATCGCGAGACCGGTCGCCACCGCGGCTTCGGCTTCGTCGAGATGGCCCAGGACGAGGAGGCCCAGAAGGCGATCGAGAACCTGGACGGCAAGGAGTTCATGGGTCGCAATCTGAAGGTCAACGTGGCCCAGCCTCGTGAGAACCGTCCGCGCGGCGGCGGTCCCCGCGGCGGCGGCGGCGGCGGCGGGCGCAACCGCTGGTAGTCGTAGAGGGGGGAGGCGGTGGGCCTCCCCCCCCTTTCATCTTCATCTTGTGCGTCAGGGTTCATGGAAACGCTGACGTCGGTACGAGCTAACGTCCGCCCGCGCTGGACGCGGCGATGGCCGGCATGATCGCCGCGACCATGACCGCCGCCTGCATCGCGTCGATTGCCTCTTTGGCCGCCTTGGCGGTCACCTCCCCGCGAGCGATTTCCTTCAGCCGCGCCTTGCGCCGCTTGAGATCCCCCTTGTCGAAGGCGTTCTTCAACAGACCGGCCTGATGGGCCAGGGCGACCAGTACTGCCGTGTGGGGGTCCAGGGTGCGGGTGTCGGTGAAGATGGCCCGCCGCAGACGCTGGATGATGGCCCGCTCGGGCTTACAATCGATCTCCGGATAGAGGCGACGCTTGAAGATGAGCAGCACCGTGTCTTCTTCGGAGCGGACGATCCTCTTGTGGCAGAGCTCTTCGGCGACGCGGTGCTTGAGATGCTTCGAGCGCGCAATCCGCGTTACCCAATTCTTCAGACTCGCCCGTCGTTTGGCCTTGGCAATACGCTGCAGGCTTTCGTCCAAGATAGGATCGCCCGTGGGCTTGCCGCTCAGAACCTCCACCAGCTTCTTCTTGCGCGGTTCCCCGATGCCGATGCGCTGCTCCAGAAGCAGCTCCGCCAGGGCGGCGGCGCCCAGAATGTAGGGGAGCGTCTCGCTGCTCGTCATGGTGCCCTTCTCGTCCTTCAGTGAGAGCAGCATGATCTCCTCGTGGAGCCGAAGGGGCGGTCGTTCCTTCATGGGGTTCCTCCTAACCTCTTCGCACCCTCCTTCTTGGGGGGAAGATCCCTCTGGCGGGCATGCTGGGCCCGCCTTTGCAGCAGGTCAAGGATCGATGGCCCGATGTCGGCTTACGGATGCAACATCGCCTTGAGAGACGCGATGGGCTCGTTGACAGCGCCAAGCCCCATTGGCTAGGATTCTCTGGTCCTACCCAACTGTGCCGCGAACGAGCTCACCGCAGGCTCGTGCGAACGGGACTCATGTGTTCGCGGCCGACGATGCCATCGTCTCATCTGCAACACTCCGCCCGCACCAGCCGCACGACCGGGGGCTGCTGAATAAGGAGGCTTTGTCATGAAGAGGTTTGCGCTCGTGTCTGGGTTGTGTGCCTTTGCGCTGCTGTTCGCGGTGTCCGCGACCGCCGAGACGTGGAGCACTCAGGCGGGGGACTTCACGGTTCACTTCTGGAAGGAGATGTTCAAGGGCGGAGGTCCCGGGCAGCCCGGAAACACGCTGATGGCCACGGGACAGGGCTTCATGTTCAACCAGGCCACGCTCGAGTCCACCGAGCCCGGTCCAGGTCCCAACCAGTGGACGACCACCTACGTGGACGGCCGGTTGACGCTCAACTCGCAGGGGCCGTGGCTGGAGAGGAAGGCGCTGAAGGCCAGCGATATCACGGCCATCAACGTCTCCTCGTACGATCAGACGACTGGGGAACTGGAGTTCGAGCTCACCTTCTCCGGCTACTTCGACAACCAGCCGGATCTGTACTTCGAAGTGGTGGCCACCTACTTCGGTGTGCCGGAGATGAATCCCGACTTCCAGCGGGATTGGGAATTCGACGTGACGATCACTCTCGGTGGTGAGTAATCGGTGCTGACGTGCGGCGGGGCGTCGCCTCAGGCGCCCCGCCCGGTGGTCTTGCTGGGACCTCGCTAGCAGCGCCCCGTCGAGGGCAAAGGAACCCCCCGGACCGGCCGATCCTTCAAGACGGTTGGCCGAATGCGAGCACCGAGGGGGGAATCATGACACATTCGCTTGGCGAGGAGCTTCTGGGCGACCTCAACCTCACCCATGCCTTCATCAACACGCTCAGCGCTTCCTATCAGGGCATGTACGTCTATGAGAACGTCTTCGGGGTTCTCTCGCAGGCCTCCGACCGCGAAGAGAAGATGAAGAACACCGCCAACGTGCTCGACAAGATCAGCGAGTGGTGGGCCATGTTCCAGCGTCATGAGCCCCTCATGCGCTATCGTTTCCATCAGGAAGGCGTCGAGGGAGAGGCGTCGAAGGCCTGCCGGTTGTTGGAGGTCGCTCAGAAGCGGCTCGACGGTCTCATGCAGGAGTTGCTGGCCAGCTCCAGCGTCGAGTCCATCCTCCGCGACGGCGTTCGTCGTGCGTTGCGGGTGGCCAATTCCTGCGAAGCCGCTTACGCCCGGCAGCACTTCGTTCAGGGTCTCATAGCCTACGGGGAGATCCTGGATCGCGAAGAGGTCGCCGACCGTTGGCGCCAGCATCTGCTCTATTGCCGGCGCGAAACGGCCGAGGCCAACGCCCTGTTCGAACGGTTCCAGCGGATGGAGGGTGAGATCGACGAGGCGGCGGCGGCAGGCCTCCTGGATCTCACGCTGACCGATCCGGTCGCCGTTGGTCGCCGCGCGGTCGACGTCCGCAGTGTCTTCGGCCTGCTGCGCAACCGGTTCGACTACGCCGACGCCGGAATCCCGGAAGCTGAGGCGGTACCCTGGAAGCGCGGCGGCTTCGCCCCTGCGGACGCGGCGGGATGGCGTCTGGCCGGCATGGGACCGGAGGAGTCGCAGGCCTGGATCGACGCGGGCATCCCCGATCCGCTCGGCGCCGCCACCTATGCATGGCGCGGGATCGAGCAGGCGGTGGCGTCGAAGTGGTACGAACAGGGCTACAACGGCCGCGTGGCGGCCGGTTGGATCCGGCAAGGCATCTCCGAACCGGACCGTATCCCGCGCGAGGCCTAGGCGCGCACCTACCCGAACGTGTCCACCCTGTGATGCAACAATTTGCATCTAGCTCTGGTTGTGTGGTCCACGCCTCGCGCGCGCTCGGCGCCGCAACGCGTGCATCCGCCTTGCCCTGACGCGCATCGCTTCGCTACCATTGTACCGGCATCAGAGAACGGGTCGTGGCGGTGCGGGCGTGCTGCTTCCCTCCAACAGCGGGTCTCCGCTCCGCCGGTGGATGGACCTCCGGAAAGGAGCTGCAGATGAGGACGAGGATTGCTGTGCTGGCTGCGCTCGGCGCGGTCCTGGCGTTGGCGGCGACGCCGGCGACGGAAGCGTCGGTGCCGCGGGTCATTCTGGCGGAAGGTTTCGGGTATCCGAGCTGAGGCTACTGCCCCTATGCCCGGTGCGGGCTAGAAACGGTCCTTGGCGAGTTTCCCGGTCAACTCCTGGTCGCCGAATGGCATACTTCGGGCGGTCTGAACATTCCCACCGTGGGGGAACGGACCTCCTTCTACAATGTCTCGGGTGTTCCGCACGTGCGGATCGACGGCAAGTACGCGGCCGTCGGGGCCAGCTCCTGTTCGGGTGCTGCCGCCACCTACCGCAACTACATCAACATGCGCCTGTCCGAAACCGGCGGCGTGGCGCCGGTCGCGATTGAGGGCTCCTACGTACCCGGATCGGACGCGGTGTCGGTGATGGCGACCTTCACTCTGGACGATCCGGTGACCCTGCTCAGCCCCCGCGCGTATTTGATGGTGCTCGAGGATGACGTGGCGCACATCGGCAACGTCTATGACCACATCGTGCGGGCGGAGTACCACGAGGCGGTCACCCTGATCAACCCCGGTGACTACCAGGTGGTGACCTTCGACTTCCCCGTGGACCCCTCCTGGAATCTCGAGAACATCCACTGCCTTGGGTTCCTGCAGAAGATGACCGGCGACAAGGAGATGTACAACTCGGCCGAGTTCCCCATGGTGCTCGACTTCGAGTTCGGCTTCCATGCCGCGGTCGCGTCGGTCCCCGACGGCAACGGCACCGCCGAGTTCACCGCCACGCTGACCAACATCGGCGACGAGAGCGATCAGATCACGGTCAGCCTGGAGGACACCTTCGGCTGGCCCACCGAGTTCATGGTTGAGGGCGAGGCCGGATACCACTCCACGCCGAGCGTCGTGCCGCTCGACCCCACCGAGTCGGTGGAGGTCTACCTGCGGGTGAACACCGACGGGGCCGGCGAGATCCGTGAGGGGGGGCTGCGGGCCGAGTCCCAGGTCTCCGAGCGCATCCAGATCAACACCGTGTCGGTCTTCAACGGCAGCTACGCGATTCTGCTCGTGGATGACGACGCCAACTCCCACTCGACGTTTCCCAACGAGCAGCCCTACATCGAGGGGCTGGAGGCGAACGGCTATCTCTACATCCACTGGGACGTTCACGGTGAGATGTCGGGCGTCTCTCCCGCTCCGGATGACGTGATCGGCTACGACGTCATCATCTGGGAGAACGGCTGGGCCGGCTACGAGCCCGTCACGCCCAGCGAGGCCGAGGCCCTGCAGGCGGCGATGGACCACGGCACGGGCGTCTTCCTCTCCAGCCAGGACTTCCTCAACTACTGGACGGCGGGCGACCCCTTCCTCACCGACTATCTCGGCATCGACCAGTTCACCACCAACACCGACGCCGAGCAGGCCGTGGGGGTGAGCGGCGATCCGATCAGCGACGGCATGGACCTCACGCTCTGGTACATCTACTCTGGCCACAACCGGGCCGACACGATCACGCCCACCGCCGATGCCGAGATCATCTTCTACCAGGAGATCGGATTGCCCACCGCGGTGCGCGCCGAGTTCGACACGCATCGCTCGATCACGTGCGTCTTCCCCTGCACCTCGATCGAAACGCACCCCGATCCGAACAACATGGCCACCCTGCTCGACCGCGCCATCCAGTGGCTGACGGAGCTTCAGGGGCAGAGCGTTGGCGAGCTGCCGGTGGCCAGGAGCAGCTCGCGGATCAGCGCCGTGCGGTCGAATCCGCTGCGGGTGGCCGCGGGCCAGTCGGCGACGTTCCAGCTCCGGCTGTCCGACCGGGCCGCCGGTGGGGACGTGCACTTCGATGTGCTCGATCTGAACGGCCGGTTGGTGCGCAGCCTGTGGAACGGGTCGGTGACCCCCGGCGAGGTCAGCGTCGCCTGGGACGGCCGTAACGCGACCGGTCAGCCGGTCGCGGCGGGCGTTTACTACGCCCGTCTCACCACCGTCGACGGAACCGACAGCGCCAGGTTGGTGGTCGTGCAGTAGATCGAGTGGCCGGAAGGCCGCACGGCCGCGGCTCCGGCAGACAAGGCACAGGGCGAGCGCCTCCGCTTCGGCGGTAGCGCTCGCCCTCTTCGTTGTCGGCCAGGTCGCTCCTAGTCGCGCAGATAGTGGCAGGTATAGCCGCCCGGGTTCTTCTCCAGATAATCCTGGTGATACTCCTCGGCAGGGTAGAAGGTCACGGCCGGCACGATGGCCGTGACGATGGGACTGGGCCACTTGCCCGAGCGATCCACCTCCTGCCTGACGCGCTCGGCGGTCTGCCGCTGGCGTTCGTCGAGGTAGAAGATCGCCGACCGGTACTGCGTCCCCACGTCGTTGCCCTGCCGGTTGCGCGTCGTCGGATCGTGCATGCGGAAGAAGTAACCGAGAAGCTCCTCGTAGCTCAGGACGCCCGCGTCGAAGACCACGCGGATCGCCTCGGTGTGCCCGCTGTCGCCGCGGCTCACGTCCCGGTAGGTGGGGTTCTCCACGTGACCGCCCGTGTAGCCGACCTCGGTCTCGATCACGCCGGGGATCTCCCGCAGGATGTCCTCCATGCCCCAGAAGCAGCCTCCGGCCAGGATGGCGACCTCTCGTCCGTGCGACATCATCGCTCCCTCCATGTTCGCGGAATCGAACAGCACGGCGAACGCGCCGTAGCCTTCCTCCGCCAAGCGGTCCACGGAAATGAAACGCAGCGCGGCCGAGTTGATGCAATAGCGCAGGCCCGTCGGCTGTGGGCCGTCGGGGAAGACGTGGCCGAGGTGGGAGTCCGCGTAGCGGGAGCGCACCTCGGTGCGTTTCAGACCCACGTGCCCGTCCTCGAGCTCCACGACGTTCTCGCCCACGAGGGGACGCGTGAAGCTGGGCCAGCCGGTGCCCGAATCGAACTTGCCGAGAGAGCTGAACAGAGGCTCGCCCGAGAGGATGTCGACGTAGATGCCTTCCTCGTGGTTGTCCCAGTAGGCATTCTGGAAGGCCGGCTCGGTGCCGTCGTGCTGGGTCACGCGATACTGCACGTCGTCGAGCTGGGCACGGATCTCCTCATCGGAGGGCTTTTCGAACTGCTGCCAGGGCCCGGTGACATCCACCTGCGACCCGGCCCCATCCGACGGATAGGCGTAGTGATCTACCGACTCGACCGAGCAGCCCCAGCTCAGGCCGATCAGCGCGAGCGGCAGCGCCCGCAACAGAAACCATCTATTGTGTTTGGCGTTCATGACACTCTCCTGCGTTCGAGGTCTCGGGGCCACGGCCCCCATTCCTGCAGGGAATACGCATCACCCGCGCGACTGTGACCGGTTCCCGAGACGCCGTCTCCGGTGCTGGAGGCGCACCGCCGGGGCCCGAATTCGACGGAACGGGTGCCCACGATCGCGGTATGCTGGGGGTGCCGATTCGCTGAGGAGGGCTGTCGCGGACTCGATCGCGCCACCCCGGGAGGGAACCATGATTCGAGTGATGCGACCCGCGGGCAGGCGTCTGGCATGGCTGTGCGCCGTGGCTCTGGCGGTGGCCGCGATCGGTCCATCCCACGCGCGGGGACCGGGTAGTGAGCCGGGCGCCGAGCAGCGTGAGCGGTTCCAGGCCGACATGCTTCGCCTCCTGCCTTCCGGCCTGGCCGCGAGGTTCGACGGATCTCCGGGCGCGCCGGCCGCCTCGGAGCGCGACTGGCGGCAGATCTATCACGAGCTGCGCGCCGCCCCCCCCGATCCGCCCCGTCTGCCGGCCTTGCCCGCTGTGCTGAAGCGCGCGCAAAGCTCGCTGCGCCGATCCATCATCCCGCTGGCCGTCCTCGACTACGCCTACGAGCGGGTAACGCCGGAGCTGTGGGAAGAGGCCGCGCGAACCGGGACCCGGCCGGGCGATCTCGACAACGCGCTGGAAGCCGAGCGCGTGGTTGCCGCCACCGCCCTCCGGGCCCACACTTATCGCGGCCACCGGGTCGACTTCCGCCTGGCGGCCGAGGACTTCTTCACCAACCTCCATCCCGATCTTCCGGATGTCGCGGCCGATTTCGCCGATGGACGCGGTTGGGTGACGTTGGACTGGGGACGCATTCACACCGTGCGCTACGGGGAAGCTGGTCTCAAGACGGTCCGGCTGCGCATCGCCTCGGAGCGTGGCGGCGTGCCCCTGGCCGCAGCGTTCGTCTTCGATGTGCGCCGCCTGGATGCGCCCACGCCTGACGACACGCTGCATGTCCAGGCCACGATTCCCTACCTGGGTGCGCTTGCAGGCGGCGAAGCCTACGTCTACCTCTCCGATCTCCACACGGCCCTCACCAACCCGGTGGTGATCCTCGAGGGTTTCGACATCGACAACTCCATGGGATGGGACGAGTTGTATGCCTTGCTCAATCGGGAGGAGCTTCTCGAGACCCTGCGGACGAGGGGCTACGATCTGGTCGTGCTCGACTTCGCCGACGGCGTCGACTACATCCAGCGCAATGCGTTCCTGACCGTGGAGCTGGTCGAGCAGATCCGCTCTCTTATCGCGCCCGAGCGCGAATTCGTTCTGGTCGGCGCCAGCATGGGCGGGCTCGTGGGCCGCTACGCCTTGGCCTACATGGAGCAGCAGGGCCTTGCGCATTCCGTGCGCACCTTCATCTCGTTCGACGCGCCGCAGCAGGGAGCCAACATCCCGCTGGGCATCCAGTACTGGGTGGCCTTCTTTGCCCAGGTCTCCGAGGAGGCCGCGGCGCTGCTGGCCGGGCTGGATTCCCCCGCCGCCCGGCAGATGTTGGTCTACCACCACACCGATCCTCCTGGGGGAACGGGGCAGAGCGATCCGCTGCGGCAGGTGTTGCTCGATGAGCTCGCGGCGCTCGACTCCTACCCGTCGATGCCGCGACGGGTGGCGGTGGCCAACGGGAGCGGCGCGCAACAGGATCAGGGGTTCGCTCCCACCGAACAGATCATCCGGTGGGAGTACGAGAGCTTCCTCGTCGACATCACCGGCAACGTCTGGGCGGTGCCCAACGAGGTGAGCGGGCGGATCTTCGAAGGGTTGATCGACTTCGTGCTGCTGCCGGCCGAGGAGCAGTCTGTCACCGTGTCGCTCACCCGGCCGTTCGACAACGCGCCCGGGGGCTGGCGGGGAAGCATGGCCCAGATGGATTCGGTGGAGGCGCCCTACGGAGACATCGTGGCGCTGCACGACAATCACGCGTTCATCCCGACCGTCAGCGCTCTCGCGCTGGACACCGACGACCTGTTCTACGACATCGTGGGCGATCCGAACCTGCTCGATCGCACGCCATTCGACGCGGTCTACTTCCCGCTCGAGAACCAGGAACACGTGGCGATCACACCCGAGAACGCGGCTTGGTTCTTGGATGAGATCGACCCTCAAACGTCGGGGATTGCGGGTGGGGGAGTGGTCGCTGCGAGCCGCAGGAGTCTGTCGTTGCGCGCCACGCCCAATCCGGTCCGCGCATCCGCCCGTCTCACCTATCGCGTGCCGGCGGACGGTTGGGCGCGCGTAGAGGTGCATGACGTGTCCGGACGGTTGATCGCCGTGGTCGCCGACGGGCTGCACCGCCGGGGTGTCCATGAGACCCTTTGGAATGCGACCGGCCGCGGCGTCGGGTCGGTGGGGGCGGGGGTCTATTTCGTTCGCGTGCACAGCGCGGGCGCCCAGGCGGCGCGCACGCTGATCGTGCGCTAGCGCCGGAATGGCCCGTGGCCGCAGGATCGTCCGGCGCGGGATGCGGGGACGCAAACGAAGGAGCGGAGAATGAGCTCTGAAATCTCGATGCCGGACGGAAGCCTGAAACGATTCCGGTTCCTGTTGAAGGACACGATCCGGGACAGGGTCGATTTCACGTCCACCGACCAGAGCCGCGGTGTTCCCGCGCCCCCCATCCAGAAGCCTGCGGAGCCGGGGGCCGGGCGCACGGCGCTGACGCCGCCCGGTGATCTGCGTGCAAGCGACCTGGGGCGACTCGCGTTGATCGAGGCGATCGCGGATCGCCGCAGCGTGCGCCGTTTCACCACGGCGCCGCTCTCGCCGGATGAGCTCTCGCTGCTGCTCTGGACCACGCAGGGCGTGCGCCAGGTCGTGGGACCGGGGGCCGTGCTGCGGACGGTGCCCTCGGCCGGCAATCGGCACGCGTTGGAAACGTACGTCTACTGCCGCCACGTGGAGGGGCTCGGCGAAGGGGTCTACCGCTATCTGCCCCGCGACCACGAGCTGGTCTTCGAGCGCGGTGGACCGGGCCTGGCCGACGAGCTGATCCGCGGGTGCCGCGGCCAAGCGTTTGCGGGCCACTGCGCGGCGACCTTCATCTGGACCGCCATTCCGTACCGGATGGAGTGGCGCTACGGTCTGGCAGCCCACAAGGTGATCGCGCTCGACGCCGGTCACGTCTGCCAGAACCTCTATCTGGCTTGCCAGTCCATCGGCGCCGGCACCTGCGCCATCGCGGCCTATGACCAGGAGGCGATGGATGGCTTCCTGGGCGTGGATGGAACCGACGAGTTCACCGTCTACCTGGCGCCGGTGGGCAGGCCGGCCTAGAGCGGCTCTCTCGGGCTTGCGGTGTTTCCTCGAGATGCTTCAGGTGTTCGCTTCCCGCCACCCCCCGTTCATGTTATAGTACGAATGTAAACGAGAGTGGCGTCCCGGTGGTTTTCCCTCGGCGACGGCCGGGCCGGTGAGGCGAGATACGAACCCGAGATTGCTGGCGATGACCGGCGGAAGGAGCGGACCCATGCGATGCGTCCCATTCATCGCGGGAAGACCAGGAATCGCGCTGGCTGGACTCATCCTGACGTGTGCACCCATCCTGTGGACCGGCCCCGCGGTGGCCAATCCGCTCCCCGATGCGGCCGTCTTCACGCATGTCCAGTCCCACGACCCCGATTTCTGCACGGCGACCACGATCTCATCCTGCGACCAGATCGTGCAGGTTGCGGGCGAGAGCGGGCTGGTGGACTTCGGCATCTTCCATCAACCCTTGGGGACCATGAGCGAGCCGATCGAGCAATTCACCTTCGAGATCGAGTGGTCGGAGGACTGGAGCTTTCACAGCATCGATGTCTGCTGCGGCAGCCCCGAATGGAGCCTCACGCCCCACGGTATGGAGTTGACCATCGACGTGGGCTCCGCCTACAGCCTGAGCGAGTTCTTTCCCGTTGCTCGCATCACGCTCGATGTGCCGCCCCTGGCCGGCAGTTTCGTCTTCACGGATGCCTCGGTCACGCTGGCGGGGTGGAACCCAATGTGGCTCTACGGGGTCGAGGCGCGCGCCGCGGTGGGCTGCGGGGATTGCTCGGTGCCCTGCGACTTCGCCGACCGGTGTCTGGCCCGCGCCGACACCGACCTGATCCGCATGACCGCGCCCGTCGGGGGCACCGCCGAGGCGACGTTCCACGGGTGGGCCAGCGGGCTCAATCCGCTGTGCGACGTCATCTTCTACCCCGAGGCCCCGTGGCTCCTTCTGGACGTCGTGACCTCGCCGACGGGCGGCTACGATATCACCGTGACCGCCGATGCGACCGGACTGGCGCCCGGCAACCACACGGGATGGATCGTGGGCTACACGCCCTCCTGCTCGAGTTGCTTCCAGGTGCTGTTGACGGTGACGGGTGGTTCTCCCACTCAGTACGAGACTTGGGGGACCATCAAGCACCTTTTCAGGTAGATCCGTGGGCGGGTTGGCCGAGCCAGGCCTTCCCGCCCGCCCCTGCGCTGAATGGTCCCTGTCCCGGTGGCTGGGGTGAAGAGGCCACTTTGTGGTATCCTCTCTGTGTACCACTACGCTCTTGGAACGCCCGGTTCCAACTGGGGAGAGGCTGCGCCCGCCCGGGCCCCCGCGGTCGCGGCACGAGGGGTTGCTTCAGGGAGGACCGCATCGATGAGAATCTCATCACGTTTTTCGTTTCTGGTCCTGAGTCTCGCCTGTCTCTGCGCCGGGCTTTCCGCCCGGGCCGAGGTCTTCGAGGTTGGCGCGACGGCCGAACCCGGCCTGGCGCTGCAATCGCAGAGCGCGAGCAGCGTGGCGATGCGCTTCGCGCTGGATCGTTTCGCTACTGAGCCGGTCGCGCTGGAGGGCGAGACGCTGCAGAAGATCACCATGACGGGCGCCATGCTGCCCAACGACGCCGGCGCCCCCGACCTGGCCGGCGTCAGCCGCTTCGTCGCCGTTCCGCAAGGCGCACAGGTCACGTTCGAGATCGTCAGCGCGCGCACGGAGGTGTTTGAGGACATCGTCGTCGCGCCCGCGCCGGTGATCCCGCGCGAGGACGACGACTCGCCGCTTGTCTACACCAAGAACCTGTCGATCTACGAGCGCGATGCCTACTATCCGCAGAGCCCGGTGATGATCTCCGAGCCCACGCAGCTTCGCGGTGTGGACGCGGTGATGGTGGGCGTCACGCCCTTCCAGTACAACCCGGTCACGCGGGAGCTGGTGGTCTACACCGAGCTCGAGGTGCGGATCGACTTCGTGGGCGGCAACGGCCAGTTTGGCGAGGAGCGGCTGCGCAGCCGCTACTGGGAGCCGATCCTTCGCGATCACCTGCTCAACTATGAGTCGCTGCCGGCGGTCGACTTCAACACGCCTCCCCGCGGCAACCGCGAGGGCGCCGAGTACATCATCATCACACCCACCGACCCGGGCTTCGTGCAGTGGGCCGAGACGCTCAGGGAGTGGCGCACGCTGCAGGGCGTGTCCACCGAGGTCTTCACGACCGATGAGACCGGCACCACCTGGACGGCGATCGAGGCCTTCCTCAACAACGCCTACAGCACCTGGGACCCGGCGCCGGTGGCCTTCCTGATCCTGGCCGACTATCCCAACTCGGGCGACGGCGGCCGCGACGTCGGCATCGTCGCGCCCATCTGGGACGGCTACTGCGCCTCGGACAACATCTACGCCGACGTCAACGGCGACGATCTGCCCGACATGGCCCACGGCCGCATTTGCGCGCGCGACGCCGCCGAGCTGGGCCACATGATCACCAAGATGCTGGACTACGAGCAGAACCCCTACACCGACGAGGGGTTCTACGACCACCCGGTGATCGCCGGCGGCTGGCAGACCGAGCGCTGGTTCATCTTCTGTACCGAGATCATCTGGGGTCACCAGAACATCGTGCTGGGCAAGAACCCGGTGCGCGAATACGCGATCTACTCGGGCACCCCCGGCACGCTCTGGTCCACCAATCAGAACACGCCCATCGTGCTGGCCTACTTTGGTCCCGAGGGCCTGGGCTACATTCCTCAGACGCCGGAGCATTTGACCGACTGGGGCGGGAACGCCACACGCCTGAACAACGATCTGAACGCGGGTGCCTACATGCTGCTCCACCGCGACCACGGCAGCGTGACCGGCTGGGGCGAGCCCGATTACGACATCTACGATCTGAACGGGCTGACCAACGAGATGTATCCGTTCGTCTTCTCGATCAACTGCCTCACCGGCCAGTACGACGGGAGCCAGGAGTGTTTCTCGGAGCGCTTCCATCGCATGACCTACGGGGCCCTGGGCGTCATCGCGGCCTCGGACGTCTCCTACTCGTTTGTGAACGACACGTTCATCTGGGGGATGTTCGACGGTCTGTGGCATGACTTCATGCCCGACTACGGGCCCTATCCGGTCGATAACGACTTCCGCTACCCCGCCTTCGGCATGGCCTCGGGCAAGCACTTCCTGCAGTCGAGCAGTTGGCCCTACAACCCTCAGAGCAAGGACGTGACGCACCATCTGTTCCACCATCACGGCGACGCGTTCCTGACGATGTACACCGAGGTGCCCCAGGCGCTCACGGTGAGCCACGAGGATGTGCTCTTCATCGGGGTGGACTACTTCACCGTGACGGCCGATGAGGGCGCGCTGATCGCCCTGACCGTGGACGGAGAGATCATCGGCGTGGCCACGGCCACCGGCGGTCCGCTGGACGTGCCCATCATCCCGCAGACCAATCCCGGCGACCTGACGATCACGGTCACCAAGCCCGACTACTTCCGCTACCAGCAGACCGTGCCGATTCTGCCGCCGCAGGGCCCGTACCTGGTCTTCGAGAGCTGCACGGTTCTCGATCAGGAGTGGGATGACGACGGCGAGCTGGACGCCGGCGAGACGGTCGACTTGGAGGTGGTGCTGGAGAACGTCGGCGTGGACGGGACGACCAACGTGAGCGGCACGCTGGCCACCAACGACGCCTATACCACGATCCTCGACGGCGAGGCCGCCTTCCCCGACATCGGCGCGGGAGGCACCGGCACGTCGCTGGAGCCCTTCGCGGTCCAGTTGGCCGGCAACGCGCCTGACCAGCACGAAGTCGTCTTCGACATGCATGTGACGAGCGACCAGGGGGCGTGGGACTGCACCTTCCGGGTGACGGCGCAGGCGCCGGTGTTGACCACGGGCCAGGTGCTGGTGAACGACGAGGAGCCCTACGGCAACGGAGACGGGTCGGCCGGACCCGGTGAGACGGTCTACGTCCTGGTCTGGCTGTCGAACGAAGGTCATTCGCCCGCCGGCCCGCTCACCGGCACGCTCGCGACCACCAACCCGCACGTCACGATCCTGGACGGCGAGGCGAGCTGTATCGGCGTGCCGCTGGAAGACCCGGGTCTGCTGGCCTCCTTCCAGGTGGCCCTGTCGGCGAGCTGCCCCGATCCATCCACGATCGAGTTCGACGTGCAGTTGACCGGCGAGTACGGGTTCGAGGCCGGCGTGCAGTTCAGTCTCGACGTGGGCGGTTGGCTGGATACCGCCGAGACCGATCGCGGCTGGACGCTGGGCGTGGCCGGCGACGATGCGACCACCGGCGTATGGGTCCGCGAGGAGCCGATCGGCACCGTCTACGACGGGCATCAGATCCAGACCGAGTACGACCATACGCCCGATCCGGCGGAGATCTGCTTCGTGACCGGCAACGGGACGCCCGGCGGGTCGGCGGGCGAGAACGACGTCGACGGCGGGAAGACCACGCTGGCGACGCCGGTCTTTGATCTGAGCGGTGCCTCGGCGGCGACGATCACTTACTGGCGCTGGTACACCAATAGCTGGGGCGGGTCGCCCGACAACGACTGGTGGAACGTTGACGCCACCGCCGACGGCGAGAACTGGGTATCCCTCGAGCACACCATGCAGACCGAGAACAGTTGGACCGAGCACACCTTCGATCTGGGCGCCTACCTGGGTACCCTGACCGACCGGGTGCAGATCCGCTTCGTCGCGGCCGATGAGGGCGACGGCTCGCTGGTGGAGGCGGCGGTGGACGACTTCCTGCTGACCGCCGTGATGAGCCCGGCCAGTGAGGTCGGCATCGAGGAGGTGCGTGCCCGCAACGGCTTCATCTCCTTCGGCCCCAACCCGGTGGGACCGCGCACGACCGTGGTCTACCGTCTGGGCGGCGCCGCAGCGGTCGACCTCGACCTCTACGATGTCAGCGGACGCCTGGTGCGCTCACTGGTCGATGCCACGGTGCCCGCCGGCACGCACGCCGTGGCCTTCGACGGACGTGACGCCCGCGGTCAGGCGCTGGCCAGCGGGATCTACTTCCTGCGCCTGGAGACGCCGGACATCCTCCAGGTCAAGCAGGTGACGGTGTTGCGTTAGCGGCCGCCGTCACCCTGAACGGAATCACCAGCCCTGTCGGCCGGACGCGAGATCCGGCCGACAGGGCTTCTCTTTGTTGCAACCGTGCAGGCTGATTTCCCCGTCACACTCGCCGGATCGGTACGTACCCCCATCAACGTCGGCTGATCAAGGATCTCAGGGGCGATGCAAGGGTCGTCATCCGGTCTGCAGGCCGACGCACGACAGAACGCTTGTGAACCCTTGGCATAGGGAGGTGAGGGACATGGAATTTTCAGCCCATTTGAGAAGCGCAGGAATCGCATGGATCGCATTGTTCCTGGTGTGCGCCGTTTCGGCGCAAGAGCCGTCGTTCATCTACGAGACCACCATCCCCGGATACACTCTGGATTCCGGACGCGGGGTGGCGGTCGACACAGAAGGCAATGCGCACGTCTTCGCGCGCGCCATCGGAGAGTTCCAGCAGAACAACCTGATCGTGATCAAGCTGGATGCCGCGGGTGACGTACTGTGGATTCGTGAGATTGCCGGGCAAGATCATGATGTCGGCACCGACATCGCGCTGAACGCCGACGGCGATGTCTACGTCACCGGCTGGACCGACTCGGGCGACTTCCCGATCACGCCCGACGCCCTGCAGAGCACGTCGGCGGGGTTTCGAGACGTCTTCGTGATGATCCTCTCGGGCGTCGACGGCGAGATCCTCTACAGCACGCTCTTGGGCGGCGATTACACCGACCAGGGCGGCGGCATCGCGCTGGGCGCAAACGAGGAGATCTATCTGGCCGGAACAACGACGTCGATGGACTTCCCGACGGTCGATCCGCTGCAAGGCGGGCTCAACGGCAGCACCTACGCCTTCTCCGACGCCTTCGTCACCAAGCTGTCGGCCGACGGGCAGACGATTCTCTACTCCACCTATCTGGGCGGCGGCCACGACGAGGGCGCCCAGGACATCGAGCTGGACGCCGATGGATCGATCTACATTGCCGGGACGACTCATTCCTCCGACTATCCCACCCAGAATCCGATTCAGGCCACTTTGATGGGCGCGCCCGACCTGTTCGCCACCAAGATCTCGGCCGCGGGGGACGCGATCCTCTACAGCACGTATCTGGGCGGGGAGGACGTCGATCGCTTCGGCGGGATGACCGTCGGGCCCGAGGGCGCGATGTACCTGGGCGGCATCACGCGCTCCATCCACTATCCCACGACTCCCGGCGCCTTCCAGGAGGAATTCGTGGGGGAGATCCTGGGCTGTGAGATTCCCTTCGGCGGCCGCTTCAACTGCGAGGACATGACGGTCTCCAAGTTGGCGCCCGCCGGGGACGCGCTCGTCTACAGCACCTACATCGGCGGTTCCCGGCCCGATGAGTGCCGCGATCTGGCGATCGACAGCCAGGGCTGCGCCTATGTGGTGGGCTACACGTCGTCGGAGGACTTCCCCCCCGAGGGCATCGACACCTCGGCGGAGATTGTGGTCGCCAAGCTGAGCGCTGACGGCAGCGAGCTCGTCTACAGCGTGACCGTCGACTCGGGGTCGGCCAACGCCGGCCACGGGATCGCGATCGATGCTCAGGACGACGTCTACTTCAGCGGCGCAACGCAAGTGCCCGCCGACACCTACGTGGCCAAGCTGAGCGGCGGCACATCGGGTGTGGGCGGCAGCGGCGGCGGGGGCGGCAAGTTCACCTCGGTCGTGCAGCTCGGCGGGAGCCGTCCCAATCCCTTCGGTCAATCGACGCGTCTCAGCTTCGCGGTGGAGACCGCCGGCGGGGCGCCCGTGACGCTGGCGATCTACGACGCCACCGGCCGGCGGGTGCGCACGCTCGTCGAAGGAAGGGTGGCGGCCGGCATGCAGACCGCGCGGTGGGACGGCACCGACCAGTCGGGCCGCTCCGTGCCCAGCGGGGTCTACTACTACGAGTTGCGCTCCAACGGGTCCAGCGAGTCCCGCCCGGTCCTGTTGGTGCGGTAAGCGGGGTGCGGATCAGGTCCGCGCTGAACGTCTCGCGGGAGACGTTGGCCACTCGGTGATGCGCGGCGGCTCGGGTCGACCAAGGGGGGTGCCCGCAGACCGTCGCGCACACCGTGGCTTTCTCTCCAGCCCTCCTAGCGGCCGCCCTCGTTGAGCATGAGCTGCGGATCCCCGCCGCGGATCACCGGGTTGGCGCGCAGGATCATCGCCGCGCCCGGCTCGGGCACCACGAACGTCTCGGTCACGACGGTGCCCTCCGGAGGTTGCCCACTCACGTCGACGAGCAGGACCCCATCGACCAACACTTTCAGGCAGTATGTTCCGTAGTCGTCCGGAGCACTCAGCACAGTAAGGGTGACGGTATGGGTTCCAGGCGAAAGGTCCGCGCTGAAGGTCGTCGACGAGCCCACGGGCGTCACGCCGCTCTGGCCGGTATCGAGTTGGACGAGGAAGATGTCGTCCGGGGCAGAACCACAGTCCTCCACGATGACGACGGCGCTGCCTTCGCAGCAGCCGGCGTCGCACTCGTCGATCTCGTTGTCCCCATCGTTGTCGATGCCGTCGCCGCACACCTCCACGGCCGAGGTGTCGCCGCCCTTGACGCCCGAGTCGACGTCGTCGGGATCGGCGCCCGATTCGGCCACTTCCTCGCCCTCGCGGACAAGCTCGTCCTCGTCGCACCCGTAATCCTGCACCAAGAGCCCCCGCATGCCCTGGTAGCGGGCATTCATCGCGGCGTTCAGGTTGACGATCTGCTGATAGCGCCCTTGCACATCGGATGCGTCGCGATCGGCGGCGATCAGCGCGCTGTAGGCGATCGCGACCGCGTCGAGCGCCACGTCGTGCTCCTGCAGGGCGGCGCCCGCCTGAACGAGGCTGTAGGCCACCTCGCGGCTCTCGCACGCCTCCCAGCCCAGCTCGCGGACGCGCTGGTCGAAGGCGTTGGCGTACTGGTTGAAGCTGCGCATGGCGGCGTCGGCATCGGCCACGGCGGCGTCGAAGTCGGCCCGCAAGCCGCTGAGATCGGCGTCCTCGCCGTCGCCGGCGACTTCCTCGATGGCCTCCTCGAGGTCCTCGTCGCCTTCGTCGTCGTCGTCTTCTTCCGCGACCATCTCGATATCACCAATGCGGACCGTGATGCCGGAGGTCGATTCCTGCCGGGGGGTCACCGAGGCCGATCCCGTGGCCGGTGTTCCGTCCACGGCGACGATCGTGGCCAGGACGGTAATCGGGGCGCCCAGCTCGTGGGTGATACCGCTGAGCGTGAAGCGGCCGCCGCCGGCGGTGGTCTGCGCGCCGCCGGCCGTCACGCTGGCCCCATCGATCGGCTGGCCTTTGCTGTCCACCACGACACCCGAGAGCGAGATTTCCATCTGCTGGGCGAGATCCACCACCAGCACCACGCCGCCGATCGGGGTCTGCCCCTCGTAGGTGACCGTGGCGGGCGCGCCGCCGTAGGTCTGTCCCGAGGCCTGGTCGATGAACGCCGGGGTGAGCGTGACCGTCTGACCGCGGGTCATCGCGGGGAAGGGTCCGATGCTGAAGCGTCCGCCTCCCGCGCTGGCCGCGCTGGGGCCCAGGTCGGAGGAGACGCTCGCCCCGTCGAGCGGCATGCCGTTGGCGTCCTGCACCGTGCCGTTGATCGTCACGTCCGCGGGCACCTCGACATCGATCGTCAGGGTGACCTCGCTGGTCGGCTGTCCGGTGTAGGTGACCGTGGTCGCCGAGGAGGCCACGGGGGCGCGGGTGCCGTCGGGCTGATCGGCCATCACCGTGGCGGTCAAGGTGTAGCTGGGTGTTTCCCCGGCCGCCAGGGCCTCGGAGATGTCGACCGCGTCGAAGGCGAAGGCGCCGCTCGCGTCGGTGCCCACCACGGCCGGACCGCCCACCACGGTGGCCTCCGTCAAGCCGGCCCCCTGGACGTCGACCACCTGACCGCGGATTGTCCACTCAACCACCTCGCGCACGTCGAGGATCAGATCGACACCGCTCTTCGACGGTCCTGAGACCACGACGTCGACCGAAGCCGAGGACTGCTCCAGCGTGGCCGTCACGGTGGCGACCGCGCCGGTGGCGTCCACCGGCAGGTCCAGGGTCACGCTGTAGCTGCCGTCGCCCCCGCTGACGTCGCTGCCCGAGACCGCGGCCCGTCCCGACTGCGGATCGGCCGGGATGGTGGCGGTCACCGTGGCGCCCCCCAGCGCGGTGGCGGGCGTGTTGGCCTTGTTGAGGACCGTACCCATGATCGTGAAGCCGCCGCCGATGCGCTCGAGCTCCAGCACCAGGTCGCGGAAGACCTGCTGGTGCATTCGGAAGTCGTCCTGGTAGGTCTCGAAGCCTTCCTTCGAGGCGATGAGCTGCCCGCGGCCGTCCACCTCGCCCTCCATCAGGAAGCGAAACCGTCCGTCGGCGCCGCTGGTAAGCGACTGGGCCCGCGCCCCCAGCATGAACTGCACGCTCGCCCCGCCAATGGGGCTGTCGTCCAGCTTGTTGACCACCTTGCCGTCGATGAAGACGTGCCGGTTGAGCTGATCGAGCGCGCCGTCGATGCGCGTGCGGGCGTTTTCGTCGAGCAGGTAGTTGGCGATGCAGCCCTCGCCGCCGAGTTGCCCGTAGGTGCGCACGACGTCTTCCAGACCCAGCTCATCCACCAGCACCCAGGCCTGATCGGTCTGGATGTAGAGGCCGCGCAGGCGCGTGCAGACCTCGCCTGCCGCGCGCACGTCGCCGTCGTCGAGCCCGTTGGCGTAGCCGGCCAGCCAGGCGGCGTCCAGGGCCGGCTTGTCGATCAACAGGTCCCACCAGCGATAGACCTTCGACGCCCACGAGATCGGCACGAAGTAGCCCAGCCCGGGGCCCGGATCGTAGATGAAGTAGACCCCGTCGCCCGCGAAGATGCGGCTGCGCAGGCGCCCCATGGCGCTGGTCAGGAAGAACTCGCTGCATGCCAGCCCCGCATAACGGCCGCCCCGCTGGGCGGTGTGGAAGGCGGCCTGCTCGTCCTGGTAGTGGCCGTGCTGGCCGCACAGGTTGTGCTGCCGGACGTTTTCCTGGATGCGCTTGTCCAGCCGCTCGAGCGCGGCGGCCGTGTTCTTGGCCGTGTCGGCGTAGAGGCGCACCCAGCGGCCCAGGATGTCGCCCACCAGGGGCAGGGCCTCCAACTTGCCGGCGCCCTCGTCGAGGATGTCGGCGATGCGGCGCAGCCCGTAGGTGGGGTTGTCGTGCGCCTTGCTGGGATCCCACTTCTCGGCCCACTCCCAGATGTTGTCGACTTCCTTGGCGTAGCCCTCGGCTTGATCGAGCATCGCCATGGCCCGCTCGAGCTTGTCCTTGAAGCCGGCCTTGTGCAGCTCGTTGAAGACGCCCTGCGTGCGATCGAACATCTCGGTGGCGTTCTCACCCCATCCGAACATGTCGGCCATCTTCTTCAGGTCGCGGCGATTGGTCTGGTCCCAGATGAACTCGTCGTACTCCTGGTACTTCTCCAGGAACTCCTTCAGCTTGGCCTTGCCGTCGGTCATGGTCTGCTTGACCGCGTTCCACTCGTCGCGCGTCTGCTCCATCGCCTCTTCCGCTTCGGCGCGGTAGTCGGCGCGGGCGGGTGGAACACTCAGGACCGTGGCCAGCGCCAGCGCCAGCACCAACGTCGGCGCGAGCAACCGCGACGGCCTCATCGGCAGCGCGCCGGCGAGCGGCATCCTCTCGAGGGCGGCGTGCATCGGTCTCATGATTGGCTCCTCCCCGGGCTCGTCGACCTGCGGGTGCTGACGTCGAACAGGTAGCGGATCATGACCCGCACCTCGGTGCGGGTGTAGTCGTTGGGCGAGTCCCCGTCGCCTACCTTGGAGCTGTGGACGTTCAGGTTGCCCTCCAGATGCAGGTTGGGCCGGATGGGGTAGCGGGCCGAGCCGCTCACGTCGATCGCCGTGAGGGTCTGCACCGGGTCGGCGTTGTAGAGGACTTCGGCATCGTACTGCGCCGCCAGGCGGCCGGTCCATCCACTGGGACCCGTCAGATCGACGGCGACGTGGGCGCCGGCGCGCCCGCGGTTGATCGGATTGCGCAACAGGAATTCGGTGTCGCCCAGCGGATCGTCCACCCGCTGGCTCTCGGGCAGCTTCTCGACAAGATCGTTGGCCATGTCCTGCAACCGCTTGCGCTCGGTGTCGGCGTAGAGCGCGTGACCGAGCGCGGGGCCGAAGCTGATCGAGCGCACCAGGCTGCGCGCCTTGCGGATCGTCCATCCTCCCCGCCAGTGCACATCGAGCGCATGGGGGGCGCGGGTGGTCTGGAAGGCTTGCGTGATCGCGCCCAGCGCGACATAGACCTCGGCGGACGTGGGGCTGGCGCCCACGTCGTCGAGGCTGTCGTAGTCGGCCTGCCCGACGAAGAACTTGGCCGTGACGCCGAGGCGGCTGAAGAAGCCCCGGCCGATCGGCCGCGAGAGCGCGCGGTGGGAGAGGGAGACGTAGTCAAACGCATCCTCGTTCTGATGGTATCGGTAGAAGACCCGCGAGTGGCGGCTTCCGATGCGCTCCCCCCCGCGGGGACGGCTCTCAAGCGCCAAGCCGGCCTCGGCGTAGTCGGCGTCCTCCAGATCCGGGAAGCTGTAGTAGAGCACCTCGGGCGCCAGCCGGCGCGAGCTGCGCGGCGTCTGGCGGGCGAAGGGCAGGCGCAGCTTCAGGCGCAGCTCTTCCCACTCGTCGTCGTCCTGACCGGTGGCGCCGGTGAGCGGTCGGGTCAAGCGCTGCGCTTCGAACTCGACGCCCGACCCTCCGGGACGGTTCAGCCAGTCGAAGGTCGCGCCCAGCAGCGTGTGCTCGGCGGCCTCGTTCTCGGCGGAACGCTTGGTCTGGGTCAACGCGGCGTCGATCACGCTCGACCCGGGCCGTAGCTGCCCGTCGAGGCGCAGCACGGTCACGTCGTAGTCGAGGCGCTGGCTTGGATCGTAGTCCTCGTCGTCGTTGTAGGCGCGGCTGCGGCGCTCGATGCGCGCCCCGAAGCGGTTGCGTCCGCTCTGCAGACGGCCCCCGACGTGCAGGCGCATCTCCCCGTAGCCGGCCCGGTCGTTCAGCTCCTCGTCGTAGCCCTGGCGGCTCACGCCGCCCTCGAGCCGCAGGCCGAAGGGGAACCGGTGGTCGGCCCCGGCGCCGATCTCGGTCAACGTGATCTCTCGGCGCTCGACACGCTGCTCGCGCGAGATGTGGGCCGAGAGGTTCGTGCCCGCGGGCAGACGGGTTTTGGCCTGCACGCGGAACTGCATGTCGGTCGCCGACTCGTCCAGAGGGCCCGTGGCGGCGGTCGCCTCGCCCTCGACGTTGGGCCGCTTGTAGCCCGACTGGCCGAGCCCGCCCAGAAGCTCGCCCTGAATGCGCAGGCCCCCGGCCGGTTGTGCGCCGATCCCGGGCAGCGCGGCGGCAGGGCCGAGGTCGTCGGGAGGCGCGCCGTAGGTGTCGACGGCGCGGCCGTAGAACTTCTCGACGTAGCGCTGGTAGCGAGCCGCCTGCTGCGCCGCCGCGGTCAGTCGGTCGCTCTGCGGATCGACCGCGCGGCCGGCCTGGGCAGCCTCCCGCAGCGCCTCGCGTGCGGGGGCGCGGGCCTCGTCGGCCGCCTGTGCGCGGCGCTCGAAGGTCTCCACCAGAGAGCGCACCTGGCCCAGCCGTTGGCGAGCGGCTGCGCGCTCGGCCTCGGTCGGCTGATCGGGATTGTCCAACTCACCGCGGATCTCCTTCAAGGAGACCAGTATGGCGTGGCAGAGCGGCTGCAGGTCGGCCGCCGCTTGCTCGGCCTGGACCACATGGTCCTCGACCTCGTCGGCCGCCGCCGTCGGGACCGTGGCGAGCGGAAGGATGAGCAACAGCCCCCAGCATCGGATATGGATGCCCAGGGGCCGCGCCAAGAAGGGGGCGGAACTCACGCGAGCGTCCTCCTTGTGATGTGGACCAGACCCGGAAAGGGCCATGGTCGCCGGGATCGCGGATTCGTGCAAGCTCAGGAAGCACGCGGCATTCAGGCCGGCGCCACGACAGGGGCGTCGCCGCCGGGCGTTCCATGCCGTGTCATCGCCTCCCGGCGATTCCAGAGCGTCGCGGACGCGATCCGTCTCCGCTAAAGGGATCGGCGGACATGCGGGTCTTGTGCGGACAAAGGGAGGAATCGGGAGCGTAGCGGGGTTACGCAACGAAGTTGAATCGCGTCTCGCCCTTCCCGCTTCTCGTCGGTAGGGTGGATGTGGTCGTTGATGAGACCCGCGCCGCGCACACGGACCCCCGACTCGCGCACGAGGATGATCGCGTCGCTAGCGGTAGATGTGCTTGATCCGACCCCAGGAGGCCTCCTGAAGCCGCGACGGGTCGCACGGATTCGGCGTGCAGCTCTTGAGCTCCGGATGCCACTCGCCACCCAGCACGTTGCAGAGCGGCTCGGTCCACAGATGGCACTCGGCCTCGACGCAGCAGACGTACCGTTCGGGGTCGGAGGGGTTGCTGTCGCTTTCACACGTGTCCAACCACGCGTACCACAGGCCCCCGGCGGCGATGCATTCCTCCTCGGGCATGAGATAGCACTCGTCGTCGATGCAGCACACGGCCGAGGGAGGGGTCTCGGGGTAGGCTTCCAGCCCGTCGCTGTTGATTCCCAATCCACCCAAAGCGCCGGCGCTGTACGACTCGGCCGGATTGGCGCAGTTGCTGAATCCGGCGAAGTCCGTCGTGGGATCCACCGCAAGCGGAATGAGCCCGGGACCCGCGTAGGCGTAGGCATAGCCTCCGAAGAAATAGACCGGGAGGAGGTTGCCTTCCCAGGGTGTGCCCGTGGCCACGAAGGCGGTTCCCTCTTCGGGTCCGGGCCAACCGTCGGTGCTGATCTCCAGACCCGCGTCAGGGTAGCAAGGATGATACTCGAGGAAGCCGAACAGCCCCGCATCGAACCCGCCCAGCCCGAACTGGGTCCCGCACCACTCCCGATCGTTGTCGTACCAGGCCGCCAACACGAACCAGGTCACGGGCCGATAGCCCTGGACGTCGATACGCGTCACCTGTTGGGAGCACGCGGAGATGGCGTATGCGCTGTAGGCTTCGCACCACCCCCCCGCAGGCGGGTCGGTCGAATAGCTCAACTCGGCGACGTGGTGGACGAGCAGCGCTCCCCCGAAGAGGTCACTCGGGTCGGCACGACAGACGCTACTGAACGGAAAGACACACACGACCAGGAGAAAGAGACAGGTTCTTTGCTTCATGGCTCACACCTCGTTTCTCGACTTGGGTACGATCACTTGAGCCAATGTCGAACAAGAGACAGCCAGGTGTTTCATCCTATTCCACTTTGATGAGGATGTCTCTTGCCAAAGCTTCGCCCTTGGATGCCAGAACGAAGTATACACCCGGCGCCAAGCGCATTCCATACTCATCTTTGCCATCCCATCTGACAGCGGAATCATCGGCCAGACGACCCTTGGACCTTATACGCCTCAGACAACGACCTTCCAGGTCAAAGACCCCGAGCGTCGGTGCTTCCTGCGCCGGCGTGGACGGGACACTCAACTGGAACACGCTCCCCCCACGCGTCGGATTGGGATAGCACGTCAGATGCCACGTCTCGGGCCCGCCGGAAGCGGGGTCGTTCGCTGTCTGAGGTGTTTGACATCACCAAGTCGCCGTTCTCATTCCCGAAGACGTCGTAGTGACGCAATCTGGGGTACTCTCCCACATCGATGCTGGCCCCGTGATCGTAGGATTCACAATCAATCATGTATGCATCGGGTCAATGGCGGCCTGGATCGTGGGATGAGTGCCCGTGCCGTCCGGGTTGACGAAGTGGACGGTCGCGGAAGCGGGGAAGACGAACGGGAGGAATAGGCAGAACTGTAAGAGACGCGCCATGACATGAGACCCTCTCTGTTGAACCGTCGATTGCGCCGCGTCGTAGGAACGGCGGCGATCCTATCGGGAGAGTGAGTTCTGTACAAGAAGAGAATCATAGAAGGTGGGGCTTGTATGATGCCTGAGCCGAGTGCAAGTTAGCGGCAACAAAGGGTGGGCCGAGCCCGGTTCTGCGCCTCTAGGCGGCACCGGGTAGGGCCATGATGCGACCTGTAGGTGGAGCGCGGATGAGACCGACGGCCACGAGCGGCGTCTCGTCGGGCCAGGACACAGACGTGAGAATACGCGTCGAGTCGTCCGGTCTCGGTGGACACATGCTGCATTCGGCGGGGGGGATGAGGGTCTCCCGAGCGGGCGGGCGCTGTGCTACGCTGTTCCGACGATCGGAGACGCGATGGCGGTCGTGGTATGGGCGCGGCGGACGCGGTCACGGGTCGCGCCCACCGGGGCAAGCGCGCTGCCAGGGCGAGGCGCAGAAGCCGGATACTCGACCCGATGCATGGAAGCCGGACGCTCGACTCGAGGCATGGACGCTGGGTGCTCGACGCGGAGTGAGAAGGGTAATCGGTTATGATGCTAGGCAATAGGCCAGTTGGTGCTCGAGGGTCGCGGGCGGGGTCAGGGAATCGAGCCGATGGGCGAGCCCGGGCCCTGCAGGGGATGGCCGCCTTCGGCCTGCTGGCCGCAGCGCTTGCCGGCTGCGGCGGTGAGCCACAGACCGAGGCCGCCGGGCCGGGGCACAGACCGCCGGGAGGACCGGGCGGGCGTTCCGAGCTGCCGCCGGCGGCGGTGGCGGTCAAGCCGGTCGCGCGCGGCCCCATCGCGACGTATTACAATGCCACGGCCACGCTGGAGCCCCACCAGCAGGCGGATGTGATCGCGCGCGTCTCGGGTCTGGTGCGCTCCCTCGAAGCGGAAGAGGGCGACCGGGTGGCGGCCGGCGACCCGCTGCTGCGCCTGGAGGACGCCGAGTACCGCCAGCGCTTCCGCCAGGCCGAGGCCGAAGCGATCAAGCAGCGCGCCCGCTTCGAGCGACTGGAGCAGATGTATCGCAACGAGCTGGTCTCGGCCGAGGAGTTCGAGAGCGTGCGCAGCGACCTGCTCTCCGCCGAGGCTGCGCAGGAGCTGGCCGCTCTCGAGCTGTCCTACACCGTCGTCACCGCGCCGTTCACCGGCCACGTCATCACGCGTCACGTGGACCCGGGCCAGATGGTCAGCTCCGGGATCGTGCTGTTCACGATGGCGGATCTCAGCCTGTTGCGCGCCCGCGTGCATGTGCCGGCCAAGGAGTTCCGCGCGATACGGATCGGCCAGGCGGTCGAGCTGGCGATGGACGCCAGCGGCGATACCCTCGCCGGTCGCATCACGCTGATCAATCCCATGGTCGATCCAGAGAGCGGCACGATCAAGGTGACCGTCGACGTGCAGGACTATCCCTCCTCCACACGCCCGGGGGACTTCGCCGATGTGCGCATCGTCACCGACGCGCATCCCCAGGCGCTGCTCGTGCCCAAGGTGGCCGTCATCGAGGACAAGGGGCAGTCGGTGGTCTACGTGGCCTCGTCCGACTCGACCGCCCAACGGCGCACGGTCGAGATCGGGTACCGGACCGACCGCCAGACGGAGATCCTGGCCGGCGTGGAGGAAGGCGAGCGCGTGGTGGTGCAGGGGCAGCGCTCGCTGGAGGACGGCCAGCGGCTCAAGATCTTCGAGCGGCTGAACTACGAATCCGACGCCGAAGGTGAGGGCGCGGGCCGATGAGGGGTTTGGTTGCGCTCGCCGTCCGGCGCCGCGTCTCGGTGCTGATGACCGCCCTGGCCCTGGCCGCGTTCGGGGTCGTCGGCTATCAGCGTCTCGCGCTCGACCTGCTGCCCGACATCCACTACCCCTCGCTCACCATCCAGACCGAGTTTCCCGATACGGCCCCCGCCGAGGTGGAGAACCTGGTCACGCGCCCGGTGGAGGAGGTGGTGGGCGTCCTGCGCGGGCTGCGCACCATTCACTCGGTGTCGCGGCCGGGTGTCTCGGAGGTCACGCTCGAGTTCGATTGGGATGCCGACATGGACCTGCTGTCCATGGACGTGCGCGAGAAGCTGGATCGGCTGATCCTGCCCGACGAGGCCGAAGCGCCGATCGTGCTGCGCTTTGACCCCTCGCTCGATCCCATCATGCGGTTGGCGCTCTCCGGCGGAGCGGACCTGACCACATTGCGACGCGCCGCCGACCGCCGCCTGAAGCAGGAGTTCGAGACGGTCAAGGGTGTCGCCGCCGCCCAGATCAAGGGGGGATTGGAAGAGGAGATCCAGATCGAGATCGATCAGGAGCGCCTGGCGGCTCTGGGGATTCCCCTCGAAACGGTGGCCCAGGTCGTGGGTGTCTCGAACATCAACCTGCCGGGCGGGTCGCTCGAGGACCAGGAGAGCCAGTACCTGATTCGGGCCGTCAACGAGTACGAGACGGTCGCGGAGATCGGCGAGCTGATCGTGCAGCACCGCGAGGGGGCCGTCGTGCGGCTGCGCGACGTGGCCGAGGTGCGGCGGGGAGCCAAGGAGCGCGAGGAGATCACGCGCGTCAACGGCGACGAGAGCGTCGAGATCGACATCTACAAAGAGGGCGATGCCAACATCGTCGCCACGGCGCAGCTCGTGCGCCAGCGCATCGGAGAGCTGGGCGACCTGTTGCCGCCCGGCAGCAGCCTGGTCGTGCTCTTCGATCAGTCGCGCTTCATCCAGCAGGCGATCGACGAGGTCCGCGGCGCGGCCATGATCGGCGGCGTGCTGGCGATCCTGGTGCTGCTGGCCTTCTTGCGCCATCCGCGCAGCACGGTGATCATCGCGACGTCCATTCCCCTCTCGGTGCTCGCCACCTTCATCGCCATGTACCGGCTGGACATCTCGCTCAACATCATGTCCCTGGGCGGCCTGACGCTGGGCATCGGCATGCTGGTCGACAACTCGATCGTGGTGCTGGAGTCGATCTTTCGGCGTCGCCAGGAAGGCGCGACGCTGCGCCGGTCGGCGGTGGAGGGCACCAGCGAGGTGGGCGGGGCCGTGGTGGCCTCCACCCTGACCACGGTGGCCGTCTTCCTGCCCATCGTGTTCGTCGAGGGCATCGCGGGACAGCTCTTCGGCGACATGGCTATGACCGTCACGCTCAGCCTGATCGCCTCGCTCTTGGTGGCGGTGACACTGATCCCCATGCTGAGCGCACTGGGTCGCGAGCGGCGCGCGACGGCCGGCGATGCCTCGGCATTCGGGCCGGATGTCACCAGCGCGCCCGAAGCACGGGAGACCCGCTCGCTGGGATGGTTCTCACGCGGCTACGACCGGTTTCTGGAGGCTGCTCTGGATCATCGCGGGCGGACCCTCCTGATCGCCGCGGTCCTGCTGGGCCTCACCGTGCTCGCGCTGCCGCTGCTGCAGGCCGAGCTGATTCCGGCCATCAGCGAGGGCGAGTTCTTCTTCGAGGTGACCATGCCCGAGGGAACGCCCCTGGAGGCGACCGACCGGGTTCTTCAGCGGATGGAGGCCATGGCCGGTAGCGAGCCGGAGGTCGCGCGCCACTTCGCCACGGTGGGTAGTCGTTCGGCGGCGGGCGGCATCGCCTTCAACACGCGCGCCGAGCATCTCGGCCAGCTCAATCTGGTGATGGCCGATCGCCGCAACGAGGAGGCCGAGTCGGCGGTGATTGGCAGGCTGCGCGGGCGCTTCCAGACGGTCCCTGCGGCGCGGATCAAGCTGGGCCGGCCGACCTACTTCAGCTTGAAGACACCGGTCGAGATCCTGTTGTTCGGCGAGAGCCTGGATGCGCTCGAAGCCTATGCCGCCCGGCTCGAGCCGGCGTTGGCGCGCATCCCGGGCCTGGTCGACCTGCGCAGCTCGTTCGAAGAAGGGAGCCCGGAGCTGCAGATCATCTTCGACCGGGTGCGGTTGGCCGCCCTGGGGCTCGACATGCGCCGCCTCTCCGAGACGCTGCGCGATCGCCTTCAGGGAACCGTGCCCACGCGCTTCAAGGAAGAGGACCGGCAGATCGACATTCGCGTCCGCAATCGGGAGACCGATCGCGCCACGCTCGACGACATCCGCAACCTGGTCGTGCCGGGGCCCGACGGGCGGCCCATTCGGCTGCTCACGCTGGCCGAGGTGCGCGAAGGCCGTGGCCCGGCCGAGATCCACCGCGTCGGCCAGCAGCGGGCGGCGATGCTGAGCGCCAATCTGCAGGGCCGCAGTCTGGCCGCGGTCGTGGCCGATGTCGAGGAGGCGTTGCGCGCCATGCCGGCGCCCCGCGGCGTCACCGTGGAGCTGGGCGGGCAGAGCGAGGAGATGGAGGTCTCCTTTGCCAGCCTGCGGTTCGCCCTGCTGCTGGCGGTCTTCTTAGTCTACCTGGTGATGGCTGCCACGTTCGAATCGCTTCTGCATCCGTTCATCGTACTCTTCGCGGTGCCGCTCTCCGCGGTGGGTGTGGTGGCGGGGCTGTTGATCACGGGCACCGAGGTGAGCGTCATCGTCCTGATCGGGGTGGTCATGCTGGTCGGGATCGTGGTCAACAACGCCATCGTGCTGATCGACAAGATCAACGGGCTGCGCCGCGCGGGCGCGGGCAAGCGCGACGCGGTGATGGGCGCCTGTCACGTGCGGCTGCGGCCGATCCTGATGACCACCCTGACCACCGTGCTGGGCCTGCTTCCCATGGCCCTGGCCGTGGGGGAGGGCGCCGAGCTGCGCTCGCCCCTGGCCATCACGGTCTCCTTCGGACTGATTCTGAGCACGCTCTTGACGCTGATCGTGATTCCGGCCGTCTACGACCTGGTGCCTTCGCGTATCGAGGCCAAGGACCGGGAGGAGGCTGGCGGCGGATGAGCGGTCGGCGGCCACACCCCGGCGCGAAGCGCGTGCGGCGGCCTCACCAGGGCGCGCCGCCGCGACGGGGCCGCACCAGGACCGCTTGCGTGAGTTGATCCCAGAAGCTCGAGCGCTCATCCGGCAATCCGGCCAGGGCCCCGAAGCTGCGGATCAGCATCGGGTCTGAGCGCCACAAGGGGTAGGGGAGGCCGCTCAGCAGGCGGTGCAGGACGAAGGCCTGGGCGACCAGGATCACCGCCGCAGCGAGCAGTCCGGCGATCTGCGCCGGCGTGCGCAGCAAGCCCATCCCCGCGATCAGCGCTGTGGCCGCTGCCGGCGGGTGCGAGCAGCGAACCACGATCATGGCGGCGCTCGCCACACCCATGGCCAGGAGCAGGCTCATCACCCGGGGCCAATTCATCGCGTCGGCGCCGAGCAGTTGGGCCTCGGGGAAGAGCAGACCGACGAAGTGAACGGAAGCCAGCCCGGCCGCCAGGGCCAGCGCGTGGGAGAGGATGACGCTGCGCGGACTGGCCGCCGGCGCCATCGGGGTGCGCAGCAGAATGAAGGCGCTCGGACCCAGGGGGGGAAAGAGCAACGGCAGCCGCGTGAGGTAGGCGGCCACGGCAATCACCGCCAGCGCCGCGAAACCCTCCAGAAAGACGATCGACCAGACGAGAGCCCTTGAGCGGTTCCGGCTGTGCAGCAACGCGCCCAGACGTGGCTGGGCCAGGAAGCGGACGAGACGGAAGAGAGGCCTGCGGTGCGGGGCAGACTCCCGGCCGGCGAGGCCCTCTTCGGGAAGCTTGCGCGCCGCCGAATCGTTCATGCCGCGTCCTTGCCCTCCCGCGCTTGGACTGCCGCCCTCAATTGCTCCAGCACGCCCGCGGCCGATCCATCATCCAGATCGAAGATCTGTCGGACTTCCTCGAACCAGGTCGCCGCCTCGTCCAGAAGATCGCGCAAGGACTGGGCCGGTTCGCCGAGCGCCTGGCCGGCCGTCGCGACGAAGTCCCGCGCTCGCGCCGGGCTCTCCTGCAGCACGCTCGGGATCCGCGAGGCCAGAACGAGGGGCAGGGCGATCGAGCCCTGCAGGCCGTGGCGGTCGAGATCGGCCGGCGAGGCGTTGTGGAAGCCCGCGAAGCAAACCAGCTCCTGGGGGAGGCCCCACTGCTGCAGGATCCACGCCGCCGCCTGGGCGTGGTCCCAGTTGAGCGCCTCGCGCTCGATCTCCGAGAGTCTGGCGGCGCCGGCGCGCCACTGGATGACCACCGGTGCGTAGTAGTCGCCGCAGGCATTGAGCAGGACGGGGACGGCCACATCCGACACGAGCATGGCGGTGAAGGCCTCGTCCTGTTCCCCCGGGCAGAGCCGATGGGCCAGCGACCGGGCCACCACCGAGCGCAGCAGACAGTCGGTCCAGAAGGCGTCGGGATCGAAGAGCCCGTCGGCGGCGACCGGCAGCGATCCGCGCATGGCGTGGGAGAGCACGATGGGACGGATGTGGCGCATGCCCAGCAGCGAGACGGCGTGTCGGACCGAGATCACCGGCGTGCGCAGGCCGAAGAGCGACGAGTTGACCGTCTGCAGCACCTTGGCGGTGACGTCGGGCGCGGTCGAGATCACGGTCACCAAGCGGGAGAGGTCCGGATCGGGGGCGCTGATCTCCTGCACGAGGCGCGCCGTCGCGGTCGGCAACGGCGGGATCTCCACGTCCTTCAGGATGGTGCCCAGATCTCCGGTGGCCACGCTGACCAGTCGTCTCAGCTTGGTAATCCAACCCATTGAAACCGCCCATTCTCGCGGTGACGTGCGCTGCGATCGTGTTTGGGGCGAAGGGCCGCCTCCATCACCGTAGGTATCGGCGCGGGCGGAGGTTTCATTGACCGCCGAGTGGGAAGCGGACGCGGAACTCGCCTCCGGCCGGGGAGTTCCAGGACGAGGCCCCGGTCGGTGCAGCCGGGCGGAGCCCTCCGCACCGGCCGTGCCCCGGGCTGGATGCTCCGTCGCGGGATCGTTAGAATGACTCGGGGACCATCGGCCCTCGCCAGACCCACGAGGAACGCGGTATGACACTGCCCGAAATCGCCATCCGGCGCCCGGTGACCATGCTGATGCTGCTGGTCAGCATGATCGTGCTGGGCCTGGTCGCGCTGGACCGGCTCCCACTCGGCTTCATGCCCGAGATCGAAGAGCCGCGCCTGTTTGTCCGGGCGCCCTATCCCAACGCCACCCCCGAGCAGGTGGAGCGCATGGTGGTGCGGCCCCTGGAGGAGGCGTTGGGAGCGGTCAAGGGGCTGCAGCAGATCTGGTCCCACTGCGACCGCGACGGCGGCATGGTCAACCTCCGCTTCGACTGGGGCCATGACATGAGCCTGGCCCGCACCGAGGTGCGGGAGCGGATCGATCTGATCCGTCGCGACCTGCCCGACGAGGTCGAGGAGATTCAGATCAGCTCCAACTGGGACGCGCGCGAAACGGAGGAGCCGATTCTCGAAGGGCGCCTCTCCTCGGTCCGCGACCTGAGCGAGAGCTACGACCTGCTCGATCGCAAGATCGTCAAGCCGCTCGAGCGCATTCCCGGCGTGGCCCAGGTGCGCCTCGACGGGGTGAACCCCAAGGAGGTGCGCATCGATCTGCGCGCCGCCGACCTGGAGGCCCATCGCATCGACGTTCGCGACGTGGTGAGCGCCCTGCGCAACCAGAACTTCGATCAAAGCCTCGGGACGCTGCGCGAGCCCGACACGCGCTACACGGTGCGCACCGTGGGCGTCTTCACCTCGCTCGACCAGATCCGCAACCTGATGCTGCGCGCGGACGGTCTGCGGCTGTCGGACGTGGCCGACGTGGTCTACGAGGAGCCGCCGCTGGAGTACGGGCGCCACCTCGACGGCCGCTTTGCCGTGGGCGTGACAGTCAGCAAGGAGGCGGGCGCCAATGCGGTGGAGATCTGCGACGCAGTCGAGACGCGCGTGGCCGCCATGAACGACGATCCCGAGCTGGAGGGCGTGAGCTTCCTGATCTGGTTCAATCAGGGAGAGGAGATCAAGAAGACCCTCAAGGATCTCACCTTCACGGGCATCTTCGGCGCGCTGCTGGCCTCGGCCGTGCTGTTCGGGTTCCTGCGGCGGGTGAGCATGACCGTGGCGTCGGTGGCCTGCATTCCCTTCTCGCTCATCGTGGCCTGCGGGATCATCTGGGCGCAGGGCCGTTCGCTCAACACGCTGACGTTGCTGGGGCTGATCGTCGGCATCGGCATGCTGGTCGACAACGCGGTGGTGGTGATGGAGAACATCTTTCGCCACCAGGAGCTGGGCCTTTCGCGCAAGGAGGCTGCGCGCAAGGGCTCGCGTGAGGTGACCAATGCCGTCACGGCGGCCACGCTGACCTCGGTGATCGTCTTCCTGCCGATCATCTTCAACAAGCCCAGCGAGATGAACATCTACTTGAAGGAGCTGGGGATCACCGTCTGCCTCACCCTGCTGGCGTCGCTCTTCATCAGCCAGACGCTCATTCCGCTGGCCACGGCCCACGCGATCCACACCCGGCCGCGGCCCAAGAGCCGTCCCATGGAGCGGCTGGAGGAGGGCTACACGCGCCTGCTGGGGTTCGTGCTGCACCACCGGTGGGTGGCGCCGGTCACGGGGTTGCTGGTCATCGGATCGATCGCCTATCCGTTCGCCAAGATCGACAAGAACTTCGACGTCAGCACGTCGGAGGTCTTCGTTCAGGTGCACTACCAGTTCAGCGAGGAGCTGAGTCTCGATCGCCGCGAGCAGGTCGTCGACCGGGTGGAGGCGGTGCTGTTGCCGCACAAGCAGGACCTGCACGCCAAGTCGATCTACAGCTTCTGGAGCGATCGCTACGCGATGACGCGCATCTACATGGAGGACGACCACGCCAACGAGCGGGCGATGAACGCGGTGCGGACCGAGCTCGGGAGCATGCTGCCCGAGCTGCCGGGCGTGACGCTCAACGTCACCGACCCTCACCGCGGCTGGCGCCGCCACGGCGGCGGCAAGCGGATCGGCTTTCAGCTCGTGGGCGAGGACACCGCGGTGCTCTCGGAGCTGGCCGAGGAGGTCCAACGCCGGTTGCGGGAGATCCCCGGCCTGAAGGACCCCTGGTCCAGCAGCCAGTCGGGCGGGCTCGAGCTGTTCGTGGATCTCGACCGCGAGCTGGCGGCGCGCTACGGCGTGCCGCTCAACCAGCCGGCCGAGGTCATCTCGCTGACCTTTCGCGGCCGGCGTCTCCCGCGCTTCCGAACGGCCGACGGGGAGCGCGAGATGCGCCTGACGCTGGATGAGCGCCGGGTGGAGTCGCAGTCGCAACTGCGCAATCTGCCGCTCTGGACCGCCGAGGGGGAGAAGATCCCGCTGGCCTCGCTGGCCAATTTCCGCACCGTGCCGGGCCCTGAGCGCATCGAGCGTGACAACCGCATGACCAATGTCTGGGTGGGGGCCCGCTACGAGGAGGGCACGCGCGAGGACTACCTCCCCCAGGTGGAAGCGATGCTGCGCAGCGTCGATTGGCCCTACGGCTACACCTGGACCATGCGCGACTGGCAACAGCGCCAGCGCGAGCAGCAGACTGAGTTCCTCACCAATCTGGCCCTGGCCCTGCTCCTCATCTTCGCCGTCATGGCGGGTCTCTTCGAATCGGTGCGCCAGGCGATCGGCCTGATGGTCGCGCTGCCCTTCGCGCTGGCCGGCGCGGCCTGGACGCTCTTCTTCACCGGGGTCGACTTCGACCAGCCGGCGGCGATCGGCCTGCTGCTGTTGATCGGCGTGGTGGTCAACAACGGCATCGTGATGATCGAGCACATCAACCAGTACCGGCGGGCCGGGATGGAGCGCCACGCCGCGATGCTCAAGGGCGGGCGCGAGCGGTTGCGTCCGATTCTGATGACCGCCATCACCACCCTGGTCGGGCTACTGCCGATCGTGGTGCAGCGGCCGGCCCTGGCCGGCGTCTACTACTACTCGATGGCCCTGGTGCTGATGGGCGGGCTGCTGGTCTCGACCTTTCTGACCTCGGTGCTCCTCCCGGCGACCGCCTCGCTATCCGAGGATGTCTTCGCGCTGCTCGGCCGCCTGATCCGCGGTGCGCCGCGGAGGGCGCGCGGTCTGCTGCGCCCGGACCGTGATGCCGCCGCCGAGGCGGGGCGCTAGGCTGCGCCTGGAACGTGACGCCGCCGCCGAGGTGGGGCGCTAGGCTGCGCCTGGAACGTGACGCCGCCGCCGAGGTGGGGCACCAGACCCCCCACCCGGTCTCGGCAGCGCCTTGCCCCCCTGGCCCCTTGCGGCGAGACCGCATGGTACAATGGTATCGGTGACCGGTGATCATGCGGGGGTGAACGAGGGCGACCATGGAGCGTCTAGGCAGACTGGCAGGCTGGATGCGGGCCGCCGCGCGCGGCGGGGTGGGTCTGCTCCTGCTAGGCCTTGCCCTGGCCTCGACGGCACAAGCTTCTGTCGGGCAAATGGTTACGCTGGAAGCTTCAACCAATGTGATACGTCTGCCCTGGCCCGGATCCCGAGCGGTGGCCGAGCTGGATCGGGCCGGCTTCGACATCGCGGCCGCGCGTCCCGGAGCCTGGGTCGATGTCCTGGGTCCACCCGGGGCCGCGCGGAATCTGCGGGCCAGAGGCCATGACGCCCGCCTCCTGCCCGGCCCTCCCGCCCGGGTGCCCGACCACTTCCGCTCCTACGACGAGGTCCTGGCCCAGCTCGAGGCCTTCGCTGCGCAGTACCCGCAGATCACCCATCTGGAGGCGATCGGTCCGGCCTGGGGCACGATCTACGCGCTTCCCGGCTACCCTCGGCACAACCTGTGGGCGCTCAAGATCTCCGACGCCGCCGCAGTGGACGAGATGGAGCCCGTCGTCGTCTACGTCGGCGGCCAGCACGCGCGCGAGCCGGCTGGCGTCGAGATCACGCTGGGGATCGCCGCGGCGCTGCTCGCCGGCTACGGCACTGATCCCCAGGTGACCGGGTGGGTGGACGCGCACGAGACCTGGATCGTGCCGCTGGTCAACCCCGACGGTCACTGGTGCTGTCGCGAGCTGGAGTGGCCCGGCTGGCGCAAGAACGTGCGGGACAACGACCAGAGCGGCGACATCACCGATCCCTGGGGCGACGAGCAGCAATGGTACTGGCCCGACGGCGTCGACCTGAATCGCAACCACGGCTGGCAGTGGGGCGGAGCCGGCACGAGCCACGATCCCCTCGAGGAGGTTTACTGCGGCCCCGAGGCCTTCTCTGAGCCCGAGTCCGGCGCGCTGCGCGATTTCCTCGCGCGCGAGCTGCCTGCTCTGCTGGTCGACTACCACTCCTACGGAGAGCTGGTGCTCTGGCCCTTCGGCTACGACGACAGCACGCAGGCGCCCGACAACGAGCTTCTCGGGGAGATCGGCGCGGCGGTCGCGGAGTGCATTCCGAGCTGGGCCGGTCCGGGTCCGAGCTACCGCCCCGAGCAGGCCAACCAGCTCTATCCCGCCTCGGGAACGCTGTGCGACTGGGCCTACGGCGAGCTCAATGCCTTCGCGCTCACGATCGAGACGTGCACCGTGCTCTATCCCGACGAGGACGAGCTGATGCACGCGGTGTCGGGCAACGTGATCGGGGCGCTCCGTTTGCAGGAGCGGCTCGACGGTCCCGGCGTGCGCGGTCGCCTGACGGCGCTGGGCCAGCCCGTCCAAGGGACCATCCTCGTCTTGGGCCTCGACGAACCGCAGCTCAGCACGCCGCGACGGAGCCATGCCGAGCTGGGCGACTACTACCGCCTGCTCGCTCCGGGAACGTACGACCTGCGCTTCGAGGCGCCCGGCTGGGAGCCGCTGGAGGTCGCCGGCGTCGTGGTGTCGTCCGGCGGCGCCACCGTGCTGGACGTCGACTTGACCGTTCCGGCCGGGGTGGCCGGGCCGCTGGCGGCCGCCCGGCCCCTGCGCATCCGCCCCAATCCTGCGCCGGTCGGGGGGCAGGTGCGATTCGAATGGCGTGGCGGTGAATCCGGAGCCCTGCAACGGATCGAGATCCTGGATTGCAGCGGTCGGGTCGTAGCCCGGGTCGGGGATCTGTATGGCGACGGTGCAGGTTTCGTCTGGAGCCCGGATGCGCGGACGCGCGCACGCCTGTCGGCCGGGCTCTATCTGGTTCGGTCCGTCGTGGCCGGCGGACCCGCCGTGACGGGACGGTTCGTGCTCGTCGGTGCGCATCCGTAGGATCTTGGTCCGGAGATGGGCCGACCGGCGATCGCATGGGCCCGAATACACCGCCGCGGGTCCGGTACAGCACAACAGGTAGCGCCGTTCCCCCAGGCGCATGGTACTCACGAGCGTGAGGAGGGACTTCATGCGGATCGACGAGGCATTGGCAGCCCGCTTCGTCTGCGCCAAGTGTCACCATCAGGGGGGGCGCACCAAGCGCTTCGCCGCCACCGGCACGGGCTTGAGCAAGTTGATCGATCTCCAGCACAACAAGTACCTGGCGGTCTCCTGCCTCAACTGCGGCTACACCGAGGTCTACGATCCGGAGATGCTCGAGGGCAAGCACCGCCTGGGCGACGTGCTGGATGTCATCTTCGGAGGTTGACGACCCCGCCAGGCGCGGCTTGGGAGCCAACGCGACTACGGCAGCGCAGCACCGTCGACCCGAATCAGGTCGCTGCTCAGACGCACGGTCCGTCGGGCGAAGGCCGCCTCCCGTGCGGGGGGCGGCCCTCACGTCAACCCTGCGAGGCCCGGGGGGCCCTGTCCCCGGGCCCTTATCAACGCAACACCATCAACCGCTGCGATCGGCGCACGCCGTCTTGCTCGAGCAGGGTGAAATACACGCCGCTGCCCGCGGGCTGCCCCGCCCCGTTGCGTCCGTCCCAGACCACCTGATGACGACCCGCCGGCAGGGCGGCGCGCACCAGCGTGCGCACCAGCCGGCCGCCCGCGTCGACGATGCGCAGATCCACCGGCCCGCCCTGGGGCAGGTCGAACCCGATGCGCGCGACGCCGTGGCGCGGGCTCAGAGGATTGGGCGCGGCCGGATGCAGCGCCAACGTCTCCGGGGCTAGCTGGAGCTCGCGCGTGCCGGAGAACCCTGGATCGAGCGGCAGGATGCGCACGTCGTCGACGTACCAGCCCTCCTCGTTGTCTGCGCCGTCGCTGCCGAAACGGAAGCGGATGCGGCCCTGACCGGTCACGCCGGTGAGCTCGAAGGTCGCCTCGGTCCACCCGAACGTGCCCGAGTAGATGGGCGTCTCGGCCGGGTAGGGCCCGGGACCGCTGCCCTCGCGCACCCGATAGGGATAGCCGCTCATCGGGGTGATCTGGGTCCAGGGGCCGCCGTCGATCGAAAGCTCCACGAGACCGCCGTCGTAGGCGTACCCTGGATACACCGTGCTGATCTCGGCGTCCATCCAGTGCCAGAAGGTGAGCACCGCGTCCTCGGTGAGCGTGAACGGCTCGCTGATCAACGCACCGTCGGTCATGTCGGCGTAGTTTTCGCTGCCGGCACCCCCGAACTTCCAGGACCAGGCGCCGCCGGCGGTGTGGTTGCGGTAGTCGCTGCGGTGCCACTGGTCTTCGTAACCGGAGGTGACCACCTCGTGGGTCCAGCCCCCGGGTCCGGCCTCCATCTCGTCGACCAGCAGCGCGTCCACCACCCAGAACGCGTAGACCTCGGCCGGCGCACCCGGAGGATCGGCCCCGATCAATCCGAGCGAGTCCTCGCCGCGGAGGTAGTAGCTCACCAGCGTGCCGACCGGTTGGCCGGGGATGGGCGCCTGGTAGACGCCGCCGCCCTGATCCTCCAGGGGCACGCCCACCCAACCGCCGCCGTGCGCATTGTAGAAGAGCGTCAGCTCCTGCACGCCGGAGTACTCTTCCACGCGCGTCGAGATCGCGTAGGGGCCCTGGGTGTCGTAGGTGTTGCCATAGTCGGTCGTCTCGGAGAAGAGAGGGCCGGCGATGTCGATCAGATCGAAGTCGACCTGGGTCGTCTCACCCTCCAGAATCGTAACGTCGTGCGCGGTATCGGGCGCGAAGCTGACGTGCGAGACCGCCACGGTGTACTCGCCCACCACGATCGAGCCCGCGTATACGCCGTCGGGTCCCGACGTCATCGTCTCCCCGGTTTCCAGCAGCTTGACATGGGCTCCCGCAACCGGCGCCAATCCGTAGCTCGCGTTGCGGACCACGCCCGTCAGGTTTCCGCGCGGCTGTGCGCTGAGCGGCAGGAACTTGATGGCGCACCCGGAGTCGATGGTCGTCGATCCGCCAGTGTACAGGTTGAAATACTGGAACAGCAGACCGTCGGTGTTGTCGGCGTTCTGGATCCCGGTCGTCGAGTAGTGCTGAAGGTAGTCGCTGTTGTCGAACAGATCATACTGGAAGACGATGATACCATCGCCGGTCTCGGTGGCATGGTGGGCGGGATCGTAGAGAATGAGCTCGAAGTTCTGCGTCGTGTTGCCTTGAGCGTTGCGCAGGCGGCTCCACTGCACGATGTACCGGTGGCCCGCCTCGTCGAACCAGTGGTACACGCGGTTGGTGCCGTTCTGGTACAGGTTGTCCCACATCGGGGTGATCAGATAGGGCGGCGCGCCGGCGCCGGGGATATGCCAGTTGCGGTAGTTGGTCAGACGTGTGCGGCCCATCGTGATCCAGCCGTTGGAGCAGATCGTCGCTTCGGTGAAGGCCTCACCGTAGAAGCGGAACTCGAAGGGCAGGGTCACGACGCGCGAGTCGTCCTGGTCCTCGCCGAAGTCGCTCAGGCCCACGTCCGTCCCTTGACCACCGTGGTTGGGGTCGATTTCTACCCACGCGTAGATCGGCGCCTGCGGGTAGCCGGTGTCGGTCTGGTCGAAGGCGTAGTAGCCGTAGCCGTCGGGTCCGGTCGGGTCGGTGGTGGTGGCCGTGCCCACCTGAAGGGGGAAGACGACCTCCTGGCGGGCGCCCCCGGAGAACTCGAGCGACAGCGTGAAGACCGCGATGTGTCCGGGAAAGCATCCGGCCGCCGCGCCCAGCGCGAACGGGTCGGCGGTGTTCTCCCCGGACGCCCCCACGCCGATCGTCCCGAAGCCGCCGCTGTCATCGGTAATCGTGATCCACGGGCTATCGGTGCTGAGCGTGCCCACCACATCGGCGGCGGTGGCATTGCCGACATTGTCGAGGCGCACGCTCACCTGACCCGATTCACCCGGGTCGATGTGCGTTCCGAAGCCGTAGAGCGTGGTGCCGCCGTGCTCGAATCGGCCGGCCACCACGGGAAGCTGGATGACCGATAGCCAGCTCTCAGCGCCCGAGACCAGCTCCAGCTCCAGATGCAGGGCGTGGCCCCCCGGTGCATAGGGATCGACGGTGAGATCGAAGTCGTCGGCCGACCAGGCCGAAGCGCCCCCGACGAGGGTGCCGAAGGTCTCGGATGCGTCGGTGATGGTCGCGAGCGGATCGGCGCAGCTCAG
>CAZPGB010000018.1:9247-104654 GCA_964585945.1 uncultured bacterium | reverse complement strand
CGTCAATACTGGCAGAAACGCCTCTCGCAGGACCTGGGCAACAGAAACTAACTACCGCCTACGTGAAGAGCTACACATCCTCGGCCCGGATTGGTTCCCCGTTTGGGGACGTTGGTAAACTGTTGCGATTGCGCGGATTTCAGGGCCGCGTGGCGGTTGGACGGCGTACCGCCACGATCAGGTCCATCACGTTGGTTCCGGTGCGGCCGGTGCGGATGTGATCGCCGAGCGTGTCGAAAAGGCGATAGCTGTCGTTGTCTTCCAGCAAGACGTGCGGATCCAGTCCCAGCGCGCGGGCCCGGCCGATCGTTTCCCCGGTGGCGAGTGCTCCGGCGACATCGGTGGGACCGTCGATGCCATCGGTACCAATCGAGGCAATCGCTGCACCTTCCAGCGCGTCGATCTCAATCGCCGCGGCCAGCACCAGTTCCTGGTTGCGCCCTCCAACGCCTTTGCCGCGAACGGTCACGGTGCTCTCCCCGGCACGGACGAAGGCCACCGGGCGGGCCTCGCTGCGCGCGCGCAGATCGAGTCCCAGTCGCCGGCCGATCTCCCGGGCTTCGCCCGTGAAGCAATCCGACTGCACGTGCGCTTCGTACCCGAGACCCTCGGCCTTGGTCCGGGCCGCCTCGCGCGCGGTGCGCGCGCTGCCCACGATCCGAAGCGTCACCCGCGCGAAGCATGGATCGCCCGGCGCCGGGGATTCCTCGATCCGCCCCGCCACACCAGCCTCCAGATGAGCGCGCACAGCCGGCGGCGCATCGGCCCACAGCGCGTGGCGGCGCAACACTTCGACCGCCGCGGCAAAGGTGGTGGGATCCGGGGAGAGCGGTCCCGAGGCGATCACGTCGAGCGGATCGCCGACGACATCCGAGAGGACCAGCCCGGTCACCGGGGCCGGGGATGCCAGGTGCGCCAAGCGGCCCCCCTTGAGTTGATCCAGATGTTTGCGCACGCAGTTGAGGTCGCCGATCGTCGCGCCGGAGGCCTGGAGGCTCCGGGTCACGCTGCGAACGGCTTCCAACGACACGCCCTCGGCGGGCAACGTCAAGAGCGCGGAGGCCCCTCCGGAGATGAGGCCCAACAGCGGCAGGCCCCGACGGGAGGCCTCCTCGACCACCTCGCGCACCGCCTCTGCGGCCGCGACGCTGGTCTCGTCCGGAAAGGGGTGCAACCCGTGGCGGATCCGAAAGCCCTGGGGAGGCTCATCCTGCGTGCCGGACGGGACCACGACGATCCCATCCACGATGCGATCACCGAAAACCTCGCGCGCGCCGCGCGCCATCCCCATGGCCGCCTTGCCGAAGGCGGCCACGAGCAGCCCAGGGGATGCTCCATTCGGCGGGAAGAGGGGCGAATCGCTCGCGCGGATCTTCTCGAGAGCGGCGCGGACCAGGCCTTGCGGCTCTACGGCCGCCAGTCCGGCTCGGAGGCAGGCGCGCAGGTGGTCACGCAGCGTGTGCTCCAGTGTCATGGCTCCCCACACCGTTGGAGGCGTTCTGCGCGGGAGGATCCTTTGCGCAAGCTGAACATCAGAAGTAGAACCTCGCCCCGATCGCCGCGTTGAGGTCGAAATCCGTTGCGGGCACGAGATCCAGGATGGGCACGATCTCAGCGAAGATGTCGATCGGACTGTCGGCGAACATGTAGGCGACGCCGAGCGGCACGCGGATGCCCACCAGGTCGTCTTCGTCGTTGCGGCCCTTGCCGTCGTTTTCTTCCTGGAGCTTGATGCGTGCGCCCAATCCGAAGTACCAGGGGAGCCAGCCGTGGACGTCGTCCCCGTCCACCAGGTCGAAGGAGTGGACGAGGTAGTCGGCGTGGAGGTGAAACGACGCATTCTCTGTGAAAGACCAGGCCAGACCGGCGTCGACGGCGTGTGTGCCGCTGACCCACCTCTTGATCGTCAATCCCGTGGGCTCACCGAGGATGATCCCTACGCCGAAATCCTGCTTCGCCTGGGCGCATACCCCCCAGACGATCGCCAATCCCAGCGACGCAATGAGCAGCCTTGCCTTCATGGGCGTCTCCTCTGCGACTAGTCCGGTAGGATCCACTCCTCGGATCCGATCAATCGAACGGCCACATCCGTGAACCAGACCTTGAAACCCGGCTGGATGTCCGGATGCCGCAGGGCGAGCGTCAGGGGACCCACCTGACGGTATTCGCCCCACCGCGTCATGCGTGTCGGCTCGGCACTCCCGGCACGGCGGTAGATCCATTCCAGGATGCGCCCGTTGCCGCCGATGAAGAGCTCATAGACGTCACCGTGCGTATAGCCTCCCGCGGGAGGATAGCGAATCAGGACTCTGGGCGCGCTCTCCTCGCCGCTGGGCATCGGCATCGGCTCGGGGCTCAATTCCACGGCCTCCAGATCGTCCCATGCCGGCAGGACTGCCAGCCAGCGCAGGGAGCCCGCATGAGCGGGTATCATCTGACGCCTCCCTTGGTTCCGTCGGGTTGGAGGCTCCGTCGGGTTGGACGAGGACTCTCGGCGCATGCCGGCTGGGATTCAATCATCATCCGAACCCTCCTGCCTCTGAAAACCAAGGGTCATCCACTCCAGACTCAGCCCATCTGCGCCGGTCGGGCTGGCGCGTCAACGAACCGGGGTGTGTCCGGTCGTCTCGCAGCGGTTGTCCGCGAATCGCATGAGATCTCCGTAGTCGAACCGCCACTCCGGCGTGCGCAGCATACCCTCGGCCCGAGCGCGATACCACGGACAGATATCCTCGAAGCTCTTCAGGATGTGGATATCCTGCGCCGGCATGTAGCTCTGGGCCAGGAGAAAGACACGTTGACCGGCGGCGTCTTCGGCGACGTCGACCACGATGACCGCGTGGCCCGGGAATCCGCCTTGAATGTACACATTGCCGGCTTCCGGTCGCCGCGGGTCCGCGACCGGGAGCAGCTCCTCCTCTAACGACGCTGAACCGGCATACATGAAGACCGTCTCGAGGTAGTCCCTGAAGCTCGCGTAGCTTTCATCCCCGACCGCGGTGGATTCCCATCGCACCGTATTGCCACGCACGACGGGGCGTTCACCCGTGCGCCAATCTCGCCACCAGGCCGTGTCGCCGCTCGTGAAGTTGAATCGAATCTCGTCCCGGCAAGCGCCCGCGAACAGGTACTCCGCCCGGAGACGGATGACGGCATCGGCGCACTGCTGGAGATCGCGGTCCCCGACATCCAGATCCAGAACGGCGTGGTGGGCGGCTTGGTTCGACTTGCTGCGGCCGTCGTAAAGCCGCACGTCGGGACGACCCGGTCGCAAAGGCAACCTGCGCAACCAGGACCCGAAGCTGGAGGGAACAACCGGGACGCGGTGGAACCCTGGTGGCGGCGCAATGCGCCCCGCAATCGAGTTCGGCGGGCAGAGCACCGCGGCGGCCGCAGGCTCGGGACCGGTCGTGTTGGACGGACCGTCCGACTCCTGCGGCGCGGCGAGCGCCGGGACGACCATCCCGTACAGCAGCAATGACATGATGCGCCGAATCATGGAACCTGAGCGTGCACCCCCTTACGTTGAGCGACTACCGACCGGATGCCGGCCGGACAGCCCACCAGCGACCCATGCTAGCGCTCGGCGACCGTTGCGTGAGCACTGCGCGAGGCGGCGCAGCAGGCGGCAAGTGCCACGCCACCGAGAATCAACGCACTTCCGATCACCAAACGGAGTGACAGGCTCTCTGCCAGAACCGCTACGCCTCCCAGAGCAGCCAGAACAGGCACGAGGAGTTGGACCACCGACGCCTGGGTCGTCGTCAGTCCTCGGAGCGCCTTGTACCAGAGAACGTAGCCCAGCCCGGAGGTCACTACGCCCGAGATCAGGGCGAGCATGGCCCCGTACCCCTGAATGCTCATCGAGCGCAGGGTCAGAATCGCGGGGATCAGCGCCAAGGAGGCCGCGCGCAGGAAGTTCCCGGAAGTCATGGCGACCGGGTCCGCGGTCCCGCGGACAAGCCCGTGATCGGAATCAGTATCAGCGCGCCGCTCACCAGTCGCAGGGTGGTGAACGAAACCGGATCGATCAGGTTTCCGCCGAGGGCCAACCTGCAGAGCAGCGAATTGGCCGCGAATGCGAGCAACGTGAACGTCGTGATCATGAGAACAGTCATAGATCTTGCCGCCGGCGTCTCGCTTGTGCGCACAGGCTTCTTGTAAGGACAAAACGCGTCAACAGGCGCCCTGGGCTCACGTGCAGGAGACGAACGCACAGTCTACGGCCGGGTTCGGAAATGGTACATGGGCCCTCCATATTCGAACTCCGACGCGTCCATTGCCACCCCATGTCGACTGCGTACCTCGCCATAGAGGTAGAGCATGTAATCGGTGGCCGGAAGGAGCCCGCCATGAGGATCGAAATAGCAGCTATCCATGACCTCGTTCCAGTGCATCTCGCCCTGTAGACAGAGTGTGTCCATCCAAGCCATCATGTGCTTCATGTCGACCATGTGCCTGCCCATCATACCCCCGCGATGATGATCGATGGAATCCATCCAGGCATGCATCGACTCTCCACCCGAAAGGTAGAAGCAGGCCTCGACGGAGGCTGTGTCCATGGGCCTGTCGAACCGGATGCCCACCCATGCCGTAGTCGGCACATCGACGGAACCATCGAGAGGCTGGATGGCGGTTACCAGGGGTGCTTCGCTTGGATTCTCGGCTCTGATGAGAGAATCGTCATTCGAACTGCATCCGATGGAGATGAGCCCGGCAAGCGCGGGCAGAAGGGGCCGGAATCCGATGGTGACCCTACGCACGGTGATCCTCCTGTGCTTTGACCTGCAATCCAGAACCGGTGCACCTCTTGACAACCGGAAGACGCCCGCCAGGTTCCTCGCTCCCCGAAGATGGGGCGACAGGTCACCATCTCGGGGAAGATAGGTTGGTGCAAGTGCCGGTTAGGTGCGTGCGTGAACAAGTGTGCACGCGCAATGATCCTGCATGCTTCAACAGCGAAGTCTCGGGTCGGAACGCTTCCCGCAGAATGGGGATTGGCACTCGACGCGCGTCGCGGGGGTTGTACACCTAGCTCGGGCAGCCTATTGGCCCAGAAGATCGCCGATTCGCTCCTTGGCTGCTTCACCGACACCTTCGCCCAGTTTTTCGTCCAGGATCTGATCGAGCTGGTTCTCCAACGCTTCGTTCAATGCCACACGAGCCGCTTCCTCGATGAGTCGCCGCAAGGCTTCCTTGCCAATGTCGGCGGCCGGGCGACCGTCGGGGGTGCCGAGATCCTCGAGCGTGAAGCTTGGCAGTTGAGTGCGGCGAGTCTCGACGCCGAGTGTGGAAGGGTCTACCTCGATCTGTCCACCGGACTGGTGCAACCGGCGCAGGACCAGCAACGGCGTGCCGACGGGTCCACCGCCCCCGCCGGAGGACGGCTCCGCGGCGTTCAGATTGCTGCGGATCACCTCGAGGTTGCGGCGCCCCGTAGCATTGAGCTCGTACAGAACCTCGACGTCCCGAATGTCGAGATCCTCGATCACGTAGGGCGGATTCAGCAAGGAGCCCGGATCGATATCCAGGACGAGCTGGCCCAACACGATCGCATCACGGTCCGTGAATCCGTCGGGGTTTGCCACCCTTACCTCGCGGATGGTGCCACGCCCCTCTCTCACCTGAAGGTCGACCTCACCGACCGTGACGCTCGTCCCGGTCAGCCGCGATCCTTGGTCCTCGATGACGCCGCGAACGACGGAGTCGAGTCGATCTCGCAGGACGAACACCCCGACGACGATCAGGACAATCACACCCAGCGCAATACCGACAATCGTCCTTCCTTTTCGCATTGTGATTCTTCTCCCTCCGCCGGTTTGCCGGATGGATCGTGTGCACCGGGGAGCGCGAACTGACTGTCCCCGCAAAGGACGGGAGGGGTCCTAGTCCGCAAAGGTTTCGCGATGCCTCTCCCGAAAGGCCACCAGACCGTCCCGGTGCCCGGCGACAATCTCCGCGACCATCGATGGGCGACTGTCGCTGAACATGACCTTGCGCATACCCTGATGGATGGGGTCGAGATGCTCTTCATCCCTGCCCACCATGGCTTCTCCTTCGAGGATGCAGACGCAGGTCAGCTCCTCATTGCGATAGGCGGAGACGACGGTGCCGGTCAGGTTGATCCTTCCCTCCGGCGTGAAGATGTGAAACGCACGCCCGGAGAAACCGGGACCGGTCATGACCCGCATTTCGCCGAGTCCCACGCGACCTGCCATGGTTCGACCGAGCCAGCGCCCGGGGCGCGAGGGCAGGGTTACATGGCTTCCCGGGGTGACCTCGATCACGGCCAGATCGCCGCAACGAAGCTCCAGTCCCGCGTCCGGGCCGAGCACCACGGTGCTTCCCGAGCGAATCACATCGCCCAGACGGTCCTCACTCGTGACAGGCACGGTCTCGCCGTCGACGCTCGCGACACCCGTTCCGTACGCTTGGTGGATCGACCAGGATGGGCCCCGGTTGGCGAGGAACAAGAGGAGCAGCGCGGCCGCCGCCGCCGCCGGCACGAGTGCCCATCGCCACCAGCGGATCCACGGGGCCGGGCGGCGCTCCACCTGTCGGCTGACCTGTTCGGGCGCGAAGGTCCCTTGAATGAACCGGCGCCGCAACGCAGCCCGAAAAGCGGGGTCCGACCGCGGGCCGGGCAACTGCTGGACTGCCTCCTGAACGTGGCGCAGCTCCGGGGAGAGCTCCTCGTTTCGACCTTCGCTCATGACAGGACGCCCCTCAACTCCGAGCTCAGGCGGACCAGTGCCTGCGCATGACGCTCTTGAACAGAATCCGCGCTTGCGCCCATGATCTCAGCGATCTCATCGTACATCAGGCCCTGTTGGTCATGAAGCAGGACAACCGCTCGCTGGTCCAACGGAAGCTTCGTAAGGGCATAAGTCACCACTCGGTCACGCTCAGCTACGACCGGGGAATCCTCTCGAGACGGTCCGTCGGAGGTCGGTGAGCTCGCCGAGGGTTCGCCGGAGGCCCGGGCATGCGCGGCACGCGAGATCGTGCGGCTCAGTGAATCCGGGAGTGCGCAGCACGCGCCGTACGCGATTTTGAAGAGCCAGCGTTTCGGATCGCAGGCAGAGTCGCAAGACGCGGTCGACTGATGGGCCTTCAGAAACGCCTCCCGCACGGCATCCTCGGCCGCCGCCTGGTCATAGAGGAGCTGGAAGGCCAGACCATAGACTTCATCGAAGTAGCGTTCGAAGAGCTCCGCCAGAGCGCGCGGATCCCGCTTCCGGATCCCTTCCCGTTGATCCGGGGACATGGGACTCCGCGCCGCTCCCCGCGGAAGGGGCCTGGAAGATTCGGCTCTGTCTGGAAAGTCCTTGCTGTCCATACGCGCAACCATCGTTGACATCGGACGGCTTGCTCAGCATCCCCACGTGTGCCAATACCGCGCCAGAGATTCTCCTGTCCGGAGACGCGCATCCGATCAATGGATTCGTTTCATCATCGATCTTCGCGGCGGGGTATGCAACACGAAAGCGGCGTCGCCCTTCCGTCAAGAAGCGCAACCGGTCGTGATCTCCCGCAACCGGTCGAAGACCTCGTCTCTGACGTGCTGCAGATGAAGAGCTTCACGATGCTCGACCATCGCCTCGTCACTGAGCTTGAATCTGTCGGGCTCGACCTGCAGCGCGTAGGAGTTGGGATGACGACTCCAGAACCAGTCGGGCGAGCCGAACTGCACGCACGTCGTGTCGACCTGCGTGAGCGCCCCCAGGGCCTCGCGCAGACGGCGACCTCGGGCATCGTTCTCGATGCACACGGCCAGGTAGGCGATTCGGTATCGTACCGGGCCTATCCGCGCAGCACTGATCTCGGGAAGAGCTTCCGTGCTCTGGGGATCGGGCTGCCCCGCGTGGACGAAATGGCCGTAGCAGCTCTGCAGGGTGAAGCAATGGGCCATTCCCGCAAACGCCAACATGAGACCGCGGATCGGCGGGTCGATGCAGTCGGCATCGAAGCGCGCGAGGGCACGCGCTCTGCGACCCACATACCCGGGATCTTGCACAAAGACGCGTGCCGCGGCAAAGGTCTCCACCTGTCTCCGTCTCCTCGGCAGGGTGCTGAGACGCGGGCTTTCTTCCGGGTCCAGCGAGCTTGCGGTTGCGCTATCGTCGTGGTCCCCGTTCCCGCAATCGCGGGAACTCGACGAGGAGCACAAGCTCCCTGGAGTGAGCATGCCAGAGCCGCATGGATCAGCCAAGGACCTTTGGCGGGGACGCGCGGAGTGTGACGGTCTTGACCCGATGGCTTCAGCGATGAATGCGAAGCGGCGCGATCATGCCGCGGACGAGCGACCCTCCGCCTGGGCGCAGTCTGGACAGTGCTCCTTCGCGTCGGAGGTGCCTGCATGGGTGTTCAGGTACTCCGCAATGGAGTGCCAGCGGCCATCGGCGTCCTTGAGTCTCTTGCACGAGACGCAGCGGGAGACCATGGCGCGCAGGACTTGAAGCTCATCGAGGTAGTTGCTCAGGTTGCGGTTGCGTTCGGCCTGCTCGGCGCTCACATAGAGCAGTTGGAGTTGTGACTGGATCATGTCACGGAAGGTCTCCAGCAGGTGATAGACCTTGTCGGTGTAGGGATTGGCCTTGCAGTCGAGAACGCAGATGGTCCCGAACGGCGTCCAGTCCGGCAGCAGAATGGGGAACCCAAGGTAGGACACCATGTTGAGCTTGACGTCCGGATTGTCCCGCCACTTCGGGTCTGCGAGGGCATCCGCAACGAGCAATGGATGCTTGGACTTGATGACTTCTTCACAATACAAGCCCGAGTCGGCCAGACGCTCGCGCTGTCCCGGGCGGTACGGATTCGCTTTGGACTGACTGGCGAGGAAGACCTCGATGTCCTCGTCCATGACGCGCATGATCAAGCCGACCGGGATCTCCGCGACGGCCACAATGAGCTCGATCGAGCGCTGCCACTGCCGCTGCATCTCCTCGGGGATCCGCACATCACGTGCTTTGAGTGTGCTGCTCATGGCCCAGAGCTCCTGCGCGTCTTCGCCGGCCGCCGCTTGAGAACGTACGTGGATGGCCCCTGCCTTCGGGGCCCCGCCTGCGGCGGTTGGCTGCGCCGGCGGCTGGACGCCGCCGCATGTCTGTGATCGCTCGTACCTGGAATTCCATCGGCACGGGGCGAAGACACATGCACGACGAACGCCCTCGATCCGGAAAGAGCAACTGGATTGCATGCATCGTGCCGGCCAAAGATTGACCACCGGACGGCATGGACTGATCGGCGTCCCCGGCGCGCCAGCGCAGCGCAGCCCCGACAAGCCGGTCTTCCGGTCGGCTTCCCCGCGGGAGCGGCCGGCACCCCCCCAGCCGCCCAATCGCGCCCGTGCAGCGGGGGAGCGGACGAGCCTCTGCCTGCGGCCTGTAGGCCGTAATTGTTTTTATTATTGTGGATTACAGCGGTGATGCGTGACCCGGGGGCGCTGACAGTTCTGGGCGCGACCAAGCGGCCCGTCCTGCTCGCATGTTGGGGAGATCCTCCGAAGCAGCGCGACGTGCCCGAAGTGGCGGCGCCCTTCTGCCCCCCCTTCGTCATCCAGATCCGCACGAGGAATGCATCTTGCAACGACGCGCCCCGGTGATCTCCGCGCCGACCTCGAAGACCGCCAGGAGGGCACGGTCGGCAGGGACTCTTGGGGAAGGTCGCCCGACATGAGCGCGTGGAGGATGAAGCTGCTCGCCGAATGCATGCCGTTGCTCAACGGCTTGCGCAGCGCCGGTGGCCGGTGGATCGGGGGCAACAGCCCTCTCGCGCACGGCATCCGTCGTCACCGGCTGGCGTTCTGTCTAATCTTGTGCGGCGGTTTGTCGGCGGTGTCCTTCTCGCTCTCCTTCGTCATCCGCTTCGAGCTCTCATCTCTGCTGCAGCCTCACGTTCCCTGGTATGGTTGGTTTCTCAAGACCCTGCCGCTGGTGGTCGGGCTGCGCGTTCTGGCCTTTCTCTACTTCCGCCTCCACCGCGTGAGTTGGGCGCGGGCATCGGTCCGCGACGTCTTGCCGGTGACGGGCGCGGTCCTGGCGAGCTCGTTGGTGATCATTCCGGCCGTGTTGATCGCTTGGAACAGCGAGTTTCCGCGCAGCATTCTCGTGGTCGACATGCTGCTCTGCCTGCTGTTGGTGAGCGGGGCGCGCTACTCGTACCGCATCGGAGCCGAGCTGCTGACCGCGCTGGGCGCGGGCCGGCGGCACAAGGTCATCGTGATCGGGGCGGGGTCCGCCGGGGACTTGACCGTGCGCGCCCTGCTGGGCAACCCGCGGGCCGACTACTGGCCGGTCGCGATTTTGGACGACGATCCGTACAAGAAGGGTACCACCATGCACGGTGTGCCCGTCATGGGACCGGTCTCCGCGGTGGCGGAGGTGGCTCAGCGGACGAACGCCGCGGCCATCGTCCTGGCCCTGCCGACGGCGAGCTCGGGCCAGATCTACCGGGCCGTGGGGCTGTGTCGCCAGACGGGCTTGCCCATCAAGACGATTCCCGACTATGAGCAGATCATGCGCGGCAGCCAGGTGGCATCGCGCATTCAAGACTTCCGCGTCGAGGACCTGCTCCATCGCCGGCCGGTGACGACCGAGGTGCCCGAGATTCAGCGTTTCCTGCGCGGCCGCGCGGTGCTGGTGACCGGGGCGGCAGGAAGCATCGGCTCCGAGTTGTGCCGACAGATCGTGGAGCAGGATGTCGCCCGCGAGCTGATCTGCCTCGACAAGGATGAGAACGGCCTGTTCCGCCTGGAGCACCGATTGCGCGAATTGAAGCGCGGCGTCAAGCTGACCTTCTTCCTGGGCGATGTCCGCGAGCGCTCGCGCATGGCGCAGCTCTTCACGGGCTATGCGCCCGACATCGTCTTTCATGCCGCCGCCTACAAGCACGTGCCCATCCTGCAACACCACCCGGTGGAGGCGGTGCGCAACAACATCGGAGGTACCCGGACGCTGGTCGACCTGGCGGACGAACACCGCGTCTCGAACTTCGTCCTCATCAGCACGGACAAGGCCGTCAATCCTACCAGCGTGATGGGGGCCACCAAGCGGATTGCCGAGAAGATCGTGCGGGCGCGGGATCTGACCAGCAAGACGCGCTTCAGCGTGATCCGGTTCGGCAACGTCCTGGGCTCGAACGGCAGCGTCGTCGAGCTGTTCCAGGGTCAGATCCGCGAGAACCGGCCGGTCACCGTGACCCATCCCGACATCGAGCGGTACTTCATGACGATTCCCGAGGCGGTGCATCTGGTTCTCTTCGCGGCCACGATGGGTCAGGGAGGCGAGGTCTTCATTCTCGACATGGGAGAGCCGGTCAGAATCGATCATCTGGCCCGCAACATCATCCAACTCTCCGGTTTGACTCCCGACGTGGACGTGCCTATCGTCTACACGGGTCTGCGGCCCGGTGAGAAGCTGTTCGAGGAGCTCTGGACGCCGAAGGAGCGGCCGCAGCCAACATCTCATCCGGGCATTCTGATGGCCGCAGGCAGCATGCGTCGCGGTCCGGATATCACGAAGCTGGTGACCGAGCTGCTGGTCGCCGGGGAAGAGAACGACCTCCAAGGCTGCTGGAGCGGAATCCTGGGTCTGGTGCCGAGCTTCCAGGGACGCACGCAAGACCATGCAGTCGTGCCGCCTGATCGAGAGGTGCGTCCCGGCGCTGACGACGCCGAGCCCGGACGGGCGGCCTGATCGTTCCCCCTCGGCGCAGCGTGGGGGTGACGATGTTCCTGCTGAAGAAGGTCCTCGCGCAGTTCCTCATGCCCCTTCCGGTGGCCTCCCTGCTTCTGCTCGCAGCGCTCGTCTTCCTCTTCTGCACCAGGCGACGCAAGACGCCCGGAGTCCTGGTCTCCCTCGCGGCGCTGATTCTGCTGCTGAGCGGCAACGGTCTGGTCGCCGACGCCGTCCTGCGACCGCTCGAGGCGCGCTATCCATCCTATCGTGTCGATGCGGTTGTGGGCGCGGGGACGGCCGCCGAGATCAGGGGCGCGCCCGGCGGCGCGCTCGATCCGCGCGGGCCTGGGGGCGCGGCGCCGGCGGACAGCATCGCCTACATCGTGGTCCTCGGGGCCGGCCACGTTTCCGATCCCGCGGTGCCCGTCACGAGTCGCGTCAACGACAGCGCGGTGGTGCGGCTGGTCGAAGCGGTCCGCCTGCTGCGACTGCACCCCCGCGCCGGATTGATCGTCTCGGGCGGTCCGGTCTTCGACCCGGTGCCCAGCTCGCAATGGATGGCCGAGCTGGCCGTCGTGCTCGGGGTCGACCCCGCGGCGATCATCCAGGCCGATCGCCCCCTCGACACCAAGGACGAGGCCCGCTTCATCGCGCCGCTCGTCGGCGACGCGCGCTTCCTTCTGGTGACATGCGCCTCTCACATGCCGCGCGCGATGGCGCTCTTCGAGCACCAGGGGCTCCGGCCGGTCGCCGCGCCCACGCACCACCTGGCCCGTCGCCGGGGCGCGACCATCGGCTGGATCTTCCCGCACGCATCGAGCATGGGCGAGGTGGAGCGCGCTATCCACGAGCGCGTGGGGCTCCTGTGGGCCAGACTGCGGGGACAGGCCTGAAGCCGCCCGCGGCGATCCCCGAGGCATACCTACGGTCGCACCATCTCCAACCGGAAGTGGCTGGTCAGAACGTAGGCCGCCGCGGGGTTGGCCAGCAGCCGTCGCCCCACGGCACCCAGAGAATGCAGCGTGGTCCAGCGAATGTCCGGCTCGGTGAAGCCGACCCGCTGTAGAAGCCGCGCCCAGAGCTGCGGCTGCTGGTGCTTGTGCCACTCGATCGCGGGAGCGATCGGGTGGGTCAGCCGCAGGTCTCCGAACAGGTTTCGGCGGGCGCAATCGCAGATCACGATCCGGCCGCCCGGCTTCAACAACCCATGCAGCTTGCGGAACAGGCTCGCGTACGTTTCCTGGGCGCGGGGATCGGTGTGGAGCGCCGTACAGGCGCGCTCATCCCAGTGGTTGATCGAGTTGTGCGAGAGCGCCAGGTCGAAGGATTCGTCGCGCGGATCGTATTCCTGAAAGGTGACCGGTTCCAGCTCGATGCAGTGCTCCCAACCCAGCGTCGCGCGCACCTCGCCGAAGCGGCGGGTCACACCACGCGTGCCGCCGGCCGCATCCCCGCCTCCCTCCGGTTCCACCAGCACTGCGCGCGCGGCGCCCCGCTGCACGGCCGCGAAGCTCAGCAGTCCCATGCCGCCGCCGATGTCCACCACGCGCGCACCCGTCAGATCGAGCCGACCGAAGATCATGTCGAGGAACCGTTCCATGTTGCGGCGATTGGAGTAGAGACCGCGCTCCAGGACCGTGGCGGCGAAGCGGTCGTCGCCCGGGCGTTGGATGGAGGTTTCCGTCGACATGCACCCTCGCTCTTGGAGACCATCCTCGGCGCGCTTCCCCGAAGCGTCCCTTCTGTCAGGCCAGGCCTACTACTACTACTACTTTTTCTTGAACAACCCCTTCAGCAGGTCCTTGACCTGTTTCTCCACCTCTTTGCCCTTTTCCTGTGCGTCCTGTTGCTGCGTGGAGTCCTTCTCGCTTCCCAGCAGGTCCTGCAGGAAATCCCCGGCCTGCTCGAGCGCCTGCTGCTCGAGCCGTTCGCGCTCCATGGCCAGCCGCTGCTCGGCCCGCCTCTGGGCGCCGGCGCGAAGCTTGTCGGTGTTCAGGCCGATCTTGGGCTTGGGGAGTCGCCCCGAAATCTCCAGCGGCACCAGCAGCCGCTCCGACGAGCCGTCGAACAGGATCGGCGCGAGCTCGGCCGGGACCTTGGCGCGCAGGCCGTCGGACAACTCCTGGGGCAGCAGCACCTCGAGCGACATCGCCACACCGCCGTCGAGCGCCTGCCAACCGGTGGCGCTCACCTCGACCTGATCAGCCTTCAGATTCATGCCGTCGACGACCAGCCGTCCGTTCTGAATCCGAAACGGCTGCACCCAGTCCGAGATCGACAGCTTCTCCAGTCGCGGCGCATCGAGGTAGCCGACCAGCGCGTTCTGAAGCGGGTGGCCGGTGATGCTTGCGCCGTGGGTCTGCAAACTGCCTACGGAGGAGAGCGTCTGCAGCTCGAGACCCAGCGAGTCGTCGAGGTCACCCTGCATCTGCGCGGTGGCGTCGATTTCCCCGTTCAAGAAGCCGCCCAGATTCGCGAAACGATTCAGGTCCTGCGCATAGCCGTAGAGCTGGGAGGCCTGCACCTGCTTGACCTGGAACTGCATGTCGAAGTGGGGGCTCTCGGGGTTGCGATAGTCGAGGCGTCCCTTGGCCGCCAGGTTGCCGCCGAACGCCTGCGTGGCCAGGCCTTCGAGATCGAACACGCCGCGGTCGATCTTGACCGTGCCCCGCGTATCCCGGGCGACCGCGCCGTTGACGTGCAGCTCGTCCACTTGCATCCGGATCGATCCGACCATGGCGCCCAGCAATGCGGTGGGCGGGGGCGCGTCCTTCTCGCCGGTCCCGGTGCCCTGCCCCCGCGGTCGCCTCGACGGCGCGTCCCCGCCCGCCGCAGCGGGAGGCGGCCTCAACTCGTCCAGGTCCAGCAGCTCGCTCTGAAGCCGCAGGTCGACGCCCACCGGTCGCTGGCTCTCCTGCTCGGGGTCGAGCGCCATGTAGTTGGTCAGTGTGCCGTCGAGGCGCAGGTCGCTGCGTCCCACCCTTCCGCTGATCGCCTCCAACAGCAGCTCCCCGCGGCGCAGCGTGACCTGTCCCGATAGATCGCGCAGCGCAACAGGCAGGAGCAACCCTTCGGCCGCCGCGTCCTGCAATTGCAGCGTGCCCACCGGCACCAGCTCCGCGGGGCGATCGGCGGGTCCCGAGACCACGAGCTGTGCGACCGCCCGGCCCGTCATGCGCAGCGAATCGGGATCCGCTTGCAGCGCGGAGACGTCGCGCAGATCCACGTCGGCATCCAACCCGAGCGTGAGACCGGGTTGCGTCTGGACGCCCGCCACGGTTACGCGGGCGCGCAGGCGGCTGGCGCCTGAGCGCGCGGTGAAGTCCCGCACTTCCACCGTGTCCGGCTCGGCGTGCAGCTCGAGCGCCAAATCCTCCACGGGCGCGGGAAGCTGAGGGTGGTCGATACGTCCGTCGGCCAGGGTGAGATCGACGGTGAAGGCCGGAAGCTGGCGCAGCGCGGCGCGCGGATCTTGAGGCGCCGAGCCCTGCGACGGCTGCGGCAGCGCGCCTCCGACCGTCGCGGCCAGGGTGAGCGTGCCCTGCGAGCGCAGGCCCTCCAGGTACGGGAACATCGCGTCGGGCAGATACCCCAGGATGCTGCCCACGCTGGCCGGTCCCCCGGCGAGCTTCAGATCGGCGACGGGCGCACCGCCGGTCAGCCGGGACAGGCTGCCCGTCACCGCCACGGGCAAGTCGCCCAGCTGGAGGGTGGCCTCGCGGATCGTGAACAGGTCCCGCGCCGTGTCGTAGGTGAGCTCCTTGCGCAGCCGGACGGGAAGATCGCGGCCCAGCACGCCCGCCGGAAGGTGCACGCGCAGCGTGTCGATGAGGGTTTCGCCCTCCAGCGTGAAGAGCCCCGCCGATGTCGCCGTGGCCGACAGCCGTTCGGCCAGTCCACCGATGCTCACGAAGGGCGCGCCGTCGGGGTGGTAGACCTGGATCCGTCCGCCGCGGATCGTCAGCTCCTGCACCTGGATGTCTACCGGGGACGACGCGACCGGCGCTCCGGTGTCCCCCGATCGCGCGCCACCCTCATCCGCCTCAACGCTGGATGAGGAGGCCGGTTGCTGTTCCTGAGCGTCCGGCTCCGTGGTCGGCGGCGAGGGCGGTGTTCCGGCCGCCGCGCGCGCATCTGCGCCGCCGGCCTTCGCCGCAGCGGCGCTCTCATCCGTGAGATGCACCTGCAGCCGTGGTTCGTCGATGTGGATGCGGGTGACCTCCACGCGGCGGCGCAGCAACGGCAGCAGGCGGGTCTGCAGGCTGAGCGACGTCACCCTCGCGCTGACTCGGGGTCCCGTCTGCTCGCGCGCCTCGCCGATCTCCAGATCTCGTAACGTGACGTGGGGCGAGGGAAACAGGCCCACCTGGACGGCGGCCACGTTCACCGGGCGCCCGGTTTCCGCCTCGATGCGCGCCAGCACCCGCTCGCGGATTGCATCGCGGGGGACCAGCAGCATGAGCGCGACCACCGCCACCACGAACACGCCGATGATGATCAGCAACGCCCTCAGTAGAGTGCGACCTTTGCGCGCCATCGTTGCACCTCCCTTGTGGACGCCCCGCCCGCTATGCCCGCTGTGCCACCTCGTGATCCAGGTCCGCGAAGAAGGCCTCGTTGCCGCAGAAGACCTGGGCGTCACGTTGGATGTTGCGGCGGAAGTAGTCAAGGCCCTCGAGGAACATGCGCAGGCGGCCCTCGCTCGGCTCAAGATCGTAGAGCCCGTAGCCCAGCTTCTCCAGGTAGTAGCCGTTGATCATCTGCTCGAACTGGCTCGCGATCGGGATCGAGTAAATCGGCTTGCCCAGGTAGAGCGCCTCGCTCATCAGCGTGTAGCCGCCGTTGGTGATGATGGCGCGGGCGCCGGCCACGTCGCGCAGGAAGCCGTCGGTGCTGGGGGGACGGAACTCGATGTTGTCCTCACGGCCGGTGCGGCCGAAACCGTAGGCCAGGTACGCGTGCGGCGTGCGCTTGGCCAGCGCCACCGCCTTGCGGGCCTCTGAGGTGGTGGCGTACAGGACGATTCTCTCCCCAGCATGCGGCTCCTGAGCCAGCACCTCGCTGCGCAGGATCGGGCCGACCAGCTTCGCGCGCCGGCGGAACGGGCGTTTCACCTCAGGAAAGAAGAAGCTGGTCACGAAGTAGCGGTCGGCGAACCAATACATATTGTCGACCACCGCCTTCGCTCGCCGGAAGTCCCGGCGCCAGGCGTGCGGGAACTCCAGCTTGTAGTGCGAGACAATGTGCTGGTGGTTCACGCTCAGGAAGGGCAGGTTGTCCAGCGTCTTCGCGTAGGGGACGAAGGGCTCGAAATCGGTGATCGCCAATTGCGGCTTGAATTCCTTGAGGGTCTTCACCAGCACTTTGAGCGTTCTGCCCGCCTCGGTCGAGCCGTCCTGCACGTTCTTGCGCAGCGTTTGCAGGATGTCGAGGCGGTCTCCGTCGAAGACGAAGCCCAACCCCATGATCTCGACGACGTCGTCGCAGTGGCGGCTCAGGTAGTCGAACCCCTTGTTGGACGTGAACACCCGCACCCGATTTCCCCGCTGAACCAGGTGCTCGATGATGATGCGGCTGCGGGAGCTGTGTCCGCGCCCCTCGCCCTGAACCCCATAGATGATGCGTGCCATCCGGTCTCCCCCTGATCCGCGAGCGCTCCGTTCAGGACCGTCGGTCGCACGCCTAGGACGACGTGACTGTCTGCAATGGACTCTCGGTCACGACGCGACTGCTGACGTGATGCGAGGGGCAGTGCGTGTCCCACCACGCCTGCGCGCGCGCTTCGGTCCAGCGCTCCTCGATGCGCAGGTCACGCAAACGATCGGAGAGCGCGCGCGCGGTAGCGGGTCGCCGGTCGGGGTCCTTGGCCAAGCAGTCCATGACGATGGCTTCGAGCGCGGGTGGAATGTCCAGCTCGGTGCGCTGCGACGGTGGAACCGGCTCGTCCTTCACGTGCATCACCAGCACCTTCATGCTCGAATCGGCCTCGAAGACCAGTTCTCCGGTCAGCAGCCAGTAGGCGACACAGCCCAGCGCGTAGATGTCGGCTCGCGCGTCGATGGCGCGCTCGTTGAGCGCGATTTCGGGCGGCATGTACGCCGGCGTGCCGGTGGCCGTGCCCTCACGGGTGAGCAGCGTCTCCCCATCGCGATCGGGCCGGCGGACCTTCACCAGGCCGAAGTCGAGCACCTTCAGGAAGTCCACCTCGGTGCCGTAGCGACAGAGGAAAAGGTTGCTCGGCTTGATGTCACGGTGAATCAACCCCGACAGATGTGCTTCGTGCAGCGAGTGACAGGCCTGCCTCAAGATGTGCACCACGCGCTCGGGCGGTTGGGGCCCGTGCTTCTTGACCAGGCTGTTCAAGTTGATCCCGTCCAGCAGCTCCATCACGTAGTAGAGGGTCCCGTCGGCGTTGACACCGAAGTCGTAGACCTCGATCGTGTGCGGTGAGAAGAGTAGGGCGGTGGCCTGGGCCTCGCGCTCGAACCGCCGGATCAACGCGGAGCGATCCACGCCATTGTCCCCGGCGCCGAGTCGCTCGGGCAGAATCAGCTTCACAGCCGCGGGCCGCGCGAGCATACGATGCTCTGCGCGCCACACTTCCCCCATGCCGCCCGTGCCCAGCGCGGCGACCAACCGATAGGCGCCCAGCTCCCGGGCCTGGGACAGCTTGGCGCCATAGCGGAACATGGCCCGCGAGACGGCATAGGCGAGGATGACGGCCACGACGTTGGGCATGAACCGCCGGATCAACACCCCATTCTCCGGCGCGGCGATGACCGGTATCGACACCAGCAAGAGCACCGAGAGCGGATCCATGGCCGCGGCCAGCGTCGCCGCCAGCAGCGTCCTCTTGGGAGGCGTGGGCACCACCATGGGATAGGCGAGCACCCAGACCGCCACCGGTGACCAGGCGGGCAGGGCGATCTCATCCGGCCACGGCTGGGCGTTGACCTGCACCGCGATCAGGAAGGCAGCCAGCACCTGATAGCCCAGGCTGATGATGTGCAGCTTCGGACAGGGCAACCGGCCGGAGCGCGCCAGCAGGAACATGGCCGTCGAGACCAGGATGAAGAACGGAAACAGGACGTATCGCAGGAGCGGGCAAGGCACGCGCATGAATCCGAAGAGCTCGGTGGCAAGAAAGAAGAAGGTCGAAGCGAACGCCGCGGCGGCGGCGACGATGGCCACGCGATGGGTCGCTTCGCTGAGCAGATCGGCGGGCAGCGCGCTGGCCGACGACGGCAGCGACAGCGTGCCGTCGGCCGACAGCCCGTGTCGCCGAATGGGCTCCACCTTCTCCATGTCTTCCTCCTGACCGCGAGCGATGATGCTGGGGCGTGCGTGCCCCCCTGTGACGCCGGGCTCCGCCGGGACATCACCCGCCCTCCCCGATTCGCGTCCCACCATACCCCAATTGGGGCGTGTGATGTTCCCTCCAGCGTCCGCAGCGCCGGAGCGGCCACGGGCTTTCGCCGAGACTTGTACGTGCCGGATCGTACGACGTGGTTGGCCGGAGTGCTCTATTCCATTGTCATGTAAGTGTTTAGGGGGGGGCGACTCGCGCTGCAGACAGCCGGATCCCGACTCTTCGCTCCACCCCCCCGCCGGACGCCTGCGGCGCCGCAGGGGGTGTCTAAGGGGTCAGGTTCCGCCAGGTCGTGATGGCGGTCTCGTGGAAGTCGTGGGCGGGGTTGCGGTAGCCGGCGTGTCCGCCGGAGGCGGTGGAGTCGGCGTCGCAGATGAATCGCTCGATCTCGGCACCATAGGTGGACATCAGATCGCGGGCATGGGTCATGTAGTCGACCATCACCGAAGGCTCCCCGGGCACGGGATTCGGCCACTGCTCGTCGTGCTGACTGCAGTACATGTAGAAGTGCGTTCCGGCGAAGGGCTCCGAGCCATAGCTGCCGGCGACCAGGTCGTCGAAGAACGGCCGGTGTCCCTCGGGGTTGACGCCCCCGGAGTGGCTGATCGTCAGCGCGAAGTAGTCGGTCTGCTTGCGGCGGTCCCAGAAGGTCACCTCGTAGCTGATCGCCGATCCGCGGCTGAAGCCGACATAGGCCGAGCGCTGCGGTTGAGCTCCGTAACGGGTCTCCATGAAGAGCAACGCGAGGTCGATCAGGTCATGCACGGTGTTGGGCTCCAGGTAATGATCGGGATAGGCGGACGGTCCGAGGAACCACTGCAGCGCGACCACACCGTGCTGATACTCGGCTGCCATCTCCTGTTCGGCGTCGACCTCGGCGTAGGCGTAGCCCCCGGTGCCGTGGAGCGCGACCAGTACCCGGCGGTCGGCCTGCGCGGTGAACGCTTCGGGCAGCCACAGCACGAAGAAGGTCTCCTCGTCGGGGAGGTTGATCACCCTGGCGCCCAGGTCCCCGATCACATGGACCGCATTGGGGCACGTTCCGTGAAGGCCCAGGATGTCGCCCGTCTCCTCGACCATGCCGTCGGGGTCCACCACGCGCACGAGTCGATCGGCGGTGTCCGTGCCTCCGGCAGAGTCGCGGACCTCGAGCCGGACCGTGTAGCGCCCGTGGGCGGCGAATCGGTGGGTGGTCGATTTGACGGTGGAGTAAGGTGTGTCCCAGATTCCGTCGCCGTTCCAGTCCCAGCGAACCTCCAAGGTTTCGGCCTCGTCTTCCGCATCCTCACAATCGCCGGCATCGAACTGAAACACCCGGGTCGTGTCTCCGGCCGTGCTTCCGGTCAGGAGGACGGCTGTGGGCGGCTGATCGGAGGATCCGCCCTCGGGCGCCGGGGTGCCCTCCCGGCCGCAGGCCGTGATCGCAAGACCCAGCATCGACAGGGCCAAGAGCGCTGATGCGGGCGTCGGCTCGCGTGTGCGCCGGCCAGGCATCGTATCTCGTCCTCGTTCGGTCCGGCCGCGCGGGCGCCCGACTCGCTCAGACGCCCGCACGGGCGGCGTGCGCAAGCTTCGCTTCTCCGTATCCAACCTTCGGTTCCCGTTCCGAAGAACTGAATGACGCCCGGAAGATGCGCGTGCGGCTGGTGGGAACCCCGGGCTGAACGGCCGATGTCTCGGGCCATGCCCGACCCCGCAGGTTCGCGAAGCTCCATCCCTCGTGTCGGAGCGCACCGATTGGCACTCCCCCGGCCCGCCTGAAGACTGGTCTCGGAGGTACGGCCACCGCCGTCGGCTGCTCACGATCTGGACCAGCCGACTGGATTCGCCCGAGCGGCCGGATGGGCGGAAGGCGCCGCCGGTCGAATGGAGGCAGGTCTTGGACGTGGGCGAGCTGGTGGGCATCTACGAGCGCTGAGTTCCGGCGCGAGGGGTCCACCGAGCCGACCTGAGAGGCAATACCGAGGGGAGATGCGCACCATGGAAGTGCCTTTGGAGCTCAGTTTCCGAAACGTCGAGAGGAAACCAGAATTGGTGGCTTTGATCGAGGAGAAGGTCGCCAAGCTGGAGCAGGTCTGTGGACACTTGACGAGCTGCCGCGTGGCGGTCGAGAAGCCGCAGGCGCACCAGGCGACCGGATCGCCCTACCGCGTGCGGCTCGATATCCAGGTTCCGCCGGGGCACGAGATCGTCGTGTCCCGTGAAGCCGGTCAGGGGGAACTCCACGAGCCGGTGGAGGTGGTGGTGCGCAGGGCTTTCGACGCCGCCCGGCGTCGTCTGACCGATACCATCGAGCGCCAGCGCGGCGAGGTGAAGAGCCACCCGAAGCAGGAGCCGGAGGCATTCATCACGAAGCTGTTCCGCGACGAGGGGTACGGCTTTATCCGCACTTCGGCCGGGCGCGAGATCTACTTCCACCGCAACAGCCTACCCCAGGATGAATTCGAGAAGCTGACCGTCGGGACGCCGGTGGCCTATGCGGAGGGGGAGGCCGATGAGGGCCCGCAGGCCACGACCTTGCGTGTGATCCGGTAGCAGGATCGGGCCGCGCCGCCCGCATGTTCTTGGCGGTGCCGCCCGCAGCGCGTCGCGCCTTCCGGCCACGGGGATGAAAAGATGAGCCGAACCACGCTGAACAACGAACAGATCGCGGCGCAACTGGAGCGTGTGGCCGAGCTCTTGGAAGCGGAGGAGGAGAATCCCTTCCGGATCCGCAGCTACCGGCGCGCGGCCGAGTCGATTCGCGACAGCGACGAGAAGATCGCCCAGATCGCAGACCAGCACGGGCGCGAGGGACTCCGGCGGATTCCAGGCATCGGACCCGCGCTGGCCGGCGCCGTGCGCGAGATCGCCGACACCGGTGAGCTGGGATTGATGCGGCGACTCGAGAGCCGCCAGGACCCCGAGCAGGCGCTCACACGCGTACCCGGCATCGGGGAGGACTTGGCCGCACGCATTCACGAGGAGCTGGGCATCGAATCGCTGGAGGGTTTGGAGCGCGCCGCTCACGAGGGGCGCCTGAGCCGCATCCGCGGCATCGGGAAGAACCGGGTGGCCGGTATCCGCGACGCGCTGGCCGGAATGCTGAGCCGCTCGGCGTCGCGCCGGGCGCGCCAACGGCAGCGAACCTCCTCATCCGACGGTGGTGGCAGACGGGGGAGATCCGCGCGGGCGGCCCCTTCGGTCGATCTGCTGTTGGAGGTGGATGATCTCTATCGACGCAAGGCGGAGGCGGGCGAATTGCGCACGATCGCGCCCAAGCGCTTCAACCCGTCGGGGGAGGCGTGGCTTCCCATCCTGCGAACCTCGCGCGGGGGATGGAGCTTCACGGCGCTCTACTCGAACACCGCCCGGGCCCACGAGCGCGGGAAGACCCGTGATTGGGTGGTGATCTACTTCCGGCCGCGGGGCAAGGACGGCGACGAGCGCCAACACACGGTGATCACCGCCGAGCGCGGCGATCTGATGGGCAAACGGATCGTCCGCGGCCGAGAGCGTGAGTGCCGCGACTACTATGGGGACTGATGGGAAGTGTTCAAGACGATCGGTGGCGATAGGGCCATTCCGTTTGAAGCCGTACTGCAGGTCGGACAGCAGACCGGGCGCCCCGTAGACGGCGCGCAGCCGCAGCCATCCGTGGACGTCGGTGCCCCCCCGTGGCTTTGGGCGGCGGGCGTGATCCTCATCGTGCTGGTCACGGTGTATCGGGTCCGCCGCGAGCGCAGGATCCGCGCGTCGCAACGCAAGCAGGCGAAAGCCGGCGGGCAGTCGGAACGAGGGGAGAGCTGAGAGCGCCCTCCGGCCCCGTTCGCCCTACCCTATGAGTGGACGGTCCGCGCCGCGCGCGGCCGCAGCCCCCGAACCGATGCGCCTATTTTCTCTTCGGCATCGCCGGCTTGGAGATTTCCTCCACGGCCTCACCCGCCAGCTTCTGGCCAGGGCTCTTCACTGCGATGTCCCCCAGCGCGAGCATCCCGACCGCCTTGTTGTCGGCGTCGACGACGATCAATCGCCGAATCTGCTCCTTCTCCATCAGGCTCGCGGCCTCCTCGACCTCGGCATCGGCCGGGCACGACAAGGCCCGGGGCGTCATCACCTCCCGAACCGTCGTGGCGACGGGATCTCGGCTCTCCGCAACCGCGCGCACCACGATGTCGCGATCGGTCACGATTCCAACCATGCGGCCTTCGTCGTCCACCACGGGCAGCGCCCCGACGGCGACGTCGCGCATTTTCTGCGCGGCCGTTGCCGTGCTCTCCTTGTCGGTCATGTATTCGATCGTGGACGACATGATCTCCTTAACCTTCATCTCGGTATTCCTTTCCTTTGGCGGCGGACCCGGGCAGATCAGCCGCACTCTCGGTGTCCTACGTGTCTCGCAGCCCTCGCTCAGGCCGCGACATCGAGTTCGTTGCGCACGCCGACCACGCCGACGGTGAGTGCTGCGTCGTCCTCGGCCGCGCGGCGCGACGCCCAACCGGGGACCGTTCCCGAGAGGGTCACGACACCGTCATTGACCGTCACGTGGACCATCTCCGTATCGACCAGCACGTCGCGATCGAGGGCAGCCACCACATCCTGGGCCACGACCTCGTCCTCCACCTTCTTCGAGGGCACGACGGCCAGCTTGTTCTCGATGCCCAGGATCCCACGGATCCCCGAGACCCTGTTCTCCGCGTAGGGCTTCTTCCAGTACGTCTCCACCGTGCCCTCCAGGGTGACGACGCCGTTGGCGACGGAGACACGGATGTCTCCCTCGTGGATGGCCGGCTCCCAGGCGAGCGTGTTCTCGACGGCGGTGCGGATTTCGTCATCGGTCGGCAACGCGGGCGGAGAGATGTGCCGAACGGTCAGGTGGTCGGTGACGTTGGTAACGCCTTCCATGCGCCAGGCCGCGGAGCGCGCGGCCGACAGATCGGCGTAGGTCGGCACGGTGCCCTCCAGGGTGACGACGCCGTTCTTGACCGTAACCGTTACCTCGGAGGCATCGATGCGGCTGTCCCAATACAGCTCGTCCACGATGTCCTTCTTGATCTGTTCGTCACTGCGTCGCATATCCACCTCCCCTTGGTGTTCCCAGTCCTTGGCGTGCCTGCGCACTTCGGCGGGGACCATGTCCGGACGGGTCCCGCGATCACGGTTGCGATCCAAAGCGGGCGGACACCCCGATCCGGCGTCCAGCGCAAAGCGCTTCCCGCACCCACGGACCCAACCAATCCGGGCCGGCAAGAGGAATCGGGGCGATTCCGACCCGAGGCGACCTGAAACCCCCAGCGCGGGTAGGGACATCCGGAGACCGCGGCCGTGGGGGAGAGGACGTTGTGCCCGAGGCGGCCGCAAGCGTACCCTTCTCATCTGAGCAACCGTCGAGATGGGGCCTCTCAACAGGAAACAAAGGAGCCGCCGTGGACACAGAGAACAGATCGCGCCGGCATCCGGCCGACGACGACCTGGTGACCATTCTGGAGATCTCCGACGTGGCCCTCCTTCCCGTGGTGAAGAGCCTGCTGGAGGACGCCGGGATTCCCCACCTGCTGCAAGGCGAGCGGGCGTTCTCGTTTCTGCCGCTGCCCCACACGCCGGTCGGTTCCCTCAAGGCGCCGTTTCGGGTCCTGGTGCTTGTGCCGGCCCCTCATGCCGACGCGGCGCGCGAGCTGCTGCAGATCGAGCCGATCGGCGATGAGCCCGACACGGATCAGTCGTCGTTGCAGGACATGTAGCGCCGGCGATCGTCGGCCCCAGTCCCCTTGGGTGCCCTACCCGCGGGTGGTACAATGCACCTTCCTCGATACTCCATGAGGGAGGGGAGGGCATCCGTCGTGCACGAGCTGGGTCTGGCCAGCGAGATTCTGCGGGTCTGCGAGGAATCGCTGGCCCAGCACGGCGCCGGGCGCATCGAGCGTGTGCGCCTGGCGGTGGGGGAGCTGTCGGCGGTCGAGCCGGATCTGTTGCGCTTTGCATGGGAAGCGGTGACCGCCGCGGGGCCTCACGCCGGGGCCGTCATGGACATCGACTGGCGTCCGGCGAAGCAATTCTGTCCCGCCTGCGACGAGCCCAAGTCGCGGGCACAGGGCGACTGGCTGAGGCTCTGCCCCGACTGCGGCGGGATCCTGCGCGTCGAGGGAGGCGACGAGCTGGACGTGGTCGATCTGCGGGTGACGCTCGAGGACGAGCCCGGCGGCGTCGCGGAGACCGAACAGACAACCGCCACCGGCCCCGATCCGGGCCCGACGGCCGAAGAAGGGGGAGGCCATGGGGACAACCGTTGACGTCCGCAAGAAGATCCTCGAAGAAAACAACCGCCGCGCGCAGGAGATGCGCACCCGCTTCGCCGAGCAGCGCACCCTGGTGCTCAACCTGATCTCCTCGCCGGGGTCGGGCAAGACGACGCTGCTCGAGGCGACGGCCGCCGCGCTGCGGAATCAGTACCGCTTGGCGGCGATCGAGGGCGATATCGCCACTGCACGCGACGCCCAGCGGCTGAAGGAGATGGGCATTCCCGCCCATCAGATCCTGACCGGCGGAGCGTGCCACCTGGATGCCCGCCAGGTTCACGACGCCCTTGCGCAGATGGCCCTCGACCCGGTGGACTATCTCTTCATCGAGAATGTCGGGAACCTCATCTGCCCCACGTCCTACGATCTGGGAGAGGATTTCAAGGTCGCCCTGCTCTCGGTGGTGGAGGGCGACGACAAGCCGTTCAAGTATCCGGGCATCTTCTCGCGCGCGCAGGTCACGGTGATCACCAAGGCGGATCTGCTGCCGCACACCGATTTCCGCCTGGAGGAGGTGCGCGAGCAGGTCCGCTCGCTGCGTCCCGACGGCCGCTTCATCGTCACCTCCTCGCGGGGCGACCCGGGTGTCCTGGATTGGCTGTCTCTTCTGGATGAGATGCTGGCCGCCAAGCGCGGCTGATGCCCATGATGAGTGCACCCCTGGCCATCCGGCGCCGTCTGGTCTGCCGCGGAACCGTGCAAGGCGTAGGGTTCCGGCCGGCGGTCTATCGGCTCGCGACCACGCTAGAGCTCAGCGGCTGGGTGTTGAACGATCCCGAAGGCGTGACGATCGAGGTCGAGGGGCCGCCCGAGGCGGTTGCGCGCTTCGTTGAGCGGCTGCCGATCGAGCTGCCCGGGCCCGCCGCGCTGGATGCCTGCGAGGTGTCCACGATCCCGCTGGGCGGTGAGGGGGGGTTCACGGTGCGCGCCTCGCGTGAGGGCGCCGAAGCCCGCGGCTCGCTGCCGCCCGACACGGCCCTGTGCGATGCCTGCCGCGCGGACCTGGAGCGGACCGGCGACCGGCGCCGCGGTTTCCCGTTCACCACCTGCTCGCACTGCGGTCCCCGCTTCTCGATCGTGAGAACCTTGCCCTACGACCGGCAGCGCACGTCGATGGCCTGCTTCCCGCTTTGCCCCGAGTGCGAGCGGGAGTACACCGACCCCGCCGACCGCCGTTTTCACGCCGAGCCGCTCTGTTGTCCGGCGTGCGGTCCGCGCCTGCGGCTCCTGGACGCGGCCGGAGCGGAGCGGGCGCGCGCGGCCGATGCGCTGGCGCAGGCGCGCAGCTTGCTGTCGGCAGGACGCATCCTCGCGATCAAGGGTCTGGGCGGCTTCCAGCTCGCCTGCCGCGGCGATTGGGAGGCGCCGGTGCGCGAGCTGCGCGATCGAAAGCGCCGGCCGCGCAAGCCGCTGGCCGTGATGGCGCGCGACCTGGAGTCGTCCCGGCGGCTGGTCGAGTTGGAGGCGGCGCACGAGGCGGTGCTCACCTCGCGGCACGCGCCCATTCTGCTGGCCCGGCGCCGGGCGGATGCGGCGATCGCCCCCGGCGTTTCCCCGGGCCTGGCGGACCTGGGGGTGATGATCCCGACCACGCCGCTGCACGTCGAGCTCTTCCGCGAGGCAGACTACGACGTCCTGGTCATGACCTCGGGCAACGTGTCGGACGAGCCGATCTGCTGCGGCAACCGCGAGGCGCTCACGCGGCTGGGGGCCATTGCCGATGCCTTTCTGCTGCACGACCGCGATGTCGTGCGCCGTCTGGATGATTCGGTGGCGCGGACCGAACCGGGCGGCGCCTTCCTCGTGCGCCGGTCGCGCGGCTACGTGCCGCTGCCGCTGCCGCTGCCCGAGCCGGTGCCCAAGCCGGTGCTGGCGCTGGGCGGGCACCTCCAAACGACCGCCTGCCTGGCTGTCGGCGACGAGGCGGTCCTCTCGCAGCACGTCGGGGACCTGGACAACGACGAGGCCCGGGCGTTTCTGGAGGAGGCCGCGCGGGGCGTGGCCGAGCTGCTGCAGGCGCGTCCGGCCGCCTTGGCGGTGGACCTGCATCGCGACTACCCGAGTACGTGGCTCGGGGAGGCGTGGTCGCGGGCCGACCGGATCCCGCTGTTGCGCTACCAGCACCACCTCGCGCACGCCGCGGGCGTGCTGGCCGAGCACGGCGTCTTTCCGGCCCGCGGTGAGCGCGCGGCCGCCCTCGTCCTGGACGGAACGGGGTGGGGGCCCGACGGCACCGCGTGGGGCGGGGAGTGCCTGCTGCTCGGAGGTGATCTGCGCTGGCGACGCGCGGGACACCTGCGCCCCTTCCCCTTGGTGGGCGGTGAGCAGGCGGTGCGCGAACCGTGGCGCGTGGCCGTGGCGCTTCTCACCCAGGTCGCGCGGGGCGACGTCGAGGCGGTCGTGCGCCGCGTTGCCGCGCTGCCCCTCGGGCAGTTGGTGTCGGACGAGCAGGTCCGCACGGTGGCGCGCCTCAGTTCACGGGGGCAGTGGCCCCTGGCGACCGGCGCTGGACGCCTCTTCGAAGCCTGCGGGGCGCTGCTGGGCCTCTCGGCGGTCAACCACTACGAAGGCGAGGCCGCGGCCCTGTGCGAAGCGGTGTTGGCAGGCGACGCGGATGGCGCCTCGGCCGCGCGCCCGGCAGACGCGCTCACCTTGTCGGCAGGCGGGTCGGTCGTGCCGACCGACCTGATTCTGGACGCGGCCGCGCGGGAGCTGGAGGCGGGGGGGAACGCGTGTGCGGCAGCGAGCATTCTCCACGCGACGCTTGCCGCGCTGCTCGCGGACCTGGTCTCAGCTACTGCGGGGCGCGACGTCACGGACGTGGCCCTCGGCGGCGGCTGCCTGGTGAATCGCCCTCTGCGCGACCTGCTTGCGAGCCGGCTGCGCGAGGCGGGCTATCGCGTGTGGCTGCCGCGCGCGGTGCCGCCCGGCGACGGGGGCACCGCCTACGGGCAGGCGGTCCTGGCGGCTGTGTCCCTGGCGCGCGGCGTGGAACCCATGATGGAGTGAACAAAGACATGTGTTTGGCCATACCTATGCAGTTGATCGAGCGGGGCGAGCACGACGGCGTCGTCGAGCTGAAGGGCGTGCGGCGGCGCATCTCGCTCATGTTGATGCCCGAGGCGCAGGTGGGCGATCACCTGCTGATCCACGCGGGCTATGCGATCGGCGGGGTCGACGCCGAGGAGGCGGCCGAGACCGTGCGGCTCTTCGAGGAGCTGGTGGCGGCCGAAGGCGGGGGGGACCCCTTTGCGCAACCGGATCCCGAGGCGGGCGACGATGAGTGAGGCGATCTTCTCCGATGCGCGCGCCGTTCGGGCTCTGCTGAGCGAGGTGCACGAAGCCTCCGCGGGCCTCGACCGGCCGATCACCATCATGGAGGTGTGCGGCACCCACACGCACGCCATCGGGGCCGCCGGACTGCGGTCGATGCTACCCGCAAGCGTGCGCCTGGTCTCGGGGCCCGGGTGCCCCGTCTGCGTGACGCCGGTCGGCTATCTGGACCGGGCCGAGGCGCTGGCCGCCCTGCCCGAGACGCTGCTCTGCACCTTCGGCGACCTCTACCGCGTGCCATCGAGCCGGGGCAGTCTGGAGCAGCTCGCCGCGGCGGGAGGACGGGTCCGCGTGGTCTACTCGGCCCACGACGCGCTCGAGGTCGCCCGCCGCCGGCCCGAGCAGCGCGTGATCTTCCTGGCCATCGGATTCGAGACCACCGCTCCCACGATCGCCGCCGCGCTGGCCGAGGCCGAGGCCGGCGGCGTCCAGAACTTCGCGATCCTGCCCGGCAACAAAACCATTCCGCCGGCCCTGCGCGCGCTGGCCGACGATCCCGACGTGCGGCTCGACGGCCTGCTGCTCCCCGGCCACGTGTCGGTGATCACGGGGGCCGACGCGTTCGCCTTCGTCGCCCGCGATCACGGACTGCCCGCGGTGGTGACGGGCTTCTCGGCCGCGGATATCCTGCGCGCGGTGCTCGAGCTGGTGACCCAGCGCCGCGCGGGACGCGCGGAAGTGGTCAATCAGTACGGCCGCGTGGTGAGCGGGCCGGGCAACGCGGTGGCGCAAGACCTGATGACGCGCTTCTTCGCGCCCGGCGACGCCGACTGGCGTGGGCTCGGGACCATCCCCGGCTCGGGACTGAGCCTGCGCGAGGCCTGGGCGCATCGGGACGCCGGCCGCGTCGCGGTGGAGGTGCCCACGCCGCGCGAGCCGGCCGGCTGCCGGTGCGGGGAGGTGCTCCGGGGGCGGATCGATCCGCCCGACTGTGCGCTCTTCGGATCGACCTGCACGCCCGACCAGCCGGTGGGCGCCTGCATGGTCTCGAGCGAAGGATCGTGCGCGGCCTGGTTCCGCCACGAGCGGCTGTCGCGCGAAGCGGGGAGGACGACGTCGTGACCGGAGCGAGCGGAGACGGGGCGGCCGAAGGCAAACTGCCCGAGCGGATTCTCCTGGCCCACGGATCGGGTGGGCGCCTGACCCAGGAACTGGTGCGCGGGCTGTTCCTGCCCGCGCTCGACAACCCGGCGCTGGCGACGTTGACCGACGCCGCCGCGCTCCCGCCGCTGCCGGCCGATTCGCGGCCGGTGCTCACGACCGACGCCTTCGTCGTCACCCCGGCGGAGTTCCCCGGGGGCGATCTGGGGTACCTGTCGGTGTGCGGCACGGTCAACGACCTGGCGGTCGCGGGCGCGCGGCCGCTGCACCTGACGTGGGCGCTGGTTCTGGAGGAGGGCGCCGCCGGCGACCTGGTGCGCCGGTGCGCCGAAGGTGCGGCGCGCGCGGCCGCCGAGGCGGGCGTCTGCATCGTGGCCGGCGACACCAAGGTCGTCCAGCGCGGCAAGGGCGACGGCCTCTACATCACGACGGCCGGTCTCGGCAGCCTGCCTGCGGACCGCGTCGTCGGAGACTACCAGATCCGGCCGGGCGACGCCCTGCTGGTGAGCGGGCCGATCGGCGATCACGGGGCGACGATCATGGCCTGCCGTCACGAGCTGGCGGGCGAGGGTCTGACGTCGGACTGCGCGCCCCTCAATCATCTCACCGAGTGCCTCTTCACCGCCGGTCTGGGCGTGCGGGCGATGCACGACCCCACGCGCGGGGGCGTGGTGACGACCTGTCACGAGGTGACCCAGCGCGCCAATGTTCGCATCGTCCTGCACGAGGCCGCGATCCCCGTGCGTCCCGAGGTACGTGTGGTGTGCGAGCTGCTGGGCCTCGATCCGCTCACCATCCCGTGCGAGGGCCGGGCGCTCATCTGGGTCGATGCGGCCGGTGCCGATCGGGCGCTGGAGATGCTGCGCGATCGGCCCGAAGGGCGTGAAGCCGCGCGCATTGGAACCGTGGCTCCACCCGAAGTGGGGCGCGCGCCGGTGACCCTGGTCAACGCGCTGGGCGCCGAGCGGCCGCTGGACCTGTTGTCGGGCGCCGGGCTGCCGCGGATCTGCTGAAACGCGCGCGGAGCCGACAGCCCGTCCGCGATACGACCTCAGTTCCCGCCGCCCCCGGGCGAGACGTACCGGGGATCGATCCGCACCGCCTCCCGGTAGTGGTGCTGGGCCTCTTGCGGATGGCCCAACTCCCGCAACGCGATCGCCAGGTTGAAGTGCGCCTCCACACAGTCGGGGTCGAGCTCGAGCGCATCGCGCAGGTGACGCACGCCCTCGCGCAGACGTCCCATCTGGCAGTAGGCGATGCCCAGGTTGCTGTGCGCTGAGACGTAGTCGGGCTCGAGCTCGATGGCGTGCTCGAAGTGGCGCACCGCTTCCTGCGCGCGGCCCAGCTCGAGCAGACCGATGCCGTGGTTCACCTGCGCCTTGGCCGAGTTGGGATTGAGGCGCAGCGACTCCTGCGTGTGCTGCAGCGCCTCGCGCCCGCGCCCGGCGCGTCCCAGCGCGACGCCCAGGCTGAGATGCGCCCGCGCGTTGAGCGGTCGCTTGGCGACCGTGTCGGCCCAGATGGCCACCTCGCTCTGGTAGTCCCGGTTGCGAACATGGGTGAGGGCGCCGAGCAGCAGCGCGAGGACGACGATCACCCCCGCGAAGGCGACGCGTCCGGACGCAGACACGGTGTCCGGGGTCTCGCGCGCGTCCCGCGTTCCGCTCCCCCTTGCCGAAACGCCGCTTCGTCGACCGGCGTAGCGTTGCGCCAGCGCGTACCCGCCGATCACGAACGCTCCCGCCGCGCCCGCGAGGGAGAGGTAGAGGCGGTGCTCGAAGGCCAGATCCTGAATGGGCACGATGCTGGATGAGGGCGCCAGGATCACGAAGAACCAGGCCCCGGCGAAGCCGAGCGGATGGCGGCGCACGAGCCCCCAGATCGCGGCCCCGATCAGTGCGATCAACGCGATCGCCGGTCCCCAGATCTGCCCCATCGGCGCCACGGGCCACGCGTAGTCCAGGACCAACGGTGAGGGCCAGACGATCAGACGCAGGTAGTGCAGCATCACCTGCGGCTGTGTGCGCGCATACTCGCTCGGCGTGACCGGGAGCGTCTCGGGGTGAAGCGTCTCGACACTCACCGTGGCGATCGTGATCGCCAACACGCCCCAGCACACCACCATCCCAGCGTAGAGGAGGGGCGAGCGACGCAAGGCCTCCCGCGGGGAGACGCCGTTGAACACGACGTCGTACAGCAGGATCACCACCGGAGCGGCGGCGATGACCTCCTTGGTGCCCACCCCGGCCAGGCAGGCCAAGATCGCCCCGAGATGCCAGCGCATGCGATGAGCCGACGACCAACCGCGGATAGCGCAGTAGAGGCTGAGCAGGAAGAAGAGCCCCATCAGCGACTCGCATCGTTGGATCACATAGGTGACGGCCTGCGTCTGGAGCGGATGCAGTGCCCACAGGAGCGCGGTGCCCGCCGCCAGGGGGGTGCGGACCCCCTCGAAGCGCGGGCGCATCCGCGGAGAGGCGAGCATCCGGCGCACGATGCCGAAGAGCGCGAGGGCCGCGGCCGCGTGGATGATCAGGTTGAGCAGATGGTAGCTCCACACCCCGTAGCCGCTGACGGCGTAGTTGATCGCGAGCGACAGACTCACGATGGGGCGGCTGGCGATGCCCGCGTCGGGAGGCGGGTCGAGCAGCTTCGCCGGGGAGGACAGATCGCGGATGGCGGGGTTGGCGAGGATGTTGGGGATGTCGTCGAAGATGAATGGTCCATTCAGGCTGTTGGCATAGGCGAGGATGACGGCGAGTGTGATGACGACACCGCCCCACAGGACGCCGGTTCCGTCCAAAGAAGGCAGGCTTCTGGTCGAGGCCTTGACCCGAGCCTGCGCGGCGCCGGAACCCCCCCGCCCTCTCCGAGCCTGGGACCTCGCGCGTCCCTTCCTTCTTCGGGCCATGCGTCACGTCCTCTCCGCCGCTCCGACCGTTTCGGACGCCTCACCGGATCCTGTCGACCACGTCGTTCCGACCTGCGACCCTGCGCCGGTGCGCCGCGGGCCCAGTGGCACCATAGTCAATCGGCGCCGCGAAGCTCAAGCCGGGTGACCGATGCGGCGCAGTTCCTCCAGCAGGCGATCGGCCGTAGGACGATCCCGGCCGGCGGGAGAGGTGGACGAACCACACCGCGCCCCCCCGCGGTCGACGACCGCGCCACGCCCCAGCCCCGAAACCGAACCCGTGCGCGCCACCTTGCACACTGGGGTGCCGACAAGCTAGACTGGCTCGTCCGGCTCAGGTGCTGGACGGGCCGGGTTTTCGGGTGTCACCCACCTCGAGCGCCCACCCCCCGAGGCGCGTATCGCATGGACAGGGTGGAGGTTGTGGCGTCAAGGCGTCTGCGATTCCCAGTCGCGGGCTCCCGGAAGACGGAAGGAGGTTTTCGTGGATCCGCGCATCAGCAAGCTGGCGGACGTGCTCGTCAACTACTCCTGCGGCGTGAAGAAGGGCGACAAGCTGCTCGTCGAGGTCAATGGCTTCGAGCCGCTGTGGCTGATTGAGCAGATCATCCGCACCGCCACCAAGAAAGGCGCCCACGTTTACTATGAGCTGCGCCACGACACCCTGACCCGCGCGTTCCTGCAGACCGCCAAGGAAGACCAGATCAAGGCCCAGACGAAGTACCCGCTCTATCAGATGAAGGACATGGACTGCTACATCGGCATCCGCGCGGGCGCCAACATCGCCGAGATGTCGGACGTGCCGTCGCAGAAGACGCAGTGGTACGCGCGCCACTACCGCAAGCCGATCCACATGGATGTGCGCGTGCCCAAGACGCGCTGGGTGGTGCTGCGTTACCCGAACAACGCCATGGCTCAGAGCGCCAACATGCCGCTAGCGCCCTTCGAAGACTTCTACTTCGACGTCTGCACGATGGACTACGCCAAGATGTCGAAGGCCATGAATCCGCTCAAGCGGCTCATGGATCGCACCAAGCGCGTGGAGATCAAGGGGCCGGGCACCGATCTGCGCTTCTCGATCGAGGGGATGCACTCGGTCAAGTGCGACGGCAAGCTGAACATCCCCGACGGCGAGTGCTTCACGGCCCCGGTGCTGGACAGCGTCGAGGGCACGGTGCGCTTCAACGCCGGGTCGTTGCTGGACGGCATCGTCTTCGGCGATATCCTCCTGACGTTCGAGAAGGGCAAGATCGTCAAGGCCGAATCGGGTCCCAACACCAAGAAGCTCAACAGCATCCTGGACCGCGACAGGGGCGCCCGCTACGTCGGTGAATTCGCGCTCGGCTTCAATCCCTTCATCACCACCCCCATGTTGGACATCCTCTTCGACGAGAAGATCGCCGGCTCGTTCCACATGGCGATGGGCAACGCCTACGATGAGACCGACAACGGCAACAAGTCCTCCCTGCACTGGGACATGGTCTGCATCCAGACTCCCAAGATGGGCGGCGGTGAGATCTGGTTCGACGGCAAGCTCATCCGCAAGGACGGCACGTTCGTGCCCCAGACGCTCCAAGGCTTGAACCCCAAGAACCTGAAGTGAGGCTCAGCCGGCTCCCACCCCACGACGGAGAGATCCGATGAGAACGACTCCATGCAATCCGGCCCCGCTCAGGCGCGCATCGACCTCCGCCGCCGCGGCGATGGTGATCCTGGCGTCAGCGGTGATGGTCCTCATGCTGGCCGCGCTGCCGCGCGCCGGGGCGGAGGACCTGCGTCTGGGACTGACGGTGGTCGACACCCCGTCGGACGGAGGCCGGTCGTTGACTCTGCGCTGGGACACCTCGCCCGAAGTGCTGGCCTCGATCGTCGAGCGCTTTCCCGACCTGACCAATCCCCGCCTGTTGATCGAGCGCCGCCCCGCCGAGGGCGGCGACTTCGTGACCGCGACCACCACGCGCTTCGCGAAGAGCGAGTACACCGATCCCGGATTGGAGTCCGGGCGGGCCTACGTCTACCGGGTGACCGTCGAGGCCGGTGACGGCACGCGCTTCGTCACGGCCCTCTCCAACCCGGTCGCGCCGCGCCCCGACTTCTTCCGCATGTACCGGCTCAACGCGCTCATCGGCATGCTGCTGATGGCGGGGCTGGTCGTGGGCTTCATCATGGCCGCCCGCCGCGGCGCGGATCTCTACATCCGCCGCATCTCGGGACTGGACGCCCTCGATGAGGCCGTCGGGCGCGCGACCGAGATGGGGCGCAAGATCCTCTTCGTTCCGGGGATCATCAGCATCAACGAGCCGCAAACGCTGGCCGCGCTCGGCATCCTGGGCTACGTCGCCAAGATGACCGCGCGCTACGGCACGCAGCTTGAGGTGCCCAACGCCGATCCGCTCACCATGGCCGCGGCGCGGGAGATCGTGAAGCAGTCCTACATGGAGGCCGGCGCCCCGGAAGGGTTCCACGAGGACATGGTTCACTACATCACCCAGGACCAGTTCGCCTACGCCGGGGCGGTGAGCGGGATCATGGTGCGCGACAGGCCGGCCGCCAACTTCCTGCTGGGGTGGTTCGCCGCCGAGTCGCTGCTGCTCTCGGAGACCGGTCAGAGCATCAGCGCGATTCAGATCGCCGGCACCGCGCAGGTAACGCAGCTACCCTTCTTCGTGGCCGCCTGTGATTACACGATGCTGGGCGAAGAGCTCTTCGCCGCCAGCGCCTATCTATCGCGCGACCCGCTCATCCTGGGGTCGATCAAAGGGCAGGACATGATGAAGGCCGCGATCCTCTTCTTCGTGGCAACCGGCGTCATCGCAGCCACACTGGGCGCACACTGGTATGTCGAATGGTTCACCTCGCTCTAGATCTGCGCCCAACGGTGCGCGCAGGGTCGCAGGGCTCGAGGCACGGGGCAGCGCGATGACGGGGCTGCCCGGCACGACGGCGGCGAGACAACGGCCGCCCGACCTGTCGCAAAGGGGAAGATGATGAAGAGGCAAGTGCCGATCCTTCTGGCCATCATCGCGAGCGTCTACCCGGTGATCGCGTTCTACTTCCCGGCCGAGGGGATCAACCGTTTTAACCAGGCGCTGGACGAGTGGATGGTGATCATCGCCAGCTTCGCGCTCATGCTGGGCATCATCAGCATGGTGCAGGTCAACCTGCACAAGGTCAAACGGCGCCAGAAGGGGTGGATCTTCAGCCTGCTGACCCTGCTGGCCTTCGCGATGATGGCCTCCTTCGGCCTCTTCGGCGGGCAGGGTGAGCGGGAGCTGGCCGACGGCACCACGCGCCTCGAGCCCTTCACCTGGGTGTTCCAGTTCATGTACTCCCCCCTGCAGGCCACGATGTTCTCGCTGCTCGCGTTCTACGTGGCCTCGGCGTCGTATCGGGCATTCCGTGTGCGCAACGTGGAGGCCACCCTGCTCCTGATCGGCGCGGTGATCATCATGATCGGCCGCGTGCCGCTGGGACAGCAGCTCCTGCCGGGCATCGCGAGTCTGGGAATCCCCGGCATCGACGAGGTGGCCGAGTGGATCATGACGTTCCCCAACGCCGCCGCGCAGCGCGGCGTCATCATCGGCGCCGCGCTGGGGGCCGCGTCGATGTCGATCCGTGTGATGGTCGGAATCGAACGACCTTATCTCGGCAAGAGCTAGACGGGACCGCGAGGCGAGAGACGGGCGCTGCGGCGCCAGCCGGAGAGGTAACCGATGAACTTGGCCAAGAAGCTGCTGATGGTGGACCGGAGGATCATCTTCCTCCTCGTCTTCCTGGGCGCCCTGATTCCGATCCTCTTCCCGATCGGCCTGGCGGCCCGCGTATCGCCCCCGGTGCAGGCGATCTTCGACAAGATCGAGAGCCTCGAAGAGGGCGACGCGATCATGCTCTCCTTCGACTACGGTCCGTCCGACGGCCCCGAGCTGGACCCGATGGCCAACTCGATCCTGCGCCACTGCAAGACGAAGGGCGTGCGGGTGCTGGGCCTGTCGCTCTTCCCCTTGGGGGGCGTCGAGATGGCGATCGCGCGCTTCATCGAGCTGAGCGAGGAGACCGGCGCCGTCCCCGGGGTCGACTTTGTCAACCTCGGGTACAAGGACGGCGGCCAGGCCCCGATGAAGCTGCTGGGCGAGAGCCTGGCGGCGGTCTTTCCCTCCGATGCGGAGGGCACGCCCATCGATCGGATCGTCGCCGCGCAGGGCGTGCGCAACTACAACGACATGGAGCTGGTCGTCTCGCTGGCCACCAGCGTTCTGGGCGAGTGGTGGATCAACCTGGTCAACGCCCAGTTCGGCATCGACGTGGCCGTGGGGTCGACCGCAGTGTCGGCGCCCAAGTACTACGCCTACGTGGAGGCCGGTCAGGCGATCGGGGTCATGGGGGGCATGAAGGGTGCCTCGGAGTACGAGGAGCTCGTGGCCCGCAACTATCCACAACTCCGCGACCTGTCACGAACGGCCACCGTGGGCATGGACGTGCAGTCGATCGTCCACCTGATCATCATCTTCTTCATACTCTTCGGCAACGTGATGTTCCTCATCACGCGGCGGATGGCATAGGAGGACGGACGATGGAACTGCAACTCCCCGGATTCGGCGAATGGGTGGCGGCGTTCCTGACGCTGGCCGTCTTCAGCTTCCTCTACCGTGACAACGTCATCTACCGCATCGCGGAAAGCATCTTCGCGGGAATCTCCTTCGGCTACTACATCGGGTTGGCGCGGCTCAATACGCTGGAGCCCAATCTCTTCCGGCCGCTGTTCGGCGATTTCTCCTCCCACTGGATCCTGATCTTTCCGTTCGCGTTGGGCGTCATTCTCTACCTGCGCTACATCCCCAAGGTGGCCTGGCTGGCCAACTGGTCCCTGGCGATCTACATCGGCTACTACATGGGCGTGAACCTGATGCAACGGCTTCACGGCGAGATCCTGCCTCAGGCGCGGGGAACGATGCTGCCGCTCGACCCGTCGCAGGCGGGCGGCTGGGGGCCGCTGCTGGGGAACCTCGTGGTGGTCGTCGGCGTGATCACCGTCTTGATCTACTTCTTCTTCTCCAGCCCGCACAGGGGGGCGCTCAAGCCCGCGGCACGCCTGGGGATCTACTTCCTGATGATCTCGTTCGGGGCCAGCTTCGGATACACGGTCATGGGGCGTGTGTCGTTGCTCATCGGCCGGCTGACCTTCGTCGTCAACGACTGGGCCCGGCCGATGGTGTCCGCGCTCTTTGGAGGATGACGATCACCGGCCTTTGGACGAGGAGGCGACGAGACTGGGATGCCGGGATCGGGGATCAAAGCTCAGATTCGCACCCGTATCTGGGACCGGCTGACCCGCGCGGGCGTGGTCGGATTCCCGGGCGCCCACGGGCAGACGCCCGTCTTCAAAGAGGCGGAGGAAGCCCTGCGATGGCTGCGGGCCGAGCAGGCGTGGGCCGACGCCCGGCGCGTGCTCGTGCTGAGTGAGCCGGTGCTCAAGGCGGCGCGGCGGGCGGTGGTCGCCGACCGGAAGCTGCTCCTCGTGCCCGATCTGGCCCGGAGAGACGGTTGGGTGGTGGTGGTCGACCCCGAGCGGATGACCGAAGAGGAGGCCCTCGCCGTGGCGACCTCCTTCGACGCCGCACGCCGGGTCCCTCCTGTGGGCGTGCAGTGCCTTCACGGAAGGGAGGCGCCGCGCGTCGACCTGATGGTGGTCGGCGCGGTGTGCGTCGATCGCGGCGGCGCGCGCATCGGCAAGGGCACTGGTGAGGCCGACCTCGTTTACGCGCTGGGTCGCAGCCGCGGCTTCATCGGCGAAGACACCCCGGTGGCCGTCATGGTCCACGAGCTGCAGGTGTGCAACGAACCCGGCACGCACGAGTCGACCGATCTGCCGATCGACATCATCGTCACACCGCGCGATGTGCATCGGGTGGACACCATGCGCATGCGGCCCAGCGGTCTCCAGGCCGGCATGATCACGTCCGAGCGCCTGGCCATGTTTCCCGGGTTGGCCGACATCCTCGTGCGCGAGGGCATGGCATTGCCGCCCGGCGGATCACGCCGCTCGTAGGACGACGCGCATTGACCGTCACGGTCAAGCAAGCACCGGCCAAAACGCGTCGGCGTTGCACGCGTTGTCGAGTTGCGGAATCGACACCGCGGCGGTTGCCGCAAAGCGTCGCGACGGGACTTCTTTTTCTCACGGCGCGCGTTTCGCCGGGAACAGAGCCTCTTGGCTCGGTGTTTCAGCAGCGAACCTTCCGGACGAAGACTGGAGGGTTCGTCCAAGGGAGTGGTCACGGCGAGGAGACGGTGCACGTGTTTTCCTTGCCGTGACCGCGACAGCAAAAAGCAACTGCCTCTGGGAATCGGCCCCCGGTCAGCGATGGCGCGGGGGCCGGTTCACGTTCCACCGATCGAGCGATGCGATCCTGCGACCCTCCCGGGCTGTCCCCCCACTTCCTGTGGCTGGTGCGCGGCCGGCAATCCTCTTCCAAGCCAGGGCTTTCGGGCTTCTGTTGACTGCTGTCCACAAACTTCGAAGGGCACATGTGCCGAATCTGGTCACCTCGGGCACGTCGCGCCGTCCGTAACCGGTGGGCGTTGCTGCATCTTGAATGTGGTTTCGACTGGCGGTATTCTATAGAGGAAGCGACCGGTGCAACTTGCCTGTTCATCCAGCGGGGCACGAGAGAGTAGCAAGCGAAGTGCCGCGTCCGACCCCGCCGGTTCATGCCTCACACCTAGGTTTGGAATCCGATACTTGCGGATTCCTGATGGGAGGAGCGCACCATGAGGTTCATGCCTGCATCCCTGCTTCTGGTTCTGGCCGCGCTATTCTTGGCGCTGCCGGTGGCGGCCGAGGACGCCGATCGTGATGGGCTCGACGACGCCGCCATGCCCCCGCCGGGAGGCCAGTACCCCGACGCGACGATCGCGATCGTCGACATCGGATCGTCGGTAGGCAACTACCAGGCCCGGTTGACCACGGCCGGTTACGGTTCGACGCTCATTCCGGTCACGTCCGACTACAGCGTGCTCATCCAGTACGACGTGGTGCTCCTGCCGGTCTCCCACGCCGCGCCGGCGACCTATTCCACGCTGGACGCGCTGGCCGCCGACTATCACGACTACGTGAACGATGGCGGCAAGCTGTGGATCGGCCAGCCCAATCCGTATCAGATGCCGGGCAACACGGCCGACATCACCTGGGCGCCTTATGACCTCACGATCGAGATCTCCTACACGATGGACGACTGCCCGTCGCTGATCGTCGATCCCTCACACTGCATCGCCCAGGGCGTCTCCGGGTCCGATCTGCCCTTCGCCGGGGACACCGTGGTACAGATGGGCTCGGAGTGGCACATCGTCGCGCAGGGGCCCACCACCGGCGGTCCGGCGGTCTTCATCGCCGACTACGGCTGTGGCGCCTGTCTGGTGGAGCTGGGCCATCCTTCGCCGTCCGCGCTGTGTCCGTACACGGATGCCGGGTTCTACCGGCTGATCTACTGCCTGATTGAGGCGGGCGGCCCGTCGCCGACAGAGCCGGCCACGTGGGGCGCCATCAAGTCGATCTTCGAGTAGGTGTCCCGCGGCTGCGCGCCGCCGACCAGGGCGAGATGCGATTCCGGCAGCAGGACCGATCTACGGGATCGGTCCTGCTGCCGCACATGCCGCGCGAGGCTGCCTGCCCCGCGCGGCATTCTCATGGCTAGTTGAATTGCTCGACGAGCATCAGGTCGCGCTCGACCTGCTCCACGTGATCGTAGACTAGCGTTCGGCCATCGGGCGAGACCGAGAGGTTCCCCCCGCAGAAGGCCGGCAGTTGCGCTAGAGAATCGCACTGCTGGACGTCGAACGAGTAGTAGCCCAGCAGGCTTCCACCGGTGTTGGGTTGCGTGAAGAAGATGCCCGCATCGACCAGCGCGATCTCCTGCCATTGCGCCGCCGTTTCCGTATCGACCAGCAACTCCTCTGTGGCCTCCGACAACCCGTGGCGCCAGATGCCTTCCTGCGCGGGAATGAAGTGGTAGAGCGCCTCGCCGTCGGAGGACTGCGCAAACGCCCAACGGCCGTCCTTGACGATGACGGAGGCGTCGGTGCCGTCGGGACGGACGCGCCAGATGTGCCACCCCTTCTCGTCCTCGGCGTCGTAGTAGATCCACTCCCCGTCCCGAGACCAGAGCGTGGCGATCTGGTGGCAGGTCCGCGTTGGGATGACACGGGGGCGCCCGCCCTCGACATCCACGATGTGGATGCAGAAGCAGTCGTTGACGTCTGCGGAGAAGGCAATGTGGCGGCCGTCCGGCGACCAGCACGGCTTGACGACCCAGGCCCCGCCCAGGCGCGTGAGCTGCCGAGGATTGCTGCCGTCGTTCGCGCAAACCCAGATCTCCCGCTGTCCGGTGCGGTTGGAGAGGAAGGCCGCCATCGTGCCGTCGGGGGAGAAGCAGGCGCCGTAGTCGACGCGGGTGGATGCGATGAACGTCTGCGGGTCGGAGAGTCTCGGCCGGGAGTCCTCCGCGGAGCTCTCCACCGCGACGCGGTACACATCGGCGCGATAGGAAAGCTCCTCGTAGACCAGATGATCACCGCTACGCGAGATGGAAGGGCGCAGCGCTCGCTCGCCCCGCGTGGCGAGACGATTGAGCGCATGGTCACGCAGCGTGAGACGCATCAGGCTGTGATTGCCGCCCGAGGACGCGGCGAAGATCAGATGCTCACCGTTCGCCGTCCAGTCGATCCCGATGATCGAGCCCTGCGACGGCGTCAAACGGGTGGGGGTCCCGCCGGAAGCCGGAATCACGTACAGGTAGTCCATCAGACCGCTGTCGGAGCGGCGGAAGGCGATGGTCCGTCCGTCGGGCGAGAAGACCGGCCAGCCGTCTCCGCCGAAGTGCCCGGGCGGCGCGGTGACCCAGCGGCTCTCGAAGGTCTCCATCGAGAGCAGCGCGATCCCGGGCGCGTGGTCGGATTGGGGCGCGCAGCCGTAGGCCAGAGTGCGGCCGTCCGGCGACCAATCGAGGCCGCACGGCGGCTGCTCCAGCTCCAGCAGACGGCGGGGCACGCCGCCGATCGAGGCCACGGCATAGATGGCCGGCCCGGAAGCGTCCTTGCGAACGAAGGCGATGGTGCTGCCGTCGGGCGACCACGTCGGCTGCGTGTCGTCGCCCTGATCATCGGTGAGGCGCAGTGGCGACTCCGTGTTGCGCTGCTTGATGTAGATCGAGTAGTTGCCTCCGTCGCCTCCGTCCCAGGCGAAGGCGACCTGCGTGCCGTCGGGCGAGATGGCCGGTTGCTTCTCGTTGCCCGGGAACGTGGTGAAGGGCATCCCCTGTAACGTGACCGAAAGAGGCGGGTGCGAGGAGCGCGTGCCCTGGGTGATGATGGTCAGGGCCGTCACGATCACGATCAGCACGCCGGCCAACGTGATCAACCGATGGCCCGCGAGCAGCCGTCGGGGAGCGGTTGGCTCGCGCGGGGGTGCGACGGCTTGCGCCGACGTCGCCGTCAGTTCCGGGGCGGGCGGCTCGGCCACGGCTAGCACCGGCGCAATCGCCCGGTATCCACCCTTGCGGATCGTCTCGATGTAACGCGGTTGGCGCGGATCGTCGCCGAAGACCCGTCGGAGCTCGGAGATGGTGCGCGTCAGCGCCTCTTCACAGACCACGGTGTCCGACCAGACGATCTCGAGCAGCGTTTCGCGCGTGAAGACCTCGCCCGGCCTGCTGGTGAGGCATACCAGTACGTGCATCACACGCGGCTCGACCTGGATGGTGCGATCATCTTGCGTGATGCGATTCAGCGCGGGATGCACCGTCCACTCGCCCAGCCTGAACGGCGATGCCGTATGCGGCCGCACCGCGGTCGAATCCGGCCGGTTTGCACCCCGAGGATCGTTCATCCGTCCCCCCAACCTCTCTCGAGCAAAGATGCCGGGACGGGCCATGCCCGTGCGGGATCGGGTCGATCCCGTGGGCCGGCGATCGCGCCCCACCCGCGGGGGTATCCGCAGAAGCGGTCGGCGTGACGGGCAGGGCCCAGAAAGTATAGGCGTCTGGAGCCATGACGACGCCACGCCAATCGGCTCTCACTGCAGCTCCCAAGGAGTGCATACGTCGCGGGGGCCGCGCGGGATTCAGGACGCCGGCCTTCGGAGGTGGTCCATTCAATTGCAGGTCATGCAAATAGATAGCACGGCGGTTCGGATGTGCGGATCCGAACGCTGGCCGGCGGAACCCGGCTGATGAGATTCTGTAGCAAGGCCCACGACCGGGGCCGGCCGTCATGTGCGCCCAGATTGGGACTGACCACGGAGCTGGAGGATGACGATTCGCAGCCATCGAACGACACGCACGCTCCTCCCGGCGCTTCACCGCCGTTTCTCCCGGCTCAGCGGATTGGCAGTCGGTCTGCTTTGGCTCGGGTCCCTGCCCCTGGCTGTGGCACAGAGCGGCATCGACGGCATGCGCCTTCTGGGCCGCAACGAACAGGAATTCGCCCACATGATGGACTTCCTTCTGGTGGGCGACCATGCCTACGCCTCGGTCGGTCTGGGGTCTGGGCTGCAGACCTACGATCTGAGTGACCCGACGCAGCCCCAGAGGCTCGACAGCCGGGGCGATCCCGCCTGGCGGGCCTATGCGCGCGGGGACACGTTGTTCAGCTTCGGCCACCGGTCCGGAGTGCAGATGTTCGACATCGGCGCCGGCATCCCGGTCCTGATGGGTGAGTACGATCCGCCTGGGAGCCAAGTCGCCTATGAGGACGGCGTTCGCCTGGGCGATCGGCTCTACGTCGCGGCGCATCAAGAGGGCTTGCACATTCTGGATGTTGGTGGTCCTCAAGCGCCGGAGTTCGTCGGGGCCATCGGTTTCACCATCACCGAGAACGCTGCCTGGGCCGTTGTGGAACGCGACGGACTTCTCTACGTCGCCAACGGTCGTCACGGCTTGGTGATTCTCGAGCCGACCGGACCCTTCGAGATGGCCGCCCTCGACCTCCCGGGACTGGCGAACGACATCGCGCTTTCCGAGGATGGGCAGACCGCCTTCCTGAGCTTGGGCGCCGACGGCATCGCCTCGGTCGATATCCGCGACCCGCTCGTGCCGATGCTGCGCGATACCGAGCCCACGCTCGGCAACGCCTTCTCGCTCGGCCTCGTGGGTGACATCCTGGCCGTGGGATCGTATCCCTATGCCGAGCGTTTCGATGTGAGTGACCCCGATAGCGTCGTGCGGGCCGGATGGGACGCCACCAAGACGTACGCCATGGGGGCCGATGCGGGCGCGTTGAGCAGCGGCGACACGGTGATCGTGGTGGCTGACTGGCGCGGTATGGCCGTCTACTCCCCCGAGGACGATCCGGCCGGCGATATCGACATCGCACCGACGCCGATCGACTTCGGCAACGTCGCCGCGCCGCGCGATACGCTCGTCTATGTGCGCAACACCGGGGCGGGCGCGCTCCAGGTGACGTCGATCGATCCTCCCGACGGCATCAGCGTCTTTCCGGAAACGTTCACCCTCGAGCCGGGCGCCGTGCAGCCGGTCACGTTGACCGCCTCGGGACCCAACGGAATCTGGGGGCGGATTCACTACCACTCCGACGACCCCGACGAGGGCGCCGTCTATCACCACGTCTACGCCAACAACACCTCTTTCCCCCAGCACGGATCCGAGGCGCCCGAGTTCACCTTGCTGGGGACCGACGGGCAGTGGCATTCCCTAAGCGACTACCGGGCCAAGATCGTCTATCTTGAATTCGGCGCCAACTGGTGACCGATCTGTCCGCTGCAGGCTGCGGCGACCGACGCTTCGATCTACTCGCGCTACCAAGGCGAACCGGTGGTGGTGTTGAACGTCGCCAGCTCGATGGAGATGCTGGAAGAGTTCCAGGAGACCTATGGCATGCGGTTCGTGGGATTGGAAGATACGGGCGGTCAGGTCTACCTGGACTACCGCGTGCCCGATCCCGAGTCGCCCTATCCTCAGGACATCATCATCGACTACTATGGGCGCATCACGCACTGGTCCTGGGAGTACGATCCCCAGACCACAATGGCGGTCATCGACTCGCTGCTGGACTGTGGGTGCACGCTGGGTCCGAACAAGGATCCGGATACCGGGCCGCGAATGGGTTTCTCACTGCCGCAGCCCAGCGTGTTCAGCCGCGATACGATGATGCGGCTGGATTTGGCGTTCACCACCCCCCTGCGTCTGAACATCATGGACGCCAACGGCAGGCTGGTGCGCACGCTGCTGGACGGATCCCGCCCGGCCGGCAGCTACCAACTACGGTGGGATGGGCGCGATCTGCGAGGGCAACGCGCCCCGAGCGGCGTCTACTACATCCGCCTCACGTCACCCCGGCGGGAGGAGCGTCGCCGCGTCGTGCTGCTGCGGTAGTATCTTCACAATCTGACCGTCTGCGTCTTCAGGGCGGGCGAGAGAGCCGTTCAATGCGATCACGGGATCCCGGACGCTGGTCACGTCGAATCAAACCCGCCGAGTGTGAGCCGAATGGGTAATTGGTGTAGCGGCTGAAGTCGTCCCCTTCTTTCATGGTCCTGGCTTGTCCTCAGGCAAGGCGGATTCGTGCGAATGGATATCTTCGACATTCAGGGCAGAGGCGTCGGTTGAACGCGGGCTGAATCGGCACTTCTACTGCCGTTTCGGGTCACGCCTTTCTATCCCCGGCTTTTCGCGCTGTAATGGCCGTTCTTGCTCCGTAGAGCCCAGCAGATCCTGTAGAAACGGCCTTTTCGGCATTATCGCCCTCCGAGGTGTCAATGGCCACCGGAGACAGGCTGATCACGCCCGCGCGACCAATAAACCGCCGACCTGCTCTACTGAGGTGTCCGAATCCACTTGCATCATCCTTGCGCCAGCAGTAGACTGATTTGTGTGCGCAGATGCGCGCACACAGCGAGTGTGAGGGTGATGCAAAACGCGTACTGAGATGGCATGCACCCTGAATCGCGACGGGTCATCTGCCGTACGAGACTCCGCCCGCAAGTCCCTCCGGCATCCCGCCCATGGTGGTGCTTTCTCAGGCCCGACCGTGAAAGGGAGGTCAGGTACCATGCGAGTCGGAGTGCTCTTCTTTCTCACAGCGGTTCCATGCCTGATTGCGGGTGCGCTGGCGGACTCCTCCAATCTTGAGGGGGGGTCTTCATCGCGCACTACCCATCAGCCATGCAGTTCTCCTCTGATCCCCCGCCCGAGGCGTGGTGTCAGCACTACCTGAGCCACCACGCCATCGATTCTTGCGGCGCCCAGGTCAACCGCATCGACACCTACGACGGGGTCATCTGGTTCGTCCTGGCCGCGTGGAGCGAAGCGAAGCAGTGGTGCGGCACCGAGTTCGGATTGGGTTCCTTTGATCCCGGCAGTTTCGAGTTCACGGACCATGGTCCCTGCTATCCTGATGAGGGGCTGGAGATCCCCACCGATGGCTGGCCCGGGCCTGAGGAGGGGACGGCGTTCGTAACGACGACCGTCGATTGGGATGGCAACTTCCAGCCAGTCTACTGGTTTGCTGGATACGCATATGAAGACGGCTTAGTCGGGCTAACCGCTAACCCGTCAACTGGTTTCGCTGGAACATCCAACTGCGAGAATCCTCCCCAAGTTTATCCCCTCGACTCCTTCGGCGCAATGGGATTCTTCCAGGACGGTGTAGCCGCATGCCCTGCAGAGTCCTCTGCCAGCGGGGGCAATATGGAACCACCCCAGCAAGGCAGTGAGTCCCTACCGGATAGCGTCTACGCCAGCAACGCCGTTATCGTCCGCTTCACGCCTGACGTCATTTCGTTTCCCCAGGATCGGACTGAGAATCCGCCCAGCTTCACGGCACTTCTGGAAGAGGCTACGATCACCGTCCTGGAGCTAGCCGATGTTCTGGTGGAACTGGGCGCGGTGTCCTTCCAGACTCTGGCCCCGTCGTGGCGTCACCTGGCAGCAAATCCCCAGGCAACGATAGACCTGCATGGTAATCCCGTTGAGTTGATTGACTTCACGGACGTCTACTACGTGCGCCTGAGTGGAGCGGTTGCGGTAAGCGAGGTCATCACTGCCCTCGTTGCCATGCCCGGGATCATATATGTCGACCCCGACATCCTCCTGTCACATCAGACGTGTCCACAAGAGCCATATCCAGATGATGAGCTCTACGAGGACCAGTGGTACCTGAATGGCACACCCGACAACTGCAGTGCCTATCCGCATGGGTTTTACGACATGAATGTGCCCGAAGCATGGGAGCTTTGTGACTGCTGTGGCGCAGGGACGAAGATCGCCATCTGCGACGATGGTGTGAACGCTGATCATGAGGACCTGGGACCGTACATCGATGTTTCCCTCAGTCGCACGTTTCCTGACCCGACAGTGCCCTGGAGTGTGGCTCCCTATTCAAGCCATGGAACGAAGTGCGCGAGCTTGGCTACGGCCGCGACGCACAACGACCGGCGCGGAATGGCGAGCATCGCCCATCTTCCCGCCCATCTCGGCGACGGGCTTCTGGTGGTATTGCGGAACCACTACTACCCTCCTTTCCCACCGCCTGATGATCAGACCTTCTGGTCCGTGATGGCGCAGGCTATGGACTACATCTGCGGGCCGATCGTGAACCGAAGAGTGGGTGTAGTCTCGAACAGCATGGGACGCGCGTACTATAAATACTGCTACAATGCGCTTCCACGCTCTGCACGGGAGGCCTTTAGAAACGTACACCGTATTGGCATCAGCCACGTATGCTCGGCAGGCAACGACGTTGCCGTGAGTGGGGAACCCTGCGCGGAACCTGACAGCGCCTTCCTCTATCCAGCAGCTTTTCCCGACTATACGCTTGCAGTAGCAGGCATTGATTGCGGAGGGGAGACAAACCCAGCGTGGTTCAGGGGTTCCTACATTGACGTTGCAGGGCCGGCTGTCGACTTGTGGGTTGCCGGTGGCGGGACAGACCAATACGAGTGGAGAGAAGGATGGATCTATGGCGGTACGTCGGCAGCTGCTCCCGTAATGGCGGGTGCGATTGCACTTCTCTTGGGCCAAGAGCCAATGCTGACAAACGAGGATTGCTACGAGCTGTTGAAACTCGCTGCCGACCCGATGGATCAGCCAAGCGTGGCTGTTGGAAGCGGCCTGCCCCAGGTCGGCATTGCGATGAGCTGGTTGACAGGGGACTGCGAAGTGGTCCATGGCTTCACCACGGAGGTGAGTCTTGAGGAACCGCTGGATGGGCTAGTCGTCCAGTTCAGAGATGTCGAAGGCGTCAATACTGCCGAGGACACTTGGGAGGAGTTTTGGGTGGTCCCCCACCGGGTGGAATCGGTCGTTTGGTTACCCGATGACTACCGAACCACTACTGTCTGGGCGCGAGGCAGGGGGACCTCAGGCTGGAGGCTAATAAGCCGCGAGTTGGATGGGAACCCGGACCCAACCGAGCCGCCGCACTACGACGGCCTCTACTACGACCACTGGGCGCACGTGCTTGGGGACTTCGAGCCTGAGACTGGTCGCTGCGTCTTGGAAACCTACACCTATAAGGTCCGTGTGACTGAAGACCCACCTCTGTGGGTATGGGCGCCCTTTGACCCGTCTGCTGGGGAGTGCCAAGTTCAGTACTCCTTCATCTGCTGCGCCGCAGAGGGATGCCTAGACGTCAGCGAGGTGGATGACGGAAGCGCAGAAGCTCTGGGGTTTCGCGTTGTGGGAATTCCCGTCGAACGAGGTGGTCAGGTGGCCTTTCGCTTTGTCATGCCATGCCAGGGTCGAGTGTGGCTTGATGTCTACGGACCCGATGGACGCTTGGTTAGGGGGCTTTCGAGTGGGGTGGACCTGGCCGCAGGTAGGTCAGAGCTCAGATGGGACTGTTGCGATAACGGGGGGATTCCTGTTGGATCAGGAATTTACTTCGCTCGTTTCCGCAGTCTATTAGAGGCCGACGAAGACGCGGTGACTAGCATGCGGGTGATCGTTGTGCGGTAGGAGGTTGCGGTGCATTGCATGAACTGTGCTAGCGTGCAGTACACGAGCTCAGCTGGTGGGACTATAGGTGCGCGACATGCTGCGGGCTCTGCGCCAACTATGGAAGTCAACGATGGAGTGATAGAAGTTGTCAGCGAGGACGAAGCGGTCGCCCCCATAGGCTGAGGGAGGTGGCTCCAATCGAGAGGAGAATCACCCCATTAGGGAGGGCTCTGAGGATGAGAACCTATTCAATCGCGCTTGGCGTCCTCCTTGTTAGCCTTGGAGGGCCCTATGCGGAAACCGGCGTTAGTCTTGGTGCTACACAGGCGATCAGGATACAAAGAATTCCTGATGACTGCAGCATGTCGCTATTCGCGAACCACGACGACTCCTTTGAGAACGCCTACTGCTGGCAGCAGGAAGGAGTTGCTCCCCCGTACTTCGGCGCATTCGGAGAGGCGTTTGACTTGGGGCAGGGTGAGATAGAGTGCGTCGCCATCTGGGCCACCACTGGAAGTTCCCATCTGAGTGAGCCGATGACCTTGTATGTCTGGCGCGGCGGCATAGGGTCCCCCCCCGGAGAGGTATTGTACATGCGATCGGAGCAGGTGCTAACCAACATTCCGTTCTGGCCTTCGGTGGGACAAAACAATCTGGAAGTGGGCGAGGGGTGGTGCGTCAACGAGACGTTCACAGTTGGCTATTGGGCCGATTTCAGCTTGAGTGAGTGCTGGTGGTATGTTGCTAGTGATGAGAGTGGGGTGGGGGGATACCCGTGGACCAATATCGCTCCCGGCATCGGATACCCGACGGGCTGGCAGGACCCTAGTGTTGTTTGGGAGTCCTGTCGGAGCCTGGGGATTGGGGTATTCTTTGATGCTGGAGGGCCGAGCCCGGCGCAGTCGCCGACATGGGGTAGGATCAAGGTCTTGTTCTAAACCGTTTCGCATGAATCGGAATCACCCAAACTTCACACGTAAGACTTGACAGGGTCTCGGAATATGTGCTTCGCGGCCCATGCGCCGGAAACCCTTGAGTGGCGCCACAACTGCATCATTGAACAGGGCCCCCCTCCTGATTGCGGCTACCAGATCGGCAACTTCGTCGCCGACCCACTTTTCTGTGAGCCGGCCGCGGGGGACTATCGCCTTCAGCCGGAGAGCCCGTGCATCGGGGCCGGAGAGCACGGCGAGAACGTCGGCGCACGACTGGGCGTCTGCTGGCCGACAGATGTCGTGGAGCTCCCGAAGCCAGTGGCTGGGGGATTGCTGTGCCGGCTGTCGCCCAATCCGACGACCGGCGGGGTGGCGATCCATCTGGATGGGGCAAGGTGGACATCCGATCCCTGTCCTATCGAAATCTTCGATGTGACCGGCAAGCTCGTTCGTCTGTTGGGGCCGCCCGACTGGGAATCCAACGTGCGCGCGCACTGGGACGGTCGGCTTGCCGACGGTCGTGATGCTCCGGCCGGTGTCTACCACATTCGGGTCGGCCGCACGGGGGAAGAGCAAGCTATGCGCCGGCTGATCATGGTGAAGTAGCGCGCTCATCGGATGACCGTGAAGCGCCCCACCTTCTGTTCTTGTCCGCAACGCACCGCATACAGGTAGACGCCGCTGACGATCGGTTGGTGGTTGCGTGAGATGAGATCCCACTGTAGCTCGCCGCGATGGCGCCACGGGGTGTGCTGCAGGGTCTGCACCAGATCGCCCGCCAGGGTGTAGATCCGGATGGTGCAATCGCGATCGGGCAGGCCGATGAAGCTGATGTGCGTGCCCAGAGGATCGGCGCTGTTGGGATTGAGGTCCCATGCGGCGCCCCCGCGATACGGGTTGGGCACCACCGCTAAACGATCGCGCCACGCCTCGACGCCGACGGCATCGCAGCGGGGACGGACCCCCTCGCACTCCAGCGCGGCGGGCGGCTGTGCGATCTCGTGGTAGTGGTCCTCGTCGTCGATCCAACAGGCATAGGATGTCACATCGTAGAAGTAGAGCATGCCGTTCTTGAGGCCCTTGGTATCGTCGAAGAAGTAGCGGCCCACCTCGTAGCGGGGCCGCGGGCCCAGCGTGTCGCCCTCGATGGAGACGTACTCGATCACGCGCGCGAACGCGTTGGTGTGCTCGGCCAGATCGAGTTGGCTGCCAACCGGCTCGGGAGCCAGGTCGGCCAGCAGGTGCCAGTCCCCTGACTCCGGTCCCGGCGCCCCCAGAGGCCGGGTCCAGCCCTCCACGCGCCAGATACGGTAGCCGCAGAAGCGCTGGGTGTTCGTCCAAGGATCGACCGCCAGTTCAGGAGCGTTATCCCATTCGATTCGCACCGTCCGATCGCCCGTCAAGTAGACATTGCGCTGCGGATTCTCGGTGCTCACCGTCGGCGGCGGGGGCGCCACGCGCGCCACCCAGCGCACCAGCGACTCGCAGCCCCACCGGCCCGCCTCCGGATCCTGCACGGGCGTGCAGCAATCGCAGTCGTCGTCGACCCAGACGTCGGGGATGCTGCAGTCGTCGGACTTGACCTTCAGCACATCGCCGAGCTGCACGCACGGGTCGCGCCAGATGAGGGCGCGCTGGCCCGGCTCGACACGTAGGCAACGCTCGCGCCCCTCGACGCCGGTCTCGGGGTCGTGATCGGCGTCCCGCCAGCGGCCCCGCCAGACCCTCCGCGCCGCGACCGCGTTCTGGCGCAGCCCCTTCCAGCCTGGGCCCACGACCAGCACCCACTGCCCTCGCAGGCGCTCCCCGGGCATGACCTCCGGGAAGGGACCGATGCTGAGCATCATGGCGTAGTCGGAGGGGTTCTTGACCGAATCGGGCTGCCACTGACCCCCCGCCAGCCACTGGTAGCGGGAATGATCCAGATAGTCGTAACCCCAACGCCGCGTCACGAAGGTGCGCGTGTGGAACGCCACGCGGCGCGGCGCGCGCTCTCCGGTTTCGTCGGTGGTTTGATCCAGCAGCATGACGCCCAGCCAGCCGTCGCGGTCGGCGGGCAGATCGTCGCCGTACTGTCCGCCCTCGGACCCGTGGGCGTCGCGCATGCAGACGATGTCGAAGCGCAGTCGCTCACGATTGCAGTCGTGCCAGATTCCGTCCCGATCGCGGCAGATGTAGGAGATCTCGTCGTTGACATAACTGGTGTCGATGACGTCTGCGGCCCCCAGATCATCGCGCCAGTAGCCGGCGCCCTCGATGCGGCCGATGTCGGCGTCGACCAACCAGCCGACGTAGAGGTCCCGCAGCGACTCGAACCCCTCGTTGATGATCTCGAGGTCGAGGCCGATGAAATCGTCGTACCCATCCTCTGACCAGGCGAAGCTGCGCTGGCGCACGCGCACATAGAGCGGCCGGTGGTCGGGCATCGACTGCATGGCCTCGGTCGTGTGATCCCAGTACTCGCAGCAGAACATCTCCTGGGAGATGGCCTCGAAGTCCTCGTCGATGAGTCCGTCGCCATCGTCGTCGCGGCCGTTGAGGAACTCCTCGTCGCGCTGGCCGTCGCCGTCGTCGTCCCCGCCGTAGGACGAGAAGCCCCACCGTCCGCCCCCGGGCGCCCCCTCATGCGATCGGTAGATCGTGTCGCCCGGGCCGAGCGAAGGACGGAATTCGAAGCCCGAGGAGACATGCTCCATGTTGTCGCTCGCCACGGCGCCAACCCACAACTCGGCGGTGTGGAGGTACTCCCCATCGCGCCACCCGGCGCCGAAGGAGTCGACGCCCTCGTGCGGGTTGCCGAGCATTCCGACGTTGGTGACCATCAGGCGCAGCGCGCCGGCGGCGTGGTAGAAGAGGTCGGGCGGTCTCAGGGCGTAGACTTGGGGCAGGGGAGCGGGCGCGGGCCCCGGTACGTCGCTGCGTCGGGCCTGGACATCCGGGGTGCACAGCGCACCCAGGGCTGCGCAAAGCGTAAGCAGCGCCTGGACGCCACGCACAGGCCGCAGGCGTGCCCTGACGGCTCCGCCCGGCGCCCCGCGGCCATCGGGCATTCCGGTCCGGGCATACCGGTAGCGCCCGCCCCGGCAAAGCATGCCGCTCATGATTGTGCTGGGCCCATCTGGATCGCTCCTTGGTCCATAAGTATAGGGTTGCGGCGCGGCGTAGTGTGATACGTCCTGGTATGGTTTTGGCCCTGCAGGGAGCCTGCCCCGGGCCTCGCATTCGATCGGATTCCCCAGGACCGCCTTCTCGCCGCGGACATCGGAGGATTCTCATGGTATCCTGCGCTCATGGAAACGTGCATTTTGGGCAGAACGGGTCTGACCGTCTCGGTCATCGGTTTTGGCGGAATCCCCATCCAGCGTCTCGATGCAACGGCTGCCGAGCGGGTGCTCCACGGCGCCCTGGACAGCGGCATCACGTTCATCGACACGGCGCGCGGCTACACCGACAGCGAGGAGAAGATCGGCCGCGCGTTGAGCGGCCGGCGCGGTGAGTTCGTGCTGGCCTCGAAGGCGATGTCACGCGACTCAGCCGGGATGACGGCGGAGCTGGAGACGAGTCTTCGCCATCTGCGCACCGACCGCATCGACCTCTATCAACTCCACGCGATCGGATCCGAGGCCCAGCTCGAGCGGGTACTGGCCGACGGGGGAGCGTACGAGGCGCTGGCGCGTGCACGCGACAAGGGGCAGGTGCGCCACATCGGTGTCACCGGCCATAGCCGCCAGATGCTGCTCAAGGCGATCGCGACGGGCATGTTCGACACCGTCCAGCACCCGTTCAATCCGATCGAGCAGGAATGGCGCGAGGATGTGATTCCCGCCGCGCGCCAAGCCGGCCTGGGCCTGATCGCCATGAAGCCCGTCGCGGGCGGTGCCATCCGCAACGTGCCGGCGGCCCTACGGTTCGAGCTGGCCGGGGGCATGGACGCGGTCATTCCCGGGATGGACAGCATCGAGCAGGTGCGCCAGAACGCCGCCGTCGGCGAAGAGCTGCGGCCGCCTTCCGCCCGCGAGATGGAGGCGCTGGAAGCGGACCGCGCGTTCTGGGGTGATCGGTTCTGCCGGCGCTGGGGCTACTGCATGCCGTGCCCCAACGGGTTGCAGATTCCGATGCTCCTGCTGCTCCAGGGCTATCACGAGCGCTACGGCTTGCAGGATTGGGCCAACGAGCGCTTGGAAGGGCTGGAGAAGTCCTACGAGGACTGCCAGGCCTGCGGCCTCTGTGTGGAGCGTTGCCCCTACCAGCTTCCGATCCCGGATCTCCTGCGCCAGGCGCGCGAGACGATGCTCTAGGCCAGATAGATACGGTCAATCGTGAGACGACTCGCTGTGCGAGTGTGTCTCGTCGTGTGATGGCGCCTCCTCGCGCGAGCCCGTCTCCTCGTGCGATGGCGTCTCCTCGTGCGAGCCCGTCTCCCCGGCCCAGGCCGTCAACCTGTCGATCTCCTCCTGACTCAGCTCGGCTTCGGGGTGGAGCAGCAAATAGGACGACAGCGGCATCTCCCCCGCCTCCACGACATCGCGGATCTCCTGCTTCAGATGCGCCTGCCGGTCGGTGGACAGGGAGTTCCATTGCGAGAAGTTGAGATGCTCGCGGCCCTCGTTCACGTGGTGGGCGAGAAGCCAGGACGCGGGGGCGAGCTGCGCATACCAGGGCCATTCGGTGTCGTTGGAATGACAGTCGTAACAAGAGCGGCGCAGGATATCGCCGATCGGTGCGTCGATCTCCTGCGCGGGGTCGCCCGCGGGGTTCGTGCGGGTCACCGGAACGAACTGGATGAGGACCAGCAGCGCGACCAGGATCAACAGTACCCACTTCATGACCATCACTCCTCGCAGGGTCGGCCGCGGCCGGCCCGTCCCACGTGACCCGAATCCACACGTGCCAAGCTGCCACACTCGGCGGTCGGGCCCTGGCAGTCAAGACAACCCTGCGGGATGCCGGTGGCACGCGGCACGCGCAACCGGGTGAACGGACTCGCGATCCGAGACGGGAACCCGAGAAGCGCAAGGCGGTTACACGAGAGACGCCGACGCCCGATCACGGGTCGCCGAAGGGTTTGCGATGCGCCAGCGGGTTGCGCTAGGGTCGTGTCGCGCAGATCGTCATGGATGCACGGGGAGGAGCACGCATGAAGGTTCTGGTCGTTTTCTACTCCACGTACGGGCATATCCACCGCATGGCCGAAGCCGTGGCCGAGGGGGCCCGGGAAGTCGAGGGAGCCGAGGTCGTGATGCGCCGGGTGCCCGAGACATTGCCCGCCGAAGTACTGGACAAGATGGGAGCCACCGAGGCGCAGAAGGCGTTTGCAGGCGTGCCGGTGTGCAAGGTCAGCGAGTTGAGCGAGGCCGATGCCATCATCTTCGGCACCCCCACGCGCTTCGGCAACATGTGCGGGCAGATGCGGCAGTTCCTGGATGCCACCGGAGGCCTTTGGGCCAAGGGCGCGCTGGTCGGCAAGGTCGGATCGGTCTTTGCGTCCTCTGCGACGCAACACGGCGGCCAGGAGTCGACCATCCTCAGCTTTCACATCACGCTTCTCCATCAGGGCATGGTGGTCGTTGGATTGCCGTACACGTTCCAGGGACAGACGCGCATCGACGAGATCACCGGTGGGTCGCCCTACGGGGCCTCCACCATCGCCGGCGGCAAGGGTGAGAGGATGCCGAGCGAGAACGAGCTGGAGGCGGCACGGTTCCAGGGACGGCACGTGGCGCAGATCGCGGCCAAGCTGGCGCCGTAGATCGACGTCCGCTTGGCGCCACGCGAGGGCGCCCCAGCGGGTCGTGCCGGCCGCCGATCGCGGCGCGCCTCCCCGGGGTGTCGACAGGGCTCACATGCCGCCGGCCGGAGCATCCTCAGCGGCCCATCGGTCCGGAAAGGCCATGCGCCGCGCCCCGCGATAGGCCCGCCGCCAGTGGTGTGCGTCCAGACGGCTGACGGTGACCCCGCGGCTGACCGTGGCGTGCGCGAACTCGCCGGCGCCCAGATAGACCCCCACGTGCCGCTTGCCGGTCCGCGTGCGGAAGAGCACCAGATCACCCGTGCGCAACTCCGATTGCTCGACCGGCCAGCCGCAGGTAGCCTGATCTGCGGTGGTCCGCGGCACCCCCAGACCGAGCGCGCGGCGGTAGAGCTGTTGCACGAACGCCGCGCAATCCACCCCGCGCCGATCCTCGCCGCCATAGCGGTAGGGCGTGCCCAGCCAGGACGCGACTTCCGCGCGCAGGCGGGTTTCGATCCCCGCTACGGAGCTCGAAGGGGCCGCGGGTCTCGGAGCCGGGGCGACGGGAGCGGGTGGGGTCCCGATCACGGTGCTGCTGCAACCCCAGAAGCCCAGACCGGCCAACAGCAGGATGAGCAGCGCCGGGCCGTGGTTTGGGAAACGGCCGTCTGCATGGATGGAAGCGAGCGTCCGTCGCGCACGTCTCATGGGGCCATCCGTGGCTGCGCGGTTGCCTGGGGGGGCGACAGGACCATTGTGCCCGCGCGCATGCCCCGATTGCAACCACCAGCACCAGGGCACCCGCCGGCAGTCGGGGCGGGCCGTGGATCCGGAATGACCGGGCGGACGGTTTCGATCCGGATCGGAAGGGAGGACGACCGATCATGCGGATTCTGATCACCGGAGGAACCGGCTTCGTCGGACATGCACTCTGCCGGCGCCTGCGGGCCGATGGCCACGACCTGTCGGTCGTGTCGCGCCGCCCGCAGGAGGCGGCCGTTCGGCTCGGCCCCGGGATCACCGCCCACGGTGGGCTCGCGGAGGCGTGGGCAACCTGTGAGGAGAAGCCCTTCGAGGCGGTGATCAACCTTGCGGGGGCATCCATCGCGGGGCAACGCTGGACGCCGGAGCGCAAGCGGATCCTGCGCGAGAGCCGCGTCGATTTGACCCGTGAGCTGGTTTCTCTCCTGGCGGGAACCAACGTGAAGCCCCAGGTGCTGATCAGCGCGTCGGCCAGCGGGGTCTACGGCGATGCCGGCGATCGGGAACTGGATGAGCGGGCCCCACTGGGCGGCGACTTCCTCGCCGCGTTGTGCCGAGATTGGGAGGCGGCGGCGCTGAAGGCCCGTGACATCGGCGTGCGCGTGTGCGTGCTGCGGATCGCTCCGGTCTTCGAGTCCAGCGGCGGCATGTTGGAGCGTCTGCTGCCTATCTTCCGCCTGGGCTTGGGCGGCACCCTGGGCGACGGTTCTCACTGGATGCCATGGATCCACCGCCGGGATCTGATCGCGGCCATCATCTACATGCTGCAAACCACGGACGAAGACGGCGTATACAACGCGTCGGCGCCGGAGCCGGTCACGAATCGCGAGTTCACCCGCACGCTGGGGCGCGCGCTCGGTCGCCCGACCATCTTCTGTGTTCCCCGGTTCGCCCTGCGCGGACTGTACGGCGAGATGGCCAACGTGCTGCTGGCCAGTCAGCGCATGGTGCCCAGACGACTTCAGGCGTCCGGTTTCGGGTTCGAGTTCCCCCGGTTGGACGCGGCGCTGCAGGCGATCACGGACTGACCCGCACGCCCTCACATCCTTGGATTTACCACCAGCAGCCGTGCCTGCGTCATCATGCGCAGGGCATCGCGCGGCCCGCCCCGCCCGAACCCCGACTCCTTCAGCCCGCCGTAGGGCATCGGATCGATGCGATAGGAGGGGTAGTCGTTGTGGATCAGAGCCCCGGCCTCGATCTGCTCGTGCGCGCGCATGAGCTTGCGCACGTCGTTGGTGAAGACGGCCGCCTGGAGGCCGTAGGCGGTATCGGCGGCCAGCTCGATGGCGCGATTGAAGCCGCGGTAGGTTTCCACCACGACGACCGGCCCGAACACCTCGCGCGCGACGATCGGAAGCTCGGGCTTGGCCTGCGTGACCACCGCCGGGGTGACCACGTTGCCCTCACGCCGCGGCTCGAGCAGCAAGGTGGCCTCGGCGCGCGCGGCCTGGTCGATCCACTCCAACACCCGGTCGGCATTGGTGGCGTCAATCAGAGGTCCGCACAGAACGCTTTCCTCGGCCGGATCACCGGTCGGGACCTTGGTCGCGGCGGTCTGGATGAGCACGTCCAGGAAGCGGCGGGTGGCGCGGTCGTGCACGTAGATGCGCTGCACGGACGTGCTGAGCTGGCCCGCATAGGTGAAGGCGCCCAGCGCCAGCTTGCGGGCCGCGTCGTCGACGTCCACGTCGGGCTCGACGATCGCCGCCGCGTTGCCACCCAGCTCCAGGTGGACCCGCTTGCGGCCCGCCTGACCCTTCAGGATCCAACCGACCTGCGAGCTGCCCGTGAAGGTCAGGAGCCGGATGCGCTCATCCGCGATCAGAGGCCCGGCGTCGCTCGCGTCACTCGGCACCACGCTCAGGACCCCCTCGGGCAGACCGCTCTCCAGCGCGATGCGTCCGAGCAGAATCGCCGACATCGGCGTCTGCGAAGCTGGTTTGAGCACCAGCGTGTTGCCCGCGGCGACTGCGGCCGCGATCTTGTGCGCGCCCAGATGGAGGGGAAAGTTGAACGCGGTGATGGCGGCGACCGGCCCGAGCGGGAAGCGCCGCACGATCCCGAATCGCTCCTCGCCCTCCGGGACCCGATCGAACGCGTGCAGCTCACCGCCGTCGCGGCCCGTCTCCTCGGCCATGAGCGCGAACAGATCGGCCGATCGCTCCACTTCCAGCCGCGCGAGCCGGATCGGCTTGCCCGCCTCGCGGCAGATCGTCTCGGCCAGCGCATCGGCACGGCGGCGGATACCGGTGGCCATCGTGCGCAGCCAGCGCGCGCGCCGATGGGCCGGCTCCCGGCGGAAGGACGCGAAGGTCAGCTCGGCGAGGGCGATAGCCGCTTCCAGCGTGCGGGCATCCCCGAAACGGACCTCGCCGACCGGTTGCTGATCGAAAGGACTGCGGATCTTGCGCACGTTGCCCCAGTCGGTGCGCTCGGTGCCGATGATCGGGCCGTAGGTCCCCATGCTGGTTGCGTCTCCCGGGCTCTGCGGTGGTGATGGATTCAGGTCAGCAGGCAGTGTGGCAATGAGTGAAGGCGAAGGCAAGCGGGTGCACGCGAGCTGGGTGGGGCCTCCAGGCGGGCCGAGCGCTGTCCTCGAGTGGGTGTGGGATCCCCAGCGCGGTCCCCAGCGCGGGCTCCAGCACGGTCCCCAGCGGACAGACAGGACCGGGAGACCGGCTGGAGATCCATGCGTCGGCGGCCGAAAACCTGAAAAGGACCTACTGTCAATAAGATGCGGCCACCGAACTGCATCCCTGTGACAGGCGTGACGGGTCCCGGGGGCATCGGATCAGGACGCACCGCGCCACGGATGCGGATTCCCCGCCCCGAATGCGGTACACTCTCTGGTCTGCCGGCCCGGGCCGAGCGTCGGTGCGGGGGCTGGCGGACCCGAGAAGTGGATGAAGGAGTGGAGCCATGGGTCTCTTCGAGAAGCTCTTCGGTAAGAAGTCGCCACCGTCCAGCGCCGCGCCGCGTCCGATCCGGGCGCCGGGGATTCCCGCCCGGCGGCCCGATCCTCCCTACGATGAGATGAACAACTACATCATCGTGATCCTGGACAGTTGCCGCTACGACTCCTTCATGAAGGCCGAGCCCAAGATCATCACCAAGCTGGGCCAGGTGGAGCGGCGCTGGAGCTATGCCTCCTGGACGGCCCCCTCGCACTACAACCTCCTGATGGGCCTTCTGCCGCACATCAGCCCGGCGCACGTGTACGCCTCGGACTACTACAAGGAAGACTTCCTGCGCTTCAACGACCGCTTCGGTGCGCGGGACATCGAGTTCGCGAGCTTCGTGCCCCATCTCTTCATGCCCACCTACCTGCGCAACACGCTGGGCTACTTCACGCACGCCAAGGTGTCGCTGCCGGTGCTCAATCCCAAGACGGTCATCAACAAGGACTTCGACACCTTCAAGCTGATGGAGAAGCACAACGACATGAGCGCGATGCTCGATGAGATGACCTTCTCCACCGAGCGTCCGTCCTTCTATCTCTTCAACGTGGGCGAGACGCACTATCCCTATGCGCGTCCGACCGAGCCCAAGAACGAGTGGCCGCGGCTGAGCGGGGTCCACGGCGTGTTCAAGCACCTCGATGATGCCGTTGAGGAGGGGAAGCTCAAGAGCGGGACCAAGACCGAGCCCTTCTTCGATCAGGAGAAGCTGGACATCCTGCGCGGCCGCCAGATCGACACGGTGCAGTACCTGGAGTCGGTCTTCGAGCGGCTCTACGATATGGTGCCCAAGAACACCTTCATCACCGTGACCGCCGACCACGGCGAGCTGTTTGGTGAGGAAGGGTACTTCGGACACGGACCGATTCAGCACGACAAGGTGTACGAGGTGCCGTTCTTGGAAGGGAAGATCCGGTAGGCGGGTCACGCCTACCGAATCTTGCGCCTCTCATCGCGGCCGAGGGGCTCCCCGACCCCGCAGGGTCCGCGGATCTAGCGAACCAAGCTTACCGGCCGGCTGACCTGCCCGCGAGGCGTTGTCAGCACGTAGTGGTAGACGCCGCTCTCGACAGCGCGGCCGCGGCCGTCGCGTCCATCCCATGCAACCGCGTGCGGCCCAGCGGAGAGTTGCCGTTCACCCAGGTCGCGCACCAGGCGTCCCTGGGCGTCGTAGATTTCCACGTGCACAGTGCTCGGCTGCTCGAGCTGGAACTGGATGCGCCCCTTTCCCGGCAGGGGATTGGGCGCCATGCGCGTCAGCGCGAGCGAAGATGCTGTCGCCGGGACCGGATCGACGCTGCTGGTGTCGAACTCCGGGAGACCGATGATCTGTCCCCGGATCTCCCCGGTCGGCGCGAACGTTGAGTGGATGTTGAAGTAGGTCAGTCCGGCGAGCAGGTCCCCTTCGTTGCCGGCCCCATAGGCCCAGGCGCCCAGCTTGCGATTGCCCAAGGGAAGCGTGAAGAGGACGCCCGCGTTGGCGCCGGGAGGCGCGAAGCCATGGATGTGGGCCATGGTCTCGGCACCTGCCAATCCACCGAAGCGGACATCGAAGCCGAGCTCGTCGGTGGTGTGATCGATGCTGAGCAGCGCGATGCCCGCGCCGGGTGAGGGTACCGGCGGAACCTCTTGCTGGCCGTCGATCGGGACCACGACCGGCACGATCTGCCCGCGCACTTCGCCCGTGGGATGAAGATCGGTGTGTACCTTCACGTAGTAGCGCCCATCGACGATCGCCTGCTCCTGGCTCTGATCATAGGCCCACGTGCCGATCTTGGGACTGCCCAGCGGCATCCCGGCGGCGAAGCTGGCGGGCGTGCCGTGCAGGGCCGGGCCGTGGAAATGCGAGCCGAACTCCACCCCGGCCAGGTTGTCCACAACGACGTAGTAGCTGAGCTCGTTGGTGGTGGTGTTGATCTGGAAGACACCCCAGCCCCGACCCGGCGTGGTCACGGGCGGCACGACCTGCGCGCCGTCCAGCGTGGCGTTGAACGCGGCGATCTGGCCGCGCACCTCACCGCCGGGAAAAGCGCCCGTGTGGATATTCACGTAGGTCTTGCCGGCGAGGATGTCGTTTTCCTGCGCCTGCGCATAGCTCCACACGCCGACCTTGGGGTTGCCGAGAGGAAGACTGGTCAGCACGCCCGCGTTCGTTCCGGGATCCGCAGGGCCGTGGATGTGCGCCATCGTCTCCGCGGCGGTCAGGCCGGCAAACGCAATGCGATAGGTCACGGTGTTCGCATCGGTGTCGATGATGAACAGCCCGCCCCCCAAGGCAGGCGAGCCCGTCGGCGTGGTCACCTGCTGTCCGCTGAGCACGGAGCTATAGTGGAACGTCTCGGCCGAGGCGCCGTGGGCCCCCAGTGCAATCGAGACGATCGTGATGAGCGCCACCCATGGGGAGCGCATGCATGTCGGGCGTGCGCCGTTCGTCGATTGAATCCATGTCATATCGAAACCCTCCTGCCGTCCAGGGCTTGGGATGATCAATGGGCTCCCACCGGCATCCGCCTCGGGATCAGCCGCGCCAGGCGCGGTGGGACATGTCGGCTTCCGCCGGAGATCCGTCGTTGATTGAGTCTTGTGGAACCCACCCAGATCCCTGGGCGGAGGTTCCGGCCTTTGGGCAGCCGGCGTGCGTCCTGACGGGCCATGCGGTGCTGCCGAGTCCCCCGTTGGCGATAGTTTCTCTACTCGCAGACGCTTCGGGAAGCCCACCGAAGCGAAGAGCACAAGTGTACGGCCGTTATCATCTCGTCCCGGGTAGCGGCCTGAGGGGGGCCGAAGGGCGCCCTCTCGCCGCGGCCCTGCGAATCGGCGCGCTCAGGGACATTGCGCTTGAAGCCGTCGCCCGGCGGGATTAGGATACTGATGTGAATCGAGAACGCGGCGGATGCTTCGCGGAATGGACACGTACACCGAGATCCAGTAAATGCCCGCCCCTATCGCGAAGCTTGCCCTGTGCGTTGATGTCCCCCCCAGCACCGGGCACGGGGACCATCCATCCGCCCGATTGTGAGCAACCGCGATCACGGCGCCCAGCCTCGAGGAGGAAGACGACATGAAACGCCTCATTGCAGCCATGGCCTTGGCAGCACTGGTGTCCATGAATGCATACGCCATGGATGCCGACTACCACAGTGCTCCCACCCCGGAGTTCACGCTCAGCGACTCCGACTTCCCGATCCTGTTCGAGATCACCCTGGATATGAGCACCCAGTGCGTGGGTGTCGGGTTCGACGGCGCGTACATCTGGGTCACGTCCGGAGACGTCGTCGGTGCCTGCATGTTCTACATCTTCGACGAGTACGGCAATCTCATCGATGAGGCGGAACAGGGTGCGGGCGCCACCGGCTGGGGTCACCGCGATTTGACCTGGGACGGTACCTACATGATCGGAAGCTACGACCAGAACATGGACTGCTACACCGACTACAACACATTCGCCGGCAATTGGGTGGGACCACTCAATCCGAACCGCGCCATGGCCTTTGACGGCGAATACTACTACACCTGCGGCTATGGCGAGAGCCTCATGCGCGGTATCTGGGACGGGACCTTTGGCAGTGCCCCCTACTTCGAAGATCTCGGCGGTCCCTGGGATGGCGCCTATGGGCTTGCCTATGATTGCTTCAATGATTGCCTTTGGATGAGCATTTCGCTGGCCAGCGAGCCCGGCATTCTCCACAAGCTGACCCGCGATGGATTTCTTCTCGACACCTACAGCCTCTTGCCGGAATACGGCCGTCAGGCGGCTTGCTCGATGGCCGACACGCGCTTCGGTCAGGTGCTGCTGGTCATCCAGCAGGATGATCCTGATATGTGCACGTTCTACGACGTTTACTCGGCGCCGAGCCCCGTCGAAGACGCCACATGGGGGTCGATCAAGGGATTGTTCAAGTAGTCGCAGCGTTCTGCAACGAGACCGTTGGGGTCGGGGGTGCTGTCGCCTCCGACCCCTTCTTTTTGCTCGGATCCGGTGGTGACCTGCGCTTGACTGCCACGGGCAGCGAAGGCCCCGTCGGCCCCATACGCCGCTTCTCTCTTGCGTGTGCAGGCGGTCTCGCACAAGGAACGCGATCCGCTGAACGTCGTCTAGAACCGTCAACCTTGCTTGACAGCGCCAATACCCACAAGCGACGTACTTTCCAGGACTCGGATCGAATCAGCGACGCGCCCGGCGTCCAAGCGGCTTGACGCCTCGGGTTGCGAATCCGCCCGTCGGTGCATGAAACCCGACTCCAATCCCTTCCAGCAGATGTACTTCGCGCGTCCGGTCCGGCCGGCGCCGCGATGGCACTGAGCGTGCTTGTTCAGTCGATCGGTTCCATGTCCTTGCCCAGGAGAGGAGTCCGGTGTCAGTGATGACCGTCCTCAATCCCTCTCCCCGTACCGGGGCACGGACGAGGTCGCGGACAATCGAAGAGGATCAGGGAGGACAGAACGATGTGTAGTGCGCACTGGATGATGGGCAGGCTCCCCTCAGCCGTCGGGATCCTGCTCCTACTCCTCATGATGACGGTGACGGGATGCTCCCGTGATGACGAGGCGAGCGCAGGAAGAACGCCGCTGGATCCCATCCGTGGGGGTGCGGGCGCCCTTCCGCTCACCGAGTATGACGCCGTGGTCACGGCGACCGGGGATGCGGCCGTGGACATCCCGGCGGTTCAAAACGCTGTCGACCAAGGGGGGAACATTCTCCTCTGCGGCGAATTCAGCTTCGCAGGGGGGCAGGTCCGGGTCGGCCAGACGGGTCAGCCAGTGGCGATCTACGGCGAGGGATTGGATGCCGGCGGAAACCCGCTCACACGGATTACGGGGGGAAGCGGCTTCTTTGTTGTTGCGCAAGTGTCGGCGGTGTTCCAGTACCTCTGGTTCGACGGCACGGACTTCGGCATCCAGGCCTACTATTCCGATGGCATGCAGATCCGCAATAACACGTTCACGAACAATGTGATCGGTGTCTGGCTCAAGGAGAACAACTATCCGGTTGCGCCGGGGGTGCCCATTCCGGGTTATGAGGACGCCTACTTCAGCGGATTGATCGAGATCGCGGACAACGTCTTCTCAGGCTGGTACTACAGCGGGATCCTCGCGCAGTACGTCGGCACGTTCGTCATCGGTCAGCGTCTCTCCGCGGAGGACCAGAGAGTCATGATCCGGATCCAGAACAACACGGTCACGACTTCGGGGTTCAATCTGCTCGGTGGCATCTGGCTTAACTTCGTGCCCGCCGCGGCCCTGGAGATCCAAGACAACGTGGTCGATGTCCGGGGCAACTACTACTACGGCGGGGTGAGCATCGCGACATCGTACGCGCCAGTGATCACCGGCAATACCGTGACGGCTTCGCACTACAATGGGATTCTGCGCATGTCGGGGGTCGATAACGGTTGGGTATGTCAGAACACGCTGGTCGCACAGACCGGGAGAACCGACGCGACGGCACTGTTCTTCCCCGTGAATCCGGATCTTGGCTCCAATGACGGTCTGCAGGTCAAGAACAACGCCTGTCAAGGCGAGATGGACAGAGGCATGCATCTGATTGCCGGTACCAACTGTCAGGTGAAGAACAACGACTTCACAGGCATCGCGGCTTATACGACCGGGATGGCCGTCTCTAGCTGGGGACCGATCGTGGCGCAAGGGAACCAGCTCATCAACAACCACCTTCCGGAATCGATCCCGGAGGGCGTGGTCTCGATCTTCCTCGGCGCGATCGAAGGCGCAGGGGTTGTCCCTGAGATCAGGGACAATCTGCTGGTCGGAGGAGATACGGGTCCCGATCCCGTCATTCGGGACGTGAGCGACCCGAATCCCGACCCCGACATTTATGAAGGGCTCAACGACATCATCTGGCCCAGCTTTTGGAAGAGCACGACGCCGGAGCACCTTCCCCTCCATCCCGAGCATCCGCACCTCGAGACCATGGAGCTGATCGATCCAACCGCACCGTGAGTCGAAGGCAGGAGGCGTATCCGAACAAGCCTTTCGAAGAGCTGTCCTGCGGCATCGGGGCCGCCTGACTGCAGCCGTCTCCCTTGAGAGGCGGCTGCAGCCGCGGCCCTGCTTGACGCCGGTGATGACGTCGCCATCGGGCATGGTCAGCGAGAAACCGACCAGCTCGATTGCAGAGGTCGTCGTAGTCGGCAGCGGCCACTGCAGATCGCGGTTCTGATCGTAGCAGTACTGGTAGCCTCTCAAGCAACCAATGCGGGGATCGAATCCTGCAAGCGCACAGTCATCTGTGGACAGGTCACCTGACGGGCCCAGGTCCGCGCTCTGCTGTGCCCGTCGAGGACGCAGACCCCTGATCCATCCCTTGGGACGGGCCCCCGGCGCGCTCTAGGGATGCCCCCCGTTGCAGCTCGCGCTCCTGGGCGGAAGGCTGGGTGGGTGTGAGAACCGGAGGAGCTTCGCGGATCCACGCTAGGCTCACATTATTGGGTTCTCGATCATCGGGCCCTCGATCATCGGACCTTCGATTTGAGGGGGGCCTCGATTCGAGCCACAGGTATCGAGCCACAGACAGGGAGGCACAAGATGAGACGCAGGTCGTTGACCAGAGCGATGCCGCTGGGGATCGCGATCGTACTGGCCGCTGGATTCGCCCATGTGCACTGCGCTCAGCAGAACATGCCCTTCGGCGGGCAAGAGGACGTTGCGTTCGCCCAGGAGCTCTGGAACGCCATGGGAGACTACTCGGCCTGGGCACTGCAATCGGACGTCTACCCGGGCCAGTCGCCTCACGGCCAGGTCCTGCGGATGTACTACAACTACGTGCACGTGCAGGGAGAGCCCTACCACGTGATCGTCAAGGACAATTTCGGCGGTGAGGGGGCCAGCGTGGAGACGGTGGCGCAGGCTCCGGGCGAGTATCTGGCGGCCGTGACCGTCATGCTGCAACGCGAGACGGGCTACGACGCGCCCAACGACGACTGGTTCTACGTGAAGTATCAGCCCGACGGCACCATCGCCAGGAATGACGCCGATGTGCCCCAGGCGGGCCGGGTCGCAAAGGGCATGGATCAGGGCTGCATTGCGTGCCACCGGAACGCCGGCGGTGAAGACTTCATCTTCACCAACGACGAGTGATCCATGCCGGCCAAGGCACGTGACGGCCGACGCACCATTCTGGAAGTGGACTGCCTGCGCGTCGTCTTCGGTGGCGAGACCGTGCTGCGCGATCTCAGCGTGGATGTTTGGCGAGGGCACATCCATGCCCTCGTGGGACCCAATGGCACGGGCAAGTCCACGCTGGCGCACGCCATCATGAGCCTAGAGGCGTACCATCATGCCGTCACCGGGTCCATCGGCTTCGAGGGCGAACCGATCACGGATTGGGACATCCACGAGCGGGCGTCCCGCGGGATCACGCTCGCCTGGCAGGAGCCCGCGCGCTTCGGAGGTCTCACGGTGGAACGCTATCTGACGGCAGGCAGCCGGTGGCACGGGGGATCGCCGGCGCCTGGATGCGGCCCTGCGGGGCGTGGCGCTCGATCCGGAACGCTGCTTGAAGCGCGCCGTCGATCGCGTCGATGAGCTTCTGCGCCTGGCCGACGTGTTGCCGCAGAGCGCGCACACGCCCATCGGTCGGCCGGGTGGCTGCTGGGCCCGGGTGGCTGCTGAGCCCGGACGGCTGCTGGGCGGCCCGGCCCCGGTTGCAACGTCGGGTCTCGGCGCGCGTCGAAACTCGACTGTCATGGTGGAACCATGGATTCATCCGAAGTCGATCTGGAACACCAGCATCACCCGCAGGCCATTCACGAGCGGGTGAATGCCGGGCGTGGACAGGGCCATCTCTCCGACGCCGTCCTCGGAGCGATGGACGGTTCCATCTCCACCTTCACGATCGTCGCCGGAGCGGTTGGCGGCGGGCTCACGGGAGACGTCATCGTCATCCTGGGCGTGGCCAAAGTGGCGGCCGACGCCTTCAGCATGGCCGCCAGCAACTACCTCAGCCGCCGCAGCGAGCAACAGGAAATCGAGCGCGCGCGTTCGATGGAGCAACGCCATGTCGAGCTGCATCCCGAGGGGGAGCGGGAAGAGCTGCGCCATATCTTCCGGAGCAAAGGATTCCGTGGTGCGCTACTGGAAGAGATCGTGCGCGTCCTGACCCGCCACCCCGAGGCGTGGATCGAAACGATGATCAAGGAAGAGCATCACCTTCCTCCGGCGAGCCCCCATCCCTTGCGCGCGGCGGTGGCGACCTTCCTCGCCTTCATGATCGTTGGTATCATCCCGCTGACACCCTTCCTCTTGCCCGAGGTCGTCCCCGCCGGAGGCTTCGTGGTCAGCGCCGCCATCACGGCGCTCATCTTCGTCCTCATCGGTGTGGTCCGCGGCCGGATCCTGGAGCGCTCGCTCTGGCGGGGAGGCCTGGAGACCCTGGCGGTCGGTGGCGTCGCGGCCGGCGTGGCCTACGCGATCGGCGCCTGGTTGCGCCAGCTCCAGCTCTAGGCGTTTAGCCGGACGTCCCGCTGTCATCGGTTGCCATGCGCACCGCCGCGCGCACCATCTGCGCGCTGTAGCCCCACTCGTTGTCGTACCAACTCATCACCTTGACCAGGTCGCCGTCGATCACCTTGGTCAAGGTCAGGTCCACGATCGAGGCGCGATCGTCTTGGATGATATCCGCCGAGACGATGGGGTCCTCGGTGACGCCCAGAATGCCCTCATAGCGCTCACTGCGAGCTTCCTCGCGGAAGATGTCGTTGACCTCGTCCTCCGAAGTGGCGCGCTTGGTCAGGAATACCATATCGGTCAGCGAGCCGACCGGCACTGGTCCGCGCACCGCCACACCGTCGAAGAGGTCCTTGAACTGAGGCAGCACCACCGCGGTGGCCTTGGCGGCGCCCGTCGAGGTGGGCACGAAGTTGATCGCCGCCGCCCGGCCGCGGCGCCACTTGCGGCGCGGGCCGTCGACGACCGTCTGGCTCGAGGTGTAGGCGTGAATGGTGGTCATGACGGCCTTGTGCACGCCCACCCGGCGGTCCATGACCTCCGCCACGGGCGTGATGCAGTTGGTCGTGCAGCTCGCGCAAGAGATCATCTTGGGCGACCCTTCCGGCTGGTTGGTGCCGTGCACGATCATCTGGACCTGCCCACTCTTCTCGGGGGCGGAGAGGATCACCCGCCGGGCTCCGGCCTCCAGATGCTTGGCCATGCCCTCGGCGGTACGGAAGATCCCGGTGCACTCGAACACCAGATCGACTTCGAGGTCCTTCCAGGGGAGACGTGCGGGGTCTTCTTCGGAGAGCGCCGGTATGCCCTTATCACCGATCCGCAGCTTGCCCTCACTGCCCTCCACTCGCTCAGGGTAACGCCCGTAGACCGAGTCGTAATTCAGCAGATAGGCCATGCTCTCGGGCGGCAGCAGATCGTTGATGGCCACCAGCTCGAGCTCGGGCTGCTTGAGGACGAGCTTCAAAGTGGCCCGGCCGATGCGTCCCATCCCGTTGATGGCTACTCTCGCCATAGCGCTCTCCTTTCGCTTCGCGGTTGCCCGTGTATCTCTCGTCCATGAAGGTAGCAGGCGGCGGGCACGGCGCCATGGGAGCAACACCGGTGTTCGGATGGGGGAGATCTTGGGACGCGCGCGGGCTGGAATCGCAGGGGTGCCGGCCTCGGGGGCGTCAGAGCCGGGTGAGGATCTCACCCCCCACCGTGCGATAGTGATCGTGGAGATCGCAAGCCAGGCAGGAATGCACCGGATACACGAGCACGAGATCCCCGATCGACACGCTCTCGAGGAGCGGCGACGGCAGCCGCACGATGCCGTGCTCCTGTGAGATCGATATCACCGGCGCATCCGCGCGAGGAACGCCGAGACCTCCGCTGGAGACGTCGGATATGTAACCGAAGACGCTCCTTCCGGCGCCGACCTCCAGGGCCTCCTTCGATAGATGCACCGCGCCCCCGTGCAGGAGGATCTCGCCGCGCGACGGGTAGGAGCTGATGACCGGACAGGCGACCGCGACGGCGATGTCGCTCGGCGCGCAGACGTCGAGCGACGCCTGCATGAGGTCGTAGAAGACGAAGTTGCCGGGGCGGATCTCGTCCACGCCTGCGAACGTGTCGAGCACGCTGCATGTGGGCGTATCCCCGATCGAGATTCTGCCTGTCACCCCCAGTCGCTGGTCGAGCACGGCGCGCGCCGCGCCGAGCCGCTGCACGCTCGTCTTGTGGATCGCGAGGATTTCCGCGCGCGCGGAGGCATGGTAGCTGTGGCCGTCATGGGTCAGCACACCGGTGTACCGGAGGCCGCTCGCAGCACCGAGACCCGTCGCCAGCCGGCGCAGTCGATCTCCGTCGTCCCACCGAACGCCGGCCCGCCCATAGCCGGTGTCGATCTTGATCCACACGTCGACGGGACGCCTCAGGTCGTCAGCGAGCGCCTGGAGGGGAGCTTCGTGGTCGATCAACACCCCCAAAGACACCTCGTCGGCCAGCTCCGCGACGGCCGATGACTCGCGCGGGTTGAGCGGGATGGCGATCGTGATGTCCTGCCATCCGGCCTCGGCGAAGTAGCGCGCCATGCGCACCGACGAGACGGTGATGGCCTGCACGCCGCGCTCGCGGAACCAGCCGCCGATCGCGGCCGACTGGTGGGTCTTGAAGTGGGGGCGCAGGCGCACGCCCGCACCTTCGGCCTTCGCGGCCATGCGCTCGATGTTGGCTTTCACCCGACCCGGATCCAGCACCAACGTGGGGCGTTGGATGTCATCGGCGTCGAATTGGAGTGCTGGTTTGCTGTCCATCTGTGGGCGTCCTTCTACAGGCTCGGCCGACGTCTCGCGGAAATCGGCGCCAACCCACGGGCTACTCGGTCCGAGTCTTGATGATCAGGAGTCCGACGGCAACGGCCACCAAGATCCCGGCCGCGAGCAGCATCGGGAACATCGGTTCCAGCCCCGAAGCTTCGAGGAACGCCAGGACGCCGCCCAAGACGAGCACGGCCATGAGGATGCCCAACAGGAGGAATCGCCGCACGGTCGCCGACCCGCCGGTCTCCTGGGCGGCGAGCCGCAGGGCCATCCGGATGTCGGTCTTGGTCAGGCTGGTGTGGTGCTGCTGGTACTCCCGAATGAGCGCTCCAATGCGGCGACCCAGCTCGACGGCGTGGGGCGAGGCCTCCTGCGGCGGAACGACGACCGGCGTGATCATGTCGGGTCCTTTCGTTGGGGACGTGGAATCTCACCAATCATCTTGCCCGATTCGGTTGCTCACGTCCAGAATCCGCGCCCCCGAAACGCCGGTGAATTCTCGCGCAGTCTTTCCAGGACGCCTGGGGACCATCCACACAAGGGGAATGTACGCGGTCCTCAGATGGAGGTTGTTCACCAGAAGCGAAGCCCGCGACCTCGGGGCCGCGGGCTTCGCTGTGAGGGAGGAAGTGATGGTCTACGATGCCTGACATCCATGATCCGCCGGGCGGCTGGTCGGGCCCCCGGTCTACAACGTCGCGTCGGTGGCAACGGCCTCCTTCTGCTCGCGCGCGGCGACGTAGAGGCCGTTCACCTTCTCCCAGTTGATCACGTGGAAGAAGGCCTCGATGTACTCGGGACGACGGTTCTGGTACTTCAAGTAGTAAGCGTGCTCCCAGACGTCGAGGCCCAACACGGGTGTCATGCCCTGGCTGATGGGCGTGTCCTGGTTGGGGGTGCTCATTACCTCGAGCTTGCCCTTGTTCCAGACCAGCCAGGCCCATCCGCTGCCGAAACGGGTGGCGGCAACGTTCGAGAAACGGGCTTTGAACTCATCGAAGCTGCCGAAGGCGTCCTTGATGCCCTCGAGGATCTCGCCCTTCGGCTCGAGGCCCGTTTTCAAAAGGGGCCAGAAGAAACTGTGATTCCAGTGCCCACCGCCGTTGTTGCGCACCGCCTCCCGCACCTCTTCCGGGACCGAGGTGAGGTTGCGCAGCAACGCTTCGAGGCTCTTCGACTCCAAATCCGCGCGGCCTTCGAGGGCCCCGTTCAGCTTGTCGACGTACGTCTGATGATGCTTCCCGTGATGGATCTCCATCGTGCGGGCATCGATATGGGGTTCCAACGCATCGAACGCGTACGGTAGGGACGGCAGTGAATGCTTCGCCATGTCGCACCTCCGATCTATGCAAAGCGGGACGTCTAGTGGTCCCGGGCTTGGCCCACAGGGCTCAATAGGGCTCAACGCAACCTTCTGCCAGTTTCACGCCGGAACGCTCCGTCCACTCCCGCAGGCGGATGTTCCGGCGCTCGCTAGGTGCAACCACTGAGGGGCCGTGGAGTTCCACCGGCGCAGGACGCGCGGCGCCCACCTGGGCTGCGGCGGACGCGCCCATGCGAAGGCGAGGATAGAAGCAAGTTTAGCAGCAACTTAGATGAAGGCGAGGTCGCGGGACGATCGTTCTGCGCTTCCCGCACCTGCGACCCCGTGAGCTACGGCGCCCTCCCCTCCCGGCAAGCCACATGATCGCCAGGCGTTCGGCGGCGCGTGCCGCCGCTAACGGAACAGGTCCTTCACCCGTCCCCATGTGATCAGGTTGGTGAGCGACGGAGGCACCCGGAACGCGAGGTTGTCGATCGCCCCGTCGCCGTCCAGCTCGATGTCGACGCGGGTGACCGCCCCGAAAGCGCTCAGCTCGACCGCCTCCACCGAATTGGCGCCGTAGGAGCTGGCCTGCGTCGTGCCCACCACCTGGCTGCCGTTGTAGAGCGTGAAGGTGGCGCCCGTCTGCTCGTCGATGTCGAGAATCAGCACCGACTCGACCACGAAGGGGCGCTCGAAGTCGACGCGGATCTTGCCGCCGTCGGACTCGTCGTCGGGGGAGTCAACCCGACCGTCCTCCGGATCGGCGTCCCGAGTGTTCTTGGGAATGATGAGCACGTTGCCCAACGGTACCGCATTCTCCCCGGGCTGACCCTGTGCACCTCCTGCTCCTATCCCTGGTCCCATGAAGGACTGGTTCGGTGTTCCGAGATCGGCGTCCCGGCCGGTGGGGTTGCTGGAGTCGAAGATAACCAAGGCGTCGGGTCCCTCGCCGTGATTGGTTCCCTGAAGGGTGAAGTAGGGTGACAAGTGGCCCGGGACGTAGCCGCCGCCGGGCAGAGGACCCGCGATCACCGTTCCGGGTGGGTCGTCCTCGAAGTCCTCGATGATCACGCTGTCGGTGGCGGGAATGGCGAGCATCAGGACCAGCGTCGTCGCGGTGACGATGACGAGTCCCATCCCGATCCAAGCAGTAGTCCTTTTCGCCCAGCTCATGGGTCCTCCTCTGCAGGCATGATCGCAACCGCCGCACGGCTCAGGGTGGGCGGGTTCTAGAGACCTATCGGCAACCGGGGCGGCAGACTTCGGGAATCCGGTGCGCGCCCTCCGCGTCCGCGTGGGTGGGGGACAGCCGCTGAGAGGATGGCCCCAGAGGTGGGAGGGCCTCAGGCTCGGCCGGCCTCCGCGTAGACCGAGCGCCGTCGGCGGCGCAGGGTGACATGCAGAGCGAGGATCACCGCCGCCGCCAGCAGCAAGCCGGCCCACGACGGAACGCCTAGTGCCGCAGGCAGATACCCGCACGTCAGGGCCAGGGCGCCCACGGTAAGGGAGTAGGGGAGCTGGGTGGCGACGTGATGGATGTGATCACAGGAGCTGGCGATCGAGCTCATGATGGTCGTGTCGGAGATGGGAGAGCAGTGGTCACCCAGGATGGCGCCGTCCAACACGGCGCCCAGCGACATCATCGTCACCAGCCCGTAGGCGTCGCCGTCCAGCCGAAAGGCGATCGGAATCGCGGTGGGGATCAAGATCGCCATCGTGCCCCAGCTCGTGCCGGTGGCGAACGCCGTCAGTCCGGCCAGGATGAACACCAGCGCGGGAAACCAGACGGGTGAGACCACCTCACCGACGGCATCGACGAGGAAGATGCCTGTCGACAACCCATCGCAGGCGGCCTTGAGCGACCACGCCATCACCAGGATCGTCATCGGCAGGAGGCTGCCGCGCAGCCCCGCGAGGATCGCTTTCCCGATGGTCCATGTTCTCAGGCCCGCGATCGCCAACGCCGAGATCGCGGCGATCACCAGACTGAACGCGGCCGCCACCGCCAGGATCAGGACGTTGTTCTCCGCCTGCCCCAGCACCGTGCGCCAGGTCGTGAGGCTGAGCGCATGGTGACCGCCCGCGGCGGCCAGATCGGGCCCGCCGCCGTCGAACCAGAGCGCGGTCAAGAGGAATGCAAAGAGGCCGGCCAGCGGAATCACCGCCGTGCGCGCCCGGATGCGCGCGCCCTCGGTGGGACGGGCGGCGGACAGCGTCTGGGAGGTGAGCGGCTTGGCGTCGGGCGCGGCCACCTGGCCGGTCGACGCGACACGCCACTGGGCCTTGCGCATCGACCCGTAGTCGCGTCCGGTGATCGCGTTGGTCAGCACGAACAGGATCATCATGAAGCAGTAGAAGCGGAAGGCCAGTGCATCGAAGAACATGGCGTAGCCGCTCTTCGGGATGGCCAGGCTCTCGCCCACCTGGCTGAAGAGCCCCACCTCGTAGCCGATCCAGGTGCTGACGACCGCCACCCCGGCGATGGGAGCGCTGGTGGCGTCGACCAGGAAGGCCAGCTTCTCGCGTGAGACGCCGTGCCGATCCGACATCGGCCGCATCGAGGAGCCCACGATCATGGTGTTGGCGTAGTCGTCGATGAAGATCGCCAGCCCCATCAACGCGGTGATGACCTGCGTGGAGCGGGGACCGCGCGCGAAGCGGGCCAGCCAGTTGACGATGCCCTGCAGCCCGCCGGCGACCAGCAGGACGGTGATCATCGCGAGGACCAGAGCGACGAAGGCGAGGATCTGAAGGTTGAAGGGATCGGTGATGACGCTCCACACATAGCGCGGCGCGTTGACGGCGCCGTGCGCCCACGCGCCGACCGCTGCCGGCCGCGCGGGAACCGCCGCCAGGAAGCCGCCCGCGACGACGCCGATCGCCAAGCTCAGGAGCAGGCGGTGCGTGGCCAGGGCAAGGGCCACGGCCAGCAGCGGGGGCACGACGCTGTACCAGGCGGCCTCGGAGTCGATGCGCGCTCCCCGGCTCGCGGCCAGGACGCAGATCAGCGTGACGACGATTGCCGTCACCCCACCGCGGATGGCCGTCGTTCGCGTCATGCGCCTCTCCCCCTGCCGCCGCCCGCGCGGCCTTCGCGGGTCAGTCCCCGGGTCATGCGGTTGGCGTCGTCCCCGGCGGCTCCGGTGGAGCGGAAAACGTCCGCCGGGCATCGAGAATCGCCGCCGAGCCCACGCCGCAGCTAATGATCGACCGCATGACCTTTTCGACGGGGACCGCCACCGGATGCACGAATTCCGCCTTCAGGTGAAAGATGAACCCCGAGGTCGGGTTGGGCCCGGTGGGGATGAACACGGTATGGGTCCCGTCGGGGTGGGTATCGGTGACGAAGCCGGTGGCCAGGGTACCGTCCCCGAAGAGCTGCACCAGCGCGACCCGGCCGAAGGCCGGCCGGCGGCTGCCCAGGACCTGCGCGACCGTCTCCTTGACCAGGGAATAGCCTGGGGCGATGCGCAGGACGCGGTTCTCCAGCCCGCGGTAGAGCAGGCCACCCAGGCGTGTGCGGACCACCGCGCCGACGACGAAGCAAAGGGCGACGATGATCGCCGCCACGACCACGTGCGCCAACACGGTCTGGGCCTGGGTCTCGATCTTGAGGATCGGTCCGGCCATGCGCACCAGCGGTCCGATCACATCGATGATCAGATCGAAGATCCACTTGAAAACGAAGAAGAGCACCGCCACAGGCAGGATGACCACGATCCCACCCAACAGGGACGTCTGCACGAAGGTCCTGAAATTCGTCATCTCCATCACCTGCGCACGCTTGCCTGCACGAACACGGCCGGCCCCGGGCCGACCAGGGCGGATCGGGCGGGATCGCACCGGTCGAGCCCGGCCGGATCGGGCCGCCCCGGCCCATCGTGCCACGGGCGGCCTGCGGCCTCAATCTCGCAAGTGGCGCACATGGGCCATCAGGACGTGATGCGGGGCTCTGCACGCATCAACGTAGTCCACCGTCGTGCCGAAGATTGCTGTGGGTCGCCGACGGTCCCAGGCCGCGGCGGTTCTCTCCGTTTGGACGTTTCGCAGATGCCCGCAGTGGAACCGAGGTGAGCGTCCGGCCGGCGATAGGCACAACCACGTAGCTCGCTGAAGGAGGCGCGTCAATGTCAGGCAGTGGGAAGGGGCTCGGAGCCATGAATATCGGGACGAAGATCTTGCTGGGGGTGACGGTGCCGCTGGTGGTCGGCATGGCCGCCATGACCATCATCGTCTCGACGGTCAACGGCAAGCAGACCGAAGCCCGTTTGGAGCAGATTCGGGAGCGGCAGATCGAGGCGGTCTTCGATCGGCTGCGGGCCCAGGTCGAGCAGGCCATCGCGTCGGTGGAAGCCTGCGACCGCGCCCAGATGGGCGAGGAGCAATGCCTGGCCCGTGTCAGGGATATGACCTTCGGCTCGTCCTACATCTGGATCCATTCCTTCGAGCGGTCCAATCCCAATCGGGTCACCATGGTGATGCACCCCACCGTGCCCAAGCTCAACGGGACCGACGTCTCCAACTTCCGTGACAAAGAGCGATTCAGCAAGATCTACTTCGACGGGAAGGTCTACAACAAGAATGCCTCTGAGGTGGCGCATATCAAGGAGACCAACCTCTTCGTCGACATGAACGCCGTGTGCGCGGAGAAGGGCGAAGGGCAGCTCACCTACTACTGGCCCAAGCCCAAGGCCGGCGGTGTGACGGAGGAAGGCTACCCGAAGCTCTCCTACGTGAAGCTCTATCCTGCGCGGGGTTGGGTCTTCGGCAGCGGCGAGTACGTCGACTTCATCGATGCCGAGGTCGAGAAACAGGCGCAGCAGGCCCGGCACGACGCGCGAGCCCTGGTCACGACCCTCATCCTGATCACCCTGTGCACCACCGGCGTCATCATCGGATCGGTCGTCTGGACCACCCGGTTGGTCGTCAAGCCGATCCGGACGGCGACCGCCATGCTGCAGGACATCTCCAGCGGCGAAGGCGACCTCACGGCGCGGCTCACGGTGCACACCAACGACGAGATCGGGCAGATGGCGCGCTACTTCAACGAGTTCGTTCAGAAGCTGCAGGGCATCATCTCCGAGGTGGCCGAGCACAGCAACACGGTGGGCGCTTCGGCCGAGGAGATGTCGGCGACCTCCAACATGCTGGCCGAGAGCTCCGAGCGCATGCTGGAACAGTCCAACGGTGTGGCGGCGGCGACCGAGCAGATGTCGACCAACATCAGCAACGTCTCCGCGGGAGCCGAGGAGATGTCGACCTCGGTCAACACGGTGGCGACGGCCATCGAGGAGATGAGCTCCTCGCTCAGCGAGGTGGCCCGCAACTGCACGCAGGCCGCCCAGGTGGCCGCCAACGCCGACACGAAGGCGCACGCCACCGGCGAGACCATGGAGCGGCTGAACCTCTCCTCCGAGGAGATCGGCAAGGTGCTCGACACGATCAGCGACATCGCCGACCAGACCAACCTGTTGGCGCTGAATGCCACCATCGAGGCCGCCTCGGCCGGCGAGGCGGGCAAGGGCTTCGCCGTGGTGGCCAACGAAGTCAAGGAGCTGGCCAAGCAGACCGCCGTCGCCACCGAGGAGATTGGTCGTCAGATCGCCGAAATGCAGTCCAACACCGGCAACGCGGTTGGCGCCATCAGTGAGATCTCGGGGATCATCCGTGAGGTGAGCGAGATCACGCAGGCGATCGCCAGCGCGGTCGAGCAGCAGTCGGCCACGACCAACGAGATCGCGTCCAACATCGGCGGCGCCTCGCGCGCGGCCAGCGACATCGCCAACAACATCCAGCAGATCTCCCAGGCGTCGAACAACATCGCCAGCAACATCCAGGGCGTCAGCGGCTCGGCCCAGGAGTCGGCCTCCGGCGCCACGGAGACCAGCGCGAGTGCAGAAGAGCTGACGCGCATGGCCACGCGGCTGCGCGAGCTGGTGGGTCAGTTCAAGATCTAGCTGGCGTCCGAGCGTAACGATTCGTACGGCAAACGAGCAGGGGAACCGGCATACGGCCGGTTCCCCTGACGACTTTTTCGCCCTGCGCGCCGATCGTCCGGTCAGCGGCGGAAGGGCTGGATAGTGATCGGACCGATCGTGGCGGTCGCCTGGCTCGAGAGGTCGGTGATGCGAATGGAGTAGTCCGCGACCACGCTGCACGTCTCGGCGATCCAGTTGAAGGTGCCGTCGTTGGGCGTCGAGGAGCTGATCGTCAGGCAGACCGCGCCGTCCAGGAGTAGCTGGATCGAGACGCTGTTGCCGCAGCAGCCGACGGCGTCCCAGGTGATCTGGACCGGGTCGCCCTCGTAGAAGTAGGAGCCGCCCTGGGGCGTGAGCAGGGTCAGGTCGCAGGGCGGGCGGATGGAGAACATCGCGTCGCTCTCGTCGGAGGCTCCCGAACCCGAGACGCGGATCTGGTAACCCACCGAGACACCCCCCTCCCTCTGGGCGGTCCAGGTGTAGCTGCCGTCGTTGGCAGCCCCGGTGGCGATCACGGCCGCTGTCTGCCCTTCCCGCAGCAGCGTGAGGTCCACATTGGGTCCACAGCACGTGGAGTAGTCCCAGGTGATCGTGACCGCGTCGCCTTCGCACAGCTCCTGCCCGCCGTTCGGGTACGTCACCGTGAGGGAGCAGTCCTCGACGATAGTGAAGGATCCGCTCAGATCGGCGGTGACGCCCTCCGAGTCGCTGACCCGCAGTTGATAGGTATCGGCCGGGGTGGTGGGCGCCGTGGCGATCCAGGTGTAGGCGCCCCCCGTGGCCTGGGTGGTGATTGGCTGACACAGCTCCCCGTCGCACATCAGATCGATCGAGAAGATCTCGCTGCAGCAAGAGGAAGGTGTCCAGGCGACCTCGATCTCGTCGCCCTCGCAGAACACGTCGCCCTGTGTGGGGGCCGTGACGGCGAGCACGCAGGCGGGCTCAACGGGGAAGACCAGGTCGCTCTCGTCGAAAGCCTGGGTCGCGATATCGGTCACCCGCACGCGATAGCCGTGGATTTCTCCCCCGCAGCGGGACGGGACCCACGTGTAGGCGCCCGTATTGGATGCCGATTCGGTGATCGTCAGGCAGGTGTCACCCTCCCGCAGCAGCTCGATGCGCACCGCCGGTCCGCAGCAGGAGGACCGGGTCCAGGTGATTTGCGTGGCCTCGTCTTCGCAGACGGTCTCGCCGCTGTCGGGGTAGGTGACGGTCAGATCACAGGGCGACGAGATGAGGAATGCGCCGCTCGCCGCGACGAACCCGGTCGTGAGATCGGTGATCTCCAAGGAATAGGTGCCCGCGTAGGTTCCACACGCCGCCACGCTCCAATCGTGCTCGCCGTCGTTGGGCGCGCCGGTCGTGATGGTCACGCAGGGCTCGCCGTCATGGAGCAGCTCGATGCCGACCGAGTCGCCGCAGCATGCGCCGTAGTCCCATGTGATCGTGAAGAGCGACGCGTCGCAAACCGTCTGCTGGGGCGAGGGGGCCAGCACCGACATGGTGCAGGGCTCCGCGATGCCGAAGGGCAGGGGGCTGACCGCCTGCGCCGCGCCTCCGACCTCGGAGATGCGGACGGCGTACCCCGCGCTGAAATCCTGACACCGGGCCACGTCCCACGCGAAGCTGCCGCTGTTCGCGGCCTGAGCGGCCAGAGTCTGGCAGACGTCTCCGTTCTGGAGCAGCTCGATCTGCACCTGGGACTGACAACAGGCGGAGTAGGTCCAGAGAATCTCGTAGGCAGCCCCCTCGCACACCAAGTCCTCGAAGGAGGGCTGCAGGACCGCAAGCTCGCATCCCGGTGTGATCGTGAACGCATCGCTCTCGCCGGCGACGCCCCAGGAGAGGTCCGCGACCCGAATGTTGGTCTCCGCGCCCTGTACGGGGGGCTCGACCGCGTTCCAGCGGTGGCTGCCGTCGTTCTCCGTGGCCTCGGCGATCGACGCGCAGACCTCGCCGTCGCACAACAGATCGATGGCCACGGCCTCCCCGCAGCAGGCGCCCGCCGTCCAGGTGATCTCGATCTCGTCGCCGGCGCAGACGACGTCGGAGCCGGACGGGGAGGTGACGGCGGGCGGCTCACACCCATCGATGGCGAAGGAGCCGGAACTGGTGGCGGACACCCCGGTATCGCGATCAGTCACGCGAATGCTGTAGCCTTCCTGCTCCTGAACGCATGGATCGGCGGTCCATGTGTAGGCGCCGGCGCCGGCGGTCGTGTCTCCCAGAACGGCGCACGGCTCTCCGTTGTGGAGCAGCTCCAAGCGCACCGTGTCCCCGCAACACTGTGAGCTGCTCCACGCGATCGCGACCCCTTCTCCTTCGCAGAACCGGTCCCCGTCCTGCGGCGCGGTGATCGCCAACGTGCAGGCCGGATCGATGGTGAAGGTCTCGTCGCTGATCGCTTCCGCGCCGCTGGCGAGATCGGTGATGCGGACCCGGTAGCCGCTCGTCGTCTGCCCACAGGGCTGGGCCACCCAGTCGAAGGTGCCGTCGGCGACCACCGAGTCGGCGAGGACCAGGCAGGCGCTGCCATCGTGCAGCAACTCGATGCGCACGTGGGATCCACACCCGCCGCTGCCGGTCCAGGTGATCTGAACGTCATCCCCCTCGCAGAGCCGCTCACCTCCGGAGGGGGAGGCGACCGTCAGCTCGCACAGGGGGAGAATCTGGAAGGTGCCTTCGCTTTCACCGACGGCGCCCGTCCCGAGATCGACGATGCGCACGCCGTAGCCGTCCTGCGCTTCGTCGCACTGGGCGGCGCTCCAGAGCAGCTCGCCGTCGTTGGCCGTCGCTTCGGTGATCGTCAGACACGGTGCGCCATCCTGCAGCAGCTCGATGGCGACCTCCTCACCGCAGCAGGACGTGGCTTCCCACGCGATCACGACCTCCTCCCCGACACGTAGCACCGCGCCGTCTCCGGGAGCGCTCACGGCGAGCGTGCAGCCCGCCGCGATCACGAAGCTGCCGGCGCTCACCGCGGTCGCGCCGCTGGCCAGGTCCTCGATGTGGATCTGATAGCCGGACCCAGGCCCGGCGCACGCGGCGACGGTCCACGCGTAGGCGCCCTCCTGGGAGGTGCTGTCGGTGATCACGGCGCAGGCTTCACCATCGTGCAGGAGGCGGATCGCCACCGCCGTCCCGCAGCAGCTCCCCGCCGACCAAACGATCGTGGCGGTCTCTCCCTCGCACAGGAGATCGCCCGACTCCGGTGAGGTCAGCGTCAACGCGCAGGGTGGGAAGGCGCAGGGCCCGAGGTTGATCACGTGCTCGGGCGGCAGGAGCTGCGCTCCTGTGCCGCGCAGGAACCGTACGGATCGCGTGTTGACGCACAGGTCGGTGGTTGCCACGTCGGGTCCCGCCGCGACGTAGAAGAGCACGTCGCTGCCGGCCGCGATCGGCGGGGTCTCCTCGGAGGTCGGAAGCAGGCGGAGCCGGTAGATCTGGCAGTCGGGGCCGACGGTCGGCAGGGAGGTGACATCGAAGCGGTAGGCGCCCGAGTCGCCGCCCGCGAAGAGGCGGCTGCCGGCGTCAGCGTAGATCTCGCACTGGGTCGCGCTTCCCAGCAGACAGGTGAGCTCGAGTCCGTCGATGGGCTCGGCGTTCTCCACCGCGACCGGGAAGAGGATCGTCTCGGCAGCACCTTCACCATCTTCGGGGGGAAGCATCGGGGGAGATGTGCCGGGCGCGGTCGGCAGCCCTTCGTAGACCACGAGCCGATCCAGCGAGGGCGTCTCGGCCGCCAGGTGGAGCGCAACGGCGCGTTCATGGTCGTCGGCCTGCAGAGCGAAGGTGCTCTGCCCGGCGAGAAGCCCCTTGCGCACGAAGACGCGCCACCAGGACTCGCCCAAGGGCGCCGTCACGTCCAGAACGACCTCCTCCTCTCCATGCGCGCTGGCGGTGGCCCGGGGCTGCGACCGGCCGTCGTCCGGATGGGGGCGCATTCGATAGGCCTCGCCGGCCTCGGCGCCCAGATGATAGAGCCACAGATGGAGCGTATCCTGAAGCGAGCGCGAGACCTGCGCGTTCCAAGCCTCGCCGGGGGGCAGGTGAAGCGCCAGGTGCGGACCGCCCGGTGCGGCCTCGGGATGCGTGGTCTCTTCGCGGTCACATCCGGGCAGGAGGAAGAGGCCGAGCCACAGGACGGCCAGCACCCGCGCCCATCCTGCTCCCTGCGAACCGTTCGAAGATCGCGTTGTCATACGCCTCGCCCCGGGTCTAGAGGGTCCACCGGGCGGTCAGGCCCAGATGCGTGCCGGTGATGCTGTGCTTGCTCACCGCGTCGACGGCATCGTCGTCGCTCCAGGACGTGCGGCCAAACGACAGGCCCACGAACGCCCGCAATTGCCATGCTTCGCCCAGCGCACGCTGCGCATTCACTTCCACGGTGGATGTTCTGCTGTTGAGCTCGTCCTCGGGATCGAGCGTGTATAAGCCGTGCGAAAAGCGCAGGCCGAGGTCGGCGATGCCTTCAAGCGAGCGTTCGTAGGATGCGCCGACCTCCGCCAGCCACCGGGTCGCAACACCGAGCGCCTCGATCTCGGCGACCGTGGCGCCTTCGGCTCGATTGCGGTCGCGGCCCATCAGGTAGGCGAAGAGGCCGACGTGCGTCACGTCGCTCACGCGCCGGCGATAGCGGCCGTCGAGGGTGACCTGCAGGCCCTCGTCGATCGTGACCTCGCCGCGATCGCCGTCCGACCGCAACACGTACTCGCCGGCCGCCTGCGCCGCGAGGGTCATATCGAGCGTCCAGTTGGGATCGTCGGGGTGCTCTCGCGCCAACAGCGAGAGCGCCACGTGCAGGCGATGGCCCGGCTCGGCCTTCTGCTCGCCCCCGTCGTCCTCGTACAGCGTGTAGGCGCCCTTCACGTGCCCCGCGACGGCCAGGCCCGCGACCGTGTTGCGGCCGATCGGACGCGCCGTCGAGGCGCCCAGCATGAAGTCCAGTCCCTCGCCGGGCCGCTTGAGATTGAAGTCGAGCACACGACTGGCGAGCATGCGCGATGCCACGCGCGCCTCGGTCAACGTCAGGGCCGTCTTGCCGGAGGGAAGATCCAAGCCCGCCTGCAGCGACCAGGGCCGTCCGCGGCCCTGCCAGCTCGCGCGGATCTGGGCGTCGCCCAGGCCGTTGATCTCTGTGCCCTCACTGCCATCCCTGCTCCAGGCCACGGGTACATACGCGCGCAGACGGAGCTGCGGGTGGAGGTCCTCGATCGAGACCGAGGCCCCGACAAGCGTCTGGCGCAGGCGGGCGCTCTCCTCGGGAAGGTCGATGCTCCACGCGCGATTGACGACGAGCGCGGAGGCGTGGGAATCCGCGGCCCCGGCGGCGTGCGCGTTGGCCGCCGCGGCGATCGCCAGCGGGACCAGCCACAGCCGCCGGCGTCGATCCGCTTGCGATCCGCGCTTGTCGTGTCCCTGCAGGGTCCGCGCGATCCTCATGACCGAGACCTCCCCGAGCTGGCCGTGCCGGCGATCCCCGCGGCCGCGCCGCCGGCCGTGAGAATCCCCTTCATCGCGGCCGCACGACAATGCGCACCTGCCTCTCTCCGGGCGACGGCGTCACCACCGGGTCTTCAGCCCGCTGGCCCGAGAACTCGTCGACCTCCGTGCCGGCGCGTTCGGCCGCCTCCTGGGCATACTCCTGCCCGCCGCCGCGCGGACCCGCCGGCGACGGCGGCAGCGCCGCCCCGCCGGAGCCCGCTCCCGACGTGCGTCCTGCGGCGTCTGCGGCCCAACCAAACCCCGGGTCGAGCCGGGCGGCTTCCCGATACCGCTCGAACGCCTCCCGGTACGCGCCCCGCCCTTCGTAGGTCAGCCCTTCGGCGTAGGCCATGAACGCCGCGAAGCTCTCGGTCGGGGGGCGCAGGAGCCGCGTCCGGAGCTCCTCGTCGAGCGTGACCTGCAGGCGCGTCTCGGCGATCTCGGCGACCTGGCGACCCAGGTCGGCGAGCAAGTAACGGGTGGGGCTGACCAGCGAGACCGGCGCCGGCGTTCCGCGCCAATGGTCGCTCTCGGGAGGCAAGACCAGATCGACCACGTCGAGCTGCACGCGAACCTCGTCCTCGTCCGTGTGCTCCACACCCGAACGACCGCTCAGCGCAAGGCCCGCCTGCAGCGCGCGGGCCGTCAACCGGGACTGGGGATCGAAAACGTCCTCGCCGCTGCGCTGGATCTCCGCCTCCAGGAGAGCCCGCCGGGTGTCGTCGATGACGGTCAGCGTGTCGATCTGGGCGAAGGTCTGCGTCAGGTAGTGGGTCACGCCCACGGCCAGCACCGAGTCCCGCCGGCCGGCGCTCAGCGGCAGAAACCGGCGCACGACCAGCGTCAGCGGTTGGGGCGGGCGCTCGCGGCCGGCGTTGGCCCGCGCCAGCTCGGTGCGCGCCGCCTCCCGCAGGATCCTGCGCGAAACGATCGTGTGACGCGTCTGCATGAGGCGCCGAAGCTCCGGCGTGATCGGGTCGAGATGGTCCCGCTGGCGGTAGATGGCGTCGGCGGCCTCGAACTCCCCCCGATCCTCGTGCACCAGCGCCAACGCATAGGAGGCCCGCCCGTCGCCCGGCCGAACCCGCAGAGCCGCGACGGCCGTGGATTCCGCCCGGCTCGGGCGTGCGGCGAAGACATAGGCGATCGCCAGGTTTCCCAGAACGTCGGCGTCTTGCGGATCGGTGCGCAACCGCTCTTCGAGCTCGGGCACCCGCGCGCGCCACGCCCCCGGGTCGCCGCCGACCGCTGGTGCGCCCCGGGTGGCCGGCAGGCAGCCGCCTGCGTAGAATCCGAACAGGACCAGCAGCGCCGCCCCCGCCAGCAATCCCGAGCGTGGCCGGCGCGGCCCGCCGGCCCGCGACGTCTTCGCAATGCTCATTCCGGCGATCCCTCCGGCGGCGGGGTCTCACGCGAGCTCATCTGCAAGCGCAGCACGTGCACCCGTTCGGCCGCCGTTTCGTCCTCGGGCATCAGGTCGCTTGCCATCGCCCAGTGCCTCGCCGCCGCCTCGGTGTCTCCCTGCTCCTCGGCCTGCACGGCGCGCGCGACGGCGGCCACGTAGCGCAGGTAGGTATCGCCCTGCAGACCCTGCGCAGACCGGCGCCGGAAGTGATCTCTTGCACGTGCGGTTTGCTGGACGACACGATCCTCGCCATCATCACCGCCTTCGGCCAGCATGCTCAACATGCGGGGCAGGAACGCCTCCACCACGACCTCGCGCTCCAGCGCCACCAGGTCCGATCCTTTGCGAACGCGCTTGTTGGCCTGCTCCGCGACCAAGACCGCACCGGTCTCGGTCTGGACCCAGCGGACCGCAAGATACACCTCGTCGCCCGGCAACGCTTGGACTTCCCCGTAGATGAAGGAGGAGGCCGCGAGCAGGCGCCCAAGCCGCGCGCGCGTTTCGGGCGAGAGCAGCTCGGCCTGAGATGAAAGCGCCAGCTCGGCCCGGATGGTGTCCAGGTGTTCACGCGACAGGAGGGTGAGTGTCCGGGCCGGCTGCAGATCGGTGGTGATCAGATAGGGCAGCGCCGCGCAGAAGGCATCCCAGGCGTATGTCCCGCTGGCGCCCAGATCGACCAGATAGAACGGCGCCACCGCCACCCGCCGCGGATCGGCCGGCCAGTCCTCGTCTTCGGCCTGCTCGGCGCGCACGTCGCGGAAGAGCTCGTGCACCGGTTCGGGATAGCGATGCCCGGGGACGAAGTCCGCGCGCGGATCCAGCCTGAGCATGGTGATCATCGCGACGCGGGCCTGCTGGAGCAGTTCCTCGTCGCCGTGCGCGCGTGCGTCGAGGAGCTGCAGCGTCGCAAGGGCCCGCAGGATCTCGAGCTTGCGATCGAGCGGCACCTCGGGGTCGTCCAGCTCGGCCGCCGCGATGGCCCGCAGCGGCTGGAGCTGCCGGTCGAAGAGCAGTGCGTGGACATCCTGATGCGGGTCCGCAAACCCGGTCTCTTGAGCAAGCGCGCACCCGGACAGGACGAGCAGCGCGAGCACCCACGGGCCCGCCCCCCGGGCGACCGATCGCAGCAGGCCGTCGCTCCGCATTCCGGGATGCGCCGGAAGATGGACGGATGCGCCGGCTGCAAGCGCGCGTTTGGGGAACCTGGACAAGGGGACCTCCGTGTCGCACTCAGCATCCGCCAGGCGGTGGGTGCAGTCAAGGCTCCCGCGTGGCGCGCGGGCGCCCGGCCGCTGTCTGGGGGGCCACGGCGCGCAACTGCTCTGCGCCTGGATATGGGAATGGAGGGTGCCGATCCAGATGCGGGGGGCCGCTCGCACGCAGGCCCCGACGAGAACCCGGCGACGGACCCGAGCGAAAGGGAGTGACTCATGCGACGCGTCCATTCGGCACCCCGAGTCGAACGATCAGCGGGACGAACTCTGGCGGCGCTGCTGGTTGCGACGGCCGCTGGGCTGATCCCGGCCATCGCCGCGCCGGCGGCGGCCGGCCAGGAGACCGAGTACCAGCAGACCCTCAGCCGCCACGGGGCGGACAGCGAGCAGATCGCCGCGCTCGAGACCGCCCTGGCCGAAGACGAGGAGGCCCAGGCCAGCCTGGAGGCGTACCAGGACTCGCTGTCAGCCCACCCGGAGCTGTCGGAGGAGGAAGAGGCCTACCAGAGCGCTCTGGCCGAGGAGCCCGAGATCCAGGCGCTGGAGCTGGAGCTGGACGAAGCGCTCGCGTCCGAACCCGAAGCCGATGCGCACCTAGCCGGCATGGACAGCCTGCTGGCGTCGGACGAGGAGCTGGCCGCCTGCCTCGAGGAGATCGAGAAGGAATCGGCGGACGAGGAAGAAGACGACGCGCTCGAGACGCACGGCGAAGCCATGATCTCCCTGCAGAGCGATCCCGAGCTGGCGGCGAGCGTGTTTGCACTCGAAGCGGGCCCCAGCTACACCGGCGCCGATCCCGTCATCGTGGCCTACGTCGACTACCTGGCGGCCCGTCCGCGGCTCTATCGCGCCTGGTGGCGGCTTCATCGCCACTTGCGGCTGCACCCGCCCGCGGCGCGGGTGCTCTGGTCGCACTGGCGCTGGTTCGGCGCCCGGCCGTCGTTGTGGCGCGCCGCCTGGCGCCACCGGGTCGCGGTGGCACAGCACGCCACGCTCCACCGGCTGCACTGGTCGCGTCGTCTCTATCTCGGACGCCGGCCGCACCTGGCCCGCGCGCTCGTGCGTCACCGGTGTCTGATCGCCTCGCGGCCGGCGCTGCGCGCGCCGGTGCGCCATCTGCTGCGTCATCCGCGGGTGGCCAGGGCGATCGTGCACCATCGGCCGTGGGTGCATCGTCATCATCCGGCTGCGCACAAGCCGCCGCCCAAGGCGCCCCCGAAGCGTCCGCCCAAGCGGGCGCCCAAGCCGCCGCCCAAGCGTCCGCGCTAGGGCAGGATCATCATCTCGCGCTGCGGCGTCGTGAGCCATTCGCACCCGGAGGCCCGGACGCGGACCATCTCCTCCAGGCCCAGGTAGCCGTGCTCGGGGACCATCACGCCCAGCTCGAGCGTGTAGACCTGGTCTTCCTCCACCGGCAGCAGGGGCGTGCGGCCGTAGCGTTCCCACCGGGGGCCGAGGATGCCCCCGCCGTCGTGGGCCACGCGTCCGACCTGATGCCCCAGCGCGTGGAGATACTCGTCGTAGCCCCGGCCGGTCACGTAGGACCGCGCCGTCTCGTCCACCTGCCAGCCGGGGACGCCCGGGCGCAGGGCGTCGGCGCCCGCCTGGATGGCTCCGGCCACCGCCTCGAGCGCGCGCTGCACGGCCTCGGGAAGGGCCGACTCCCCGGCCCGGGGCACGTACCAGCACCGCTGGATGTCCGAGCTGTAGCCGTCGCAGATCACGCCCAGGTCGATGTGAAAGATGTGTCCCGGCGCGAGCGTGATTGTCTCCGACGGGACGCCGTGCCCCACCATGGAATCGGGACCGGAGTTGACGATCGGGTTGCCGGCCCGGTCCCAACCATAACCGAGTCCACGCTCGTCGATGGTCGCCTGCACCTTCCAGTAGATGGCGCGCTCGGAGACCCCCACCCGAGCCCAGGCGGGGATCGCATCGAAGATCCGCACGGTCTCGGCAATGGCTCGCTGCAACCGCTCGATCTCGCCGGCCGTCTTGCGCGAGCGCAGGGACGTGACCACCGATTGGGCGCTCACCAGGGCGCCGGCGAAGCGCGAGTCCTCCAGGTAGCCCTCGAGCAAGGAGAACATGCCGTGGGTCAATCCGTCGGCCTTGGGGTCGTCGGTCGAGAAGTTGACCCCGATGCGCGGTTCCGAGACGGTGGATGGAATGAGCGACTCGAGGGCCCCGCGCAAGGGCTCGCGGATGCCTTGCACGTAAGGAGTCACCTCGTCCCAGTTCCCGGAGGCGCGCAACGGGTCGGCGTCGAAGTTGCCGACCACCGCGACCTTTCTCCCGCTGGAGGCGATCATCAGCGCGCTCTGCCAGGTGAGGCCGCCGTCGACCAGGAGCGGCAGGACCGGGTCGCCGCCCTCGGCGGTCTCTCGAACGAAGGTGAGCCAGACATCCAGATCGCTGTCCTGAACGAGCCGGACCGCCTGAGCCAACTTCTCGCGTATCAGGCTTTCCATGGTGACCTCGATTCGGCTTCGGCCAATGCGTTGAACGGCAACTCCCTTGTATCATGGGACCAACCGCGCGCACAGGGGCAGATCAGAGGATCGGACACGGACCGTTTTCGGAGGACCGGCACGGAGTCGCCGCCTCCCCCACAAATACGGTCGCCCCGCGCGCGGAAGCGACGCGGGGCGACCCGTATCGGGATCGAACACACGGGCTACAAAACGCCCTCGGGAAGAATCACGGTGTCGATGACGTGGATGACGCCGTTGGACGCGCCGATGTCGGTCTTGATCACGTTGGCGTTGTTGACCATGACCCCATCGCCGGTCTTGATGTTGATGTTCTCGCCCTGGACGGTGCGGCTGGACTTGAGCTGCACGACATCCTCGGCCAGGAGCTTGCCCGGCACCACGTGGTAGGTGAGGATCGCGGTCAGCTTCTCCTTGTCGTTCAACAGAGCCTCGACGGTGCCCTCGGGCAGCTTGGCGAACGCCTCATCGGTGGGCGCAAACACCGTAAAGGGACCGTCGCTCTTCAGAACATCCACCAGCCCCGCGGCCTGGACAGCCGCCACCAGCGTGCTGAAGGAGCCGGCGGAAACCGCGATATCGACGATGTCCTTCGACTTCATGACGTGATCGGCATGACTGTGCCCGGCATGGCCATTCGATGTCGAAGCCTTGTCCCCCTTCGAGGAGCAACTGCCGGCCATGGCAGGACCGGTCAGCACGAGAACCAGCGCGAGACTCGAAGCTGCAACCACAACACCCTTGGAAAGACGATTGATGAAACGCATGACTTCACCCCCTATTTATCTTGTCGAGAGCCGCTTCAGCGGCTGAGGCGTTCACGACCCGGCTTGGGTCGAAGATTCCGAAATCTATTCGCAGTCGCACGCTTTTCCGAAACTTGTGATCTCCGGGAGGATCTGCGTGCGAACCTGGATTCCCGGACTTGCATCAGTGACAGGCTCGGCGGGCAACGATGCCCCGAAAAGACAATCCTGCCTGGGCGCTGGCTAACGCGCCTAAGCCTGGGCCCAACGCCGCTGGATCGCCTTCCAACCCAGCGCTTGGTACAGGGCCGCAAGGCCGACCAGCAGGTAGACGCTTATGCCGACGATGTTCTTGGCCCCGAAGTCACCTGCGCCAGAGACCATGGCCACCAAATCGACGTTGGCCAGGCCGATCAGACCCCAATTGAGTCCGCCAACCACCAACAGAACCGCTGCCAAGACGTCGAGCTTCTTCATGACACTTCCTCCCACGACTCAAGACCTCTATTCGCGTGCGATGCCCAGGGGGCCGAGCGTTGGCTGTCGGCTGCATGTTCTGTCCAGCTACCAACGCTGCGGCCCTCAGCAACGGCGACTCCACAAACTCAAGATCACTCACCGTTGTCTACTATATGAACTGCTTTTGAACCGATAGGTTCCAGAAAAACAAGGAAAAGTGTATTTGATTGCGATGGAATAGATTGGAGTCCTTCAAGTCCCCGCTGAGAGGAAAAACGAAGCGACCCGGAAGCTCGTCGGGGCCTCTCTCGAGGCCGGATGATACCCGGGCCCGGTGGGCGGGTTCTATCCGTCCGCCGGAGGGACGCGCTCAAGAGGGCCACCGGCTTGCCGCGGAATCCCTCCGGACCCGTACCCTGCCCGTCGGGACGGGACGCCCAGTCGAGGGTGTTCTTCAGCACGCCGCTGATCACGAGCTCTTTGAATGCCCGGGCCGTCTCGGGCAGACCGTCGCGCGCTTCGAGGTCCCCAGCAAAGAGCGGCAATGCATGGTCCCGCAGATCGACCAACGTGACCTGCGCTTGGATCAGGGCACCGCCGTGTGGAGCGGCCAGAACATCGGAATCAGGAACGTGGCTGCCAACCACATGATCAGCGTGAGCGGTAGCCCGATCCTCAGGTAGTCCGCGAACGTGTAGCCGCCCGGACCCATGACGATTGCGTTGGTCTGGTAACCGATCGGTGTGCTGAAGCTGGCGCTGGCGCCAAAGGCGATGGCCATCAACAGTGCCCGCGGATCCACGCTGAGCGTCGCCGCCAGGTCGATCGCGATGGGCGTCAGCAGGACCGCGGCCGCGTGATTGGACAGGAATGTCGTCAGGATGGCCGTCAGCAGGTAGAGCGACGACAGCAGTATCCAGGGGTGGCCCGAACCAACCAGGTCCGTGACCGAGCGGACAATCAGGGGCGCCAGGCCCGTCTTCAGCATGGCCACCCCGAGGGGGATGGTGCCCGCCAGCAGCAGGAGCGTGGAGAAGTCGAGCGACCGCACCGCTTCGTCGACCCGCACGCAGCGCGTCAACAACATCAGGACCGCTCCCAGTAGGGCCGCGACCACCAGCGGCACGCCTCCGAAGCCCGCCCCCACCACAACGGCCGTCATGATGAGCAATGCCACCGGCATGCGCCGCCGCCGGTAGACGGTCTGTTCGACGCCCTCCACGATCAGCACAGCGCCCTGCTCGCGCAGCGCGGCCAAGCCGTGATCGTCGGCCTGCAGCAGCAACACGTCCCCGGGGTGCAGCCGCATGGCCCGAATCTGGTAGCGGTGCTGTCGGCCGTGGCGCTGCACAGCCATCACCTTGACGCCATACAGGCGATTGAGGCCCAGGTCGCGCACGTAGCGCCCCGCAAACGGCGAATCGGGGAGGACCACGGCTTCGACGAGCCTGAGCTGAAGCGTCTTCATCGGGACGCGCTGCTCGTCCTCCACCACCGAGGCCAGCTCCACGCCCTCGGATTGCGAGAGAAACGCGGAGATCTCCTTGGGGCTGCCCTCGACGATCAGGGCATCGTCGACCGCGAAGGTGCGCTCGCGAGCGCGACCCGCCAGGATGATCTCCTCGCCGCGGATCATCTCGAGCAGGTGCACGGGGGCGTCGGCTTGGAAGATGTCCCCGATCCGCTTGCCGACCAGTGACGATCCTTCGGTCACCACGAACTCGGTCACGAACCGGGCATCGCGCTCCGCCGGCAGCAACGAGGCTAGCGACTCACGCACCGGCAGCACCCGCTTGGCGAGGATCACGATGGCCGCTACGCCGATCACCAGGTAGATGCTGCCCAGAGGCGTGAAGTCGAAGATGCCGAACCCCGCTCCGCCGGCTTTGCGGTAGAGATCGTCGATCAGGATGTTGGTGCTCGTGCCGATGAGCGTGCACGTTCCACCCAAGATCGAGAAGTAGCTGACCGGCAGGAAGACCTGGCTCGAGGCGCAGTACTTCTGCCGGCACATGCTCAACAGCACGGGGACCATGATGACGACGACCGGCGTGTTGTTGACGAACGCGCTGGAGAATCCCACCACGCCCGCCAAGAGGAACAACAGCCCCGTGTAGCTGGTCGGCCTGTGCTTCGCCATGCGCTGGGCGAGGAAGTCGACCGCCCCCGTACGCGACAACCCCGCCCCCAGCACGAACATGGCCGCCACGGTGATCGTGGCCGTGCTCGAGAAGCCTTGCAGCGCATCGGAGGGCTCGAGGATTCCGGTGAGCGCCAGCGCGACGACGATCAGGATGGACGTGACCTCGAAGGGAATCAGGCGGGTGACGAAGAGGATGAGGGCGCCCAGGATGATGAATGTGAGGACCAGTGGCTCCACGCGGCCTCCTCGCGATCCCGCATGGCAATTGCTTTTGCCTGCGGTGATTATCCACTGTCACCTGCTGTGGTCAAGCCGGGCGTTGGTGTCGAGCTGCACGAAGCGGTAGGTCGTCGCGTCGGCCTCTGCCTTTCGCAGGCGGTCTCTGGCGACGGCGATCGCATCCGGAGATAGGTCGCAAGCGACCCACCGCCGACCGTGGCGATGCGCGGCCACCGCAGTGGTGCCGCTGCCGCTGAACGGATCCAGGATCAGATCTCCGGGAAGCGTCATGGCCGTCACGATGCGCTCCATCAGGCGCTCGGGCTTCTGGGTGGGAAAGCCGCAGCGCTCCTTCGACAGGGGATTGATCATGGGGATGTCCCAGACGTCGTCCACCGGCGTGCCGTCGGGGTGGGGACGGTAGACCTTGCCCGTGCGCCCCACGATGCCGCCGCGCGCGTAGCCGCTGGTCGGGTTGTAGGGGACCCGCACCGCATCGATGTTGAACGTCCAGCTTTCGCCCTTCGCGTACCAGAGCAGCGTGTCGTGCTTGCGCGAGAAGCGCCTCTTGGAGCGGCCGCCCCCGGTGTAGTGCCAGATGATCTCGTTGATGAACCGCATGCGCCCGAAGATCCGATCCATCTCCGGCTTCACGTCGAAGACCGCGTGGTGATCCAGGTGAACCACCGCCGATCCATGCGGAGCGAGCAAACGGTGAATGGCCTCGAGACGCGCGCGCATGAAGGCGAGGTAGTCGGCACGGCTGGACCAGCAGTCGTCGAAACCGCACGGACAAGGTCGCCGCGCATCGGCGCTTCGTCCCCGTCCCCGCGGGGTCTCGCGTCGCCGTCCGGTGAAAAAGGGCGGATCGGCATAGACCAGATCGATCGTGTTCGGCGGCAGCGCCGCCATCAGGTCGAGGTTGTCGCCCTGCACCAGCAGGCCCGGCGGATCGCCGGGGCCTGGAGCGGCCATCCTTCCAGCGTGATCTACGCCGGCCATCGCAGCACCTCGAGGCGCGGCTTGCCGTAGTTGCCGCCCACATTGACGTAGTCCACGCCCGCGATGGAGGTGAGCGGCACATGGGCGTGGGTGTGGCCGGACACCGACAACAAGCGGGCGCCGCTGGTTGCGGCGCTGCGCAGGATCTGCTCCAGGCGGCGGGTGCCGCTGAAGGCGTTCAGGAAGAGGCTGACCGGGCGATCGCTGCCGGTGTGGCCGTTGACCTCCGCGCGGGGCACCGTGTGGGAGACCAGCACCAAATGGCCGCGGCCGGCCACCGCATTTCGGACGCGCTGCTCGCAAGAGCTGCAGATGTGCCGGCAGGCTTGGGGGTCGTCCCACTCCCAGTGGATGCGTAGCTTGTCCATCCAGACGGGCTCCGTCACGCCCGGCGGCACCTGCTCGCGGTAGTCGTCCTCGGTCACGAGGCGTCCCCCCATGACGAGGTCGGGGACCTTCAGCGAGTAGTCGAAGTGGCCGTAACAGCCGGCGACAGCGAGATCATCCAGCACGAGGTTGTCGACATCCAGATAGGTCGCCCCCACGCGCGCGGCCACATCAGGAAGGACCTCCTGGTAGATCGTGCTCGAATCCAGCCAGGGATCCGTCGTCCAGATGTCGTGATTGCCCGCGCAGAAGGCGAGCGGACAACCCGCGGCGTCGCGCAGCAGGCGCAGGATGCGCTCGTGGTGGGCGCCGACGCGGTCGTAGGGCAGGCCGGCCGCCTCGGCCACGTCGCCTGCGACCAGCAGAAGCTCCAGTCCAGCGGGCGCGACCTGTTGCTCGATGAACCGCTCGATGCACCGGTCCAAGCGCGGGCTCATGCCATAGTGCAGATCGGCTGTGCACCCGATGACCATGGCACGTTCTCCTGTTCTCAGCCTTCGGTGGACTCGTCCGCTGCCGATGTCCCGGATTGGCGCGTGGATTCGCGGCGCACGACCTCGGCGAGCGCCTCCCAACGCTTCGCATCGAGAGGCCGCTCGCGTGACCCGGCGGCACGGGCGCCGCCCTCCGGCATCGTCGACGCATCGCCCTCTAGACGGGCACGCTCTGCCCGCCACCTGCGCCTGCGCGGCTCCCGGCCGAAGTCCAGCAGATCGCCGACGAGCTGTTCGTGCATGCGCAGCGCTTCCTGATCCAGTCTCCGGGGATCGTCACCCAGCCCGCCCCAGGCGACGATGCAGGCGCCCTGCACGGATGCCCGGGCGGCCCACATCGCGACGCGCTGCGCAGCGTGACCCCAATCCGAAGCGTCCCCGGCCGGCGCGCGGCCGGATCCACCCGCGCTGCGGGATGCTTCGGCTCCTTCGGACGCGACCACAGTGGCCAGCGTCGGCAAGCCCAGACGGCGGCCTGCTTCCAGGGCCCAGTCCAGAGCTTCGATCGCATCGGGTTCGAGGGTGTCTCGATACACCAACGGCACGCCCCAAAGCAAGGGCGCCCCTTGCCGGCTGACGTGGTGGATCACGATGCCGGCGATCAGCTCGGCGGTCAGCTCCCCGAGCCATGTGGCCCAAGGTTGGCTGCCGGGCGCCGGCGCCACGAGCGCCGTGGGCATTCCGCGGCGGGCGCCGTCGATGATCGTCCGGCATGCCTGTGCGCCCCAGCCGCGGGCTCCTTCGGCGACGGCCTCGAGGATCAGATAGGGCTTCTTCTCCACCTCGCTCGCGGTACCTCGCAACACGCATAGCAGCGCCCGGAGACCGTCGAGCGTATCGGCGGCTTTCGGCCGGAGGATCTGAGGGCGTGAAGAGGCGACCATGTTGGTGAACAGGCGATGCAGCTCGCCGTAGACCACCGGTACATCGGGCAGCGGCGGGGCCGCCCCCAGAAGGTCGAACTCGCGGGCGACGATCGGACCCTCGTAGGTCGAGCGTTCCCTGGCGGGTACCGGGCCTGTGCGCCCGCTGGCGTGATCGACGAATGCTTCGGCGCTGGTGATCGTGGCATGCAGGGCGGGCGCCTGCGATCGGGCCAGCCCGCCTACAACCGCATGGCTCTTGCGGCCGTCGCGATCGAAGAGCGTGAATCCCGACGGCAGGCCACGCAGGACCCTCCGAATGCTCGCCACCCGCAGGTGAAGACGGTTGCCCTGCTTCTGGCGAACAACACCGTTCGAATCCAAGAGAAGACGCGCTTCCTCGAGCTCGATTTGCACGCCCTCGCGTTGCAGGGAGGTGATTGCCTCATCGATCAGCGCCGTCGGGGAGATCGGCCACCGGGCAGATGGGCGCCTCTGGATTTCCCGGCCTGGCGCGGGTCGTCCGTCTTCGGGTGGGGAATGTCCAGAAGCGCTCGTCATGGTTGACCGCCCATGTCACACGATTCGTGTCGGCGAGCTCCTTCGTCCTTCGCCCCGCGCCCCATCTCGGTCGCAAGCATGCCTCTACAGCACGGGACTCCGCCCCCCAGGGCTGCTCCACCGCAATTCACTCTGGAACAACACATTACGTCCAGAAGGCTGGACGTGTCGCGGTGTCGGAACGCTTCCGGCGCCAAACGGTCCGCGTCCCGACCACAACCCGCTCAACGTACCACATGACGCGTTGGATCAGAACGGCCTGCTGGGCGGTTGGACACCGGCATCCACATCTCATACCGGGGGACAGCCTTCGTGCAGGCCCCCAGTGGCGAAGATGCTCGCCCCAGCGGCCGATACCTACATCCGGAGATGCAGCCCTCGGGCGCTTGGCCAGGACCGTTGCCAGCAGGGATCACATGCCGGAAGACAAAGCCAAACCAGACAACCTCAAGAACGAAGGCGAGGATGCCGGTCGCGAAGCCCCGGTGTCGCCGGCCGAAGACCCGGCAGAGGGGGCATCCCTACCCGGAGCGAAGCCAGAGACCCCGATGAGCGACTCGGCGGAGCCTGCGCCCGTCGAGGAGGATCTCGAGCCTTCGCCCACCGAAGAGCAAGTGGAGGATGTGACTCTGTCGGCCGGCGATCCCGAGGCGGCCCAGGACCCGATGACCGAAGTGGACGAAGTGAGCCAATCCGATTCGGTGACCGAAGACGATGCCCAGGATCCTGTCGCGAAGGTCGGTGCTGCAGAGGCGCCGGAGCCTGAGCCTGCCGCAGAGGAGCCCGAGCCGGAGCCCGAACCCGCGGCGGAGGAAGCCGAGCCTGTGGCGCAGGAGCCCGAGCCGGAGCCCGAACCCGCGGCGGAGGAAGCCGAGCCTGTGGCGCA